>NZ_SJOH01000001.1 GCF_004331285.1 Acinetobacter sp. ANC 3781
AACATTAGATTAGCAACCTACTTAAGAACCAAAACTGCCTTCTTTACGGGATTCTAGAAGAATTTCGATTAAAGACCACACAATAACCAGCGTAAACAACCCGAACGCCAATAAAAAAGTCGAAAAATACATCATTCTTTTCAATCCTTATTAAACAGAAGCGAAGTTCAACCCTCTGTTCAGAAACTTATATCTTCGACAAAAGTCTAATAGTTATTTTTTGATCTGAATAGTCATTTTAACTCATTATTAAGACTTAATTTATATTAAGTAATATTTTTAAAATATTTATTAAGGTCTGTTTATATATAAAAACAATTAATACATGCATTTTTAAAACTATATTCATCTGTATTTATTTGTTCATTTTCAACACATATCCTCTTGACTATAAATACGAACAAGCAGAAATTAGCTGACTTTCGAATTGTCTAATTTCCTCCTATGTTAAAAAAATTACTTGGTGAATCCGCATTTAAACTTGCGGGATGGACCTATCATGTTGAACCCGATGTACTTGAGAATAAACAGGTCATTGTAGGCTTTGAACATACTTCGATGATGGATGCAGTTCTTTCCCTTGCCCTCTTTCAGATTTATGATATGAAAATTCATACCTTGATTAAAAGAGAATTATTTAAGGGTCCGATGAAACCGTTATTAGAAGCCATTGGCGGTATTGCAGTCGATCGTAAATCCAATAAGGATATCGTGTCTGTTATGGTTGAACATTTTCAGCAAAATGAAAAATTCAATCTGGTGATTGCACCTGAAGCCACGCGTGCCAAAACTGGTGAAACAAGAAGACCGATACGTACAGGTTTCTGGCATATTGCCAAAGCAGCTGGTGTTCCTATCGTTTTAATGTATGCCAATTCAAATACCAAGCAAGGTGGCATTTTAGGAAAAATATACCCGACTGAAATCAACCATGACTTAGCTTTACTTAAACAACTCTATAAAGATAAGGTAGGTCTGGATATTGTTATTCCAGAACCTAAAAAAATTACTGAAGATAAGATCTAAGTGACATTTGTTTAAAAAACTCAAAACCTAGCCCTTTCTAAGAAAAAAGGGCTTATGGTAGAATTTGACACATTCGATTAGGCATAAAGCCAATCTACAAGGAGCATATTTCGCATGGCGGGTCATTCCAAGTGGGCCAATATCAAGCATCGCAAAGCAAAACAAGATGCGAGCCGTGGTAAAGTTTTTACCAAATACATTCGTGAATTAACCACAGCTGCAAAACTCGGCGGTCCCGATGTGGGAAGTAACCCTCGTCTACGTGCTGTTGTCGAAAAGGCATTGTCTGTAAATATGACACGTGATGTGATCAACCGTGCTGTTCAACGTGGTGCGGGTGGCGAAGATAACGATGACTTAAAAGAAGTCACTTACGAAGGGTATGGTGTGGGTGGTGTAGCTGTTCTAGTCGAGACAATGACAGACAATTTAAACCGTACTGTACCTGACGTTCGTCATTGCTTCTCTAAAACCAATGGTAACTTAGGTACAGCAGGTTCAGTGGCTTATCTATTTACCAAACGTGGTGAAATTACTTTTGAAGACGTTTCTTTAGAAGATAAAATCATGGACGTGGCTTTAGAAGCTGGTGCTGAAGATATTGAAGTTGATGAAGATCAAATCTTAGTTATTACGACCCCTGAAAGCTTTGGTGACGTACAGGATGCTTTATCTGAGGCAGGTTTAAAATCTGACAACGCTGAAGTTGTGATGAGTCCATCAACTAAAGCTGAAATTACAGACGTCGATCAAGCCAAAATGATTTTGAAAATGATTGATATGTTTGAAGATCTTGATGATGTTCAAAACGTTTATACTAACGTAGAATTTTCAGATGAAGTATTAGAGCAACTTGAAGGCTAATATCTTTTCTAATCTAAAACGCACCGCATGGTGCGTTTTTTATAAGCTTAAAAAAAACAAATAATCATTGTTCCAATATAAAAATAAATTTTCGCCTCATACCCGATTGAGTAAGCCGCTACAGTTCAACACATTATATTCTTTAATCACAAAGCTCGAATGCAATGCCACCACATGCTCAATTTTACCAATACGTTTTAAAAGAATTTCACTGTAATTTTCCATATCTTTTGCGACCACTTCGACAATAAAATCGGCAGATTGACCTGTGACTAAAAAGGCATTAATTACTTCAGGAATATTTTCCAGTTCCTCTAAAAACTTAGCGAAAGTATCGGTGTCATGTTTATTTAAAGATACCTGTAGTAAAACATGCAGGCTAAAACCCAACTTGGCATAGTTAATATCACGCTTTAAATGCGTCATGATATTGGCTTCAATCAAATGCTTAATCCTTCGATGCACAGAGCTTACAGAAAGATTAATCCGTTCTGAAAGTTCATTTAAATTCGCATCTTCCTGATTCAAAATTTCCAGAATTTGTTTATCAAAACGATCCAGTTCCATTTTTATACTCTTTCTCAATATCCAATAAATACGTAAAATACTACCCTATACTTACTATACAATAATCACTTATTTTTCATAAATTTTTAATATTATGAAAATATTTTCCAAAGACCAAATTCATTCATAAAGAAAATTTTGATTCATGCTGAGTTAGATGACTATGGGTCATTTAATTATAAAAAAATGCCCCATGGTAATGTCTATTAAATCTTTATTTTTAAATGCTTTGAATTCAGGACTAACTTTAAGATAAAACTGATCAATTCGAGTATCGAAAACACGACCACCAGCTATCTTCTACAGCTGTATAAAAATAGATTGAAAGAGAAGCGTCCTAGTAAAAATAAAAATAGCGCATTTTTAAAAACATATATTACACAAGCAAGGGGTACAGCTTCTAAATTTCTAAGCCTCATAAAAACCAACCTGGGTCCTGTGTAACTGCGGAAACGCAAACAAAAACTTCACTAAGCGGCTTAATTAGTAACCATATCGACATTTCTGCCCTCACGAACTGACCTTGGCAGTCTAAGTGAATGCGACTTCAATGCTATAGACTTAAGCTGAGTATTAAGTAATTTCAATAATGACAACAAGCTAAATTTTGGCGGTATAGAAGATATTTCATCTGCTTTAAAACAGTTTTGATTTCGGCAGCATCGTCGAAGGGATTCAAAGTATTACAAATTCAATTCGCAAAATTTTGGGTAGCAGCACACGACCGAGTTAGGATGCATCATCTTTACCAACATTAACACCCAATTTAGAACTCGGTCAGCCGATTGCATTTGGTTAAGTGGGATTTGGTAAGTCACTGAGTAAGCATAAAAATACACACTATAGAGTGTATATTCCTCTGAATTACGTTTTAAATACCACGCCAGTCTACGCGAGCATTGCGTTCGGTTTGATAAATCCGCAGTACATATTGCCCGATCGGCAATTCAGTTAAAGTCTCTTTATATTTTTTAAATTCTTCAGACAAATCTTCACCATGCTCTTTTTCCCAAGGCGTACCCGGGATTTCCAAAAGTGGTGCAAGCATTGAACAGACAGCAATATCAGCCAAACCTAAACGCTCACCGACAAAATAACGTCCATGATTTTCAATTAAGCGCTGATTCAGAAGTTCAACCAAATCATCCATGCGCTGTTTAGACTCTGCCACTTTATCTGAATTAAGCTGATAACCTTTAGACAACAATGCTTTGATAATTGGTTTTGAATATTTTTCAAATTGGCGTAAATAGCCTTTTTCACCAATCAGAATATCGAGAGATTCCTCGCTTTCAGTCAAAGTATGCGCCAAGCCCCAGCGACGCACATGCATCCCCAACTCTGTGGCTTGATGATTAATTTCTAAAGCTAGCTCACGCTGTTGCAAATCAGCACGTAGCAAAGAATGTTCTGGATAGACTTCATCTAAATACAGTGCAATTTCAGTCGAATCCGCAATCCAGCGGTCTTGGTCACGTAAAATGGGTAAACGGTTTTGCCCTGTTTTTAATTGTGCAAATGCACGATGCACACCTGGGATCAGATTATGGGCAATATAATCTAATTCTTTATGATCGAGCAACCAGCGAGCTTTCTCACAAAAATGAGATAAAGGAAACTGGTATAAAATTCGCATAAAATCTCCACAGTTGTTTTTTTAGCTCTGGCTATAAAAAACCAGCGCCCTTGGTCGGATACTTTAGACATCCTATCTTAGAAATACAATGTACTTTTTATTCAAAAATAGCCGTTTAATCTTTAACGCTAGCCCCTTTATTTTTATACATTTTTTTGTCTTGATTATCTTTAAAGCAGATAAACCACTAAAAAAACTTTAAATAAAAAACTTAATAAATTTAATTTATGAAGATTTTTAAATACTTAACATATTCGAATTCATTCAAAAACTATCATTTTTTATCCTAAAGATCATTTTTCATAAGCTTTGCTAAAGCAATTACTTAATTTTAAAGCTACTTACTTGTAGCGTTTTGATATCGATTTAAGGTGTCATTATGTCTCGTTTAATTTCAGAAAATATTCATGTAATTGAAAACGATCTTGAAGCCATTCATGCTGCTTATCATGTCGCAGATTTTGCATTGGAAGGTCGCA
Organism: Acinetobacter sp. ANC 3781; assembly: GCF_004331285.1. Taxonomy (GTDB): domain Bacteria; phylum Pseudomonadota; class Gammaproteobacteria; order Pseudomonadales; family Moraxellaceae; genus Acinetobacter. The sequence continues at coordinate 4,573 of NZ_SJOH01000001.1, forward strand.
ATGACCGTGATCAACAACGCTTCTTGCCTTTTGCTGAAATTGATTTATTCAGTCAGAAAGGCTTAGGTGGCATTCGAATACCAAAACAATTTGGTGGTGCATTCGTTTCCAATAAAACCTTGGCACATGTATTTCGTATTCTCAATAAAGCGGATTCCAGTGTGGGACAAATTCCGCAAAACCAGATTGCCTTATTGAATATGATCCAGATTATGGGGACAGAGCAGCAAAAACAGTTTATTTATCAAGAAATTTTACAAGGCAAACGCTTGGCCAATGGCGGCCCGGAACGTCATACCAAAGACAGTAAAACCTTAAATACGCTGTTAACCCTTGAAGATGGTCATTACTTTGTAGACGGTGAAAAGTTTTATTCGACCGGTAGTAGTTTTGCCCACTGGTTGGCGATTAAAGCCATTCATCCAGAAGGTCATGTGGTTTTAACCATTGTGAATCGTGATGCTGCCGGTGTTGAAGTTGTTGATAACTGGAATGGCTTTGGTCAGCGTACCACTTCAAGTGGCACGGTCAAACTCGACCATGTTGAAGTCGATCCCTTACTGATTTTTGATGAACGTAAATTATCAGCGCAACCATCTTATCGGGGTGCTTATTCTCAGCTGATGCAAGTTGCAATTGATGTCGGTATTGCAGAAGCTGCGTTTGCGGACACCTTAACGGCAGTACAAAAAGCACGTCCGATTGTCGATGCACAAGTTGAAAAAGCCAGTTTTGAACATTACACCTTGCAAGAAGTCGGTAAATCGAACGTATTACTGGATGCTGCCATCTTGTTACTGGATGAAGCGGCTGAGTATTTAGATGAACTGGATCAACTCGATTCCGTAACGGATGAACAAGCAGCAAAAGCCTCTATTTTAGTCGCTGAAGCAAAAATCTATGCCAATGATGCTGCACTGCACATTTCTGAAAAATTACTGGAACTTGGTGGCAGCCGTTCTAGTCTGAGTCAGCACAACCTCGATCAACATTGGCGCAATGCCCGTGTGCATACCTTACATGATCCCGTGCGATGGAAATTGCATGCGCTTGGGAATTATTACCTCAATCATCAACTCCCTGCCCGTCACGCCTGGATTTAAGGAATAATAAACATGACTTCATATCAAGAACTTAACCAGTCTCAATCACAACAGTTGGCGCATGCACATATTATTCAGTCTGATGCTGAAGCACTGGAAATTGCACGTGCTTTAGCAGAACAGTTTAAACAGAATGCTGTACAACGTGATGCTGAGCGAATTCTGCCTTTTGAACAAATTGAGGCGTACAGCCAATCCGGCTTATGGGCGATTACCGTACCCAAGCAATATGGTGGTGCAGAGGTTTCAAGCTATACCGTGGCTCAAGTCATCGCCTTAATGAGTGGTGTCGATGGTTCAATTGGTCAGATTCCGCAAAATCATTTTTATGGACTGGAAATTTTACGCAATACCGGCACAGAACAACAAAAACAAAAACTCTATGCCGAAGTGTTAAAAGGTGCCCGTTTTGGCAATGCCTTGGCCGAATTTAAAACCAAAACTGCTGCACAAAAGCAAACTGCCATTAGCCGTACTGAACACGGTTTTTTGGTCAATGGTGAAAAGTTTTATTGCACTGGCAGTTTATTTGCTCATCGCATTCCCACATTGGTGAAAGACGAACAGGGCCGTGAATTTCTGGCTTTTATTCCGCGTCAAAGTCAAGACCTAGAATTAGTAGATGATTGGTCGGGTTTTGGACAACGTACCACCGGCAGCGGCACCGTTAAATTTAGTAATGTTTTTGTAGAAGCGGAAGATGTTATTCCATTTGATACTGCCTATTTAAAGCCGACCATTTCCGGCCCGTTTGCCCAATTGATGCATGCTTCTATTGAAACCGGAATTGCCCGTGCAGCATTTGAAGAAACCCTGATTCGTGTGCGTCAAGCGCGCCCATGGATTGATTCAGGTGTAGACAAAGCCACTGATGATCCGCTCACCCTGTTTGAACTGGGTCGTATTGTTGCCGATGTGCGTGCCTCTGAAGTGTTACTGAAACAGGCAGCACGTTCTATTGACGCTGCCAAGCCACAACCGACCGTTGAAAATATTGCTAAAGCTTCAATCGATGTCGCAAAGGTGCGTGCACACAGTACTGAAACTGCATTGAAAGCATCGTCAAAATTGATTGAACTGGCAGGCAGTCGTGGCAGCCAGCGTGAAGATGGGCTGGACCGTTTTTGGCGCAATGCCCGTGTACATACCCTGCATGATGCCTCTCGATGGAAATACTATTTCATAGCCAATCATGTGTTAAACGGTGTATTACCGCCACGTCGGGGGACATTGTAATGACAACAACCTCAACGCCAAATACAGCAAAAAAAATTCTGCTCAATGCCTTTGACATGAACTGTGTCGGGCATATCAACCACGGTTTATGGACCCATCCACGTGATGAGTCACATCGTTTTAATGAACTCAGTTACTGGACGGATTTGGCTCAAACCCTAGAACAGGGTCTGTTTGATGGCTTATTCATTGCTGACATTACCGGGGTTTATGATGTCTATCAAAATGACATTGATTTGACTTTAAAAGAATCAATTCAGCTGCCGAGCCATGATCCCTCTACCCTGGTCTCAGCTATGGCTGCCGTGACACAAAATCTAGGTTTTGGTATTACGGTGAATTTAAGCTATGAATCACCCTATCAATTTGCCCGCCGTTTTGCGAGTTTAGATCACCTGACCCATGGCCGTATCGGCTGGAATATTGTCACCGGTTACTTAGACAGCGCACAACGCCTGATTGGTGAAAAAGGCTTGAAAGACCATGATCTGCGCTATGCGCAAGCCGAAGAGTTTTTACAGCTTTGCTATAAATTCTGGGAAGGTTCCTGGGAAAACGATGCCATCTTAAAAGATAAACAGAATCGTATTTTTACCGATCCCGCTAAAGTTCATCCAGTTCAGCATCAAGGTCAGTTTTACCAAAGTCAGGGTGTGTTTCAGGTTTCACCATCGATTCAACGTACCCCTGTTTTATTTCAGGCGGGCGCGTCTCCTCATGGTTTAGCTTTTGCGACTCAGCATGCAGAAGGCATGTTCATTGGGGGCGATCAACCGGAAAAAATCAAAAAACAGGTCGATCAAATTCGTCAGCAAGCCACCGATCAAGGACGTGATCCTGAAGCAATTAAAATTTTTGTCGGCATTACCGTGGTGACTGCTGAAACTGATCAATTGGCTCAGCAAAAACTGGATGAATATATTGCTTATGCCAGTCCTGAAGCGGGTCTTGCCCATTTTTCTAGTTCAGTCGGTATTGATTTATCTAAATTTGCCGATGACGAAGCCATTCCCTATCAAAAGACCAACAGCATTGCTTCAGTGAACAATAAGTTTAAAGAACAGAAAATCACTAAAAATGATTTAAAAGCGCAGCATGTACTTGGTGGACGTTATCCCTTAATTGTCGGCAGCGGTACGACTGTCGCTGAAAAGTTGATTCAACTGCTGGATGCAACAGGAATCGATGGTTTTAACCTGACCCGTACCGTTGCCCCTGAATCGCACTATGATTTTGTCCGACTGGTGATTCCTGAATTACAACAGCGTGACCGTTATAAAACCGCATATGAACACGGCAGTTTAAGACACAAACTCTTTAATCAAGGCGACCGACTGTCTGCCTCACATCCTGTTCAGCAATTTCGATGTCAAAGCTCCGCCTCAACTTCGAACTCTAACTTAAAGCAAAAACAATCCGCATAAATTTTGAGGTGCAACATGGCACAAACAGCGAAAACCAAATTCACCATTATTGGGGTGATTATTGCCGCCGTAATTATTGGACTGGCAGTCTGGAATCAACAAAAAAAATCTGTTCCTGATGAACTAGTGATTGGGATCAGTCCCTCCTTTGCCAAACCGTTACAGGTCGCAGCTGATGAGGCCAAACAACAAGGCGTAAATGTGAAACTGGTAGAATTCTCTGACTGGAACACACCGAATATCACCCTGAATCATGGCGATATTGATGCCAATTTCTTTCAGCATCAGCCTTTTCTGGATAACGCGAAAAAGAAAACCGACTTTAAGATCAAGGCATTCGCTAAAGGAGCTGCAACGCATGTGGGTTTGTATTCAAAGAAAATCAAAAGCTTTGATGAATTAAAAGACAATGCCAAAGTGGTCGTTCCCAATGATCCAGTGAATCAGGGCCGTGCATTATTACTTTTACAACAGGCAAGACTGATTACCCTTAAAGATCCTGAAAACTATTTATCTAGCCTGAAAGACATTGCGGCCAACCCTAAAAAATTACAGTTTGTAGAAGTGGAAGGCCCACAAACCGCACGTGCCATTGATGATGTCGATCTGGCTTTTGGCTACCCGCATTACTTACGTCTGGCGAAAACGGCTGATCCGGAACAAGCCTTGTTATTTGACTCTAACACTGACACACGCTATGCCATCCTGTTTGCCGTGCGTGATGACTATGAAGATAAAAATGACAAGCTGAAAAAGTTTGTTGATATCTATCAGAACTCTGCAAAAGTGAAACAAGCTTTAGATACCGATTTTGGTGCCAAACTCTGGTTCCCGGGCTGGAAATAAGATCATGTCAAATACAGTTAAAAACAATACCAAACTTTGGGTCATCGCAGCAGTAGTGATTGCACTTGTGGTCGGGTTGACAGGCTATCGCTGGATCAATAGCGATAAAAACAGCAGCACCCTTAAAATAGGTATTAGCCCACCCTATGCTGAACTTTTAAGAAGTGTGGCTGACGATGTTAAAGCCCAAGGTATTAATGTCGAACTGATCGAGTTTTCAGACTGGCAAGCACCCAATGTTGCGGTTCAGAACGGCGATATTGATGCCAACTTCTTTCAGCAGAGTGTGTTTCTGGCCAATGCCGTACGTGAAACGGGTTATAACCTGTATGCCTTTGGCAAAGGTTCTGGCAGTCATGTCGGTTTATATTCCAAAAAATATCGTTCGCTTAATCAAATTCCAGATCAAGCCAAAGTAGTGGTGCCGAATGATCCTGTGAACTTATCCCGTGGCTTGACGCTATTGGCTCGTGCAGGTTTGCTTACTGTAAAAGATATCAACAATGAATTGACTACATTGCAGGACATCACCAGCAACCCGAAACAGCTCAAGTTAATTGAAGTTGAAGGTCCACAAACAGCGCATGCGTATAACGAAGCTGACCTGATTATGGGCTTCCCGCATTATTTAAAAATGGCCAAAGTCGCTGACCCAAATTCAGCCCTAATTGTCGACCCAGTGGATAAAAAATACGCCATTTTATTTGTGACGCGTAAAGACTACCCGGATCAAGACCAAAAACTGGCGACTTTTGTCCAAGCCTTTCAAAACTCTGCCAAAGTTCGCGAAATTTTGAATGAAGATTTTGGCCAAGGCATGTGGTTTGAAGGCTGGAAATAAGGAGAATAACCATGGTGAGTTTCGGTTCACAAATCGATTTTTCCGTGCCGCATATTCAAATCCGGCACTTGAATAAATTTTATGATGTACAGGACAAACAGGTACATGCCTTAAAGAATATTAATCTAGATATTCCACAAGGCAAGATTCTGGGCATTATTGGTAAAAGTGGTGCAGGCAAATCCTCGCTGCTTCGTACCCTAAATGGATTGGAACAGGCCAATGAAGGCAATATTCATATTCATCAACAGGAAATAGCCACCTTAAGTCATCAGGATTTAATTCAGTTGCGCCAAAAAATTGGCATGATTTTCCAGCATTTCAATTTAATGTCGGCAAAAACCGTTTGGGAAAATGTCGCCCTGCCTTTGAAAATTTCCAACTTTAATAAGGCGGACATTCAACAGCGCGTCAATGAAGTGCTGGAACTGGTCGGGCTGAGCGATAAGGCGCAACATTATCCGTCACAGCTTTCGGGTGGGCAAAAACAGCGTGTCGGGATTGCCCGTGCTTTGGTTAGTCATCCTGAAATTTTACTCTGCGATGAAGCGACTTCTGCACTCGATCCTGAAAGTACCTCGGTTGTGCTTTCCCTGCTCAAAGAAATCAATCAGAAACTGGGAATTACCATTGTGTTGATTACCCATGAAATGCAGGTGATCCGTGAAATCTGCGATCAGGTGGTGGTAATTGAGAAAGGCGAAATTGTAGAGTCTGGGCAAGTCTGGTCTGTGTTTTCTAATCCAGAACAGCCGATTACCCAAGAGCTACTCAATCTGGAACAACTGAATTTGCCATTTACCGTTTATCCAGAAAAGGACAATGCGGCTTCACATACCATTTTAAAACTGAAATATGCCAGTGAAGCTAGACATTCTCCTGATCTTGCACAAATTTTAAATCGCTTTGGGCATTCGGTACATCTCTATCAAAGTCATATTGATACCATACAAAATCATTTAGTCGGTACGTTAATCGTTGGTATAGCTGATCTAGATATTGATCTCCAGCAACTCACGCAACAATTAAAAAACCAGATTGCGCATCTAGAGGTATTGGGCTATGCACGACCAACTCATTGATCTGTTGATTACTGGCACCATCGATACTTTAGTGATGGTCGGGGTTTCAGCATTTTTTGCCTTGCTGATTGGTCTGCCGATGGCCGTGATTTTGGTCAATACTTCGGAATACGGTATTTATCCTTCGAAAAGCATTAATCAGTCTTTGGGATGGATCGTAAATATTACCCGCTCCATTCCCTTCCTGATTTTAATGGTCGCACTGATTCCATTGACTCGACTTATCGTTGGCACCAGTTATGGGGTATGGGCAGCCGTTGTTCCCTTGACCTTAGCTGCAACACCTTTCTTTGCACGTATTGCGGAAGTCAGTTTGCGTGAAGTCGATCAGGGCTTGATCGAGGCTGCACAAGCCATGGGCTGTAACCGCAAACAGATTGTCTGGCATGTACTGCTTCCAGAAGCGCTACCCGGTATTGTGGCAGGATTTACCGTCACTTTAGTTACCATGATCAACTCATCCGCAATTGCTGGTGCTATTGGCGCAGGCGGTTTGGGAGATATTGCTTACCGTTATGGTTATCAGCGTTTTGATATGCAAATCATGCTTGCCGTTATTGTTGTACTGATTGTTTTAGTCATGCTCATTCAAACAACGGGCGACACCCTTGCCAACCAACTGGACAAACGTAAAATTTAAAGGATATACATTTCAGTTGTTTTCAATAAACATGAAAGCCATGACCTGACTTTGTGGTGGCTTTCATGTAAAATCAGCCACAATTTTTAAAGTATACTTTGTGAGTCATTACATGGGTTTTAATTGCGGTATTGTCGGCTTGCCGAACGTTGGTAAATCTACACTTTTCAATGCATTGACTAAAGCTGCGATTGCTGCAGAAAACTTCCCGTTCTGTACCATTGAACCAAACACCGGTATTGTTCCTGTACCTGATCCACGTTTAGACAAATTGACCGCCATTGTAAAACCACAACGCGTGATTCCAACTTCTATGGAATTCGTTGATATTGCAGGTTTGGTTGCAGGTGCCTCTAAAGGTGAAGGCTTGGGTAACCAGTTCCTTGCCAACATCCGTGAAACCGATGCAATTGCACACGTGGTTCGTTGTTTTGAAGATGAAAACGTGATTCATGTAAATGGTAAAATTGATCCGCTAGATGACATCGCAACCATCAACACAGAACTTGCACTGGCTGACCTTGAAGCCGTTGCCAAAGCCATCACCCGTTTAACAAAATCTGCAAAAAGTGGCGACAAAGAAGCGATTGCTGTTAAAGCAATTTTGGAGAAAATCCAACCATTACTGGATGAAGGCAAACCGGCTCGTGCAGCTGATCTTGATGATGATGAACGTAAATTGGTGCGTGGTTTTGGTTTAATGACTTTAAAACCAACCATGTACATTGCCAACGTGGCTGAAGATGGTTTTGAAAACAATCCACATCTGGATGCAGTTAAAAAATTAGCGGCTGAAGAAAATGCGATTGTGGTTCCACTTTGCAACCAGATTGAAGCAGAAATTTCTTTGCTTGAAGATGAAGACCGTGCTGAATTCCTTGAAGCAATGGGTATGGAAGAACCAGGTCTTAACGTGGTAATCCGTGCAGGCTATTCACTGCTTGGCTTACAAACATACTTCACTGCAGGTGTACAAGAAGTTCGTGCATGGACAGTTAAGGTTGGCGCGACTGCACCTCAAGCGGCCGGTGTGATTCACACTGACTTTGAAAAAGGCTTTATTCGCGCTGAATGTGTTGCTTATGATGATTTCATTCAATACAACGGCGAAGCTGGCGCAAAAGAAGCTGGTAAATGGCGTCTAGAAGGTAAAACTTACATCGTTCAAGACGGTGATGTTTTACACTTCCGTTTTAACGTCTAATCCGACAGCAAAAAAGCCAGCGCTACGCTGGCTTTTTTATTTTCTTAGATTGTTAAAATTGACTTAAGATAAACCTTTAAGTCCCTACAACATGCAGCTTTAATCCGAGCATTGAAATATCCCTTCTTTTTCCGGCTAAATAGGGAGATTGTTTAAAGTTCAGGAAGCCTCGAAACATTGTTTATAAAAGAAGTGCTAACCCGCCCGTACTTTTCCATTTTGACTAATTCAACTTTGAGAGTTAATTAGATACCTTATAATTTTGCATTAGATCCAGTTTTTAATATGAATGGTTTTAATGCCTAATAACTTAGGCTATTTAATATAAGCGCAATCCACTATTTTATTCTGATTTAATCAGATCCCGCATAAGCTTAATGCTAGCTTAAAACTAAAAATATGCCGACAATTTCATCCTAAAATCTTGCTGTTTAGCAACCATGTTACAACTCAATCCCTAATCAAATTTGCCTAATTTATCTACAGGCACTAATGCCTTTATTTCAGAATAATGAAAATGAAAAAACTCAGCACAATCTTTACAGCAGCTATCCTCACTATGCTTAGTGCAACTGCATTTGCTTGCCCTAAAGGCACCACCATGACGGGAGGTACAGGTCCAAATCATAAAGGCGGTAAATGTGTTTCAACTGCCCATGCTCCAAAACATACAGCAAATCATGAGAAAAAAGCAGAGCATCAAATGATGAACTCAGATCACAACATGATGAAAACGGATAAAAAAGCTGCAACTTCCGCCTCTAAAACTACTGCACCTCAAGCCCCTATGCATGAAAATATGCACGAAAACAAAACCCCTGAAAAACAGGCATCCAAATATTAAAACGGCCTGCCTCATAACGGTACATAAAAAAGCCGGTTCAATAAACCGGCTTTTTTATGTTTAAGCTATGCATGTTAAGTGATATTCACAGTCTTGACATCCATTTCAGCGCGTAATAGACGTGCATGATCAAGCATACGCTGCTCCAATTCCTTACGAAAACCGAGCATAAATACCAGTTCTGCCAAAACAAATAAGGGCCCAATCGCTAAACCAATAATATCATCGGTAAAAGCAGGCTTTTTCTTCTCATAAAAATGTCCCACAAACTGAAATACCCAACCTACCACAAAAATACCAATACTTAAGCTTAACCAAACTACGAGTTCTAGATGGGCAATTTTCAAAGCCAAGGGATAGGCAGCGATCAGAATGATCAACATAATTAAAGCAAAAATTCGGTCGAGGCTAAAATAGTAAATACTGGTGACTACTATCAGCACTAATGCCAAGGTGATTTCCATTCCTGACAGCATCCCCCCTGCTCTTGCAGTTAAGCAGAGAATCGCAAACACAATTAAAGGAATACCCACAAAATGCGTCAAAATATTTTTGTGATCTAGGTGATACGCTGCATACTGGCTTAACAGCTGTTCTAATTTGGTCATGTTATTCTTCCTTGCTACACTCATCCTTTCACTATATAAAAAAACCCAAGACAAAGTTGTCGGCTAAATGACAACTGACTTCAAAAAAGGAATTGAAGTGCTAGAACCCATTTATATTGATCATTTAGAACATAATGCATGGTTTTCACAATTACCTTCAATGTTCAAGGAATTTATTGTCAGTCATGCTGTTCAACAGCATTTTGCTAAGGAACAGGCCATCTTTCGTTCAGGAAATTCATTCAATGGCATCTATGCTGTTTTAGAAGGCGCGGTTCGCTTAGGCTATATCGATATTGAAGGTAAAGAATCTGTAGCGGCGATTGTGGAACCAATTATGTGGTTTGGCGAAATATCACTGGTCGATGCCCAGCCCCGCTCCCACAATGCCATTACGACTCAAAAGAGCCTGATCTTACACATTCCCAGTGCAGCGATAAAAAATTTACTGCAACAATATCCTCTGTTCTGGTATCACATTGCACAGTTGACCAGTCAAAAGTTACGCTTTGCTTTTTTAGAGCTGATTGCAATTCAGACGCAAAGCCTCACGCAACGTTTAGCGCAGCGCTTACTCTTTATATTAAATGGCTATGGCAATCATTTGATGATTGAAACAAATACCATTCATTTATCTCAAGAACAATTGGCGCAAATGCTGACCTGTTCCCGACAAACCGTAAACCAGGAACTGCAAGACTTAGAGAAGCAGAGTATTTTGCGGCTTTCTTTTCGGAAAATCGAAATTTTTGATCTGGGTAAATTGCATCGAATCGCACATGCATCTTCAGACTTTTAAATAACAGAATATATATAAATAAGATCTGAATGATTGAGAGGCAGTACCGTTACAATATTTATCTTATTCAGGCATCATTAGGCCTAGATTAATATCGCACTTATTATTCTTATAGCAATCCATTACGAACGTAATTGGCAAACATTAACGTTATCAAAATCATTGCTACAAGGCGCAACTTCATTTTCACTTTCTGATGTAGATTGGATTGACTGTAATTGTTCTGCTGCAATTACCCCATTACTCACAGCACTCAAAACAACAGCCATACTTATTGATAAAAACACTTTATGAAACAATTTTTTTTACTCCTGATAATTTTAGAGTTAAATAAAATTAGAATTTAATCCAAACAAATATAAAATAACACCAATTATTATAAATAAATTATCACTTGGAGATAATTTTATATACTTATTGTATTTTCATTTTATTCTTTTATTCATTCTTTAAAACTATAAGTAGAAATAAAATTCAAAAAATGAACGAAAAAAAACGAGGCCTTTGCCTCGTTTTAACTATATTAAACCCCTTTCTTTTTCGGGTCAGTATTTCCAAGTTCAGGATTATCAATTGCATCCTTACACTGTTGCTTATCTCGTTCGTAATCTGTCTGCTTTTGTGCAACCGAACTGGATTGATCTATTGTTTCACGCGCCCATATTTCCAGACTGGTCAATGCTTTACGACATAGGGCATATTTGCCTTCAGTCACAGAATCGGTCATTTTGACATTAATACGCCAATCGGTGCTTAACTTGCGGGCCGGCTTACGAACCTGTTCTTCAAGTACGTCCAGTTGTTTTGCATATACCAAACCGTCAACCTGATTCATGAATTTCCAGGCTTCATTGGCATAGCTGGTCGCATCATTAGTGAGCTTGGGTGCAGCCTTAATTTCAACTTTCTGTTTCGGTTCTTCAGATGAGTTACCACAAGCCTGCAATGCAAAAATACTGCACAGTACAGAAATCATCACGATTGCACGTGATTTGAACGCAAACATATCCGCTGCCTATACAAACATTTCGGCACTATGCTAGTGAATTCGGGTAGAATACTCAATCAACATTTTCCCCTCATTGTCTAATTCTCCTTAGGTGTGTCGTGTCTGAGCACAAAATCCTTCCAGTACAAGCTGCTGGCTTTTGGCAAGGCGCTAAAGATAGTCAAGCCATTATTTTTACCTATCTTCCTGTTTCTTTTGCTTTCGGTGTTTCTGCAACACAATTTGGCTTTACTCCTTGGGAGGCCCTGTTTTTATCCTGCTCTATGTATGCTGGTGCCAGTCAGTTTTTAGTGGTGGCTTTACTGGGTAGTGGTACATCCATCTGGATGACAGCCCTCACCGTGATTGCTTTAGACATTCGTCATCTACTCTATGGTCCAGCCCTTCAAAACCTGATTCAAGATAAATTAAACCTAAAAAAGACAGCCTTTTGGGCGTGGGGTCTAACCGATGAAGTGTTTGCTTCCGGGATGATTAAACTATCGCAACGTCGTCAGGAATGGTCTGAGTCCTGGATGTTGGGGGTAAGCCTGTTCAGCTGGATATCATGGGCTTTGGGTTCGTTCTTAGGGGGCTTATTCGCGGACCAAGTCAGTCACTTACCGCAATTTTTGCAAGCCGCGCTGGATTTCCTGCTTCCTGCCCTGTTCTTGAGCTTCCTGCTGGCGGCATTTGAAAAGAAACATACTTTTATCGTCGCTGTTTGTTTAATTGTGTCCGCTATCGCCTGTTATTTCATTAATTTATCGGCTGCGATTTTCATTGGAATTTTATCCGGTATTTTAGCCGGTTTATTTAAGCACTATATTTTAAAACAGCATGATGATGAATTTGGAGAGCCTCATGAATCTTGAAATTATTCTGGTGGGGATCATTGTCGGAATTGCCAATTTTGCTTCACGTTTCGGTCCTTTTTATGTGCTTCAAAAACATCAGCAAAAATCACAAAAACGTGGCTCGGTCTGGATCAAAATTGCTTTAGGCAGTATTGGTATTGCCGCGATTAGTTCCATGTTAGTGGTCGCCACTCTTCCGCCGCTGATGGAAACACCAAATAAAAGCTTTGCCATGTTGATGGGTTTTTTAACCTTAGCCGGGCTGTATTTTAAGTTTAAGCAAATTGTTCCTGCGACTTTAACCGCAGCCGTGACCTATGGTTTGATTTATACCTACCTGCCTTTTTATTTCTAAAGCCTAGATATCTAAACTCCCTATCAAGATCCTTCTTTTATAAAGAGGAATTTAGGGAGATTTTTTAAATAACTTTATAAATAAAATTGTTAGACAATATCATTATTTTATATGAATCCAGGCTTATCACCCCCATCAGTTCTGCTATGCTAAAAGCCCATAAAATCAAGCATGGATGATTTACATGAGCGTGACTATTGGTACTCCCCTTCAAGCTTCTGCGTTTAAAGTTTTGCTATTAGGTTCAGGAGAGTTGGGTAAAGAAGTGGTGATTTCTCTGCAACGTCTCGGCGTGGAGGTTCACGCTGCTGACCGTTATGATCACGCACCTGCCATGCAAGTTGCACATTATGCTTATACTTTAAATATGGCAAATGCCGAACAACTCAAACAACTGATACAACAAGTTAAACCCAACCTCATTATTCCTGAAATTGAAGCCATTGCGACTGAAGTTTTAGTTGATATTGAACAACAAAATATTGCGACTGTTATTCCATCAGCAAAAGCCGTCAACCTCACCATGAACCGTGAAGGTATCCGCCGTTTGGCCGCCGAAGAACTGGGTTTACCAACTTCTGCCTATCGTTTTGCCGACTCGATTGAATCTTTCCGCGCGGCTTGTGATGATATTGGCTATCCGAATTTCGTCAAACCAGTGATGTCTTCTTCAGGTAAAGGACAATCGCGGGTTAAAAATTTTGATGAGGTTGATGCAGCTTGGGAATATGCCCAAACTGGCGGTCGTGTGAATCAAGGCAAAGTCATTGTGGAATCACAAATTGATTTCGACTTTGAAATTACCTTACTGACAGTTCGGGCTAAAAATGCAGAAACGGGTGAAATCGAAACTCAATACTGCGACCCGATCGGACATCGTCAAGATGCTGGCGATTATGTCGAAAGCTGGCAGCCTCAAGCTATGACTCCAGCAGCTTTAGAGGAATCTAAACGGATTGCACATAAAGTAACAGCAGCCTTGGGCGGTTGCGGTATTTTCGGAGTCGAACTGTTTGTCAAAGGCGATAAAGTATGGTTTAGTGAAGTATCACCACGTCCGCATGATACGGGGCTTGTGACACTTGCATCGCAATTCCAGAGCGAATTTGAACTGCACGCACGTGCCATTTTAGGCCTGCCTGTGAATACAACACGCCATAGCGTTGCAGCAAGTGCAGTTATTTATGCGGGTGTTGATGATCACAATCTGTCTTTTTCTGGCTTAAATCTTGCTTTATCTAATCCGGACACAGATTTACGGCTTTTTGGTAAACCCGAAGGTTTTAAACGTCGTCGCATGGGTGTGGCAACGGCACGTGCCGAAACAACCGATCAAGCACGTGAACTTGCATTGCATACGGCGACTCAAGTCATTGTTCAGCAAAACTAAACGTATCACCTTATTTATGGATCTCTGTTCATGATCAATACCTCTCCGCTGTTGAATTACGTTAAAAGTAACCATGACATTCAGGCGATCAATCAATGGCGCACCGATGTTGAAAATCAGCTTCAGGAAGGTTTTGAAAATGGACAGTCAATCCGAGAAATCATTTTGGCCCGATCAAATCTGATTGATGAGGCATTGGAATTCCTCTGGAGGCATGCTGAACTGGATCAGACTGATCTGGGACTATTTGCCGTTGGCGGTTATGGCCGTCGGGAAATGTTACCCTATTCCGATATCGACATCATGATTTTATCAGAAGATGAAATCACTCCAGATCAGGAAAAGTTGATTTCAACCTTTATCTCCTCCCTTTGGGATGTCGGTAATTTTAAACCGGGCATTAGTGTACGTACCATTTCCCACTGTGTGGAACAGGCTACCAGCGATTTAACTGTAGCCACTGCCCTGATTGAGTCACGCTTGATTATTGGCAATCAACATTTAGCCAAATGGCCGCGTCGTATTGTTTCGCAAACCTGGACAGATAAAACCTTTTTTGATGCCAAAATGGATGAGCAGGCACGACGTCATGCCCAGCACAACAATACTGAAAGTAATTTAGAACCAGATATTAAAAATGCACCGGGCGGTATTCGTGATATTAACCAAATTGGCTGGATTGCAAAACGCCATTTTCGGGTCAATCGCATTTATGATCTGGTACATTTAGGTTTTATTTCCGATTTTGAACTAGGGGTATTAGAAGAAGCGGAAAGTTTTTTGTGGGAAATCCGCCATCATTTACACCGCTTAACCAAGCGTGATGAAAACCGTCTGTTGTTCGATTACCAACGCGACATTGCAGCCCTGTTTGGCTACACCCGTGAAGAACATCAGCCACCCAACTATCCAATCGAACAATTCATGAAGCGTTATTATCGTAGCGCGCAGCAAGTCTCAACACTCAATGAAATGCTGCTGGCTTACTTTAATGAATCGGTGATTACGCCACGTTTGCCCAACTATGAACGCAAAATTGAAGAAATTAATGAAAACTTCAAACTGGTGGATGGCAAACTCGCGGTACAGCATCATAAAATTTTCTCAGAACGTCCAAGCGCAATTCTAGAAATTTTCTATTTATTGGCCAATCGCCCTGAAATTGAAGGCATTCGCGCACGTACCTTGCGTCTTCTGATCCTTGCTGCAAAACGTATTGATCAAAACTACAGAGATAATCCTCAACATCAAGCCTTGTTTATGGCGATTATTCGTTCACCGCATCGTCTTTATGACACTTTGGTTGCGATGAAGCGATATAGCGTTTTAGGCAATTATATTCCTGCATTTGGCCAAATTATGGGCCTGATGCAATATGACCTGTTTCATATTTATACCGTAGATGCGCACACCCTATTATTGCTGCGCAATTTAAACCGCTTTAAAGAGCCTGAATTTGCAAAAAATTTCCCTGTGGTCAGTTCAGTGTTCCAGCGTCTGGCACGTCGCGATATTGTTTATTTGGCTGCTCTATTCCATGACATTGCCAAAGGTCGTGGCGGTGATCACAGTGAATTGGGTGCAGAAGATGCAATCAAGTTCTGTCGCAAACATGGCTTTACTGAACGTGAATGCAATCTGGTGGCATGGCTGATTCAAAGCCATTTGCTCATGTCGATGACGGCGCAGAAAAAAGATATTTCCGATCCTGACGTGGTTCAAGCTTTCGCTGAAAAACTTGGTGATATGGAACATCTGGATTATCTGTATACCTTGACGGTGGCAGATATTAACGCGACCAATCCAAAACTTTGGAATACCTGGCGTGCTTCCTTAATGCGTCAGCTTTACACCCATGCCCGTGATGTAATTCGTACCGGTCTGGGGCGTCCTGTCGATTATCAAATGCTGATTGAGGACACCAAATTTGCAGCAAGTGAACTGCTGGTCAATGATTTCTCGCTATACGATGTAGAAACGGTTTGGCAGGAACTTGGCGATGAGTATTTCATTAAAGAATCAGCCGATGAAATTGCCTGGCATACCCGTGCCATCTTGCAACATGGCAACAATACTGAACCTTTGGTGTTAATGCGTGCCCATCGTCAATATGCCCAAGATGCGGTTCAGATCTTTATTTACACGCAAGATCAGCCCAATTTATTTGCCACTACAGTGGCTGTATTTGACCGGATGAATCTTGACGTTCAAGATGCACGAATTATTACGGCATCCACTGCATTTAGCCTGGACACCTATGTAGTGCTTGACCGTTTTGGTACCTTGCTGACCGATCCTGAACGTGAAGAAACCGTGATTGAGGCTTTAGTCAAAGCACTCAGTCAATCGGATAAATATCCAGGTTTAATGCAACGTCGCATTCCACGCCAGTTACGTCATTTTGATATTGAAAATACTGTTGATATCACCATGAATGCTGCGCTACAGCAAAACATGGTGGAAATAGCAACACTTGACCATCCGGGCTTGCTTGCCAAAATAGGCGGTTTATTTATGATGCAAGGTTTGGATATTCACTCTGCTAGAATTGCGACCTTGGGTGAACGCGCAGAAGATATTTTCTTTGTCACTAAAAAAGATGGCATTCCCATGTCCGATTCAGAAGCTCAAACTTTTGCTGCTCAATTAAAATTGGCACTGGATGAAGCCTCGAATCAAGTCTCTGGCCAACATTAACTTAAATTAAGCGGTATCGATTTCATGAACTCAAGTTTGTCACTGTTGCACCCCTATCCTTTTGAAAAGTTAAATAAACTTTTTCAGGATATAAAACCTGCAGATTTACCACTGATTCCATTATCGATTGGTGAACCGAAACATCCTGCGCCAGAGTTTGTAAAACAGGCAATTATTGACAACTTTAAGCATTTATCGACTTATCCAAACAGTAAAGGCCTACCAGAGCTGCGTCAAAGCATTGCCCACTGGCTTACTCGTCGTTTTAAGCTGAATAGCATGAGTGCTGAAAGTAATGTTCTTCCTGTATCTGGTACACGTGAAGCGATCTTCTCTTTTGTTCAAGCTTTGGTGAACCGTGAAGATGCACCTTATGTGGTTATGCCAAATCCTTTTTATCAAATTTATGAAGGTGCAACTTTACTTGCAGGGGCAAAACCGTACTTCATTAACTGTACTGAAGAAAACAATTACCTCGGTGATTTTGATGCCGTTCCTGCAGAAGTCTGGGAAAAAACAGTATTACTGTTTGTCTGCACACCGGGTAACCCAACCGGTGCGGTATTGTCTAAAGAACAGTTCAAGAAATTGATTGAACTTTCAGACAAATACGACTTTGTCATTGCGTCGGATGAATGTTATTCAGAACTCTGGTTTGATCAAGCACCAGTCGGCTTACTTGAAGTCTGTGCTGAAATTGGACGTGACGACTATAAAAACTGTGTCGTGTTTCACTCACTTTCTAAACGCTCAAACTTACCGGGTATGCGTTCAGGTTTTGTAGCGGGTGATGCAGCATTACTTAAACCGTATTTGCAATATCGTACTTATCACGGTGCAGCAATGCCGGTGCAACATCAACTGGCGTCTATTGCCGCTTGGGATGATGAAGCACATGTGGAAGAAAACCGTAAACTGTATCGTGCCAAATTTGAACTATTTCAAAATGAACTCGGTCAGTTATTGCCACTGAAAAAACCGGATGCAGGCTTTTATTACTGGTTAAAAGTCGACAATGATGAAGCTTTTGCAAAAATGTTAATGGAAAAAGCGCATATTAAAGTGCTTCCTGGACGTTATCTGTCTCGTGATACCGAACAAGGCAATCCGGGTGAAAACCATGTACGTCTAGCTTTGGTTGCAGATATTTCGCAGTGTGAACAAGCCATTCAGCGTTTAAAAGCGATTTTATAAACACTCTACTCATTTAAAAAATCTAAACAGCATTTTTTTAGATAAATTTAGGGCGATCAATTGATCGCCCTATTTTACTTTAGTCAGTAATTGCTTTTGACTACTTTGCCAAAGCAGCTTCAACTTCATTTTCTAATTCTTCAGGTTTCGTGGTCGGTGCAAAACGGTTTAACACCTTGCCATCTTTACCAATCAAGAACTTGGTAAAATTCCATTTAATCCCATTGCCTAGAATTCCTTTGCTGTTATTAGTCAAATAACGGAATAAAATGTGCGCTTCTGGGCCTTTCACATCCACCTTTGAAAACATGGGAAATGTTACCCCATAGTTTTTTTGGCAGTAAGCCCCGATTTGTTCATTAGAGCCAGGATCTTGACCGCCAAACTGGTTACAGGGGAATCCCAAAACCTCGAGACCTTGATCTTTGTATTTCTCATACAACTTTTCAAGACCTGCAAACTGGGGGGTAAAACCGCATTTACTTGCAGTATTTACAATCAATAAAACCTTACCTTCATAATCGGCAAATGATTTATTTTTTCCATCTAACAACTCAGCCTCAAACTGATAAATGTTGGTCATGGATATGTTTCCTCGTCATTTTTTTCTTGTGTTTTTAATTCTAATGAAGCTGAATTTACGCAATAGCGTAACCCTGTTGGCTGTGGACCATCTTCAAAAACATGCCCTAAATGTGCGTCACAATGATGACAAACAATTTCAGTTCTCACCATACCATGGGTCGTATCCTGATGTTCTTCAATTGCAGAATTATTTAAGGCTTTATAGAAGCTTGGCCAACCACAACCACTATCATATTTTGTCTCTGAGCTAAATAACGGCTCGCCACAACAACGACAGACATAAGTACCATCTTGTTTTGTGTTCCAGTATTTACCTGTAAATGCAGGCTCTGTTCCCTTTTGACGTGTAATACGGAACTCTTCAGGTGATAACTCTCTTTGCCATTCTCGGTCTGATTTATTGAGTTTTCCCATGGCTACGCACCTTCTTTCTTGCTATTTAAAATAAAATAATCCTATATTTACGTCATTCATATTTAAATTTCTAGTCTTTCGTTAACATTTTACAAAAGACCTATAATTTCTCTAAAAAAGCAAAAAGTAAGCAAATTTTAAAAATAGAGTGAGCAATTCATTTAAGAAATGCTTTTTTGTGAGCAAATTTAGTGTTACTCTTTATCATAAGCTTGCTCAGGATTAAAAAATGTCGCAAAAAAAGAGCGTTATTTTTAAAAATTTGCTTCCTTTGATTAGACAGTATCAACAGGCAGGATTTACGCACGAAAAAATTGTTGCTTTACTTCGAGATGAACACAATCTTGATTTAGTAACAACTGAGACATTTAAAAGTTATTTATATCGTTATGCAAAAGTGACCTCCACTCCTTCCGAGAACATTAAAATGCCGAACACTTTCCAAACCCCTCGCGAAATTAAGAAATCGTCTAAGCTCGAGCATGTATGCTACGACATTCGCGGACCTGTGTTACGAGCGGCCAACGAAATGGAAGAAGCCGGGCATAAGATTATTAAGCTCAATATCGGTAATCCTGCCCCTTTTGGCTTTGAAGCACCACAAGAAATTATTAACGATGTCGCTTTAAACCTTACGAATGCCGTAGGTTATACAGACTCGAAAGGGATTTTTCCTGCGCGTAAAGCAATTTGTCAGTATTACCAGCAAAAAGGCATTTTGAATATGAATGTCAATGATGTGTATCTCGGTAATGGGGTATCCGAACTGATTGTCATGGCAATGCAAGGATTACTGGATGATGGCGATGAAATGCTGGTTCCCATGCCGGATTATCCTTTGTGGACTGCTGCGGTAAACCTGTCAGGTGGTACGGCGATTCATTACAAATGCGATGAAGAGAACTACTGGTATCCTGACATTGCGGATATGGAAAGTAAAATCACCCCCAATACCCGTGGTATTGTGATTATCAATCCGAATAATCCAACAGGCGCAGTTTACCCACGTCATGTACTGGAACAAATTGTTGCACTTGCAAAAAAATATGACCTGATTTTATTTGCAGATGAAATTTACGACAAAATCGTTTATGACGGCATTGAACATGTGGCAGTGGCTGCACTTGCTGGTGATCAACTGTGTGTCTCGTTTAACGGTTTGTCTAAAGCCTATCGTATTGCAGGTTTCCGCTCAGGCTGGATGGCCATTACCGGTGATAAATCACGTGCAATGGACTACATTGAAGGTTTAGACATGTTGGCTTCAATGCGCCTATGTGCCAACCATCAAGCGCAATATGCCATTCAAACAGCACTTGGTGGCTATCAATCCATCAATGACTTGATTCGTCCAGGTGGTCGTTTATATGAACAACGCAATATCGCCTGGGAAATGCTGAATGCAATTCCCGGCGTATCTTGTGTCAAACCAGAAGGTGCAATGTACTGTTTCCCTAAACTGGATCCGGAGATTTATCCAATTCAGGATGATGAAAAATTCATGCTCGACTTTTTGCGTGCTGAAAAAGTGTTACTGGTTCAAGGGACCGGTTTCAACTGGCCGACTCCAGATCATTTCCGTGTAGTGTTCTTGCCGGCTGAAAATGAATTACGTGAAGCGATTACCCGTTTAGGTCGCTTCCTGGCAAAAATGCGTTAATTAAAAATGCTAAAAAACCGCGCTATATAGCGCGGTTTTTTATGTCTGCAATTCATTTTTGATCTTTCAGCGGATTACCATATCGTTTTAAATATTCAATCCCTAATTGCCGAGAACCCTGATTATTAATGTGGTTGGTGTCTTTATTTCGGTATAAAGGCACATTGTTGAGCATAATTTTACAGGTCTGCTGATTACACATCACCTTCGTCGGATCAATAATTTTCAAGTCAGGGTATTTCAGTTTTGCTTCTGCAACAATCCGATTAAATTTCATGAGCTGTGTTTCATAATTGCTTTTAGAAACAGTACATTGGGCCTCTGTGTTTAAAATTTCATTGCGTAGATTACAATCTGCCGGCACTCCATCTTGATCTAACCAAGGGACATCATTGAGCAATATGACCTGATCACTGGACTGATAGGCAATTTCCAGCGCTTTCATGAAACCGTTTTTGAATATTTCTTCATTTGAATGATGAATATCATCTTCAAGTTTTATCTCATGACCAAAATACGGTACATATGAACCCGCTAAAACAATGCTTGGATAATGTGTTTTTGCAAGATGAGCGGTAATGGCCTCATTTCTTAATTTAAATTCACTCAGCTCTTCCCATCGATTAAAATTAGAGTCAAAACGCTGCACACCAGGCAAATAGAAAGTTGAACTTTGAGTAACGTCATAACCGCGTAAATTGGCATCTTTAGCCCATACGTCCAGCATTGCGGTATAAGCATTGGCATGAGAATCACCGATCAATAAAAAATCGATACTAGCTTTCGCTTTGCCCAAAACACAATCATCCTGCTCAGGTAATATTTTCGGATCTTCAATATCCATACATTTATTTCGGATCACATGGGCAAATGAATTGAGTGCTTGTTGCTTGATATAAATAGATTCAGGGAATCGTTCTGGAAAACCTTTATTGATATTGATGGTCTTTGCAACAGCAATAAAACTGAGGGCGGGTACCAGAAAACCGATGATTATCACTTTGTAATTGGCCATCATCACAAAACGTTTGCTTGGTTTTTCAATCAGTTGATAAGTTAAAAATGCCAACAGGATAGACAATAGTACAATCACAGCCTGATTTTCTGTATTTAATGGCCGCATATAAATGCCAAACAATACAATAATAGGCCAGTGCCATAAATACAGAGGATAGGAAATCCTTCCAATCCAAGTACTCAGAGGATTGTTGAGTAACAGGTTAGTTGAAGGTGAACATTGCCCCAAATAGATAATGAAAGCTGTTGCCAAACATGGGATAAGCGCCATTGCTCCCGGAAATGGAGTCTTTTCATTAAAATACGCTGCTGCCGCAAACAATACGATTAAACTGCCCCAAACCAGACTTTGCACTATTTTTTTTGGCAGCTTAAGCTGTGGCAAAAAGCCAATCAATGCACCAATGAGCAACTCAAAGGCACGTACTGGCATACTGAAATAGGCCTTCTCTGCATTTTGCGTCAATTTATGCTGGGCATAAAACAATAAGGCCACGATTAATGTCGTGACTATAGCCCAGCTATATTTACGTGATACCTTTCCAACAAACAGCAATAATAATAAAGGCCAGAAAATATAGAACTGCTCTTCTACCCCAAGCGACCACAAATGCAATAAAGGAATACTTTCAGCACTCTGGCTAAAGTAATCTCCTACTTCATTGCGCATATAGATATTCGCCATCAGCAAAGTTGCGTACATGACACTATCAAAATATTGAGTCAGATCACCTGGTAACATCACCAGCCAAGCAATGATGCTAACCACGCTGAGCACCGTAAAATAAGCAGGTGCTAGACGTACCACGCGCTTCTTGTAAAAGCGTGCGATAGAAAACCGTTTGGACTGAATTTCATGGGTTAAAATGAGGGTAATTAAATAACCTGAAATCACAAAAAAGACATCGACACCAATATATCCTCCAGAAAAGAAAGATAATCCGATATGGTTAAAAATCACCAATAAAACGGCGATAGCCCTTAAGCCATCTATATCAGCGCGATATGAGAAATTCATAATTCTAAAAAGTATAATAAAGTAGCGGCATTGTATGCCTTTATTGAAAAAATTCAATTTTCAAAATAAAGGGCTATCTGCCGCCCAACTCTATAAGAGTTGTCTTAAATATTGCTTAATGGGTCAAACATCGATATTTGTGCAGCGTTTGTAAGGTCTGATCCTATTCATTGTTTAGTACTCATGTTATTTATTATATTGAATTAATACCCAAGAGCTACGAGCACACGGATGTCCCCAAACAATATCAGGCTTAGTCTTTTTTTATGCCTCAGCATGTGTTTAGGAATTGGTATTTTACGTTTTTCCTATACCGCACTTTTACCCAGCACACGTGAAGCATTTGACTGGTCAAGCAGTTTTGCCAGTCTTTTAGGGAGTGCCAATTTACTCGGCTATCTGATGGGCGCTTTTGTAGCCATGCGACTGCCTCAAAACAAAAGCATGACCCTTTACATTCAAATTGCCGCACTTGCGGGAATGTTCAGTTTAATGTGCTGTGCTTTTGCAAATTTCCCTCAAGCTTGGTATATCTTCTGGCGTGTGGTTTCGGGGATCAGCGGTGGCTTGTTAATGATCTTATCCCCTAGTGTGGTTGCACAATGCTGCGACATTCAGGATCGTTTTAAAATTAATTTTATTGGCTTTAGTGGAATTGGTCTCGGGGTTTTAATAGCTACGCTTTTCTTGCCTTATCTGGATCAAATTTCGATACAGACAGCCTGGCTTATTTTATGTGGGTTTGCACTGATTATTTGTGGTTGCTTAAGTCTGCTGCTGCAACAATTTAAGCATTATTTGTCTGCACAAACCGTTCAGAGTGTACCTAAGACTCCACTCAATGCACTCTTTTATAGCTTGATGATTGTGTATGCTTGCAGTGCATTTGCCTATATTCCGCATTCATTATTCTGGATTGACTATCTCAGCCATGAACTGGGGCTGACTCTGTTCTGGATTAATTTTAACTGGATTCTGTATGGCGTAGGCAGTGCTTTGGGGGCTTTTGCCGCTTACTCACTGGCAAGAAAATTTGGCAATTTTACCAGCCTGAAAATTCTGTATAGTCTATATATCCTGGCGATTTTTATTACCACATTAAACACCAGTCAGCTGCTGACTTTTGCTTCCTCCTTCTTTACAGGAATGCTCAATCCGGCCGTGGTGTTTTTGACCTCTTATACGATTTTACAACTCTATGGTCTGGCTTATAAAAAACTATGGAGTATAGCCACGCTGTGTTTTGCATCTGTGCAGCTGATTGGCGGATTAAGTTTTAGTGCCCTGCAACATTTCGGTGTAACTTATCATCAACAGTTTATATTGGCTACTGTGGTTCTATTATTGGGAACTTTACAATTGGCTTGGTATACCCGCTCGGATCAAGGTCAGAAGATGAAAGAAATCTGATTTATTCTGATACTTTTAAGAATCTGGAACCAGATAAGGATAAGGATTGATCACACCTTGCCCATTGAAATAAATACCATAATGTAAATGGGGCGGTGTATTTTTAGCATTACCGGTATTTCCTACATAACCAATCACTTGACCGGCTTCTACCCAGTCTCCTTCTTGAATCTGATCCGCATAATCGTCTAAATGCGCATAATAATGTCGACTTAAATTCGGCCCAGTAATCCAGACCACCTTACCCCCCAAATTATTAGTTCCGACTCGAGTGACAATCCCTTGTGTTGCACTCAGTACAAAAGTGCCTCGCTTGGCAAAAATATCAATGCCTTCATGCTTGCGTCCTTCGCTACGTGCTGCACCCCAAGTATCATTAATCTGACGAGCTTTAATATTTTCAACCGGCATTGCAAGTTGTTCAGGCAAGTCCATTTGTTGTAATTGCATATATAAAACTGGATAACGAATGCCCACTGCTTCGCCAGACGATGGTGGCTGACAACCTGAAAGCAGCATGAATGTCATCATTAAACATATGTAGGAACTCTTTTTGAATATTTTTCGATGCTGATGCATTAATTTCAAGAATTAAAGTGATTTAATCAATTTCATCTTAAGTTTTTAATTCTATTGAATGAAATATGATTTCTGTAAATATAAAAAACCCGCAACAAATGCAGGTTTTTCCCATACAAAGTTCAAGTCTGTGACTTATTCCATGTTGTTGATGACGGCTTGACCAAATTCAGAGCAACGTAATAAAGTCGCGTCAGGCATTAAACGCTCAAAGTCATAAGTCACAGTTTTAGCGGCAATGGCACCAGAAATCCCTTTAATGATCAAGTCAGCAGCTTCAGTCCACCCCATGTCACGCAGCATCATTTCCGCAGAAAGAATGATTGAACCCGGGTTTACTTTGTCCTGGCCAGCATATTTAGGTGCAGTACCGTGAGTCGCCTCATACATTTGAATTGCACCCCCGATGTTTGCACCAGGAGCAATCCCAATACCACCCACTTCCGCTGCAAGTGCATCAGAAATATAGTCACCGTTTAAGTTCAACGTGGCAATAACGGAGTAATCCGAGGGACGCATCAGGATTTGTTGCAAGAACGCATCGGCAATGACGTCTTTAATGATGATGTCTTTACCATTTTTAGGATTCTTGATTTTGACCCATGGACCACCGTCAAGAAGTTCACCACCAAAACGCTCAAGCGCGACTTCGTAACCCCATTCTTTAAATGCACCTTCGGTATACTTCATGATGTTGCCTTTGTGAACTAAAGTCACGCTAGGCTTGTCATTGTCGATTGCAAATTGAATGGCTTTACGAACCAGACGTTGAGTCCCTTCTTTAGAGACTGGCTTAATACCAATACCACAGTTATCTTCGAAACGGATTTTAGTCACGCCCATTTCTTCTTTCAGAAATTTAATGACTTTTTTGGCTTCTGGTGAATCCGCTTTCCATTCAATTCCCGCATAGATATCTTCAGAGTTTTCACGGAAGATCACCATGTCAGTCAGTTCAGGATGATGCACTGGAGAAGGAACACCTTCGAACCAGCGAACTGGACGTACACATACGTAAAGGTCTAATTCTTGACGTAAAGCGACATTGAGAGAACGAATACCACCACCCACAGGAGTGGTTAATGGGCCTTTAATCGAAATAACGAACTCGCGAAGCGCTTCAAACGTTTCTTCCGGCATGTAAGTCCCATAGATTTTATCTGCTTTTTCGCCGCAGTAAACTTCCATCCACTCGATCGAACGTTTGCCAGCGTAGGCTTTTTGAACTGCGGCATCTACTACAGCTTTCATCGCTGGTGTAATATCTACCCCAATTCCATCACCTTCAATGAAAGGAATGATCGGATTATTTGGAACATTCAGTGATAAATCTGCCTTTACGGTAATTTTGCTACCATCCACAGGAACTATGATTTTCTGATAACCCATTGTACAAGTTCTCCCTTTGTAGCAAATGACTTTAAAAATAATTGTCAGACAGCAATACTTTCAACTTTTCTTATCATATCGCATAAATACTTTAATCGAATTTTAGTGTTTTGGAGATTTAGACGGGAAATAACCCCATTTTTCGCTGAAATAAAACTCAACGCTCCGGTCTTGATGATTATCAAATTGGTCATTTTTTATGAAAGTCGTCATTCTTAATATTTCTGCATTCCTTATTCTTTAATGAATTATATTTATCTACTCTATATAAGTTAAAAACACCTAATCATAACTTTAATCTTTTTTAATCAATTTTTATTGAATATAAAAACCGGTATCTTTAAAGTAAAGTAAATTTTACTGATCCTGATATCGCCAGGTTCAGTTAAAATGACTAAATCATTTTTCTATTGAACCCCAGTCAGCATCATACTTATGCGATCTAAAATCCTTTAATATATTATCTATAGATACAAAAAGTTCATTGTTACCACCTGTACATGGTAAGCATATTATTTAATTTAGAGGTTAATAAAAAGTGTACCTAACTCTCTCAACTTAAATAGGCTTTTTAATTCACAATTTTATATTTTTTGTTTTTAAGTTATTGAAGTGAAAACAAGATATTACTGTTACCCTGTTGAATAAGTAGGTTTTATAAAACTGGTCTATTTCCAAATATCCTAGTTAAGTTATATTTTTTAGAAATTTATCTAAATTTCCAAAATTTAATAGGGTTAATAAAATTTTTATAACTGAGTTTTTACTCGTATCATTTCATTTCCACTGATATCATTTCAATAATCTCTTTATTTTATCAAATCTATCAAAATTAATATTTTCCTGCGTTAGACCAGGAAATCTTTAAGTAGCGATTGTTTAATAATTTCATCAAAATTAGGTTTTGACGAATTTTGCTTATTCGTCTTCACGGTTTTATAGCAATAGCTCGCTGCTATACCTGCACTTAATAGGGCCAGCATTTTCATTCTTCACCTCAAATTATTAAAATAAATATATGAATATTAAACTATCATTCAAATTTGTAGCTTTCCAAATCACTTTTGATTATTTTTTGTACTATATGTAAGTCATCATATACGAAATTAAAAAATCAGCTCTTGGATGCCTGAATGTCATTTATCGCAGAATGATTGATTTCAGAAGCCACCATAAACAGTTTGACCGAGGAATGAGGTTATCGCTTAAGGTTACAAACTTTAAAGGAGGTTTCATAAGTCGACATTGTTTACAACATTCGGACTAAATAGTTCATGCCTTGCTGAACTCTACAAAATTAAACATCCTATTCAACTTTTAGAAAAAAATAGGTCTTAGTATTCATAATAGGTCAAGAATAAAGTTGAAGAACACAAAACAGAATCTGATATGATAGCCCCCACATAGTGGGCTTTTCTTTACCGCCTTTTACCCCCACCTCCCAAAACGGGTAACTAAACGGGTAACTCGAAAACCACAACAAAATATATTTAATCTTTTTAGTAGGTTACTGTGAAAATAGTTATTCTTAATAAACCTTATGACGTTCTCTCCCAATTCCGTGCCGACGAGAAACATCAAACCATGGCTGATTTTACTCAAGATCCTGACCTGCGTATTGCTGGTCGTCTTGATTTAGATTCAGAAGGTTTAATGTTCTTGACGGATCATGGGGGTTTGAACCAGTTCATTACCAACCCTGCCAACAAAAAGTTTAAAACTTATGTAGTACAGGTCGATGGTGACATCACTGAAGAAGCCTTAGAGCAACTTCGTAAAGGCGTTGAGCTTAAAGATGGCATCACCCTGCCGGCTCAGGCAAAAAAAATTGACGAGCCTGATTGGTTATGGGAACGGACACCACCTGTACGTTTCCGTGCCAGTGTTCCAACTTCATGGGTAGAAATTCAAATTTGTGAAGGGCGCAATCGTCAAGTTCGTCGTATGACCTCTGCAGTTGGTTTTCCTACTTTACGTTTAATTCGCACTCAAATTGGTAGCATTAGCATTGTAAAACTTGGCTTGCAACCAGGTGAGCAAGTTGAGATCGAGCCTTTACTTTACCCAGACTTTAAAGATGTTCCTGCGGATAAACCGTATGAAGGTCGTTCTTTTGCGAAAAAGACCCCGACCAAAAAACAGCATTTTTCGGTTGCTAAAGATAAAGCTCGTGAAGAAAGAGGCGAAGCGCCATTTAAAGGCAAGAAAAAAGCTGGCGGTGGTACAACGCGTATTTGGCAAATGGACGATGCAGATAAACCTCGTCGTAAAACCAATGGTACGACACGCCCAAATACCAAAACCCCTCGTGGTCGTGGACGTAATGGTCGTTAAGATTTAGTTTAAACAAGTTCCTTTTTTGGGAAAGTTTGTATCGTAAGCTTACGAACAAAAAAAGCCGGTGCATATGCACCGGCTTTTTTTGTATCGCCGACAAAGTCGGCTTTGCATTACATTCATTAAGCTGTAACAGCTGCAAGCACTGTATTCAACGTCACACTTGGACGCATCACAGCATTTACTTTCGCTTGATCAACAGCGTAGTAACCGCCGATGTCTGCTGGTTTGCCTTGAACTTCAGCAAGTTCAGCAATAATCTTGTCTTCGTTTTCAGCCAATGCTTTTGCAAGCGGAGCAAACTTCGCTTTCAATTCAGCATTTTCGTCTTGCGCAGCAAGTTCTTCAGCCCAGTATTTCGCCAGGTAGAAGTGACTGCCACGGTTGTCGAGCTCGCCAGTACGACGTGAAGGTGATTTATCATTGTCGAGCAATTTGCCAGTCGCTTGGTCTAAAGTTTTAGCCAGTAACTTCGCAGCAGCATTGTCTTCTTTGATGCCCATCTCTTCTAGAGAAACAGCAAGTGCCATGAACTCACCGAGTGAATCCCAACGTAAATGGTTTTCTTCAACCAACTGTTGTACGTGTTTAGGAGCAGAACCGCCTGCACCCGTTTCGTACATACCACCACCCGCCATTAACGGCACGATAGAAAGCATTTTCGCAGACGTACCCAATTCCATGATCGGGAATAAGTCAGTCAGGTAGTCACGTAAGATGTTACCCGTTACAGAGATTGTATCTAGGCCACGAGCAACACGTTCAAGCGTATAACGCATTGCACGTACTTGTGACATGATTTGGATATCAAGACCAGTCGTGTCGTGATCTTTCAAGTATTTCTCAACTTTCTTGATCAATTCATTTTCGTGTGGACGGTACGGGTCAAGCCAGAAGATCGCAGGCATGCCAGAGTTACGCGCACGATTTACCGCAAGTTTCACCCAGTCACGAATCGGTGCGTCTTTCACCTGACACATACGCCAGATATCGCCTTCCTCAACGTTTTGAGTCATCAACACTTCACCAGTTTCAAGATCGGTGATGTTGGCAATACCCGCTTCAGGAATTTCGAAAGTTTTGTCGTGTGAACCGTATTCTTCCGCTTTTTGCGCCATCAAACCAACGTTAGGTACAGTACCCATTGTTTTTGGATCGAAGTTGCCATTCCACTTACAGAAATTGATCATTTCTTGGTAGATACGTGCGAAAGTCGATTCAGGCATTACAGCTTTACAGTCATAAGGTTTGCCGTCAGCGCCCCACATTTTACCGCCACCACGGATCATTGCAGGCATAGAAGCATCTACAATTACGTCGTTTGGTGAATGGAAGTTAGTGATGCCTTTTGCTGAATCAACCATTGCAAGTGCTGGACGGTGTTCTTGACACGCATGCAAGTCACGGATGATTTCTTCACGCTGAGATGCAGGTAAAGTTTCAAGTTTCTCGTAGAGACCCGCCATACCGTTATTGATGTTAATGCCTAGCTCGTCAAATAACTTGCCATGCTTCTCAAACGCTTCTTTATAGTAAATTTTCACACAGTGACCAAATACGATCGGGTGCGAAACTTTCATCATGGTTGCTTTAACGTGTAAAGAGAACAAAATGCCTGCTTCACGACAATCTTCAAGTTCTTTCTCGTAGAAGTCACAAAGTGCTTTTTTGCTCATAAACATTGAGTCAATAATTTCGCCATCTTTCAACGCAACTTTTGGCTTAAGAACGATGGTTTCACCGCTCTTGGTGATAAGTTCCATTTTTACGTTACGAGCGCGGTCAAGGGTCATTGACTTTTCGCCGTGATAGAAGTCGCCTTCGCTCATGTGTGAAACGTGGGTTTGTGACCACTGTTTCCACTCGCTCATTGAATGCGGGTGTTTTTTCACATAATTTTTTACAGCAGCAGGCGCACGACGGTCAGAGTTACCTTCACGTAATACAGGGTTTACAGCAGAGCCTAAGCATTTGCCATAACGAACCTTGATTGACTTTTCTTCTTCAGTCGTTGGATTTTCCGGATAATCAGGGATCGCGTAGCCTTTAGATTGAAGCTCTTTGATGCACGCTGTTAGCTGGCCAACAGAGGCACTGATATTCGGTAATTTAATAATGTTAGTGTCTGGATCTTGAGTAAGACGACCTAGCTCCGCGAGGGTATCGGGAACTTTCTGCTCTTCATTTAGGCAGTCTGCAAATTCTGCGAGCACACGAACCGCTACAGAGATGTCACTTTTGACAATCTCGACACCGGCCGGCTTAGTAAAGGTCTCAATGATCGGCAGTAGCGAATAAGTCGCCAACAATGGCGCCTCGTCAGTCAGTGTGTAAATGATTGTTGACTTTCCACCAGCCATATATAGCCCCTTGCGTTGGATTGAGTTTTTGAGGATCGAGCTTTTGACCCGACCCTGCGAACCGATTTGCTTAAATAAAACATCGAAAGTATCGGTGCTCATTGCACCTCAGCTAAACAACAATATCTTTTCATCTTGCTGTCTGGCTGAAAATTCGTATACATCGGTGTTGTTCACCAATCCTTATATTCTACTTGAAATTTCGTCTCTTTTCGAATATAGGTACTTGTAGTCGTTATCTACAGCTACATCTGCACACCTAACTGCATGAGTAATGAATCAAGGCTTGGATAATATATAATATATATTTATCAATAATTTAAATCAAAAAAACTCACAATATTGATTAAAATCCAAACTAATTGATTTACTGTTTTACAACCCAATTTATTAAAACATGTTGGGTATCATGCAAATAAATTATCTATTAAGGAATACGTTGCAGTTTTCTCCTGATCAGCCGAAAAAAATTGTCGCAATGAGGTATGCACTCCTCACTTAAGTTTTACTAAACTTTAAAGGCTTTCGAGCGGTAATTTTCAACAGGATATTGTGGGAGAGTCCAAGATATAAAGGTTGTACTTGAAGCTCAGCAAGGTGATAAATGGTTAAGTAAATGAAAGTGTGAACAATGATAAATAAAGTATTTTCCTAAAGTACCTGTAGTTTTTTGATTGATGCTAATTTAGAGCAATACCATATTCCGCTACTTTTAAGTCCTTATGGATATTCAATTTACTAGAGATAATTGATACATAAAAATATTAATCATTGATCTAAATAAACTTTTAATGCATTTTGTAGAAATCTAAAAAATAATTAGTCCCAAATGCTATCAAAATTATTTCAAAGTTTTTTGAGATTACTACTCTCGACTCATATTACTATTTTGTTAATCAGTGCTTTCTTAGGCATCAATATTTTATATTTTTGGTACGGTGGATGGTTACTTACCAGAACTGACAATTATGATCATCTTAATTTTTTAATCTCTATATTGAGTTCTGCAGCAACAATTTTTGCAGCAGTAACTGCAGCAATATTAGTTTTAAATTGGAAACATCAACATAACCTTTCTTTAACTTCCAAGTTGGTTACAGAAATTTGGGATCTTCACAGCCAATTTACCTCAGAAATATATAAACTGACATATCAATTTTCGATTTATACAAAGGAGTTTGAATATAAATCGGTATATTCTGAACTTATTCAGATTGCTGTTCCTTTACGCTCAAAGTCTCAACAACTACAAGTTTTATTAGAAAGGCAAATTGATAGTAAAAGCTGGGAACTACTTCAAAATCATATAAACTATCTTGAAGGGTTTTATCCCTGGTCGGCTATAGATTTTTTTGAATACAGAGATAATCGAGCAGAATTTATGGAAGAATTTAAATATACTAATTCATCTATATTAAATATTTGTAGAAAATATATTTCTATTGAATAAGCAAAACCGATGCCTAAGTATCGGTTTTACATGACTTTAATAAAACTAGCAAATTAAGCTTTAAGCCACTTCTCTGCTTTCGCCTGATCTTCAACTTTCAAGTCAACTGTGGTCAAATCAATTGCACCACCTTCGACTTCAAACTGAATAAATTCATCACGGCGGAATGCATACACAGCGAAAGTGCCTTCTTGTTTCGAATATTTCTCAACAAGTTTTTCAGACGCTTTTAAACCATCAATCGCAACAATCACATCATTAGCAGAAAGACCGGCTTTAGCCGCTGCACTATCACGGCGAATCTGTTGAATCACCACACCTTCAGGTTTGTCTGCAACTTTGAGTCCGAATGGCAAAGCTTTTTCATTTTTCAATTCAAAGCTTAGACCAAATTCGGGCAGCAACTGATCCAGTGGCAATTCGTCTGTGGTATTGATCAAATGATTAATTTGCTCAAGCCAGCTATGACCCGTCAACTCATGACACAAATCAAAGATGGTACGCTCATTTACTTGAAGGCCCTTCTGCGCATTTTCATACAGCTTACGCATGAGTGCATCAAGGCTTGAACCTTTCAGTCGAAGGCCTAAATCCAGACACAGTGCAACCAGACAACCTTTGTTGTAATAGCTGGTGCCTGCATTATTCGAGTTTTCATCCTGACGGTAGAATTTTACCCATGCATCAAAACTAGATTCTGCCACGGTTTGAATCGCATGACCTGGATTTTGCAAGTAACGATCTATCTGTGCTTTTAATAAAGCAATATACGATTCCTGATTGATGACACCACTGCGCAGCAAAATCAGATCATCATAATAAGAAGTAAAGCCTTCAAAGATCCAAAGCAGTGAGGTATAGCCCTCTCTATTCAAATCGTAATTAACAAAATTTTCTGGGCGAATAAATTTCACCAGCCAAGAATGGAAATATTCATGACTACATAAACCCAAGAAACGTTGATAATCTTTTGAAGGCTCAACAGGCTCATCCATTTTTGGCAGGTCATCACGTGGTGTAATCAGGCTAGTGCTATTCGGGTGTTCTAAACCGCCATAGCTATTGCCTGTTGCCATCGTCATAAAGGTATAATTTTCAAATGGCGCCGAACCAAACATTGAAATTTCCGTGCTACAGATTTTTTCAATATCTTGCTGCATACGTTCGGCATTCATGCTGTGTTTGCCTGAAACCACGAACTCATGCGGAATACCATTGGCTTCAAAGCTGAAACGGGTTTGCTCTGCCAGTTCAAATGGCGAGTCAATCAGCTGCGCATAGTTTTTGGCTTTTAAGGTATGACGGCCTTTAACCAAGCTCTTATTTTCCAATCCTGTAGCCAATTGGAAGTGTTTCAGTTCTTCCGGAAGGAATACTTCAACTTCAATGGCTTTATCTTCCTGACCTTCCAGTCCCAAGCATGCACAAGCCGGATTCACATATAAACGTGTTTGATCGACATATGCACCACGTACAGACAGATCATAGGCATATACATCATATTCAACTGTAATCAGTTCATGATCGGTATTAAATAAACGCCATTTATTCTTTTCGAATTTCTGGATTTGCAGAATTCGGCCATCTTCATCGTAGGCTTTAACTGACTCAAGATGCTTGGAAAACTCGCGAATCAGATAACTTCCCGGAATCCAGGTTGGGAGTGATAATACTTGAGTAGGATCTGCTAAAAAACGAAGAGTCACGTGAATTAAATGCTGACGATAATCGTCAAATTCGATTTGATAATGCAACATAATGGGCAATACAAAATAAAAAACTGAACTTAGGGCTAGCTTAGCATTTTTTTGTAAAACAATGCTGAACTGTCGCAATTGTCTACAATTCTGACTAGCCATTATTAAGAAAAAAGCATAGCATGCCCAAGGTTTTTTGCATTTTTAAAGTCAATGGATTGGCAACTAAAGGAACATCATTGAAAGCTGTTATCTACCTTCTCGCATCACTCAGTTTGTTGTGCTCCACAATAGTCAATGCCGCATTACTGAACCTCGTTCCGGAAAGCGTCGAAGCACCCGCGTGGACCATTCTTGATACCCAATCTGGACAAGTGATTGCTGAGCACAATAGCCATGAGCAACGTGCGCCAGCCTCCATGACCAAAATGATGGTTGCTTATATTGCGCTCAAAGAAATTGAAGCAGGTCATTTAAAAAAGGATGAAATCATCACTGCAACACCAGTAGTCAAAATGGTGCAGTGGGATGAATCACAAATGTACCTGAAAGAAGGTGAACAGATTTCCGTTGATCAATTGCTGGCAGGTTTGATCGTAATGTCAGCCAATGATGCGGCCGTAACTTTAGCTGAACGCATTTCAGGCACAGTACCTGCTTTCATTGAGCGTATGAATCTTGAAGCCAAAGCCTTGGGAATGAACGATACGCATTTTGCTAATGCGCCCGGTATAACCATGCCGGATCATTTTTCCTCAGCATACGATATGGCACTATTGGGTCAGGCACTTACAGCAGAGACACCTGAATACTTGCATTATTCAGTGATGCCGAGTTTCAGTTATAACCAGCGTTTTCATCGTGCAACCAACTTGGCACTCAAATTTGACCCAAGTGTTGATGGTTTAAAAACAGGTTTTACCAAAGCCGCAGGTTATAACCTGGCACTTACTGCACACCGTCCTACTGGTAATCCTGAATTGCCTGAACGTCGTCTGGTTGTGGTGGTTATGGGTACAAAAAATGCTTTAAAACGTGCTGAAATTGCCCATACCCTGCTGAACATGGCTTATACCTATACGCGTAATGAAGTGGCGATTAAAGACAAGCAGCTGATTGCTGAATTACCGGTGATTAAGTCCACTTTAAAAATGTTTAAACTGGAAACCAGCAAACCGCAAATTATTACCACGTCTTTATATGACCAGCCTTATGCGATTGATCTGCAAACCTATGACACCGTGAATCAGCGCATTATGTTGAATACAGGTAATGGAACAATTCAGGCAATCGACCCATTACAAGAAACCAAAACTCACTTAAATGTCGAAATTAAAGAAAAACTCCTGACCGCTCCAATAGCTAAAGTGATGGAATTGGCAACCGTACAGGTTTACCAAAACAACCAGTTGATTCGCACCATTGCCATTGAAAATGATGTACAAATTGAAGAAGCCAATTTCTTCCAGAAAATTGCCATTTGGTTTAAACAGCTTTTCACTTTCTTCTCTAGTGATGAAGTGGAAGTTAAAACGTATCCTCTAGGCTAATTGCGTGACATTTCTTTAAATTATGTAAGCTGTATAACAATCTAAACAAAAGCAATGAATTGAAGATGGCATATTGATGCCGTCTTCTTTTTTTTGTCTTGAAAATAATAAATAGGTTAAATATGAGCAATCTACATAAAATTATCATTGTGGGTGGTGGTGCCGGCGGTTTAGAACTGGCCACCCAACTGGGCAATACTTTAGGTAAAAGTAATAAAGCCAAAATCACCTTGGTAGATCAGAAACTGACCCATATCTGGAAACCGCTATTACATGAAATTGCGGCAGGCACTCTCAATCCACACGCTGAAGAAACCAATTATTTCGCCCATTCTGCCAAACATTATTATGAGTTTGTCTTAGGGAGCTTTATCGAGATCGATCAGAAAAGCAAACAAATCGTTCTTGAAACATCGCAGCGATCCAAACTTGATCGAACTCAAAAAAATATTCGTCTGGATTACGATACCCTCATTATTGCCGTGGGTTCGACTTCGAATGACTTTAATACCGAAGGTGTGAAACAGCACTGTCATTTTCTGGATAGCCGCAAACAGGCAGATGTATTTCAGCAAGATTTATTGCATTTATATTTAGAAGCACAGAACCATGAAATCAGCCGTACCTTAAATATTGCCATTATTGGTGCAGGCGCAACCGGTATCGAACTTGCAGCCGAACTGTATCAAGCCAAGCAGACTTTCTTTAAATATGGGCTAAATAAAATTCATCCGAAAAATGTCAATATTACTGTCATAGAAGCGGCCGACCGGATATTACCTGCGCTTTCTGAAACCATCGCACAGCATACCAGTCATCAATTAGAGCAATTCGGTATTACGGTTTTAACCCAGCATCGGGTATCCAAAGTAGATAACGAGAAAGTCTACTTTGCCGATGGAAACTCTATAGACGCGGACCTGAAAGTCTGGGCGGCAGGGATTAAAGCCCCTGCTGTTCTGGAAAAATTAGAAGACTTTGAAAAAGACAATATTCACCGGCTAAAAGTGTATGCAACGCTGCAAACTTTATCTGACCCGAATGTTTTTGCTTTTGGTGACTGCGCTCATTGCCAACCGGCTGCAGATGAACCTGTACTTGGCCCACGTGCTCAAGTAGCCAGTCAACAGGCTAGTTTCTTGGTCAGAGCCATGAAAGCTCGTATTCAAGGCAAACCACAGCCGATGTTTAAATTTTCCGACAAAGGCTCACTGGTGTCATTAAGTCATAATAAAGCAGTAGGAGAATTACTCGGGCAAGTCAATGTGCAAGGTTTTCTGGCGAAATCAATGTATGTTTCTTTATATCGACTGCATCAAGCCGCGATTCATGGTTATACCCATGCGGGAATTTTGACTGCCAAAGATTTTGTCACAAGAAAAACAGGTCCAAAGATAAAATTGCATTGAAATTTAAAAAACCGCCCCTATTATTAACAAAATGCCATTAAAAATGTAGAAAATGCAGATTTTTGATAATTATGGATCTACAAAATCTGCTTTTCACTTTATGATGTCCCCTTTAAAAATTGAATGGATCAATAACATGACTGCTATTGCAAATGACCTCGTGGTTTCTTTCCACTACACGTTGACTAACGCAGAAGGCGAAACTCTCGACCAATCACAAGGTGAACCACTTGCATATTTGCACGGTGCAGGTAACATCATCCCAGGTTTAGAAAATGCTTTAGAAGGCAAAACTGTTGGTGATAAATTTACTGTAAACGTTCCTGCTGCTGAAGGTTATGGCGAATATAACCCAGAAATGGTTCAAGAAGTTCCTGCTCAAATGTTCCAAGGCGTGGACAACATCCAGCCAGGTATGCAATTCCAAGCTCAAACCGATGATGGCGTGCAAATCGTGACTGTTAAAGCAGTTGAAGGCGACACAATCGTTGTGGATGCTAACTTCCCGCTTGCTGGTCAAGACTTAACTTTCGAAGTTGAAATTGTTGAAATTCGTGAAGCTTCTGCTGAAGAATTAGAACACGGTCATGTACACGGCGCGGGTGGTCACCACCACTAAGATCGGTACAGATCAAAAAAGGCAAAGTTTTACTTTGCCTTTTTTTATTGGCTTAATTTTTTTATAACCCGTTCAATTATTTTAGAAAATTTCAGTGTGTTGAGTAAGTTTAGTAATATTTCTATAACTAGCTCATTTGTTTTAAACGCTGCATATCAATAATACGAGTTTGGCTATAACTCCACTCTACAATGCGTTGTTGGATAAAATATTGCAGTTGCTTATTTAAGGTTGGTCGGAACACCTGCCATCACGGCAACTTTGACTTTTTATAGACCGCATAAAAATCACAAATTAGCGTTTTTTGCTGTAAAAATAGTACCCAATTAAACACCGCATACCTTTTCACCTAATCACTGACTTTAAACTTACCGTCACTAAGCAGCTAACCGATCTGCATATACCCACACAATAACATCTACCTATCACCCAATTTTTGTTGAGAAAATAAAATCTATTGTTGCGTTAAATGGAAGCTTTTGGATAATCCTCAATAATGCTGATGTCGGTATGCCAAGTGTCTGCTTTGCCACCACGTGAATCCAGCTCAAGCTTATGGACTGTTCCATTTTTTACCGGCACTGTTGAATGGTTCAAAGGCGCCTACTAATGCAGTAAAGCCTTCTTCCTGTTCATCATCGGTTAAATGCTGATGATTTTTAAAGAAATAGCTTAGCACTTGAAAGATAATTTGATTCCTTCAATTTCTGTACCAATGCGACAGGTAATCGGTTTCACTTGAATAGGTTGATATTAGTAATTTGGACATAGGAATTTATTTGAGTTTGACTCATGGCTATTCCTTATATTTCAATTATTATTGCCAGCTTTTGTTGAAATATAGTCTGCCCTTAATATGCCCTAAACACTGCCAAAGCTTTGACAGTGATCAACACAATACGTGCTGAAGTGTTGAAGTTTTCTGATTTAGACAGTGATCTTTTAGCAGCCACTTCAGTAAAATAAGCAAAAAAATTTGAGCTTAAAGTTACCCATTAAAAAAGCCCCTAAATATGGGGCTATTTATTCAAAACGATTATAGATAATCGCCTTCACGTTCTGGCTGATACAACACTTTTTCAATCTTCACTTTCATTAAATGACCATCTGGCTGTGGCCATTCAATTTCCTGTCCTTCTGCCAGTCCCAAAATTGCTGCGCCTACCGGTGCAAGTATATTGACTTGGCCTTTTTCACCGCGAAAATCATGTGGATAAACCAGGGTAATATCCGTAGATTCACTAGCGGGTGCAATGATAATACGCACACGCGCATTCATAGTGACTACATTTTGAGGGACATCTTGGGGAGCCACTACATCAGCACGGGCAATTTCGTCTTCAAGATGCTGCATCGTTGGACTCAGTTTAGATTGATGCTCAAGCATGGTTTCTAAACGCTGAAGATCCTGTTGTGAAATAATAATTGTTGGTCTAGCCATTTACCTGTTCCTTTGAAAGAAAGATGTCATTACAGCAATAGCAAAATGAGTTATATCTTTTATGGAGTATTATTCTGTTATAGCAGAAATATAATATTTGAAGAATATGACCTTTAATCATATATAAAAAAAGCCCCCTTGAGGGGGGCTTTCTCAAGTCTTTAACTTATTTTGCGTAAACAGGGAATTTAGCACATACAGCAGCAACTTTTTCTTTAACCGCAGCAATTACCGCTTCGTCGCCTTTGGCATCTAGAATGTCAGCAATCCAACCTGCTAGGTCACGTACTTCAGCTTCACCGAAACCACGTGTTGTTACAGCTGGAGTACCAATACGGATACCAGAAGTTACGAACGGAGAACGTGGGTCATTTGGTACAGCATTTTTGTTCACAGTAATGTGAGCAGCACCTAACCAAGCATCCGCTTCTTTACCAGTCACGTCTTGTTTGATCAATGACAGTAAGAATAAGTGGTTTTCAGTACCGCCAGATACTACATCATAACCACGTGCGATCAATACTTCAGCCATTGCTTTAGCATTTACCACAACTTGTTTTTGATATTCTTTGTATTCAGGAGTCATTGCTTCTTTAAAGCAGATTGCTTTAGCTGCAATAGCATGAACCAATGGACCACCTTGGTTACCTGGGAATACTGCAGATTGAAGTTTTTTCTCAATTTCTTCATTTGCTTTCGCAAGGATTAAACCTGAACGTGGGCCACGAAGTGTTTTATGTGTTGTAGTCGTAGTAACGTCAGCAATTTGTACTGGGCTTGGGTAGACACCCGCAGCAACCAGACCAGCAACGTGAGCCATGTCTACAAACAGGTAAGCACCCACTTTATCCGCGATTTCACGGAAACGTTGCCAGTCAACAATTTGGCTATATGCAGAGAAACCAGCTACGATCATGCGTGGCTTGTGCTCTACAGCTAAACGTTCAACTTCTTCGTAATCGATCTCGCCAGTTTCAACATTTAAGCCGTACTGAATCGCGTTATATGTTTTACCAGAGAAGCTAACTTTTGCACCGTGAGTCAAGTGACCACCGTGAGCCAAGCTCATACCCAAAACTGTGTCGCCTGGATTAAGAAGCGCTAGGTAAACAGCAGAGTTTGCTTGTGAGCCGGCATGTGGCTGAACGTTAGCATAGTCAGCACCAAAGAGTTCTTTAGCACGGTCAATCGCCAATTGTTCGATGATGTCTACATATTCGCAACCGCCATAATAGCGTTTACCAGGGTAGCCTTCCGCATATTTGTTAGTGAGTTTTGAGCCTTGAGCTTCCATAACTGCTGGAGAGCAATAGTTTTCAGAAGCGATTAGCTCGATGTGCGCTTCTTGGCGCTCACCTTCAGCATCAATTGCTTTAGCTAATTCTGGGTCGAATTCAGAAATCGAGATATTGGCAAACATTAGCGAGGTCCTATAAATTAGGGCTTTTAAGCCGTGCTAAGATTGGCGCGTATTGTAGCATGAAGTTTATAAATATCGAGAATGAACTTTGTTCAGTTTTAAATAAAAATAGCTCATGTTTAATTAAAAACATGAGCTATTTATGTCAATGCAAGTTATTGAATTGGCATTAGAGATTTTACATCTGCAATAATATTAGGAATATTTAAAACATAGACTGTTCCATGATCCCACTTCGTTGCACCTGATTCATCTGTCAAATAACGAATACTGGTGTTTTGTTTTATAGCTGAAGAATAAAGAATATCGGTCACTTGTTTAGGAACAGTAGTATCCAGCGATCCCTGATAAATAATGACTGGTGTTGAAACTTTAACCTGAAGTGGCTGCGAGCCTTTTTCTAAGAAAGTTTTAACCACTGGAATACTCATAAAATCCGTTTGAGTGCGTGGGTAATTATCTACTGAACCATTTATAGTTGCGTAATCCTTCATTCCTTTACCAAATTTCTGTCCCAACACATCATAGCAATCAACTTCAGCATTCTTCGCAATATTATCTGTTGGAGATTTAAAAATCTGACTGTATTGCAAACTAGGATTTGGATTACGCAGCCCTGCTGTAATTAATGCAGTAAATGTATCTAAAGATGCCAAAGCTGTAATTTTTTTATTCAGGTCAGTTTCTTTTCCCGCTGCACTTTCCCCACCTGCCAAAACAAGAGGAAGATTGGAAGCTGGAGCGAGAGCCACAGTTCCTTTATATACCAAATTAGAGGCGCGTGAAGCATATTGAGCTGCCCCTAATGCTGCATGTCCGCCTTGTGAGTGTCCTACCGCCATCCATTGATTAGATACTTTTACCCCCAAATAATTACGTGCAGCAACCACTGCGTCAGTAATAGAATAAGCCTCGCTTTTTAAATTCAAGAAAGGATGAAGCTCATTACCACTTGGCTCGCCCAAGCCTTCATAATCAGGGGCCACCACCACATAACCTGCACTTAAAAGTTGAGCAATCATTACTTCAATATTTGAATTCAGTTTACTTCGACTCGGTGCACATTGATCTGCCACGCCAGTTGTACCATGTGCCCAAACCACAATTGGCCAACCTTTTGCAGGTGCAGGTGTTTTCGGTGTAATTACCAATGAAGTCGCTTGAACTTCCTTGCCGTTAACCCCCAACATTTTATAAGTCATCACCACACTTTCACCAGCAGCAATACTACTCGCTGTATATGGGACAGGTGTGCTCACAACTGGATTTTGAATATTATTGACCGGAATTCCATTATCCGGACCATTGAAGACTGAATCCCCATCTCCACTTCCACATGCAGTTAAAAATATGACCGAACTACTCATTAACACTGTTAGCAATGTTTTTTTCATGTGCATTTCCTTATACATTTTTTGTTGTGATGATTTAAGTATCATGAAGATAAGAATTATTACCTTTATTCTTAATTTTAAACAATGTAATTTCAGATTAAATAAACACAATAAAATTGAATAATTTTTTATCCAATCTAAGTCATTGATTTTTACTACCTTCCATCCACCAAATTTACAAATATACAACAATTTAGGTTTGGTAAAATACAAACTTATTCATCTTATTTTTATTAAATTCTATTTATTTAAATTGAACAACTATTAAAAAAATAAAATTTATTAAATAAGTTAGTATCGTTATTTCTCTCGATTCATTACGAACAAATTTTTCTTAAGCTTTATTTAAAACCATGATCAAAATAAGAGCATTTGAACCCCTAAAACCAATAAATCAAGCTAACATCAAAGTGAATTTTTACAGTTACTCAAACAACTCTTTATCAATCCTGACATCGCTATCAAGCAACAAGGTTTTACTCTTTTAGATCGTGCCTCTATGCCATGTGCATATT
Organism: Acinetobacter sp. ANC 3781; assembly: GCF_004331285.1. Lineage (GTDB taxonomy): Bacteria > Pseudomonadota > Gammaproteobacteria > Pseudomonadales > Moraxellaceae > Acinetobacter. The sequence goes on from NZ_SJOH01000001.1 coordinate 46,945, forward strand.
TGAATACCGTGATGACACTCAAGCTATTAAATTGATGAATCATGAAGTGGAGTGCCTTTGTATCTATATAAAGGTCTAATTTCGGTTGAAGAATTAAAACAAGACTATTTAAACATCATCTCTAGAAAGAAATAAGAAAGAATAACTCAAAGTCGCTGTTTTCGGTTTGTGTCTGCACATTTGAAAGTGTTAAATTTATTTAAACTTTCGCTACAGTTATGGATCAGGTCATGCAAGCAATTATTCTCGATACAGAAACCCATACACTAAATGGACAGCCGATTGAGATTGCCTATGCACCTGTTCAAATCGATGAAGGCAAACTGACTCTCGATAAAACACAAATTTTTGATCAACTGTATAGCGTAGATGAACCCATTTCTTATGCAGCAATGGCAGTACATCATATTTTGGAATCGGAATTAGTCGATCAACCTCACTATAAGACTTTCAAGCTTCCTAGCGATACCATTTATATTATTGGCCATAACATTGATTACGATATTCGCGCTCTGGAAAAATGTGGCGTAGATTCCAAACATATTAAAGCCATTTGTACGCTTGCACTTGCACGCTTAGTTTGGCCAGATGCAGAAGCACATAATATTTCTGCGCTCATTTATATGATTACCAAAGGCAGCGCAAAAGCCCGCGAAATGATTAAAAAAGCACATCGTGCCGATATGGATATTATTTTGACCGCAAATATTTTGATGCATGAAATTCATCATCTAAAAATTCAAAGTCTTGAAGAACTTTATAAAGTATCTGAAGATGCCCGTATTCCACGTAGTATTAATTTTGGCAAACATCGTGGAACTGCTATCACCGATTTACCTGCGGATTATATGCAGTGGCTGCTTCGTCAAGAAGACCTAGACCCTTACTTACGTAAGGCAATCGAAAACGCAAAAATCGTTACCTTATAATCTTTTGATTTGTAATATTTTTTACATATTATTGTCATTATTGCCGACTACAATCTGCCTTAATTTATTTTGGAGAGTAAATTAAGGTATGTCTCAATATCACAAAACCGACTTAGGCATTGCAAGTTTAAAACAGCGTTCAATGGATTTGAATGCTCGCCAACGTAGACTATTACTTTTAATTGGCACCGAAGATTTTAATCTCCTTAACGAGCAATTTAAAAATCGGATTGCGCCATTAGAATTGCTCGAACAATTGCTAGATATGGGATTAATTACTTGTTCTCTCCCAGAGCAAGCTCAAACGCCGCCTTCTTCAGCTACACTTGTGAGTGAAATTGAAACCCATCTCATCACTCAAACCTCAACACTTGCAGAGAAGTTTGCCGAACCTATTACTACGTCTAACACTTCTTCTATTTCATCCAGTAATGACAATTCTCAAGCAATAGAAACGCCGAATGAAATCATAGAAGTTATTATGGATGCTCTGGATTTTGAAGAAGTTAAACAATTAATGGCTCATCTACTCCAGCAAAACTGCGGCTTAATGGCAAAACAACTAATTAATCGCATCTTACAAACCCAAGATTTACGCAGTTTAAAACTGTGTCAAATGCAATGGTTTACAGCGTTACAAGAAAGCCGTATTGCTCCAGCAGAATTGAAGCAAAATTTACAGCAAATCAACTACTCTCTACAAAAGCTGAATGCTGTATAAAAATTAAGAGTATTTTCCTGTTTCATAATTCATTTCACGTCTTAGCTAGACCTGTGTTATGAAATTTTATTCTTATAAAACAATTAGATTTACTCTCCCATAAGTATGGGCATGTCTTCACAAGCAGAAAAGTTTCTTTTTATTACGACTTTTGCTCAATAGTCTCGATTCTCTAAAAACGCCATATAGTAGGTATTTTAAGGGAATTGATTATGTCGTCTCTAGGTTATTTGGAATTTGATGCAGCTGACAATCCCAGGTATTTAAAAAAAGTAGGCAATTGGGTGCTGACATTTTTAAATTCCAGAGATGAATTGATCAATATCCAACTTGCAATGACCAGTGTTCTTCCCCGCCAAGTGGGTGAAAACCTTCAGCCCCTTCGAATTATTATTGAGCAAACAGAAATTGAGAGTCGCTGGTTGATCCAGCAGATTGAATGTTATGACAGTACACAAGCTAAGGATGAAAAGTTTAGCTGTAATGATGAAATTGGAATTAAAGTCATTCAAAGCATTATTCAAGAATTTAAAAAATATGATGTAGATATTGATTTGTTATAAGTTTTAGCCCTTGGCTCACTTCGGTGAGCTTTTTTTATTTATTTCCTCAAGAAAGAATTACCTTTAGGTAAATATAAAGCAGATAAAATGGGGCTAATTTAAAAACCCACCCTGTTAATGAGTTCTTTGTATATCATGCTTTGATTTGAATTCACCCAATCATTCACCATATTTGCGTCACTCGATAATCCGATAAATACTATCCGAATTACGACTTTCAAAGAGCAGCTCAATACTGGGACGTATAATTTCCCCCTCTATAATAATATGTTCAATTCTTTGAAATATTGAAAGCTTATTCAACTCAGTATTTTCAGGAAGATCCCGAAGTAATGCCTGCACTTCATGTATCTTACTAAACTGGTCTTTTACCTTTAGCTCAATCATTTGCGTCATCAAATTTCTCTACTTATTTTATTTAACAGATCTTTTATAACATACCTTCTGCTATTAACATTCGTTAGAAATGTTAGATTTTTTGGCAATGTAATTTTTTATAAATAGATATTTGGAATTTATTTTAATTAATACAAACATATTAATTAAACCTGTATTGCTGATGAGTTCATAGAGCAGTGTAGAGAGCTTTTCAAATCCAAGAAAATCAAAATAAAAAAAGCCCACATTTCTGCGGGCTTTTATGTTGGAAGGCTAGTGCTGATTTCTTGTTTCAACCTAAGGTTGTAAACTCAACGAGCTGTCATTGATCCGTCCAACCTCTTTGTAGCGTCTTTAACGACCTACTGTAGAGTTAATATATTCCTGTAAGTTTTATCTAACAAGACACGATTACATTTACAGGACAATTGTGCAAAAAAAATACTATTGATGATTATAAAATTTAGTAAATTATTAGCTAGCTTCCAACAAAGATCATTACTCATTTAAATCGAGTAAAATGCCTTAGGGTTTTTAATGAGTCTGACTCACTATTATTTCAATTAATTTTAAGTGACTTATATCGATCTCTTGGCAATAAAAAATTAAGTTTATTTATTAAAAATTATTTTTCTAGTTGTGGTTTCAATTTTATTTTCTGGCTGTGTTTATCCCATTCAAAATCGGTTATCCAATTTTCTATTATAAAAAGAAGAATACCGTATCGACATTCACTGCATCATTCAAATAGGGTATGGACTTCCTATACACTCGCGGTGGTCCTGGTGATCATTCTGACTACCATTACTGATAACAACGTCAATCTTTCCACAATACAGGATCATTGGAGTAAATGACGGCGGTCAAGCAGCTATCCTTGATGACACTATTTATATTGAACCCAATATCTGTGTAATTGACAATATGCCTATTATTGGAAACCATACCACCCTTGGCGCAGGCAATATGGTGATAAAAGATATTCCTGAAAATGCAACTGCAGTCGGTAACTATGCCAGAGTTATTAATTATAACCATGCTGGCAAATCAGTGAGCAGCCATTTGCCTGTAAAATTCTGAGCAATAAAAAAGAAGGCTTTTGCCCTCTTGTTCAATCTTTACATGATGGTGGCTTTTTCTGTTTGAGCCTGATCAATCGTATCTTCATAAGGTTTGATGGCTTTGGCCACACGTGAATCGCATGCAGCTTCAGCATCCTGAAGCTTTCCGCTTAAGTGGTTTGTATAAACTAACTGTCCAAGACAGATAAAAGAAAGGACCTCAATTGCGATCCAGTATTTGAATTTCCAAACTATTGTCCATATCATCTGAGGGATACCTCTTTTTCTTTTGCGCAACAATCAACTAAGCCTTACAAAATTTTACCACCACCTTTATTCCAAACAGTGAATTGCTCTGCAGCACCTTGATAATCGCCCGCATTCAATTTTTTAAGCAGTGTTGATTTTTCAAAAGTAGCTGTGCCAATGTTGTATGTGAGCGATACAAGTGAATCAAACTGGTTTTGTGTAAGTGGCACTTTAACTAAATCATTAACTGTTTTTTCAAAGCGTTTTAGATCATGCGCTTTAAATTGTTTAGCTTGCTGCAGTGTACAGGTATCGCCTTACCGCTAAGTTCAGACATCAAACCTGAGTCAATAATGAAGTTTGGTTTCTTTGTATATCCACCCATAAAAACCTCTGAATCCCCAAAAAAAGCTTTGATAAACCTTAAAAATTTGTTGAACTTACTGCTATGTTCATTTTCTTTTCGCTGTTGAATTTGAATTAAAAAGCCTGATCTCAGAAATTAGACTTTTTCTCGTTGTATAGCTGACAAATACTTTGCACACTTATTTCATGGCTTTACGCAAAGACTGGATTTTGTGTTCAATCTCTTCCAGGATGCGATCCGTCTCATCCATTTCTGAAGGTGTCATCACACCATCTTCCAAAGCAGATAAAACCTGCTTATTTGCTGAACCGTTCCCGACATTTATTCCTAATAGCGATTCAAGAACACCCAGTTGATGATTTTTGCCTTCCGCCTGATCTACTGGAACCAGCATGAAATCCAATTTATGCGCCCACACTTTTAAAGAAATGGGGTTTTGGGTGTAACTCAACATTGCTTCAAATGCTTTTAGACTCGGCAAACGGTTTTCCATATTTGGATTGGCATAATTCAAAATCGTGTTATGAGATACGCCTATCACATCAGCAATTTCTTTCGGAGTAATAACGTTAGATTGATACACCATCTTGTGTAAAGCAATTTTAGTTTCTTTCGATATATTCATGTGAATCCTTGAATTTTTTCACGTTTCCTTGAAACGATAATCTGGTGATAATTGGTTTAAGCGGTTAAGGTTTCCAAATTTGCCTTTACTCTGGATCTGAAGGATTGCTTGAGTTGATGCTAGAATTTCATAAGAGCGCCATTTACTAATTGCTCCACGTGTTTTTTTAAAACTCGCGCTAGATTCGCATCACTCTCTGCTCCGTAATGGTCCTTAACCTCATCTACGGTCATATCGTTCACCTTAATAAATCAAAAGTTTCTCCAAGTAAACAATAAGTTTCTTTTTGGGTCGATAATCTTGTTTACTATTGGAAACAAAAGTTATGGGTATTTATGCAATGAGCAGCGTTTCTGAACGTATCTTGATGAGAATGAAGGAACTTAACCTTCAGCAAGTTGATTTGATTGGAGCTACTGGCCTTAGCAAAGGCACGGTCTCTAAATGGATCTCGGGTATGAATACGCCGAGCGGTAAGAATATTACCTCTCTTGCAAGAGCCTTAAAAACATCACCTGAATGGATTTTAGATGGAGTATCAGCTTCCGAAAAAAGCAATGCAGATATAGCTAAGATGGAAGTTGGCATATATCAGGATGGAGACCCGATTCCAGATGGGTATATTGCTATTGATTATTATGATGATGTATTTGTTAGTGCAGGAAATGGTTACTTGAATCTAGAAAAACCAAGTGATAATAAAATGTTATTTCCTGTTGACCTGATTAAAGAGTGTAATGTCGAATCCTCTACAACCAAAGTAATTCACGTTCGTGGCGAAAGCATGTTTCCTAAATTGAAGGATGGACAAGCCATATCAATTGATATGTCTGCCAGAACTATTTATGACGGTGAAATTTATGCTTTTCAGGTTGGAGATGACACCAAAATTAAATATCTATTCAATTGGAATGAGCAAGGCAAAGGTGGGTTTAAGGCTGTCTCAGCAAATTCTGATAAAAATCAATTCCCCGATGAGTACTACTCTCCCCATCGCATTGAATCGGAAGGTCTATCTATATTGGGTCAATATTGGTGGAAACAGGTTGTAAAGCGAATTCGACGCTAATAAAAACTGATACCCATACACTTAAACCGAAACGGCTTTGATCGACTGCTGGCTAGTTGGAAAAGTTGTTGGCTTGTATAGAAAATTTTAATAAACAAAAAGCCGCTATATTCGGCCTATTCACGTAATGAGAATGATTAATGAGTAAAGAATATAATTCCCTTGAGATAAGTAAATACAGCGAGCTAAGCAGTGATGAGCAAAATGCTATTCATAAAATGCTTATCTCTTATGTACGTACAAATGATTTCTACAATATTGTCCTACTCCATGATAGTGATCCTTACGACTTGGTCAAACTTGTAAGTATTAGCTTCGAGAATCAAGATGCTGCAATCTGGGTTCACTTTGAGACTATTACTGCTGAGAGACTGACCATGCCTCTCGATTTTATTTCAAGAATAGAATTATGTAATGAGAAAGAACTTTCAAATGCTACGAACCTGAGGCGATTTGAGTTTTTTTAGGTTGTCTCTGGATGTTTGAAAAGCGAGTCACCGGTGAGTTGGGGTGCTGACTTTTAAAATAATAAAAGCCGCAATCCTAGCCAAAACTTTTAGCGCGGATGGAGGAAAATGTTCATCTACTTAGCAAAGAGATCTTATCCAAATCTAATATTAAAATTTATGCTTTTCATTCTGAAGATGGAGGTGCATCAAGAATATTTGAAATATTAAAGGTAGGTCAGTATTCCGTTTTTTAAATCAACCCATCACTGTGATGGGTTTTCTTTTCTCAACTTTCCCTTATAATTCATTCACCCATAACTAGAAAAATCAATTATGAAAACTAAAATATTTATAACTACTCTTTTCCTTATCTCTCTTACTGGCTGTGAAAAATCCAAGCCGACAACATCCGAGCCATCGAGTGATACCACTATCACAGCTCAATTTGAGCAATCAAATGATAAAATCCATCAATTTATAGACCAACTCGACGATCCAGATACTCCGCAAGATGTTCGTATTCAGATTCTATATAAAGACTACTCTACTGAATACAAAACCAATTACCTGCCATCACTAATGAAGCTATCACCAGGTGAATACACGGAAGGTAAATTGATAAATGATTTAGACATAGCATTAGGTTATTACAAGAAAAAAGACAATATTCAATGTTAAAATTGAACTATATTTCTATAATCAATATTGATGAAGTACTGAATGCTCAAGACCGAATTTTTAGTGGGCTTTCTATATGTAACTATATTAATTCTAAAAGACTTAAAAGATAACTTCTCAAAAAACAGATCAATTAATAAATAGAAAATGAAAACTCGAAGAGGGAATAATTTTTCGATTATGACAAAAGAAAACTGCACTTAAAATTAAGCATAAAAGTGCACTTACTGTAAGCTGAAATGGTCTCATTTTCTTTATTATAAAGTTAAAAAAGTACCAGTAAAGCTACATCAAAATCTCAAAAAATCAATTGCTTATTTTTTATTTTATGTGATTAGTTTAGTATTTTTAAGTAAATAAAAAACATTTATTAAAAAATTAAACTAACATATATTACCAGTTTCTTATGGAATTCACTTCTCGGCAAACCTCTGTTTGATTGCGAAAATTGAGCGAATGAGGATATGGTAGATCCTTTTTAAGCAGGTCTTTGAAGGTATATGTTTTTTCTCTTCTATAGCCTCTATGCTTGAGGTTCGACCATTACGTTAATATCTGATTTATTACATCCCGCCATTCTCACTATCATAGATAGTACTATTTTCTTTTTATTGAATACCCCTTGACCACAAGAAACCTTACACTAATTTTTAATATAGGAACTTTTTCAATACTGTTTTTTAATGTTATTTTTACATTAATTATTCAACTTTTTTAGTAATATCATCGAAAGAAATTCATTACTATTTCATAATCCAAATCCCTTATCGATACGAGGTTTTTTTACCAAAAAATCACTCTTATTTCACCCCCCTTCTGATGGGTTTTCTTTTTTCTGTTAAAAATAAAGATATATTTCATATATACCTTTAGATTATACTGATTGAGTACTCAACTATCTAATTACATTATGATATTTAATCTTTTCTTACTTATAGTGAATATTCTCGCCATAGTGGGAATAGTTTTATTTTTTAATAAAAAATAAAAAACTTAAACACAGCTTAAAAGTGGGTTTTTTATTGATTTAAGTTTATAATTCAAGCTCTAATAACTAAAAAATATAGTCATGAAGAAGGCAGTACTTACTACCCTACTCTTAGTGTTGAATTTAACTGCTTGCGAAGAACACAAGTTAGACTCGATTGATTCGCCCTTACATTCTACTTCGTTTGATAGACCAGAAAGTCTTTTCAGCGTGTATATAGAAAAATTAGACTCTGAGTTTAACCACCCAAAGGTTCAATATCGTAATCTATGTAGCGGTTATTCTTATGATTATAAAACTAATTATTTACCCAATTTACTCAAGTTTGCTTCTAATAATTATGATGAGTTAGGCCTTATAGCTGACTTAAATATAGTTTTGGAAAATTACAAAAGCACAGGGATAACTCGCTGTTAACATCTTAAGAATTTTATAAAACCCACCATTGAGTGGGTTTTCTTTTGTCTCATCAAATAATGAACAGTCCCGCTTTTATTAGTGGAATATTCAGTAATTTCAGGTAGAGTAAATTCAACGTTTAAAGCTTTTTTAAAGACCACTTACCTTCATATTGTCTTATAAGACCGTAATTTAGATTTTGGAATACAGACACCTAACCTGAATGCATAAAAGATAGGCCTATAATGAATAATATTAACTTTAAGAATTTTGAAGAAGCAGGACAAGCTATTTTAAAATTCTTGTCTCAACGCTTTGGATTTAAGTTATGGATGATTACTCGTACAGAGGGTGATGATTGGATCGTACTACTAAGTGAAGATAATGGTTATAACATTAAGCCAGGACAAGTATTTCATTGGGCAGACTCATTTTGCTCACACATGGTACAAAATAACGCGCCTCGTATTGTTCCCTACTCGCCTGATATTCAAGTCTATACGGACGCACCAATAAATAAGCTTGTTACTATTAAAGCATATATTGGCCAGCCCCTTTTTAAAGAAGATGGATCCCTTTTCGGCACTCTCTGTGCAATTGATCCTGAACCTCAGTCTAAAATTCTTCTTGAAGATGCTCCATTATTCGAGCTAATAGCAAAAGTACTTAGTTATACTATTCAAGCTGAATTAAAAACAGCTGAATACATACGTAAAGCCGAACGTTTTGAAGTGGAAGCGTTATCCGACCCAATGACTGGGCTTTTTAACCGTCGTGCTTGGGATCAGTTAATTCATTTAGAAGAAGAACGCTGCAAACGCTATGGCCATCCTACTGCTGTAATAATGATAGATCTTAATGGCCTAAAGGTCACAAATGATACCTTAGGTCATGCTGCAGGAGATGAGCTAATCCGAAGGATGGCTTTAACTCTAAAAGACATTGTACGTAGTAATGATATTGTCGCTCGCTTAGGTGGTGACGAATTTGCTGTACTAAGTATAGAAACTAATTTGGAAAGTGCCGAGAAACTTGTTATTAGAATTCAGGATGCATTTTCACATGCCAATATTAGTGCCGCAATTGGGCTTGCAATGCGAAATCCGACATATGGGCTTTCTGCAGCGATAGAGGCAGCTGATATAAAAATGTATAAAAATAAAGCTTTAATTAAATCTAAATATATTAACTAATAGAAAGCTGCGAACCCGAGCGGCTATTGGATCGGCTGGAGAAAATAAGTGGATATGATTTGTGTTAGATCTAGCTCAATAAATGCTGTGGGATACAATCCAGATACCAATCATCTGTATATTAAGTTTAATAATAATCCCAAAACCTACACTTTTTATAATCTTCCCTTTCAGATCTACAATGAACTAAGGGCGGCGGCATCTAAAGGTCGTTATTATCATAGAAACATCGAGGGCCGCTACAAAGGTTGTTATTTAGCAATTTCGCTATTTTATCAATCTGCTGTATTTGTTGATTATGATCAATGCGCCAATATATTTCGTCTTCATTGGCATCTACACTATCGGTGGTAATGGTATCGTTGCAAGCGCTTAAGATCAGCTGAACACTAACCAAAATTTTTCGGATATTTGCTAATTCTGATTCAATTAGAACCATCTCAAAGATTCCAATCAACCCACCCCTGTGATGGGTTTTCTTTTGTTTATTAAAATATTAAGTTTCTATAAGGAATAATAGGTTTCTTTTAACAAACTTTATTCTTGATTAAAAAGTTTCTTTTTATAAACTAAATCTCATAAACAAAGAAAAGCACAACGTAGTTTGAGCTACTTGGAGCCAGACCCACGCCTTCGAGTGAGTGAAATAATTATGAGTACACATCCTTCCCACAGTCAAACACCAAGTTTTAGCACTAACAAAAGTCAAACGCCTGTGATTCTTCACTGCGAACCGACATACAAAGAAATACATCCTAAACCTTCAAGTATGTTCGCAAATATCAGCGCGTTTCTATTAATCGCAATTACGTTTTTGGCTTTGTCTTACATGTATCTGCCTAGTTTTAAAAAAGAAGTTCAATTTCAAGAAGAATAATCCATTGCTCGTCAAAATCAAAATGCCGGAGTGAATCGCTAATGGCTCCTCTTTTGCCTGCTGCATTTTTAATGAAAACCACGGTTCGGCTTATTACAAAGCACTGGCTTGATTTGAAAAGCCACTGCTAAAAGAAATACTCATTCAGTGCCATGGCAATCAAACCAAAGCTGCTGAAATTGTGGGTCTTAACCGGGGAAACTTCCGAGAAACGATTATTCAACACAAACTTCATAAAGAAGTTAATTAAACCGGTGGTTGGTAATGGATCTACAAATTAAATACCTGTTAACCGAGCCAGAAGGCACCAAACATATTCACTTCCAACTTGTTGGGCCATTTGAAACTTGAATTTTAAACGGCGGTTACCAGGCTAAATTTATTAAACATTCAGCATGCGTTCGTTACAGCATGGCAAATAAAGAAACGCTTGAAATTGATGGCACTGGAAAGATAAATGCTGCAGCACAGAAACGCTATGCGATTTTTCTTCAGCGGTATTTGAAAGTGGGTAAATTGTTAATTACTTCTTTACGGGCTCAAACGCCAAAAACTTTAAGGGTGGCAGCGTGATGGATATTCAAAGAGAAATGTTTGAAGCATTGGACCATATCAAGCGACTACTGGACTATTCTAAATTTAATGAAAAAATGAATAGCTATGAATTAGTCAGGGATGAAAATTACGCTATTCGAGATACGTGTGAACTAAATACAGCATCCAAAGCCCAAGCGGTTCCAGAAGGATTTATGGCACTTGCGGTCGATGATGTAGAAAGATTTCTTAGATGTCTCGATGACCACGCCATCTATATCACACACAAAGCTAGTGATGCTTTAGAAAATATTAGAAAAGCCATGATCGAAGCACAGGAGTAAAAGGGATGATATTGATGAAAAACAGGAGCCAACCAATGACTGAAAAACTAGAACAAGCACAAGACCTCATTGAATCGTTAGCAGCTCGAAAAATTGGTGGTACTGGCTATTTGATGAATAGTGAAGAAGCTGAATTGGCGTATGAAGTTTTTAACGATTATGTGGAAAGGAATGAGTTGAAAGGCGTTGATGTGAAGTTGCCTTTTGATGTGAGTTTTGGGAGCAGAGTTATGATTTAAAAAACTAAACAATTAATACCAGCTGAAATAGTTCGTGATGATTATGGCTTCTGGGTTCATCCTGTGCTTAGCCAGTATTTAGATGACTTGTTAGACGATCATGAAGGAATGACGGAATCCGAACATCAAAAAATGATGCGCGATTTAGGTGTAACCTTTTACCAGGTAGAAATGGAATGGGATTGCTCTGAAGAAATACAGGAAAAATATTGGGGTATCGGTGACATTGAAGCCACCAGGGATTGGAATCCAAGTAAGCCAAAATTAACAGGTGATTGGTTTTTAGTTTCAATTAATGACACAGAGGATGGTCCAGTATCTTGGTGGACTAAACCTAAAAATGATTTACCTGAATCTGTGAAACAAAGTTTGCGGGAGGTTAGTTGATGACAGCATGGCGAACATGGGCAACTTTATTGTTGCCCCTGCCACCTTCAGACATTTAGTTGACAGATGATCAGGCGGCAGAATTTTTAAGTGATGAGAAGGGATACATCAAAGCATCTATTATTTGCTTAAAGGGATTTCCAAAACCAAAGCACATTACCGAGACTGTAAAAGGTCGAAGATGGAACTTGAAAAAAGTATCTGACTGGTTAAATGAAAGCCCATAAGATTTGAAAAAAGCAGTAGGCAGACCCCGCAAAATATAGCGGGTTTTTTCTTGATTAAAATATGGATTACGCCAAAGTTATTATAAGCTATTGATTTTATAGGTATTATTGGTGCGCTCAGCGGGACTCGAACCCACGCCACAGGCTTCGGAGACCTGTACTCTATCCAGTTGAGCTATGAGCGCGCGTGCACATCATAACAAAAAAAACCATAAGGTAAAGCAACTATATATAAGTCTTTATTTTAGTGCTCAGACTTTAAACAATGTTCCATAATTGCAACAGAGAATTCCTCCTTATTTACTTGGTTTATTAGCAAAGATCACTCACAATACTCACACTATTCACCATGTGAGAAATTCATGACTGATGCATTGACCTTGCGAGACGTATCTAAAACTTACCGAAATGGTTTTCAAGCATTGAAAGGTATCAATTTAACTGTACCTGAAGGTGAGTTTTATGCACTCCTCGGACCCAATGGCGCAGGTAAATCGACCACCATCAGCATCATTAGTTCACTTACCAAAAAAACCTCCGGTACTGTTGAAATTTTTGGCCATAATCTAGACACGCATCCATCTGAAGCTAAACAATGCTTAGGCGTTGTACCGCAAGAATTCAACTTTGGTCAGTTTGAAAAAACCTTTGACATTTTAGTGACTCAAGCCGGTTATTACGGCATTCCAAAAAAAATTGCGGAACAACGGGCTGAGCAATACTTAGAAAAGCTTGGTCTTTGGGATAAACGTGCCATTCAAGGACGTATGCTTTCTGGCGGGATGAAACGCCGTCTAATGATTGCCCGTGCCATGATGCATCAACCTAAATTGCTTATTCTGGATGAACCGACTGCGGGTGTAGACATTGAATTACGCCGTTCAATGTGGGACTTCCTTACCGAAATGAATGAAAATGGCACCTCTATTATTCTGACTACGCATTATTTAGAAGAAGCAGAAATGTTGTGTCGTCGAATCGCCATTATTGATCGTGGTGTAATTAAAGAAGATACCAGCATGAAATCTTTCTTGAATCAGCTGAGTGAAGAATCCTTCATATTCGACTTAGTTGAACCGATTCAACCCATTCATATTGAAATTATTGGTGTGCGTTTCAATTTAATCGATCCTGTCACTTTAGAAGTCACCATGGACAAGGCACATACCGTGAATGAATTATTCCAGCTTATGGAAGCTCAAGGCATTCAAGTCCGCAGTATGCGTAATAAATCGAATCGCTTAGAAGAACTGTTTGTGAAAATGGTCGAAAAAAATCTTGATGGAGCAGCGCAATGAACATTAATCAACTCAGTGTTGCGCTGTATACCCTCGTGCATAAAGAAGTGCGTCGCTTTATGCGTATCTGGCCACAGACCCTGTTACCCCCTGCCATTACCATGAGTTTGTACTTCGTGATTTTTGGTAATCTGGTCGGATCTCGTATTGGCCAAATGGGCGGCTTTAGCTATATGCAGTTTATTGTGCCCGGCCTGATTATGATGGCAGTAATCACCAATAGCTATGCCAATGTATCTTCCAGTTTCTTTAGTGCAAAATTTCAAAAAAGTATTGAAGAGCTGATCATGAGTCCTGTGCCACTGCATATGATTCTTTGGGGCTATGTGATTGGTGGTGTGTGTCGTGGCATCTTGGTCGGCATTCTTGTGACTGCCATGAGCATGTTCTTTACTGACTTATATATTACCAACTGGTTTGTGACGATATATACCGTTTTGATTACCTCGTTGTTGTTTTCACTCGGTGGACTGATTAATGCGGTTTATGCGAAATCTTTTGATGATATTTCGATTATCCCCACTTTCGTATTGACTCCACTCACCTATTTAGGTGGTGTATTCTATGCCATTAGTGCTTTAAGCCCATTTTGGCAAAATCTCTCTTTAATTAACCCGATCGTATATATGGTCAATGCTTTCCGTTTCGGCATTTTAGGTCATAGTGATGTCAATGTTTCAGTTTCATTAAGCATCATCACCTTATGTTGTGTGGCACTTTACGGGGTAGCTTACTATTTACTTTCTCGTGGTTCAGGAATGCGTGAATAATGAGTGTAGAACATTCTCTTTTAGGTAAAGACACCAATTATCCAACAGAATATCAACCCGATATTCTGTTTCCAATTGCACGCGCTCAAGCCCGTGAAAAATATGCCCATGTTGAAGGTATTCAACAAGGCCAAGACTGGTGGCATGTTTTTGAAATTTCTTGGTTAAATACAGCTGGCATTCCTCAGGTAGCGATTGGCCGTATTACCTTGCCGGCCTCTTCACCAAACCTGATTGAATCGAAATCATTAAAGCTCTACTTTAACAGTCTGAACTTTACCAAATTCGATTCAAAAGATAGTTTCATTACGACCGTTGAAAAAGATTTATCTGCGGCGGCAGGCGCGACGATCACCCTGACTTTATTCCAGCCCGATGATCTAGAGATTACCCAACCGGATGGGATCTGTATTGATGATTTAAGCCCAGAACGTTTAGAGAACCATCCAGATGCAAGTTTATTAAAATTAGATGCAGAAAATAGCGAACAAGTTGAAGTGCAACTGTATTCACATTTACTGCGCAGTAACTGTCCAGTCACAGGACAGCCGGACTGGGGCACGGTTTTTATTCGATATCAGGGTAAAAAACCTTGTTATCGCAGTATTTTAGCTTATATTATTTCTTACCGTCAGCATAATGGCTTTCATGAACAGTGTGTGGAACAAATGTTTGCCGATGTCTGGCAAAACCTGGGGCCAGGAAAACTGATGGTATATGCAACTTATACACGTCGTGGTGGATTAGACATCAATCCTTGCCGTGTATCCGATGCGACATGGATGCCTCGCCCCATTCGTTTGGCGCGACAATAAAATGAAGAACATTGAGGTTTTTTAACATGCCATTTTTTGGGTTTATTCCTTCTGCAGAATTATTAAGCAGTATTCAAACCGCTCAAGGAAAGAAAAATTCCAGCGAACCGCTTTATCCTTTACGCGACAAAACAGCATTGTTGATTAATGAAGAAATTATTGATGCTATTTTGACCGAGCTTGTGCGTCGTTTTCCGGCCAGTGATAAGCGCGACACTGCTGAAAAACTAGCAGGTTATATCAAATCAACTGTTGCTGTTTTATTGAAACAGTTGATGAGTAAATCTTCAAATGATGTGGTCAAGCAATCGATTGAGTTTTCTGAAAAAAGCTTATTTAAAGATGCGGAAGGCAATTTCCGCGTAGGCGAACATTTAGATGCCAGTTTGGTGACCAATCTTAAGCAAAGTTATGCCGAAATTAAAGCGGGAAATGACATTAACAAGGCCGCGCTCACTGAATCGTATAAACAGTTTGCTGAAGCCACTGTGCGTCATTTTATGAGTGACTTTAACAAGACACTCGATTTAGGCATGATCAAGCGTAAAGCGGCTGATCTTGGCGCTGCAGCAGTGACTAAAGCAGTCCATATTGCAGTGGATAAAATCATTCCAAATCTCAATAAAGCCGAGCTTCGGGCACTTGCGGAATACCACGACACCTTATTTCATGCTTAAGCATTTTTAAACTATAGAAAACCTGGCGATTGCTGGGTTTTTTTATGCAAAATCTTGATATAAATTATCCAAATACAGATAGATGTGATCATTGTGTTCAGATTGATCTAGCGCAAAAATATTTCATTCTGCTGCTCATAATATAGTTTCCTAGCTCATTGGGACCTTTTAAGCATCAACCTGTTGTTGTCTAAGTGTTCATTTTTATAGTTGCAGCTTATTCTTCTCTTTATTGCTAAAAGTCTTTCCGAAGTTTATCTCGCCTTTTTCGCCCTTCTTTTTATCTTCTCATTTTTTAGTTTAATTCGCCTTTCCTCATTACTGAATTAAGTATATACCTCGGACATCCGCTTCATATTTGATACAAGTAGCGTTGAACTGAAAAAGTTAGAAAATTTGCATATAGCTGACTAATGGGCACTCAGATTTAAGATCCTTAAATTGAGTTTTTTTCAGCAATATTTTTATGCTGTTTTAATCAAATTAATTCAGTACCTTATTGGTGGGAATTACACTAATTTTTGTCTTATTTTTCTTCTTGGCCAAGGAACAATATCGAGTGAATCAAAATAAAAATATGCCATGACTTTATTTTCGCCATAAAGCTGATGTCCTAGATTCAAGCCGAAGTATTATTTACTCAATACTCCTCGAATTAGCAGGATTTCAGTTAAAGATTTTGCATGCTTTTTATCAACCTACTTTTGCCTGATGGTCATCTCAATTTCATTATTGCCATTTATTCTAAAAGATGGAGTTTTAGTGGCTGACTTATTTTAGTTCTTTTATATTTCGCTATTATTACTCAGACTTTACAAACCTCGTTAAGTTGCTGGCACAATTATGAGTGATTTTACCTGTGAACAACCTAGGTTTGTCTTTTTTTGTATATGTAATTGTTGTAGTAGCCTCAGTCAATGTTATCTTAACCATTTGAAAAATTCCGTTATCTTTCACGAGATGGATGTTCAATCCTTATATTTGTAATAGCGGCTTTTAGCGTCGTGATGTCAATTCACACACACTGATTATGTTTTTGGAACTTTGAGTAATATGTTAAATATCAACTTTTATAACAAAATTAAACGTCTTCCTTTACTTATCGGTGCATTTTGCATCACCAGTTTCTGTCAAGCCAACGATTTTTCTAATCACCCTTCTTATAACAGCTTTAAACAAAAAACTATGCAGACCTATGGCTTAAGTGCAGAGCAAGTTGATTGGGCCATGAATGGCTCAAAAAACCTTCCCAATATTATCAATATTATGAATCGCCCGGGTGAAAGCAAGCCCTGGTACCAATATAAAACCAACTTTATGGCTGAAAGCGCCATTCAGCGTGGTGTACGTTTCAAAAATCAATATGCCGACACTTTAAACCGTGCTGAACAACAGTTCGGAGTACCTCAGTCGGTGATTCTAGGTATTTTAGGGGTAGAAACAGGTTTCGGTGCCAATAAAGGCAATTTCGTCACCCGTGATGCATTGGCAACTTTAGGGTTTGGTTATGAGCGCCGTGCACAATATTTTCAGGATGAACTCTCTGCGCTAATTGCATGGTCATATAAAGACGGTGTTCCAACCAATTCAGTAACAGGTTCTTATGCAGGTGCAATCGGCTACCCTCAATTTATGCCAAGTAACATTCCCAAGCTAGGTGTTGACTATGATGCTAACGGACATATTGATCTTAGAAATTCAGCGGTAGATGCGATTGGTTCGATTGCCAATTATTTGGCTCAACATGGCTGGCAACGCAATCAACCCATCGGCTTTGCGGCACGCTATACAGGAAATAATCCAGAATCGATTATCGCTAAAGATTTAGAACAACCCACCCCTTATGGAGTATTAAAGAATCAAGGGGTTACACCAATAAATCCTATTGTAAAAATAGATGACCTGGATATGGTGAATATTATTCAGCTTCAAGATAGTTATGCACCAATTTATTATATAACTTATCCTAATTTTCAAGTAATTACGACCTATAACAAGAGTCGCATGTATGCCACGGCAGTGTGGCAATTAGGCACAGAAATCGCCAGTCGTTGAGACTGGCTTTTACCAAAAACAACCAAAGTCAAGATTTTATTTTGCAAAATAGCGCATAAAACAGGCATTTTAAATAACATGTTACAATATTGATTATTTTTTAACCAGAAAACGTTATATTTCTGTCCTTTTTGTAATATTTTCAGGTAAAGAGTAGACAGCTTTAGCATGGCATGAATATTATCCATCTCGTCAAATGTAGTTGCAAAAGAGAATTAACAGACCGGTTTGCGAATATTTCAAGTTTTTAAATGAAATTAAGTCAATGGTCTTTAGGGGTTTAAGAATGCATTCATCAGTTAAATATATTTTAGCTTTAACGACCACTTTTGCTCTGAGTCAGTCTCAAGCAGAATTGGTTCAGTCATCATTTAGTACAGATAATGACAACTCTCGCTTGGCCACACGTGTGCTAAATAAAGACGCTCAAAATTTCAATTCGCACTTCTCAAATTTAAATAGTCTTTCAATCACTGAGCGTTCTGGCGATAAAATCCGTCGTCAAACCATTGCAGCAAAAATTGAAATTCCTGAAGACGAGCCTTCAGTGATTGAAAAGCTAAACACTGTTGCATCGAATACAGTTCGTAAATTTAGCCAAACAGGTGCAGCATCTTGGTACGGTCGCCAGTTTCATGGTCGTAAAACAGCAAGTGGTGAAACATTCGATATGAATGCCATGACTGCAGCTCATCGTAGCCTGCCATTGAACTGCTATATTCGCGTAACCAATAAAACTAACGGCAAGAGTGTTGTCGTAAAAGTAAATGATCGCGGCCCATTCCATGGCAACCGAGTTCTAGACTTGTCCTATGGTGCTGCGAAACAGTTAGGTATTACTAACGCAGGTACTGCGAAAGTAAATATTGAACGTGTTGATGGGCCAAATTCATAAGATGATGCTCAACTCCTGATACATTTGACTTAAAGGGCCACGTAATGTGGCTTTTTTTATTGCCTGAAAAAACTTTGTTTTAAGCCTCTTCTTAGTGTTTAATAAATACAGCGTATTAATAATGATAAGAGTTGAGGATGAATATATTACCGAAAACCCAAAGACGCCATATCCCTCACTTGATAACCCAATGTATCATTTCAGCAGTCCCACTCACTTTGCTTGTTGCATGCTCAAGCTTACCTACAGCACAACATAAACCTGTTCAAGAAAAAGCGCCTCATACTCTCTTGGTTTATGGTGGTCCCATTTTGACCATGGAGGGAATGCAACCGACCTATGTCGAAGCCTTACTGATTCAAGCAGGTCATATCCAGTTTAGTGGACAACTTCAACAAGCACGTAAAATTGCCCCTCAAGCGCAGCAACTTAATTTAGAACAGCGCACAGTCATCCCCGGTATCATCGATGCACATAGCCATGTCAACAGTGTCGGCTTACAACAAACGGTTGCGAATCTTTATTCTCCCCCAGATGGAGTGGTAACCGATATCAACTCGCTCATTGTTGCCATGAAAAGCTGGCAGCAGCAAAATCCCGAATTTATTCAGGCAACATTAGGCTGGATTATGGGCAACGGTTATGATGATGCTCAACTCAAAGAGAAACGCCACCCAACGGCAACAGAACTGGATCAGATCTCTAAAGATCAACCCGTCTTAATCTTGCATCAGTCTGGACATCTAGCATCGGTCAATCATAAAGCTTTAGAAATACTTAACATCAATGCAAAAACACCCAATCCATCCGGTGGCATAATTCGTCGGATGAATAATTCCATGGAGCCAAATGGGGTGCTTGAAGAAAGTGTTGTTTTCAGTGCCATGATGCAGGCTTTTAAAAATGTCCCACCCGATGTGATGGAAAAGATGGCACTCACGGCTATTCAGACGTATGTCCAAAATGGTTACACAACCGTTCAGGAAGGTCGTGCGGATGCAGGAACCAGTGAATTATGGCGAAATTTAGCCAAACAAGAAAAACTACCGATTGATCTGGTGTCCTACCCCGACATCATTAATGAAAAAGCATACATGCTTAAGCATGGCACGAGTCGCAGCTATGATCATCATTTTCGTATAGGCGGCGTTAAAATAAGTTTGGATGGCTCACCTCAAGGCAAAACGGCTTGGCTAACGCAACCCTATTTAATTCCACCAGAGGGAAAACCAAAAAGCTATTCAGGCTATCCAGCTTTTCCTGAAAACAAAACGGTACAAGATGCCATTAATTTAGCCTTTGAACACAAATGGCAAATACTGGCCCATGCCAATGGAGATGCTGCAATTGACCAATATTTAAATGATATTGATACTGCAACCAAACACTATCCAAAATTAGACCGACGCAATGTCATTATCCATGCACAAACGATGCGTGAAGATCAGTTAGACAAAGCCAAATCTCTCGAGCTCATTCCATCCTTCTTTTCGTTGCATACCTACTATTGGGGCGACTGGCACAGAGAAGAAACCCTAGGCGTAGAACGGGCGAATCGTATTTCACCGACAGGCTCTGCTTTACGCAAAGGCATTTTGTTTACCGAACATCATGATGCGCCGGTTATTCCACCTCGTAGCATGATGACGCTGGATAGCACTGTAAACCGCGTTACACGCAGTGGCAAAATACTGGGTACCGAACAACGCGTCAGCCCTTATATTGCCTTAAAGTCACTCACCGACTGGGCGGCTTATCAATATTTTGAAGAAAATAGCAAGGGAACTCTAACGGAAGGAAAGCTGGCTGACTTTGTAATTCTGAGCGACAACCCTCTGGCTGTTCCGAGCAATAAAATTAAAGATATAAAAATACTCGCAACTTATAAGGAAGGTCAGCAGATTTATCAAAATCCCAGATTTAAAAATATAGAGCTTAAATCGCCGTGACACACCTGGTATACGGTTTCAGATTTAACCGCATATTCTGTTTATTTAAAGTGAACGAGGCTGAGCTACCAACTCCTTTGACCCTTCCCTCGTTCTGGTTTATATTTAATTTGAATAAAAATAAGTCTGTGAAACTTAAATCCCGCCGGAGTGGAGAATGAAAACAATAACCGAATGGCTAGATGAATACAGTGACAGCCATCAAGACAAAACCAATAAAGCCATTCATTGGGTCTGTGTGCCTGCAATCCTTTTTTCAATCATTGGAATTCTTGCTCATTTCAGTGCGTTACTTACCGCCCTGATATTAGTATTAACTTTTATTTTTTATGCGCGCCTTGATCTGGTACTTGCTGTTGCAATGGCAGCTTTGCTTTTTGTCATGGCGTGGCTTATTTTTATCTTACCTGTGGGTGCCGGTTTTTATATCGCAGTTTTTGTTTTGGCCTGGATTGGACAGTTTTACGGGCATAAAATCGAAGGTAAAAAGCCTTCTTTCTTTAAAGACCTCCAATTCCTCCTCATTGGCCCAGTATGGTGTATGGATGCCTATTTAGGTAAATTGATACCTAAATGGAGAAAACGCCAAAAATCGCAACTGATAGCGATTTAAACACCCTTATCACTTTAGCCTTTCGAAGAACCTTTATTGATAGGTTCTTCCTTTATACTTTAACCAACCATCGGCATGAGTTTTCTGGGGATCATGATGAGTCCAGTGAATTACCCCACCTTGCTGACTGTATTCATATTCACCATAAAATTGCACAATTTCGCCCTTTTCCAAGTCATCTAGGCGTGGGCTTAAGTCAATATTGTGCGCAACTAAAACCGTTTGCCCATTACCAAGCTCCAAAATGAATTTTTGATGACGTGAACCATCATTATCATCACGCAAAATAGCTTTCACTCGCCCACTGGATTGGACTTGAATATCACTTTTTTGTTCTCGAAATGCCTGTTGAATTTTTTCATCATCATTTTGAGTGGGCAAATTGAAGGATTGCGATTCTACAGATGCTTTTTGATATTCGGTTTTCGAGAAAATTTCAGTTTGTGGTTTTGAATTGCTGAGCGGTTGATTAGAAGAGCTCTGCTGCTCTTGTAAATCAATTCCAAAGTATGCGGCTATTAAGACGATAATAACTGCGCCAATCCCCAGATTGGTTTTATTCGCCATTTTGTCGTTCCTCAAAGTTTAAGGATCTTCACACACCCCCTCTTCATAAAAAAAGCCCCAAATGGGGCTTTTTTCACAAAACATCTTTACCTAAGGGCAAAATTATTTTGCAGCAGCTTGAGCAGCAGCAACTTCTTCAGCGAAGCTCATTTCTGCTTTCTTCTCAATACCTTCACCTACTTCAAAGCGAACGAATTGAGCAACTGTAGTAGCAGTTGATTTAAGAACGTCAGCAACTTTCTTGTCGTTGTCGATTACGTACATTTGACGCTCAAGTACAACTTCGTTCAAGTATTTCTCAACTGAACCAGTCACCATTTTTTCAACGATATTCGCTGGTTTACCAGATTCTACTGCTTTCGCTTCAGCAATTTCTTTTTCTTTAGCGATAAGATCAGCAGATACGCCTTCAGCATTTACAGCAACCGGATTGAACGCAGCAACGTGCATTGCAATACCTTTACCAGTCGCAGCATCACCTGTGTAAGACACAACAACACCGATTTTTAAACCGTGTTTGTAAACTGCAAGGTTTTCGCCTTCAACAATTTTTGCACGACGTACTTGGATGTTTTCACCGATTTTTTGAACAAGAGCAATACGCGCTTCTTCAACAGTTTGGCCATCTTCAAGTTTCAATTCAGCAATTTTAGCAGCATCAGTCTCGCCAGCAGCAAGCGCAGCAGCAGCAACTTTAGCAGAGAAACCAGCAAAGTTTTCGTCTTTAGCAACGAAGTCAGTTTGGCAGTTTACTTCTAAAAGAAGTGCTTTATTACCTTCTTGAGCAATCGTGATCGCGCCATCAGCAGCAATATTACCCGCTTTTTTAGCTGCTTTTGCCTGACCAGATTTGCGAAGGTTATCAATCGCTAATTCAACATCACCATTCGATTCTGTTAATGCTTTTTTACATTCCATCATTGCCAAACCAGTACGGTCGCGCAATTCTTTAACCATGCTTGCTGTAACTGCAGTCATGTCAATCTCCTAGATTCGGTAGAAAATGAATTCTTTTTTAACAGAAACGGCCCATAGGTCTCCCATGGGCCGTCTGCATACATGACGCTTACATTGCCACCATCACATGTCGCAAAAATGACAAGCTTGCGTCAAACGCATTAAGCCTCAGGAGCTTCTTTAGCTTCTTCGCCTTTTGCTTGAGCATTTGCTTGTGATTGAGCATATTCTTTACCAGCAAGAATCGCATCAGCCATAGCAGAAGCATACAAAGTAACTGCACGGATCGCATCGTCGTTACCAGGAATAACGTAATCTACGTTATCTGGGTTAGAGTTTGTATCAACGATACCAATTACAGGAATACCAAGGTTTTTAGCTTCTTTAATCGCGATTGATTCGTGGTCAACGTCAATTACGAATAATGCGTCAGGTAAACCACCCATGTTTTTAACGCCGCCTAAAGCACGTTCAAGTTTTTCCATCTCACGAGTACGCTCTAAAGCTTCACGTTTAGTAAGCTTAAGGAAAGTACCGTCTTGAGATTGAGTTTGAAGGTCTTTTAAACGGTTGATTGATTGACGAAGAGTTTTCCAGTTCGTCAACATACCACCTAACCAGCGGTGATCAACATATGGTTGACCAGCGCGTTGCGCTTGTTCACGGATGATGTTAGATGCAGCACGTTTAGTACCAACGAACAATACTTTGTTCTTTTTGCTAGCAAGATTGTTAACAAAGTTCAAAGCATCATTTAACGCAGGAACAGTGTGTTCAAGGTTAATGATGTGAATTTTGTTACGCGCACCAAAGATGTATTCACGCATCTTTGGATTCCAGAAACGAGTTTGGTGACCAAAGTGCGCGCCAGCTTGAAGAAGGTCGCGCATGCTTACGTTGTAATCTGCCATTTTCTTTACCTTAAGTTTGGGTTAGGCCTCCATATATCCGCATTCTCCACCTCGAAAGGCACCCAGAGAAATGTGTCGATATATGTGCGGATTTTGTTGCCCCATCCAGCAAAGCCCGTGAAATTTATTCACGAAAAAGCATTTGATAAAATGGGCGGCTATTTATACCATAGTCCCATACAAATTTCCAAAAGTTTTTAGAGATCATGAACAGTACTTACGAAGCTCCACGTCGACTCATTAAAACCCCTGACGAAATTGAAAAAATGCGTGTGGCGGGACGACTGGCGGCAGAAGTCTTGGATATGATCAAACCGCATGTTGTTCCAGGGGTGACGACCCTTGAGCTTGATACGATTTGCCATGACTATATTGTCAATAAACAAGATGCCATTCCAGCATGTTTAGGTTACGGTGCAGCGCCTGGTCGTCCTGCATTCCAGCATGTGATCTGTACATCTGTGAACCATGTGGTGTGCCACGGCATTCCATCTGACGCTAAGATGCTAAAGAAAGGTGATATTTTAAATATCGACGTGACTGTCATTAAAGACGGCTACCACGGCGACACTAACATGATGTATATCGTGGGCGGTGAAACCTCAATTTTGGCTGGCCGCCTGTGTAAAGTTGCTCAAGAAGCCATGTATCGCGGTATGGAAACGGTTAAACCGGGTTCAACCATTGGTGATATTGGTCATGCTATTCAAAAGTACGTTGAATCCGAACGCTTCAGTGTCGTACGTGAATATTGTGGTCATGGTATTGGCACCGTGTTCCATGACGAACCTCAAGTGCTTCATTACGGTCAACCGAATACTGGTATGGTTCTGGAGGAAGGCATGACCTTTACCATCGAACCTATGGTGAACGCTGGTGTTTGGCAAACCAAATTATTAGGTGATAAATGGACCGTGGTAACGAAAGATCATAAGTTGTCTGCACAATACGAACACACGCTTTTAGTTACCAAAACTGGTGTTGAAGTATTGACTGCCCGTCCTGAAGAAGACTTGTCGCGTTTTATGTAATTATTTTTCATATAATTATTATATTTAAATCACATCTTAAAAATGGCTACTTCTATGTAGCCATTTTTATGGTTAAGCTTTTTTCTGCTTCAGCGTAGTGCATCCTAAATTTTAAAATCCTTCTTAAATTTAAATTCTTTAGTTATTTTATATTCTTATAAAAACATAAAATCGGATTAATCAAGGCCGTAACCATCAACACCATCTATTTCAAAAAACTATTTTTTTTCATATCGTATATTTCTTGCACCCCTTTCTGCGGTTTTTTAGGCTAAGATAGTGTGCTTTTTTATTTTTTAATCCCTATAAGAAGGAATACTGCCGTGGACGTACGTCTCTCTGATCGTGTCAATGCCATCAAACCGTCCCCTACACTTGCTGTGACCAATAAAGCTGCTGAACTTAAAGCGGCTGGTAAAAACGTAATTGGTTTGGGTGCAGGTGAACCAGATTTTGATACCCCGCAACACATCAAAGATGCAGCAATTACTGCGATTAACAACGGTTTTACCAAATATACTGCTGTTGACGGTACTCCTAGTCTTAAAAAAGCGATTATCGCGAAATTTAAACGCGACAATAATCTTGACTATGCAGCAAACCAGATCCTGGTTTCTTGCGGTGGTAAACAATCCTTCTTTAACTTGGCACTTGCTTTGTTAAACAAAGGTGATGAAGTCATCATCCCTGCGCCATACTGGGTAAGCTATCCAGACATGGTGATTATCGCTGAAGGTGTTCCAGTTGTTGTTAAATGTGGTGAAGAACAACGTTTCAAAATCACACCAGCTCAATTAGAAGCAGCAATCACTGACAAAACCCGTTTAGTGGTGCTTAACAGCCCATCCAACCCTACGGGCATGATTTACACTAAAGCTGAATTAGAAGCTTTGGCTGATGTTCTTCGCAAATATCCAGAAGTATTTGTTGCTTCAGATGACATGTACGAGCCAATCCGTTGGGATGACGAGTTCTACAATATCGCAACTGTTGCTCCAGACCTGTATGACCGCGTAATCGTACTGAATGGTGTATCTAAAGCTTATGCAATGACTGGCTGGCGTATTGGCTATGCAGCGGGTCCTGCTAAATTGATTGGTGCAATGAAAAAAATTCAGTCTCAATCAACTTCAAATCCAACTTCGATTTCACAAGTTGCTGCTGAAGCTGCATTGAATGGTCCTCAAGACGTACTTGAGCCAATGATTGAAGCATTCAAACGTCGCCATGACTTGGTTGTGAAAGGCTTAAACGACATTAACGGTATCACTTGCTTACCTGCTGATGGTGCGTTCTATGCTTACGCTAATATCAAACCGTTAATTCGTGCTAAAGGTTTAAAATCTTGCACAGAATTCTCTGAATGGTTATTGGAAGAAACAGGTGTTGCTGTAGTTCCTGGTGATGCATTCGGTTTAGGCGGTTTCATGCGTATTTCTTATGCAACTGCTGATGAAGTACTTGTAGATGCACTTGCTCGTATTAAGAAAGCTGCTGATTCAATCGAAGGCGTAGATGCTGCGATTGCTTCAATTGCTGCTGAAAAATAATCTGCTTTTTATAAAGCTAGATTAAAAAACCCGCTCTTGAAGCGGGTTTTTTAATAGCTCAAATTTCATATAGCACCCAATACTGGGTATATAGGAAAAGCCTTCAAATGGATGAATCTTTAAAATCTAATCAATAGTTCCTTTTGCAACAGCATAAAAAAGTACAGTAATCTTCTCATCACTCAGATTATTTTAAAACTTTCTTCTCTGGTGTGGCCCAAATCACTAACCCAATTCCAGCCAAAACAATCACTGCGGAAATAATAATTCGCCAGCTAAGTTCCTCACCTATAAACAACGCACCGCCTAAAATGGCTAAACATGGCACAGATAGCTGCACACTGCTCGCCGTCACGCGATCAATACGCTTCACTATGACATACCACAGTACATAAGCACCGCTAGATGCTAAGCCGCCTGAAAGTACTGCTAAAAGCACCCCTTGAGGCTGAGCAAAGCTTTGTGCATAAAACGCAGCATAAGCCAGCAATACAAAAGGACTAGCCATTACAAAATTTGCCAGCGTACTTGCCAACGAGTTTTGCATGTTCTTACCCGCAATACTGTACATTGCCCAGCCTATGCCTGAAAGCACCATAATGGCCGCATAAACCAAGTTGGGTGCTGCTGCGCCCGGCAGCAACAAAATCAAAATACCGAGAATTGCGATGCCCAACCCTACGCCACGCTGAATATTGATTTTTTCACCATGACACAAACCATAGCCGACCATACTCAACTGTACTGTACCAAACAAAAGCAATGCTCCTACACCTGCATCTATATGCACATAGGCCAGTGAAAAAGCCACCATATAGAGCGCAAGGCAAAAACCATTCTTAATATTCCATTCGATTTTGGCTTTTTGTACAGAAAATATATAGAGCAGCAATAAAACGGCTGCACCGCTAAATACACGTATTAGGCTAAAACTGATTGGGTCAATTTGATGACCCGCCAACGCCAAACGGCATAAAACCGAATTGGCTGCAAAAGCCAGCATGGCAATCGAGATCTTAAACAGCATAGTTGAGCATCCCTCTTCAACCGCATCTCGTAGATATAGCGAATATATCTTATTAAATCTATACAGATTTTCTGATTCAATTTATAAGAAAGACAGATGAACCAACATCTTTCATATTTATCAACCATTAGTTTTCTTCTTGATCTTTAGAAAACAATGCAATCACATTAGCCTCAGTGAGTTGCTCTGTAGAATATTTAAACTGGTAAAAATCGGGCTTATTATCAATATAAATTTCTGTAGTCAGTTTTAAATCTTTCGGCTGGTCTTGCATGGCAAAGACATTAATGTTGCAATAACTACCATCCTGGGTACGCCAGAAAAGCAAGGTGCCGCAGCGACTACAAAAACCACGCTCTCCCCATTCAGAAGATTGAAAATAGCGCTAAATGTTCTTGATCTTCAAACTTTAAACTGTCTGGCTCTACATCCACACTCATCAGTACACCACTTGACTGCTGACGGCACATGGAACAGTGACAGGCGTGTACATCATGATTTTTTAATTCTGCTTGGAACTTAGTTTTACCGCATAAACAGGATACATTCATTGTTATTTCCTTGATTACGTTAATACTGATCAAAAATATCTAAAATATTGTTTCTTCTATGTATAAATGACAAATTCATCTCTGTATAAGTTTTATTAAAGAATTTTAAAACAATTATCTTATCAATTTGTTTTATTCACTATTTTAGATATATGAACATATGCTTCAAATCAAATGGAAAAATGATTTTTACAGCCATGCATTTTGCACGAATTAACTCAAAGCTGAGTGTTGACGACATGGTTAAATTTTGCTTAATTGAAATCTAGGTTCCTTTTTGGAACTGATCAATCAATAAGGAAATAATGACAATGAATCCAAAAAAAATGACCGGACTACAATTTCTACAAGCTATGTGTGCAGGAAAAATTCCAGCTGCAAGTATTAGTGAAACTATTCCAATGCAACCTTATGATGTTTCAGAAGGAACAATTCATTTCAGAGTAAAAGCAGATCATCGTCATTTAAATCCGTTAGGGGGCGTACACGGTGGTTTTTCAGCCACAGTTTTGGATTCCGTTACAGGTTGCGCAGTACACAGTATGCTAGAAGCTGGTGTAGGGTACGGCACTATCGACTTAAATATAAAAATGTGCCGTCCTATCCCTAAAAATAAAGAGCTTCATGCTATGGGTACGGTCATTAATATGAGTAAGAACCTGGGCATATCTGAAGGTAGAATTATCGATGAAGAAGGTAAACTTTATGCCCATGCTACTGCGACTTGCATGATTATCCGTTAAGGTTAAATCCGGTCTTTAAAAGATAACAAAACAGAGCTTAAGCTAACCACTTAAGCTCTGTAGTTTAATCAGGGTTAGATCGCTGATTTAAATGATTTTGTTAGCGCTGGAAAATCGACTTCTGGACGTGAAGTGCCTTTATAAATACATAAATATTTAAATACGCTATCGAGCGATACAGAGAGCTTCTTCTGTTCTGATACTGACCAGACTTTAGAGTTATTTCGTCCAGTTAAGGCGCTGCCATTCAACTGGTATAAATATAAATCATGATCACGTTGCAAAGGTTGCTTACGACCATTGGAATAACTATCTAGAAGCAATTGGCAAGGTGAGTCAATCAACCATTTATCGCTAAACCAAAGTTGTAACAAATCACCCAAATATAAGGCTTGAGTTCCAACAGGCCACACTTGGATATAAGCATCTTCAACAGCAGTTTGATAACGATCTGGATTTTGAATAATGGAAAGATAATTGTCTTGATAAAAAGATAAATTTAAAAAAATTTCGGCAATCGTCAGCGTACGCATTCGCTTTCTCCTGTTTAGCCATTTTAGTGCTGGCAAGTTGGTTTAAATCCACACTGTTTGAACTTTCATTCAAACGCTCTGTTATGCATTTAATCTAACAAGCCGATTTTGGCTGTGCAAGTTTTTTTAACATTTTTGATTTATTTGTCTAAATAAAAAGCATACAGCACAAAAATTAAGGAATCATGACACTTTTAGCTTGACCCCCTAAAAAATCTCCTTATAATCGCATGCAGATTCTCCAATAGCTCAGTCGGTAGAGCGACGGACTGTTAATCCGCAGGTCCCTGGTTCGAGCCCAGGTTGGAGAGCCAAATACGAAAAAGCCCGCAGCATTAAAGCGGGCTTTTTTTTGCCTGAATAATATAGAACGGTTTAAATCATCATAAAAACAATTATTCTTATTGCCTGTTTTTTTAAATTCAACCTCCGAATATCTAGCTGATATCAAGTTACCCTATTCATAGCCATAAATTTTTAGAGATATAGAAAAATCATTGTTGAATAATAGACTTCTTTCATAAGTCATTTTTCAATTATGACAAGTCGTTTATAAAGCCAAAATTAAAAATAAATTTTAGTAGGTAGTGGAATTATGAGAGTGGCATGGATGCCACATGTTTCCAATCACGACAAGGATATTGTGTATGGGAAATAAAAGGTTTTTCTTGCGAACTCAAAATATATTTTGATGTTCTCATTTTGATCTTTCAAAAGTAGAGATATCGCCTACGCAAAAGCATAAAAATCGAATCAATTAAATAAAACAATACTGATTTAAAAAAATCTAATAGTAAATATTTTTTGATTTATGTAAGTTATCTAATGAGTAAGCAATAAAAGAAAAGCGCATCGAAATGCGCTTTTTTATATTCACCCATCTGAATATAGATAAATCTAAAGATTGTTTTATTGCTGAGGTAAAGGAATATATTGTGAATTGCTATTCTGCGCTTTACGTTCAGCCACCACTACATTCAGGCTTAAAGGTTTCTCATCTCGCACTACTTCAACTTTGATGGTGCTATTTGGAGCTTGCAAGGCTACATAATTAATCAAGTGTGAAGCAGAATTAATCGGCTCTCCATTGACTTGAATAATCTTGTCGCCTTTTTGAATTCCCGCTTTGGCTGCTGGGCCTTGAGGAAGCACATCTGCAACCACAACACCTGCTTGCTTAGGTTCAAGAATGTTTTCCTGTTGGACTGGCATTAGGCTAATACCCAACCAGCCACGGACTACACGCCCATCTTTCAAAATTAAATTCAGAATTTGCTGGCACACTTTCGCTGGAATGGCAAAACCAATACCCAATGAACCACCAGATTGAGAAAAAATAGCCGTATTGACACCAATCAAATTACCTGCAACATCAATCAGCGCACCACCCGAGTTCCCTGGATTAATGGCGGCATCGGTTTGAATGAAGTCTTCATAAGTGTTAATGCCCAAATCCGAGCGATTGGTAGCCGAGATAATCCCTTGAGTGACTGTTTGCCCAACACCAAAAGGATTACCAATGGCAAGAACGACATCGCCTACTTCATTACCACTCAGTTTAAACGGTAAAACAGGAAGCTTGTCCAGTTCAATCTTAATTACGGCAAGATCTGTATCGGGGTCTGTACCAATAATTTTTGCTACAGCGCGACGTCCATCATTCAATCCGACCACAATTTTATCAGCTTGTGCGATCACATGATTATTAGTCAAGATATAACCATCTGAACGAACAATAACACCAGAACCCAAGCTGTTTTCATTTTGCTCCTGACCGAATTGATCTGGTACTTGATCACCAAAAAATTCACGGAAGGCAGGATCATTTAACAATGGATGTTCAGTCTGCTTTACTTTTTGAGTGGTAAAAATATTCACCACTGCTGGAGCAGCAACTTTAACCGCAGCGTTATAAGAATCAATACCGCCTGTCCTCGTAGTACTGACCAAAGGCTCCACTTTTTCTACCGGCATTTTTACGCCATCAGCCGCAACAGGTGCTTTTGGCTGTTGGTATTGTTGCCATGCAAGAAAACCCAGCGTGACCAAAATGAGTAAAACCCAAGGTAACCATGTAAAGGTGCGACGCACGTTAATTTCCTCTAACAATATTTTAATTCGTTGATGACTAAGTAATTTATGCGCCATTGTAAAATGAAATACAGCAGGAAACATAAAAATAGTGAAAGAGTTTTGTGATGCTTTAGTTACAATTCAAAATATGTTTTGATGATGTTAAATATTTAGGCTTTTGAGAAATTTATGGCAAAGCTCAATGAGATTATTCAGTGGTGCGACCACACCCTGAAATCACCCGAATTTAAAGACTATGCACCAAATGGTCTGCAAATTGAAGGTAAACCCGATGTAAATAAAATTTTGTGTGCAGTGACTGCATCACAAGGTGCAATTGAAGCCGCAATTGAACAAGGTGCGGATATGCTGTTGGTCCATCATGGCTATTTCTGGAAAGGTGAACCCTATCCGATTACTGGCATGCGCGGCAAACGCATAAAAAGTTTAATTCAACATGATATTTCACTGGCAGGCTATCATCTACCTTTAGATAGCCACCCAACTTTAGGTAATAATGCAGCTATTGCAGATATTTTAGCATTAGAAAATATTGAAGCCCTAGATCCAAGTGAACGTCATCCGATTGGTAATATTGGTTATTTAAAACAACCCGTATCTGCTGAAGAATTTAAACTGTATGTATCTCAGCGTTTAGATTTTAATGCCATTCATCTTGCTGCTGATAAAAAATCAATCCAAAAAATCGGTTTCTGTACCGGTGGCGCACAAGATTTTATTGGCAAAGCGGCTGAACGAAATTGTGATGCTTATATTTCCGGTGAAGTCAGTGAACGGACTTTTTATGAAGCCAAAGAACTGAATGTGCATTATTACGCGTGTGGACATCATGCAACCGAGCGTTATGGGGTACAACGTCTGGCAAAAGCTATTTCAGAACAGTTCGATATTGAGTATAGTTACTTCGAATTAAACAATCCGATTTAATTCAAATTTGACGGTTTGACATTTCCTTTATACGTATAAATTTAGGCTTTATTCTGTATTGTTATTTATAAGCAATGCGCAATTTAGGCAAAGAATCCATTACAATAAAGCCACTTAATGTCAAAACCCAGCAAAATGCAAGGAATTGAAAACATGACAACGATTACTTTACCAGCACTTCCATACGGTTATGAAGATCTTGCTCCACATATCAGCAAAGAAACTTTAGAATACCATCACGACAAACATCACAACACATACGTTGTAAACTTGAATAACCTAATCAAGGGTACTGAGCTTGAAGGTAAAACTTTAGAAGAAATCATTAAAGCGTCTGCTGGTGATGCTGCTAAAGTTGGCGTATTCAACAATGCTGCTCAAGTTTGGAACCATACATTCTACTGGAACTGTATGACTAAAAACGGTGGTGGTAAAGCGACTGGTACTTTAGCTGCTAAAATTGATGAAGCTTTCGGTTCGTATGAAAAATTTGCTGAAGAATTTGCTGCTGCTGCAACCACTCAATTCGGTTCAGGTTGGGCTTGGTTGGTTGCTGACGAAGTAAATGGCAACTTATCTATTCTTAAAACTTCAAATGCTGATACTCCACTTGCTCACGGTAAAGTTGCAGTGTTGACGATTGATGTTTGGGAACATGCTTACTACATCGACTACCGTAATGCACGTCCTGCTTACATCAAAACTTTCATGGAAAGCTTGGTAAACTGGGATTACGCAAATGCTAAATATGCTGGCCAAGAAGCGGGCGTTGAAAAATAAGATTTGAAATAAATTTTATTTTTTGCATAAAAAACCACCTCCTGTAGGTGGTTTTTTTATTTTTCGGGCATATCTGCATAATTATAAGGCAAATGATTCATTTCTTTATATTTACGTGTTGACGACTTAGGTTTTGATCCCTAAAATGCGCATCAGATTCTCCAATAGCTCAGTCGGTAGAGCGACGGACTGTTAATCCGCAGGTCCCTGGTTCGAGCCCAGGTTGGAGAGCCATCTATTCTTCCATAGCTCAGTCGGTAGAGCGACGGACTGTTAATCCGCAGGTCCCTGGTTCGAACCCAGGTGGAAGAGCCAGATTCTAAAAAGCCCACTCATCATGCAGTGGGCTTTTTTTATCAATCAAATGTCTATTTCATATGCAACACATGTGTTGAATGTGTTCTCTTTAATCCACATTTTTTACTTAAATCATAGATTATTCCCCAATCTATTGTTCACTGATCAAAATTTAGTTATGTTCATCCTAATAAAAATATTTTAATAAATCTTATGAATACAACTTGGATGAAGTCTCTGGTTTTCTGGATTATTTTACTTATTGTCATGTTCGCAGTGTTTCAATGCAGTCAAAATTCTGAAAATAAAAAACAGGCTTCCGCACTCATGTATGAACGCTTATTTCATTGTACCCGTAATTTACCCCAAAAGAATCTGGATGTTTTAAAACATATTCAACAACAACTCAAACCTGAACTCACTCAAGCCGAGCTGATGGAATTGATCAAGGAGTGCCGTAAAGCACACCCCTTACAAAGCAAAGAAAATTATATCAACTTAATAAAATCGCTTAAATAACAAGCAATAAGTTTATTTTTAAAACATTCAATTCATTTTCACGGTTTTTTTAAGCATAAGCCCTTGACCCTTTAAGCTTAGATACATAGAATGCGTATCAGATTCTCCAATAGCTCAGTCGGTAGAGCGACGGACTGTTAATCCGCAGGTCCCTGGTTCGAGCCCAGGTTGGAGAGCCAAATTCTAAAAACCCACTCTGATGAGTGGGTTTTTTCTTATATCAAGATTTTATTGTGTTCGATTCAAGTCAATTCACTTTTTTTCTTATTGGTTGTATTGCCAGTCTTGCTTTACTGACTATTGTTTTTCAGCAATTGTTCAAACCACGGCAAAAATTCTTTCCCAAACGTGTAATCACGCATTTCGAAAGCAAGATGTTTATTCGTCTCAAAGAAACCTTCCCTCAACATCATCTTCTGGCCCAAGTCGCTTTTAGTGCTTTAATTACCAACAATAACTTGAAGATCCGCAATAAGTTCAATCGTAAAGTAACCGACTTCGTTTTATTGAATCAAAAGCTTGAGGTGGTTGCCATTATCGAGCTGGATGATCCCAGCCATATAGGCAAAGAACAGGAAGATGCTGAACGAGATGCCATGCTAAATGAAGCTGGCTATCAGGTTTATCGCTATACCGATATTCCGAGTGCCGATCGCTTAAGAAGAGACATTTTAAATTAGTTCAATCTGTCAATGAAAGCCACCTTATCGGTGGCTAGATTTCACCGATCCAGATCATCTATTTTCTTGCTGTTCAGCTGATTCAGTAACCGCTTCTGAAGCAGATTGTTCAGCTGCTTCACGTGCTTTAATCCGTTCCAGTATTTGCGCTTGCTGCTGTTTATATTTTTCTTGATTTTTCTCATCACTACTGACTGCAAGATAAGCCATAGTCACCAGAAAAATAGGAATGCATAACCCCAATGTCATCCAAATAATCATCTTCTTCGTATTTGGCTTCGAGCTGGACTGTGACATCATCAACACCTACAGGATTCATCAATAAAAATATAGTCCAATATACTTGAAGTACTGAAGTACAACCATTTTTAATCCTATTCATCAGGTCATAAAAAAAAGCACCGCCAATCGATGCTTTTAATTTATTTAGACCTTATCGCTTTAAGATTACAGCAATGCAATAAAAATTCCGGCAAAAATAATCAGTCCTACCCAACGGTTATGACGGAATGCCCAAAAGCAGAGTTGCGGATTTCTGTCTTTAGTTTTTGCCCATTGATAGATAAAGTCAGCCACCACCACCAGCAATGCAGTTAATCCAAAAGGAATAAGTAAATTCTCTCGGTACAATGCTCCACCAATCAGCAGTACACTTGCTGCCTGTAATAGCGAGATGATTTCAATGTCGTATTTTCCAAATAAAATCGCAGTTGATTTTACGCCTATTTTTAAATCATATTCACGGTCAGTAATGGCATATTGCGTATCATAAGCCACCGTCCAGGCCAGATTACCAAAGTATAAAAGCCAACAGGTCAAGTCAGGTGTCTGCCCGACTGCAGTATATGCCATCGGAATAGACCACGAAAATGCCGCACCTAAAAATACTTGCGGCAAGTTGGTATAGCGTTTCATAAATGGATAGATAAACGCTAATAACAATGCACCAAATGACCAGTAAAAGGTTTCGATGGGCAAAAAGAATAATAGCGCCGCACTTGCCGCAACAAGAATTAAAAATACCCAAATGGCTTCTATCGGCTTAATCACGCCTGTCGCTAAAGGTCGATCCTTGGTTCTGGCTACAGCACCATCTACTTTACGGTCAGCAAAATCATTGATGGCACAGCCTGCTGCACGCATAAAAACAATACCCAAGATCATCAGAAGCAGTACTTTTAAATCTGGCCTGCCTTGGTTTGCAATCCACAATGCCCACATGGTCGGCCAAAACACCAACTCTGTACCAATCGGCTTATCAAAGCGACATAAATAGTAATACGCTGCTAAACGCTCACGCCATGCAATTTGTTGTGCAGTATCCATGACTGTCCTTAACCCATATTCTGTTAAATGTTTTACTGTGAAGTATTTTGCTGAATAAACTGTTCAAACGCAGGCAAAAAAGTCTCTTGAACAATAAATTTACAACCATGCCAAGTATAGCAACTTTGCCGTGTCCAGCCATCTTCAAGCAAAACCACGCGGCGCTCACAATCTGGATTGGTACGTTGAAATAAGAACCAGCCAATCGGTTTTTTACCAATATGCTGAAAGATACGTGCACGGGACTGCAGACTTAAAATCGGAAAGATACTTTTCGCTTTAACCCAAGGCTGGTCTTCACAACCATATAAATAGCTTTCACGCACCCATGAGCTATGCTGATGTGACATTTTCATCCATTTTGCATCACTAAAATTCAAACGCTGAAAATGTTCTTGAATCGGTTCTACCTTAAAAATTCCAGCGGCCACATCAGTAAGTTGCTGAGTCAAAGAACCGTATGCATACAACCACGGGCGTAATTCAGCAGGAATTCGCATATCCTCTATTTTATATCCTCGCTTGTTCTGCATAAACCCACTGCTCGTTTAAGTTAATTGCTCTTAATCTCATATATACATCAGGTTAGCAATAGCCGAGCTCACTTAACCCTCACTTCCTCACCCTATTCAATCAAATATGATTAACAATTATCCGTCTTGGCAATCACTTCAAATTTGCCTTGCGGAGTCTTGATTAAAATCATCCCTTCAGCACTCAAATAAAAACTTTGCGGATAAGCATAATCCAGCGCCAGCTCGGGATTTTTTAAAGCTACAAATTCTGCCTGCTTATAACCTTCCACAGTACGGCCTACTTCTAGGTACGTCACAGCAGAAAAATTCATTTTAAAACCTTGATCATGATCTTTTGGATTAACCCAAGGATAGAAACTGGTGTGTTTTTTACGCTGTGCCATATAGGTCATCTAATATTCATTAATATAAACAGATGATACAAAAAAACCCGCGACATGCGCGGGTTTTTTCAAGCTTAAATTCAGATCAGAATTAAAGGCTGTAGTACATGTCGAATTCAACTGGGTGAGTCGTCGTATTCAAGCGACGTACTTCTTCAGTTTTAACTTCGATATATGCATCAAGCATATCTTTAGTGAATACGCCACCTTTTAACAGGTAGTCATGATCCGCCTGAAGTGCTTCAAGCGCCATATCTAGGCTATGCGCAACTGTAGGGATTTTCGCTTCTTCTTCAGGAGGAAGATCATACAAGTTTTTGTCAGCAGCTTCACCTGGGTGAATCTTGTTTTGGATACCGTCAAGACCAGCCATCAACAATGCTGCGAAACCTAAGTACGGGTTCATCATTGGATCTGGGAAACGTGCTTCAATACGCTTGCCTTTCGGGCTAGAAACGTAAGGAATACGGATTGACGCTGAACGGTTACGTGCTGAGTAAGCAAGCATAATCGGAGCTTCATAATGTGGCACTAAACGCTTGTACGAGTTAGTAGAAGGGTTAGTAATCGCATTCAATGAACGTGCGTGTTTGATCACACCGCCAATGAAGTAAAGCGCCATTTCTGACAAACCTGCGTATTCATCCCCTGCAAACAAGTTCTTGCCATCTTTAGAGATTGACATGTGAACGTGCATACCAGAACCATTATCGCCAACCATAGGCTTAGGCATAAAGGTCGCTGTTTTAGCATATTGGTGCGCAACGTTCCAAACTGCATATTTGAACTGTTGTACTTCGTCCGCCTTACGAACCATAGTATTGAAGCTCACACCAATTTCTAACTGGCAAGATGCAACTTCGTGGTGATGTACTTCCACACGACCAGGGCCCATGATATCTTCGATTTTTGCACACATTTCTGCACGCATATCATGTGAAGAATCCACAGGAGGAACCGGGAAGTAACCGCCTTTAACACGTGGACGATGACCTGAGTTACCACCTTCATAATCTTTGTTGGTTGACCAGGCAGCTTCTTCAGCGATTAATGTATGGCGCGCGCCAGACATATCGATTTCCCATTTCACTTCGTCAAAAACAAAGAATTCTGGTTCCGGACCAAAGAATGCAGTATCCCCAATACCTGTAGATTTTAAATATTCTTCTGCACGGCGAGCAATTGAACGTGGGTCACGGTCGTAACCTTGGCCAGTTGAAGGCTCAATCACGTCACAAGTGACAACAACTGTTGCTTCAGCAAAGAATGGGTCAAGGAAGCATGTTTCAGCATCTGGACGTAAAATCATGTCCGACGCTTCAATGCCTTTCCAACCTGCAATTGAAGAACCATCAAACATTTTACCGTCTTCAAATGTATCTTCGTCAATCGTATCTGCTGGGTAAGTTACGTGTTGCTCTTTACCCTTAGTATCAGTAAAGCGAAAATCGACCCATTTTGCGCCACTTTCTTGGATGAGTTGAAGGACCTTGTTCGCCATGCTCATTTTGCTCCGATGATTTTTTGTTGCACCTGCTAAGTGCGTGTTAGTAGTTGGCAGTTATTAAGCAATTCCCATACCAACTTTAAAAAACAAAGATAAAATATTGAATTCTTTATCAGAATAGAAGATTTAGATACTTTAGTTTGAGGCTATTATACTGTGTGCAAATGCAAATGCACCATATTCAAACACTCTAGATTATATTTGTTTAAAAAGCCGCTCCCAGTGTATCAAAATGGTGCAGATTTATTTTTAAAAGTTGTAAATACGCTTGATCTTTAGCTACTTTGTTTAATTTTGTTAATATTAGATTTAAATAAGGAATTAAAAATTAATTTTTATCCATGCTAATGATTTGATTAGATAATATATCGACTCTTTCATTTTATCCTCACTTCTAAATTTAAAATTAGAACAATCCTATCTCATTATTTTTACAATATTTTATATTTCTTACACTTTAATCCGCCGTTTTTTTCAACACTTAAATAAAGAGGGACAGTGCGCCATTTTGGGGATCAGGGCTAGATAGCCTTCGCTTTTATTGATGCTCTTTTATTAAGCACAGCTTCAACTAATCAAATCTTAATACAAATCTAAATTACTTATGATTAATCTAATAGTTCACTTGAATTTTAGATTTTATTGATTTTATTAATTTTATTGATTTTATTGATTTTAAATTTGAATACAGTCGCCATATTTAGATTTGCTTTTAATGATTGAAATAACGAATGATGAATTTCACTTAAGATAAAATGCAAATAAACCCGCCTATTCTCATCATGTGATCCCTCTAAAATCATTATCATAGAAATAGTTCAGCCGAAAATGCTTATTTTTTGCTATGATTATTCACACTCCGTTTTTTATCCGTTTTAATAAGCTTTATTGACATAAGGTTGCGCTCTGAAACTGGACATAACGTGAGTATTCCTGGACTATTCTAGCACATATAAGTGCATAAATTTCAATAGGTTAGCTCATGCTTTTAATGATCGAAAATAACCACTACAATTAAATGCTGTTAAATACCATTAAAACAAAATCAGCAAGTCCTTATTTTTATACAATCCGTGTTAAATGCCATTAAATATAATTAAATTGAATTAAACACTTTTGTGAGTAATATAGTGAGTAACAATACTCAAGTCATCGCGTTACTCACATGCTCAACGATACCAAGATAAAAAAACTAAAACCAATGGACAAACCTTATCGTATTGCAGACCAAGGTGGACTTTGTATTGAAGTCCGCTCAACTGGTGCAAAGCTCTGGCGTGTACGTTATCGCTTCGCAGGTAAGGCATCCATGATTAGTTTGGGTGAGTATCCTATTATCGGTTTAGCTGAAGCAAGACAAAAACAAGAAGAAATAAAAACCTTACTCGCAAACAATATAGATCCAGCTGCACACCGTCAGCAGCAAAAATTGGATTTAAATAACATAGATAAAAATAGCTTTGCGATTATTGCGAATGAATATGCAGCTGAGCGACTAAGTGAAAAATCACAAACTTATATAGATGCTTTTCGCCGTTCCATGGAAAAAGATGTATTTGGTGTGATTGGTCATAAGAACATTAAAGACGTTACATCGGCTGACGTGCTTAAGATTATGCAAAATACGGTCAAACGTGTGCAGGATCAGAACAACCGAGGCACTGGCGAAGTTACAGCAATTGAAAATAGAAAGAAGATTGGCTCTGTGATGAGGTATGCCATTGCGACATTAAGAGCTGAGAATGATCCGACCTATGCGGTACGTGAAGTGATTGAGCGCCCAGAGGTTGAGCATGCAAGGCCATTAACTTTAGCTGAACGAAAGTATTTTCGATCAAGAATTAAAAGTTATGGTGGTGCCGAGTCTACAGTGAATTCCATTCTATGCTTATTTTACACAATGCTTAGAACAGTTGAGATTAGACGCATGCAGTGGTCTTTTATTGACTTTGAAAACAAGACTATTACTTTTGAAAAGCAGACACGTGAACAGCTTAAAAAAGGCATGCGACTCACCAAGAAAAATAAGACGCATATTGTGCCGATGTCAGAACAGGTTTATCAAATTTTGCTGCGCCAAAAGAAATTAACAGGTCGTAAAAAGTATGTGTTTGAAGCTGTTTATAATGGCGGCATGATGCCAGCGACTACAATTAATAGAGCATTGCAGTACATCATGCAGAATGTCACAGCGCATGATTTTAGAGCTACTGCATCAACTTTGTTAAATGAGCTTGGATATGATGAGAAATGGATTGAAAAGCAATTAGCTCACCAAGAAGCCAATAAAACCAAAGCGACTTACGACCATTCAAAGCACCTGACTGAACGCAGACAGATGCTTCAAGACTGGGCGGATATTATTGATAGCTGGGAAGAATAAATCCCTTACTTGAGGGCCCTCAAATCACTTTGAATACTTAATCAAAATCATTGCCACAGCTTTAGCAGCAGTCCAGTACTTCGCATTAAATTGTGCCAATTCAGCTTCATTTGAAATAAAACCAAGCTCTACAATTAAACCACCATTACTGATAAATCCAAGTTTTCCACGTGCTGATTGTGATTGATCAATCCAGCCATTATCGCCACGCAATCGACTGCCAAAAACGTCTGCTACAGCTTTAGATAGCTCTTGAGCCAGTTTCTTATCTTTGGGTAATGCAATGGTTTCAATGCCATTCGCTTGCTTTGATGCCGCAGCATTCATGTGGAATTCAACTGCTACGGATGATCCTTTAATCAGTTTAATTGCTGAGTTTAAGTCTTGGTTGAGTGTGCCAGCACCATCCGTTTTGTATTGAATACCTGCCTCACGTAAATAATATGCGACTGCATTGCGAAATTGAGAAACCAGTTCGGCTTCTTTAAATTTGCCATTTACTGCACCAGGATCTTTATTAGAGTGCCCCGCTGTGACTGTGACGAATTGATTTACTTCATGTAATTCAGGTTGTGCACGTAACCGGGCAAAAATACCTAAGACGCTGCTTAAGAAACCTAACCAAGCAACCCATGAGTGCGGTAATAACTGTTTAATTTCTTCAGGAACCACAGCCCATAATTGAGGGAAATAAGTTCCAAATTGCCAAAGCAACTCAAAAGCAGCATACATGAAGATGTAGAAAAAGGCGCTAATTGCGCCCACTTGTACCGACTTGAGTTTCCAGGCCTGCTTCCAGTTATCGATTAGTTTCATTTAACACCCCATTTTGTAGATTGCGACTTAAGCCAGTTTTCAATAAATGTACTTCCCAAAATCCCCAGAGCTGATGCAATCGCAATCAAGGCTAGTGGGCTAATATCAGGAATTTGCAGAATGATGGCGCCTGCAATCGTTGATGTTGCTGCGCCTAAGATGGTTCTGCCAATTGTTAATCGCCAAGTCAGTTTTTCATCTGAAACAAGCAGCTTGGCAAAACCAATACATGCCCCGATTACGATAAGTAAAAGTAAATTTTTTTCATGCTCTTGCATGAATCCCCCCCAATTTTTGACATTAAAAAACCCCGATTTAACTTTAGATCAGGGTTGATATGGTTTTGCTGTGTGTTAAAGCGATTCCATGAATTTAAGTATTTTTTGTCCGATGATTGCATGACCGAGATCATTCGGATGCACACCATCAGTCATGCAAGCATTTTGAAAAGGTATGCTCCACGCTTTAAAATTCGAATGATGATACAAATCTAAAATCGGTAAACTATAGTGTTTTGCGTATCTAATCAGCTCATTTGCAATGTCTTCTAAGCTAACTCCATCCACATTTTTGGGTGGGTTTTCACCCCAATTGGGTGACGGAAACTCAATGCCACCCGCCCTGGTGCCGCGCGGTAAAGGTGTAATAATTCCAATTTTTGCAAGTGGATATGCTGCAAAAATATTTGTCAGTGTGAGATTAATAGCCCCTGATACTGTCAAGTGCGTTGAGCTTAAAAAATCACCCATTTCATAAGCTAGTCCACTTGCATTTCGCTCACGATTCAAAACACCAAAGTCGTTTGTACCCATAAAAGGAATAATATAATCGGGGTTTTCTAAGGTGATATATGAAGCTGCAGTAGTGCGATTACCGAAGCCTGATGAGCTAACACCTAAGTTTTGAGTTGTCATGCCACCTACAGTTTCGACAATGATGTCGTGATAACGTTTAGTCGCCCAACCGTTAGCATCGTCAGTAATTGAGTCCCCAATCCACACCACACTTTTATTTTTTAAAATCGACACATACCCAGAACCTGCGCCACCATCCTCTAAAGCTTTAATTTTTTGCTGTGCCGCTTTATCCGTGACTGGAACACCGAGAATTTTAGTTACCTCAAGTGCTTCTAATTCCTCAATTACCAAGGTTGTTCGAATATCTAAAGTGAAGTTTGACCAAAGCGTATTGATACAAGCTGACTTCATATTAGGTGGTGCAGTAAATATTTTTGTCGTTGCATCAATTTCAGTAAGAGTGACGAGCGTTTGTGGTTTACCACCGAAAACATCGGTTGTTGGACTTACAGAAACTGCAACATAAGCAGCACGTAAATCTGGTGCTTTGATTAAATATCGCTTACCTTCAGTGATATTAAATTGCGCTATATCAGTACCAGTTGCAGTACGTAGTAAACCATTTGCAGGGGTTACATTTAATCCAGTATGTGCAACTTTGGCTACAGCAGGACCAGTATAAGAGGGAAGTACATCAGATCGAACAACCACACCTGCAGCATCTAGGTCGTCCAGTCTTTTTTGTGCACTTGAATCAAAGACACCCACCCCATTTGCTTGCTTTACAACATACTCAATTGTTGAGCCTTCCTGCACAACTAATGAACCACGAATATCAAAACTAAAGTTTGGCCACAATACATTTATGAAAGCAAACTTCATATTTGCAGGGACAGTGAATGTCTTGATATTCGGATCTGCTGTGCTGTTTAGTGTTGCAAGTGTATTTTGCTTACCACCTGAGACGCTATTTGTTGTGCTATAGCTGACAATTAAATAAGCAGAACGAACATCTGCTGCATAAAGTGCGTAAGTTTTACCTGCTTCTACTGCTACTGATGTAATTGCATTCCCTGCTTGGCCGATAATAAAACCATCCGCAGGTCTTAAATAAAACCCAGAAGTATTATTAGCCGAGTTATACATATTTTCTCTCAAAACTGTAGGCAGTAGGCTTTTTGTGAAGTTATTTGACTGTGTGATTGGGTCATAAACTGACTTGGTGAATACAACCCCATCCCACTGCCAATCCCCATTATTTGAAGACGTTGCGTCATTGGTTACAGTGACTTTGAAGTTTGCAGGAATATTGGCTTTATCTGCATCCATAAGTGCGTAGGTTTTGTATCCCTTGTTTCCTACACCAATTACATTCACTTGTGTCTGTAAATTCTGTTCAGCTTCAATAGCACGATCTTTTTCAACTTGAACTGAGTATTCTAAATTTTGTTCGACAGAATAAGCACGTAAAGCTTCTTGATTTATTAGAATTGAATTTGCTGCATCACCGGCTATGCGAGCTAATATTTCAGCAGGTAAGCCATTAATATTGCCATTAATTAATTGATCGATAAGTTCTTGAAACTTTATTTGAGTTAAAGAATTTTGAAGAGCAAATTCTTGTAGTACTCGCCATATTTGATCAAAATCAACATTTATTGATTGAGGGCGCAATGAATTATCATAAGTTTGATAGTCACTAGTTCTTGATAAAGTACTATTACGCTTAATTGCAATTAATGAATTAACAGGTGGTGCAATTAAAAATTTAATATAACCATCTATTAAT
Organism: Acinetobacter sp. ANC 3781; assembly: GCF_004331285.1. GTDB lineage: Bacteria > Pseudomonadota > Gammaproteobacteria > Pseudomonadales > Moraxellaceae > Acinetobacter. Next base: position 90,998 of record NZ_SJOH01000001.1, read on the forward strand.
TCCCACTCACCCACCAATGGCTCTATTTCATTTATTGTGACAATAAGCTCACTATCATTTATGCAATAAAATCCTAGAGCAAACTCAGTTGTACTGCCGTTCGCTACATACTCAATGTATGGCGTTTCTTCAGGTACTGCCATGATTTATCCCCTAATCGAAATCTAAGGCGGCTTCAACTTCACCACCGTTTGTCCTCCAATTAGGCGATTCATGGGCTTCGTTTTGTCTGTGTATTTTACCGATGCGTTCTGGTGAATCAGTGACGGCACCCGCCAAAGAATCCAGATCATCATCTGGTTGTTCAGTAACTGCAGGGTTGAACATGCGCATATTTTTGTACTGCCTTGAGCTATTTTCACCTTCTTCCGGCGTATCAATGACTGAGGTATGCACCCATAACAAACCTGACATTAATGGGCCTTCTAGTGCTTCCAAAATGCGTTTATTTTTATTACCGGTATTGTGCTGTTCTTTCACCCCGCAACGAATACGTCGTGCTTTCAGTGCGCCTTTTAAAGCTGCAGGTGCGAAGTTACCAATGCCATTGGTTTCAATTGTTAAGCTCGGAACATTGAATTGCTCAATCAGGTCGCATAATTGCCATACTTGACCACCAGTGATATTTCCATGTGCATCATGTGTGACAACTTCACCAGTCAGTGCAATAGATCTGTGCCAGTACTTCACGCCAAAGTCATCATGTAGAACTAAAGCCACGGATGAAATATCCGATTTAAGCTTGCCGGATGATGGGTCCCATCGCATGGTAAGACCAACAATCTGACGATCACCCAGCATCATGATGTATTTACCATTGGCACGTCTTAAAACTGGCTCACAGTCATAAGGAATCATCTTGTCAGGATCAAGACGCACATCACCAATAGGCTTGGCATGCATCTGATACTGTGAATCCCATTCATTCAGGGTTCGACACTCTTTGCGACGCTTATCCATTTCTGTATCAGTAAAACGTTCAGGCCATAGCGATTCACTGTATAGGTCAATCAGATAATGGGTTTCCTTGAACATGATCTTGAAAGCAGCACCAATCTTATGAATAAAGTAATCCTGGTCTCTTTTGAGTAGTCGTGCTGTATTGCTAATACCGCTAAAAATATAAACCGGATCAAAATCACTTAAACATTCAGTGATATTTTCAAATCGTTTTTCTTTTTCAAACATACGCAAAATCATACATTTCGCTCCTAGTTTTTGAATCTGCGTGTATAGGGAATCGTGCGTATGCGGTGTGCCGACAAATAGCTTTTGTCCACCTGGTATTAGAATGTGAGTTTGTTCAGATAGGCGATAACGTAGTTTTTCACGTGCTTCTGGTGTGCCGATGTTGGAAGGCATTTCCACGTCATCGTTTTGGATCTCGTTAGCGCGTGCACCAGTAACGTTGGAAAGAACACCGCGTGCATGAATAGAGCCGTGACGTACATCACTCGAGCCACTGATCCACCATTTTTGCAGTTCACCACGTGCTTTATGCACACCAAATAATTGGCACAGTGGATGCTTCTCAACAACCTGTTCAGTGCCTCGACTGGCTTTTGCTGCATCCTTGTCCGTTGCCGCCTGGTGCAGAATTAAATGCTCATTACTGCAGTACAGCTTCCATGCGTTATAGATATCCAGAATCGTAGATTTACCGTGACCACGTGGCATCATCAATAAGCCAAGCGGCCCGTAATCCTCCAAGAAATCACAGACATCTAAATGGAAATCCGGCACTTCCCAATTCATGGCTTCCGCATAAATCAGAAAGAACGCAGCAAAGCTGACCTTAATCATGAATTAGCTCGGACGCTGTTTGCGTTCTTCTAACTTTTTAGCCACGCTTTCAAGCAGTTTAGCTGCCTGTGCCTCTGCCGAAATATTGCGACCATCTGTACTACCAGTGGTTTGCTCATCATCAAACAATACGCGCTTTAATTTCTCCAAGCATGTCAGGGCTTCTTTTGCGCCTTTGTACAGCCAAACTTTGTCACCTCGCCCTTCTTTGTCAAAAATGTCTTTACCGTATGCTTCTGTGAGTAAATCCACCGCATCGATTGAGGCCATCTCTAAACAAAGCTCCAATTTCTCTTTGGTTTCAGGCTTTAACTTTCCAGTTTTCTTTTCGTCACGCATATAAAAATCCCCCGTATAAATTACTTATACGAGGGATCAGGTGGAGGTTTGTTGGGTGTTTAGTCTTTCGGCTCTTCACCAATAATCTTTTTACCCGATTTGTCAAAATAGTATGGCTTATATGAATTAATGCAGTTTAAGTAAATCAAATAGATTGCCAGTGCAACCGGAATGATATTCCAAGGCGATAAATAATTGATGTAGTGATTTTCAGACCATGCAACCAACATTGGAGCACCAAACAAAAAAGCAATAATCCCAAGCGCAGGCACGTGATCAAAATAATAATGCTTGCCTTTATATTTCCATTTAATCATTGAACCACCCTCTCAAAATCCGGAGCCTGAATATCGCCAATATCATCACCTAACCAGCGAGTTCGGCCATGCTCACGCTCAGCCTTACGCAATAATTTTTCTCTATAGCCTGGTGCAATCATATCTTGAAATTCATCGAAAACCATACGATTTGTTGCAGCCTTGGTGTACCACAAATTTTGAGCAGGAACTTTACCTTTAAGGTACTTAAACGCCTCATTGCCTGCATTGGTTTCTGTGCCATTAGACATTTGAGTTGCATTGCCTACTGTTAAATTTAATAGGGTTTTAAAGTCTGAACCGAATGGACCACCTAAGAAATCGGTTGCATCACGTCCACTGGCGTCCATACCTGCAACTAAAATATCACCAAGTACTGGCAGACCACCACCGGCTACAAATGAACGCTTAAAGAACTCTAAAGACTTTTCCGGATCTTCACTATCCCACATTGTTAATGGATCATTACCGTTTACCAGTTCTTTTAGTTGAACAACCAAACCGCCTAAAACAGTGGTCATAGCAATCAATGAAGCAGCATAAGCAGCTTTGCCGCCCAAGGTTGGTTGAGCCATTGCACGTGAACCGTGACGCATTAAGAATGATGCAGAGAATGATTTAAATTGCAGCATGGATTTTACAATCTCGCCCATAGCTGTTCCCTTTCTCAGACCAGGTGTCATAAAGGTACGTTCACGCAGTCCGGCTTCAACAACTGCCATGCCTTGCTCATCTAGTAAATGGGCCTGAAACTGGGATGCAATTTCATCTTTTACTTTTTGCGGATTACCAAACTTAGTTAATTGCTCATCTGGAATTTCATAGATAGAACGAGCCGACATAAGCTGATTGCCTTTACGGTCCACAACTGGATCAGCCAGGCGCATTACTTCCCATGCACGTTCACTCAATCCGGTTTTTTCCATGAGCTCACGATCATCTGCATGTAGGTCTGACCATGCTTTGTCACGGCTTAAACGTCCGTATTTCTCCATCAGCATTTTACTAAAGCCAACTTTTGAAGCTGCTGTTAATGCATTAAGTCCAGAAACACGCATGACCTGTGAAGCAATACCACTTGATACACGTGCTAACTTTTGAGATTTACCATGTACCGAAGTCAGACCATCATCCGACCATCGTGCAATAGATCCAAGCATTTCTTCAGTAGCTAAACCTAAGCTGTGTGCCAGTTCACGATCTTCTGAATTTTTAGGATTCAATTGTGTAAGTAATTCACCAAAGGTTTTACGGAATGCAATGTTGTGAATAGAAGCAGTTTTGGCAATCATTGCCTGATCGGTGATAGATGAAAGTGTGGTACCACCCAACATCGATGCAACATTCATAGAGCGATACGCCAAGCCTAAATTAGCCAGTACTTCTGACTGTGGTGTGTTCTGCCCTGAAAACTCATCAAACATGGTTTGTGCGCGTTTACGTGATTTACCTGTGACATTGGCATCAACACCTTTTGCCCAATCTTTTTTCTCTGCTGCATCCATCAAAATACGCATGGCATTACGTGGATTACTTCCCAAGTTTTCAACCAGTGCAATATCTTTAGATAATCCATTTATGTGCGCCTCCACCAGATCTACAAAAGGCATACCACCAAAATCAGATTGGTAATCTAACCAGGCATCGGCATCTTTAAAATGCAGTACACGACTTTCAGAATGACGACTGGTTACTTTGGATGATGAACCACCTGCAGCTTGACGACCTATTTCAGTCTTGTTTGCACCATTACTGGTGAGCGTATCAAACGAGTATTCAAGCAATTCACGAATCTGTTGTTGAGAATAAAATGAACCATCCTCATGCACGTATTTGGATGTATCAATCAGGCTTTCAGCTTTGTTTACCCATGCATCTTTCCCGGCAATAGCGATTTTTTGTAAGTCATGTGTTTGTGGCAATCCCCAATCATCAAGCTTACCAATGTCACCACCCGATCTATTGAACCGCTGACGCATACCTTCAAATACATCGCCCATCTTGTCGCTGATCTTCTTGGCCAAAGCATCGCCAGTGTCTTGTCCAAAACGTTCACGTACAATTTTTTGAACTAAATCTGCATCAGTAAATATACCTAAACCGCCTTTGATATTGGTGTAGAAGTCCACCAGATCACCACGGTAAATTGAAGCAATGGCACGTGATTTAGAATCAATCGATTGAACCCCCGACATATCGCCATGCGGTGCCACTATTCGGTCTACAACTTCACTGGCGGTTAAGTTGGTATGATCTAAAGCAGCAAGGTTTTTAGATTGCGTTAAAATGTCTTGAGCCGCTATTTTATGCTTTCGTTTTAACTGTTCCTGAATATCGGTAGCAACAAATTCACCGGCTTTCACCAACTTGTCTGCATCGGATAAATTGCGCCAATTCTGAATATCTTTTTTGGCTAAAGACTTCATAGCATCCTTGATCCGGTTTTCAATGTCCGTGGCTTCTTGTTGGTTTAATGATTGTTTGCCGAGAGCTTTGGCTACAGCTGCTTTGCATTGGTCTTTCATTATTTATTCTCCAAACTGTAGCGCACAGCTAATTGCTGCTTGTGTTGCAAGTGTGTCTTGTTCTGCTTGTTTTGCTTCGGCTTCCAACTCATCCAGACGTTCACGTAAGGTCATTGTGATTTCTTCAACATTACCGTCAGGATCATAACGAGTCACACTGATATGTTGATCAGGGTTTTGCATGATGATATCTAATGCGGCTGATTCTTCTGGACCATCGCCAAACAGTGAACCTTGTCGCGGATCTCCCATAGATTCAATTTCATCTATTCGGCTTTGGATGTTTTCACCAATTGCTTTTGCACTACGATTGTTTTGATCAAATACATTTAAGAAATCACGCGCACCAGGTGCAAGTCCATCATCAATCAACTGGCCTTGATTTAAATAATCATCAACACGCATACCACTGGCTTTTAAATCACTCAGTTTTTGTGCTGCTTGTGCCAAGTCTTTGGCAATACTGTTTTGATGACGACCACCTTGTTTCACCAAAGCGTCTAACTGAGACAATTGTGGAGCTGCACGAAGCAAAGCATTAAGTACGGTCTTACTATCATCATCCAAGTTTTCAGCCAGTCTCGTTACAAGACTAGAATCACCGTATGCATGCTGAGCAACGGCTGATTCAATACGACGTTTACCCTCTTGAGACAATCGACCATCACCAGTGATAACGCTGCCCTGTTCTGCTTTTGGTAACGATGCAATGAAGTTGCGAACATAGTCCATTGACTGATCTAAATTAATCGTACCGTCGCCATTAATTTGAAGAAGTGAAGCATCGGGCAAACGATCTACGTCACTGGCTGCACGCTCAGACGCGCTGAATTGCGACACATCGGACTCATTCGCTAACTTGGTGAATTGCACACGGTCTGTATCAGTAAGCCGTGTACGCACTAAAACAGGCTTATTAATGCCTGATATATCCCAACCTCGATCCGCTGCATATTGTTCAATGTAGGCACGGTATTCTTCAGCGCGTCCATTTTCATAAGCTTTACCAATGGCCAGTGTTCGACCATTGCCTGATTCAACAACACCATCCATGCCGATGATTGGGGCACCGTTTGACAGCATGTTTGATTCACCTAGTAGTTCAGGACGTAAATCATTCGCCATATCCTCAATCTGCTGACGTGATGCTTCGCGTGTCCGATCACGTGGCTGCAATTCAGATGGGTAATTAGGATTTACGCCATATGCTGCATCATTTGATGCAATTAGTTCATCTAGTGATTTAACTTCATAGGCCATGTCATAGCTTGATCCATCCATGCCAATAGCGGTACTGGTGCCATTGCCGCCATAACGAGAACTAAGCCGATTCCACTTGGTTTGCCACTTGCCAATAGCCTGACCAACCGATAAGCCAGACATACCGTTATTGTTCACGATGGCATCGGCATTCTTAGAATCATATTTACGGACAATATCAATCAGCTTTGCATTTGGGTCTGCTTTTAAAACTGCAGCTGCTCCACCCGGTCCAAGTAAGTGACCTAGATATTGCTCATGGGCAACCGGATCACGTCCTAAACTTTTACGCATTGATGCATTAGCATTCTTAATGTGTTTTAAGCCTTGTTTGATTTGCTCATCAACGTTGTTCCGATCACCACCGCCTTGACCCTTCCAAGTTTTATCAAGTACCTGAAACAAGCCGTGTGCGGTAGATTTTTTATTTTTGGCTGTATGGCTGAATGAGCCACCTGTTTCAAGATGGGAAATGGTTAATGCTACCGACGGATCTACGCCCTCTTGCTGTGCTCTACGTGCAATTGTTTTTGCATTGGTTGGTAAAGCCATAGAATCATAATTAACAGGCTTTTGTTTTTCTTCACCTTTAACAGGATGAACCACATTCACCGGACGACCTGCTTTTAAGCTTTCAACTGCACCACTCATGTTTTTAAGATGGTTATTGTGCTGAATTGGGTCAGATGGTTTAACCGGTGCGGCTGCATCCTCAAGCTGCATTTCATTCAAAACCAATGCGGATTGAATTTGTGTATTTCTAGTCTCTAATGCATCTACATCAATATTATGTAGTTCTGCATCAATATCTTTATTTAAGCCTTGAGCATAACGACCTGCACCGAATAACAAGCCATTCAAGACAAGTTCAGTGCCGACACTTTCAGCGGTAATTTCATATTTTTTGGCTTGTTTATTGTAGTCCTCTGATTTGAGAATTTCCCCACTTAAAGCCTGACCACCAGTAGATAACGCTGTTGCACCGCCAATAGACAATGCTGCATCTTTTACTAAACCGCCTGCGCCTTTAAAACCATAGTTAATAGGCAAAGCAGCCGATGCACCTGCTACCACACCATCAATTACAGCAACCTTTGCAGCCGTACCAGAATCAACACCTTTATGCGTTAAATCTTCATAACTGTAATTGGTTTCAGATAATCCGGTTGTAGCAACCGCACCCACGGGACCACCTGCCAAGCTACCAAGTACTGCACGTGTGGCAAAGTCAGAAACACCAAAACCGATATTGCCGATCAGCCCTGTATTTTCTTTATCTTCAAGCTGCTCAATTTCCATGACCAACTTGTTTTGACGTTCTTTATTTTTATCAGCATGAATTTCGGAAAATGATGGCTCACGTACATCAAGCGCCCCATCTAAACCACCGTTTAATGTGTCGTTGACAGAATATCCAATGTGGTCAGCAACACGTTCAAAAGGCTTGGCAACCGTATCAACAACTTTTACCGCACCCGCTAAAGCACCCCGCGGGATAGCTGAGCCAGCACCATCAAATAAGCCAGGCTCTTTTTTTTGTTGGGTTGCTTTATGTGCAATCCCTTTGGCGTTGAGCTGATCGACCTGCAGCTGATCTTCACCTGAATATTCTGACAGCCAGTTACTCATTACTTGGTTGCTCCTTTGATATTGATACGCCAGTAATTACCGCCCGATTGCAACGGATTACCACGTTCATTGATCAAATCATATTGAATTTCACCCTTTGCAGAACGCTTATCCGAACGACGTAAACGAAAACCTTCAAGATCAGATACTGGAATACCTGTATTTTTTGAAATTGTCGCATAGCCGCTTTCTAGGTGATTGTTAAATACATCATCTCTCATGCCGTATGGTTTGGATACTTTCCAATTCTTTTGATTACCATATTTCACTGGTTGCTCGTACACACCACCAGTCGCCATGCTTAATGCTGTTTTTGCTAAAGAATCGCTAATATCATCCTTATCTTTATGCTGATAGTTATCACGTTCAGTAAGGTGAGCATAAATAGATTTAAAGCCTGAAAACGTCATGTTGGCGGTATTACCGGAAGCGGAATTACCCACATATTCATTAAATTTTTGCTTCAGTAGTTCATCTTTCGGCATAAGCATTTGCTTGTTTTTAAGTGCCTGTGTACCACTCACAATTGCAGTTGCTACATCTTCACCTTTATCTGATTTAAAGCCATTCATACGTGCAATGCCTGCCAAGATATATGACTGGTCGCCACCGCCTAACTGACCCAAAGTAGCCCCCCAGATTGCATGACCTTTTGTGCCGTATTTTTTTGCATTGGAAACCAAGCCGCCAATGAAATTGATTTTGTCATTTACCCCCATGCCTTCGAAAGCCTTTTTAGCTTCAGGTAAATCCTCGGCAGAAATTGGTGCAAGTTTTATATTTGCATCTTTAAGGGCTAACTGGCTTGTACCATTATCAATCGCTTTTTGTGTCCAGGAAGAAGGATTGGTTTTTAATTCAGTAGCACTGAGCTCATTAACTTTCAGCCCTATTTCACGTACCGCTTGATTTGGATTATCTTTGAGTAAACTTAGCTTCTCCTGGTATAAACTTTCATACACACCCAAAACCTTTTCTTCAGTCACAGCATCACTGGTTGTACTGTTCTTCATTTTGGCTTTTTGCTGATTAATCAGCTCTAACATTTGACTGGTAGACTTACGGCCAAAGCTTTGAAAGTTGGTAGACTGTTGCTTATAAAATTGATATTCCGCTTCATGCTCAGTACCTTTTACCGCAGTACCTACATTCACCAGATAATCATCATCCAAGGCACGACCAGTCAAAACCTGAGATTTAAACTCATTAAATACCTTGCCTGATTCTGTTTTTCGTTTATTTTCCTCAACTTCAACTTGTTTGGTAATGGCATCAATTCGGCTTAAAGCCTGTGCTTTCTTTTGCTGCGCCGTTGCACCGTCAAGATATGCATACTTGCCACCATCTAAATCAGTAATTAAGCCTTGTAGTCTTGCCGTATCTTTAGCTGATACAGCATCACTAATGACCCCATCGACTGACATCAAGTTACGAGTGGATTTGTATTTTTGGCGCATCTCACCCTTAGCGGCTTCAGATATATCAGCGGTGCTTAGATAGGTATCTAAATATTCCTCACCCTGTTTTTCTTCATAACGAGTTGCAATATCAAAAGCACGATCCACCAATTGAACAGACTTTTGAGCATCAGCACGAAGTTGTAACGGTAAAAAGCCGGGTGCCTGCTTAATCACGTTTTCATCCCAGTATTGCTTTAACTGTTTTTGAGCATGACCAGGCATTTCATTTTCAAGCTGCTTATAACGATCTTGTGACCATTTCTGCAAAGTCGCATTTGCATCTTGGGCTTTTAGTGCTCCATTGGATACATCGTTTTTAAGCAATGTCACCTGCTCGTTCATTTCAGTAGTAAGCGTATCATCAAGCTTGATTTTGGCTTCTTGTTCGTCAATCTTGTTGTTGTGCAACTCCAAAACCTTAGCTGATACTTCTGCTTTTTCCTGTTCTTGCTGTAGGTTTTGCGCTCGCTTACCAGTAACTTGAGAAATATTCTGCAATGCACCTACAATCATCTGACCCGTTTGATTTTGTGGCATTTGGATACGATCAATACTGGGCATCGCATTACCAAAATTACCCATCGGAATTTTAGCCATTATTTCCACCCATTTTTAGTATTTAAACCAGCCGAAACGCTATTTAAGACACCTGTAGCTGCTGCTGTATTGGCATTACTTCTATGCTGACTAGCCGCGGCTTTTAATTGTTGTGATGAGTTATAGCCTGTAATTTCAGCCATATTCGCATCATAGTTACCTGCTCTTTCAATCTCATCATTGATGACAATTGATGTACCTTCATTCACATCAAGCCCATTTCCTGCAAGTGCTGCACGTGCTGTTGACTGAGCCTTTTCCTTTTCCTTGCGGATACGTTCAGCTTCTAATCGCCCACGTGCTGATTGTGCTCTACCATCGGCTTCAGCTTGTTCTTCCATGCCTTTGTTAGAGTTGTATGCTGAAATACCTGCAATAGCCGTACTTGCTACTGCTGCCACTGCTGCTACTGCCATCCACGACATTATTCAATCTCCTTACATTTGCTTGGAAGTGATGCAAGGAATTGATCAATCTCATCATCCGGTACAATTACTTGCTGCTCAATGATTTCTAAATCTGTTTCATTGGTCGGATGCACCGTGATCCATGAACTATCTTCATGAAAATAACCAATGCGTTTTGTTCCTGGCATGGATTTTAAAACAACCGGTGCCTTCAATAATTCAATGCCGTTTTCAGTAGCGACGGTTAGAGATCCAGTGAGCAAGATATTCATATGCTCCGTACGGTGCATTTTGCTAACGACAAGAGTTCCTGCTTTAGCATCCATCTGGCGCATATAAACACCAGGTGCAAAGTGGTGAACTACAGGCACATCAATCAATTCAGCATTATCGGTAATTTGCTGCTGAACATTACGGACTACGTCGATATAAGCCTTGTTTTGAATATCGCCTAAGATATGAGCCAAAAGCCCAGTATTATCCGGTGAAATAATATCGCTCATGCTTTTAGCTCCAAATCCAATACTGTGCCGTATTCGGTGAATCCAAAGTGTTTGTACAAACGAATGCATGCCGCCGATTCAACGCCTGTTGTGGTACCACACTGGATACGATCAGCACCCATCAATTGTGCCCATCGGATAAACGCTTGAATCAGCATGTAAGCTGCTCTGGATTTTCTAAACTCAGGTGCTACATACAGCACATCATCAAATGCAATTTTTATATCGTTGAACCAGTCACCACCTATACGACCCACAAAACCACCAATGATTTGCTCCTGATGCTCAACTAGAAAGATCACACCGCCACCCTTAATTAAACTGGTGAAGTGCTTTTCTGCATGCTCAGTAACGTAAGGACGGCTTTGATAATTTGGCGCTTCTTTAATAAATTCCTGCCCCAATGCGACCATTGCAGGCACATCGGGAAGCGTTGCTACACGTAATCGCATGGTTATTTCTCATTGATAGACATTTGCATAGCTATAGCTTGCAAGTGAAACGGTAGCGGTTTGTTGTGTGAAATTACTAAAGGCACTTCATGCAGACTTTCCCATGATCCACCTTCATGCAAGTGATAGCCTGTGTGGGGTTTTCGAGGCTCTAAAGGGTTATCACCATAGGTAAATAATTCGATTAATTCACCGTTGATTTCAGGTGCAATGGTTTTGTTAAAGAAGAAGCTTATACGGTCTACTTTTGCCTTATGCATGAGTGATGACATGGGTGCTTGGCTAAGCTCTGGCGGAAATAGCTCAACAATGCATTCGATAGCCTGACCAAAATTAATAGATTGCCCTGCCATTCCATCAAATGTCATGGTTGCACCATTGTCAGTAAATCCAACCTGGTAAACTGCATCACCATCACGCTGATAAGCTGAAATGTTGTTTAGGTAGGTCACGCCTTTGTCTACGGTATCAGCGACAAGATTTACGCTACGTTGAGAATCAACCAAGGCATCAAAAGACAATTCTTCTAAACAAACAGTTCCACCACGATTGATGAGCATGAATGCACGATCTGAGCCTAGTTGAGTCGGAATAGAACTAATGCTAAGTACAGATCCACCGAAATCATGCTGCGCCCATGCAATGACTTCTTGATCTCGGTTAAATGTAATCGATGCTACTTTGCCATCACCCAATACACACCAGACAATATTTTCGGGTTCTTGTTGGTATGAAATTTCATTGATACCTTTGTGGATCTCACCAATGTGAGAAGATAAAGAGCTGATCTCCGGAGAAACCAATCCGTCCACTTCAAAACGATAGGTCAAGGCACGTACACGCTCACCGCCACGTTGTACAAATAGCAATTCATTACCCACTCGTTCAGGCCGTGTGATTGGATAAGCACCATATGCACTGTGTTCGTTAATATTTACGGTTGTAGGTGTCAAGGCGCCGTCTGAGTCGACCATGTATTCACCGCCCGATGTGAGACATACCACACCGCGCTGTGCTTCTAAGAACAAAATACTGTTGGCTAAACCTGATGCTGAAACAATACTGAATGCATCGCCATCCTCTGTGGTTTCAAGGAAATTACCATTGGCACCCACACCACTAAACCAAATTTTATTCGGTGCTTTTTTTGTATTGGCCAGAACTAAACGCTGTTTATAGTAAGTGCAGCAACGAGGGTAGCCATTCACCCCATTGAATGCAGGAGGGGTAATGCCCCATGAACGCTCAATTGCTAGAATATTGGCATCAAGCTTTTTAAGAATTTCGCCGTTGACCCAATCTGCATTGATGTACTGCGTAATTTTAATAATCCCGCCGTTTACTTCGATGTACTTACCTACATCTGCTGCAGTAAATACCGCCCCGAGTTCAGCTGTAGTGGGTGCCCAATCTGCGAAATTTAAATCAGGCTGCTTATTTGTGTTGTCTCGAAGTGCTTGAAAATAAATACCAGTGTAAGCAACAACGTCACCAGCTAAATAAGGCTGTGTTTCAACCCAATTGTTGATTGCTTGAAGTGTGAATGATACGAATACGCCCAGATCCTTTCCTGATGATTGACCCTTTCGAAATGGGTAGCGTGCACTTTCAGAATCAGTTGGAACATGCGAATAAACAAACTCATTGATTTGCCAATTCCAATAATCTGAATTGCATGACAACCGATGAACCGGCACTTCACTATGCGTCATAAACATTTCATAGCGATACTGAACAAACTGTATGTTAGGTATTTGTTCTTTGGTGTATGGGCTTGCAAAATTAGCAATCCGAATCATTGTTTTAGGATTAATAACCTCAATTAGATTAGGCTTTAAAACAATCAAAAATGAATTGTTCGAATTCACAACAAACGGAATTAAACGGACTGCATTATCCTGAGTACTTAAAAAGAAAGTACCCGGTCTTTTCCGAACACCCCCTTCTACCAATGGAATCACGTTTTTAAGCGTCTTTGCGCCGTTGCTGTACTGCTGAATATCGGTACGTGTATACAGTGTTGGAGCTAATTCACCGGCACTGAAATTATTCTTCATGATGTGCTGCTTCATTAGTAACGCACTCCCATCAATGAAGGGTAATAATCTGCTGCAAAGTCCTGTGCCGGACGTTCCTGACCATTAATCGCACGTGCCTGTTTAAGTATATTTTGTAGTTTTTGCCATGCGCTATCAGCTTCGGTTTGACTGCCTGTGATTGGCTTAGCAAGCTTATGGACCAGATACAACGCCATGCATTCAGAAAATAGTGAATCCCATAGTTCTTCATTGTCCTGATCTGCTACATACACCAGGTTAATTAGATTGGTATCAGCAAGAATATGACGCTCCTCAAACTCGTAATTGTATTCACCTGCACTAATGACGCGAATGAAATCCTTAGGTAATGGGAAAGCATGGCTATAACCAAATGCGGGGTAAGTTGTCACTGGTGCAAGCTGTGCGCGTCTTTTGGCAAATGACCAAGGATGCATACGAAGCAATGCCCGACGTGATGAATCGTAGATAGCTGCACAACGACGTGCATTTTCTGTATTGTCATCAAAGGATTGAATTGTCTTTGCACCAATCATGCTCAGTGCTTCATTGCAGATTGAAACTTTTGTAGTTGTCATAGAAAAAGCCCTCAAGTTTTAATGATCTTGAAGGCTTTTAAGGTTTGGTTTGTTGGGTGTTAGAGTTAGCCGCCTACAGCTTTTAAATATTCTTTGTCGTATTCAATGCGAATACCTAAAACGTCCGAATAGCTTTGCATAGCTTCACATTGTTCTTCTAAATTACCCACCTGATCATCCGTTAGCATCGGTGCCTCATTCGTAGCAACTTTGGCTAAAAATGATTTCAGCGCATTAAGCTTTGTATCAAGAGCTTCTTTTTCTTCAAGCATACGTTCGATGTGGGTTTTTGGTTGTGGTTTGAACTTTCGCTTAAACTCATCTTCAGGCAACCACTGAACAAAACCTTCAAGCTGCTCAGTATTTTTTTTACCTTCACGGTCTTCAATCAAATAACCTTGATCTTCACCGTTTTCGCTTTCAGGCAATTGCCACCCACGGAAATCATTATATTCTTGACGTGTCATAGTTGCGGCATGCACAGCCATTGAACCCAAATAAGCACACATTGATAAAGCTAATAATTTTTTAGACATCTTATTTTCCTTTCTCTTTTAGACAATCGCGACATACTTTGGTTTCTTCATCAGCCGCGTATTCAACTTCAGTCGCACCATGAAAACCAAAAAGACACATTAAGAATTGAATCATTTTGGCTGCTCCTTATAAAAAAGACCTCACACCCTGCTCAGAGGTGTGAAGCCAAAGTTGACTGTTAGACTACAAAATCAATTGCGACTACTTTGGTTTCATTCGCACGACCTGCTGCAAATGAATGAACACCACCAACCTGTTTCATGTTCTTTTTGTCTGGACGAGTCGAGATATCGAAGCTTGTAATATCTGCATCGCCAAAATGTACGGCAGATCCACAGTAAGCAACGGTACGCTTAGTTGTTCCAGCTGTAGCACCATCGTTTAGCTTTTCGTATGGAACCCAGTTGAAGCCTAACCACTTGCCACCAACACCACCTTCTTGCAGCATTTTACCGGCCATGAAGTCGGCAGATGTAAGCGTAGTATCGCCCAAGATTTTCTCAAGCATTGTTGAGCTGTACAGAATGTAAAGCTGCTCGCCGTTATGCTCATCGTTTTCGTTTTTACGGAAAATTGATTTAGCTTTTACAAGCTGCTGCTTCAATGTGCCGAATGCCGACAAGATGATTTGACCTGCTGGCAATGCAACCGCAGTAGTAGAAGTAGCACCTGCATCATCAACCACTTTACGGCTTACAGAACCAACTGCCGCTTGATAAATAATGTCGTCAATTTTTCGACCACGCGCACTCAGCAAAAGCTTCATGTATTTATCTTGTGGATTGGCTTTTAACTTTGGAACATCACGCGGTTCAATCGGAATGAATAGATCAAAGTCATTCATCAAGACTGAGCGCACACCTGCATCCGGAATTGTCCAAGTCGTGTTGCCCATACGAGCACCAGACGCAGACATTTCCACTTGGCCCATGTCGTTAATCGTAAAAGATTCACCCGTAATCTTTCCGCGATTTACAACAGTTTTAAGCAAGCGCGATTCATTCTGTGCTGACGCAATTTCATATGTGTCATGAAACTGCTGAACAAACGCTGCCGTGATTTTGTTTTCGTTAGCCATTGGCTATCCCCTTATTTGTAAGTCTTGCTGTAGTAGCGTTCAACTTGTGCGGACACAGACTTGTGATCTGGGTGCTTATCGTTTAAATACGCTTCCGATGCCATCAATGATTGAACATCTACTGCACCGCTTTGTTGGGTGTTAGAAGGGGGTGTATCTTCATTAAGCTGTTGACCGAAATAAGCCGCCATTTTTAACACTAGTGGATTGTTACCAAATTCAGGGCTGTTCACTTCTTCTGGTGTAAGAATGCCGTTCTGAATAGCATTATTTGCAGCAGCTTTTGCAAAGCCAAAATTAGTATCGGTATCTGCTCCCCACGTTTCTTTCATGGCAGATACGCATGCTTCATTGTCTAAAGCCGCATTACCTTCCATGAGTGAAGGAATTAACTGGTTATATTCACCAAGCAAGAAATTTAAGCTTTTACTGTCCAGACCTGCTTCACGTGCACGCTCTAAGAACTCTTGGTTTTCAGGAATCGCCTTGAATTCGTCATAGTTAAAGCCTTCAACATTGACTTCATAACCATCAATTGATTCAGGCGCACCAGGTGCAGCTGTAGTTTCTTCTGTGGTTTGAGTCTGAGTTTCATCACCCTGAGTTTGATCACCTGCTAACACGCTAGTTTGAGTTTGCTCGGTGTTTTCATCTTGAGTTTGAGTCTCTGTGGTTTGCTCAGTCATTTACTTCTTCCTTATAGTCTGGGTTATTCGCTTGATTGATTTGATTGAAAATAAAACCTATGACGTTCGCCTGTCCTGCTTTAAAACAAGACTCACGTTCAGCATCTTGACCGCCACGGACATAGGTAGATTTATTGGCAAAAGTAAGTTGCAAATGATCAAGTACACGCTGACCATTGATGTCTAGATCAAATACATTTCGATAGGTTTCAGGGGTTGCACGACGTATGGCTTTGCGTTTAACAAAATTGCCTGTTTCTGGTTCTTCTTCTGGTGTGGGTAATGGACGTTCAGATAATTCAGTCTCAAGATCGACAATGGTGTGCTTCAATGCAAAAACTTGTTCCTGTAATACTTCTGCACGCTCCCATTCGTGATGTTTTTCATTGCGTAATTTGCTAGACACAATGGTTTCATCAAACCATTTACCATCAAGCACTCGGTTTTTATTGACTTCATTCCACCACCCAACGGCAAGAATAAGTCCGGCGATAAGCATCAAAGCTATGTAAAAAATCATTGCATCGTCTCCGTACCCACTTGCTTCTCAATGCCTTTAGCAACTGCATTGCCTGCCATTTGCATCATCTGCTGCTGCTGCTCTGCCTGTTTCTGCGCTTCCTGTGCCTTTTGGCGCATATCACGAAGCTCTTTAACTTCATCGGCGGTACGCATAATGTTTTGTGGAACACCACGACCATTCCCGACAAAGACGGCAACCGCATCAAAATCAACATTGTCTAGAATGGTTTGATCTACCTGTGCAAACTGAGAAAGACTCATGATGTACTGTTCTGTTGCTGTCACTTCTTCCATGCGCTGTGAACGTGCCATAGGCGATACAAACTTGAATGAAAGATTACTGCCCCAAAGTTCTTCAGGTGGCTGGCCTAAAGCACCAGAGCGAATAGCCAGACCAAAACAACGATCTAAGATTGATTGCAGGTACTCAGTTTGAAGTCGCCCATACATAGGTCCAAGCATTTGACGAATTAATTCAACACGTGTGTGAATCTCTGTAGCTGTCATTTGAGTGGTGCCGATGTTTGGCAACTGATCAGCCATTAACTTGCGACGGATGCCGCCTTGAATGTTGGTGAGTAAGTAATCTGCAATTTGAAAGTTGGTGCCATCATCCAGGCGCTTCATTGAATCAACTGAATTGGCAATGATGACTTTGCGTGGACCAATACGAACGGTATGAGGATTTAATACGCCGTCATCTTCTGCGATCCACATGCCACCTAACTGCAAATCTGCTGAACGAACTGTATTCTTCATCAACTCATTGGCAGTCTTGGCATCAGGTAGTGCAATCGTCATTTGACCATTGCCATAGACTGAATTGGGCAAGCGTCTTAAACGTGGTACCGAGCATGGAAATTCGTGGTACCCGGATTCCTTCATGGTGTAATTGTTGTCGATATCAACGTGGTATGAGGCAAAAGGCATAGCTTTGTTGATCTGACCTACCCCTACTTGCTTACGTGGTTGAATCACGTGTAGCAGCTTCATCTTCTCATCTGGTGAGTTCTTGGCTTTCTCAACTACACTGTGATGACAGTTCTTTTCACCATAAGTATTGATCATGGTTTCAACTGTCATTTCATGTTCACGGTAAATAGTATCTATTCGACCATCAGCACGTGTTGAGCCAATAAAACAGTTCCCAATGTGCCAAGACTCAAAGACATAACCGCCACCTGCTTCACGATCAATATCCGTATAGAGAACGCCCCAACCTGCAGTAACAATGTCAGTGACCGTTTCAAAGCTTTCACTGTCAAAGTTTGCTGCATGGATATTGCGCCACATGAATTGAGCAGCATCTTCAAGCCATCGTTCACCTTCAGTTAAGACAGAAATATCATCCACACCATCAGGCTGCGCTTTAAACCAAATGGCATTAGCAGGAGTTACGCCGTTCATGATCATTGAAACCAGAACTTGAAGTGCATCAGCTGCTGTTGAATCGTATAAATCGGCACGTTCAGTTTCACGCTGACCTTTCACACTTGAATCAGAACTAAAGTTTTGCTGACGCTCTGGTGCACCGTATTTATAGCAATCTGCCCAGTGCGATTCATACTGTGAACGTGCAGATTTAAGTTGATTTAAACGAGCAACAAACTTACGAGCGTCAGTCATATTAGCCACCGCCTAGAGTTGACTTGGTTTTAGAGATGTCAGGCTGTGCACCCAGAACACTCATGCTTCCTGCTGAAGTACGGCGCATAGCTTTCTTGGTATTTGCCTCAGCCGTTGCCTTTTCAGCTGCACGTTGTGCATCGCCTTCTGGATCTTGCTCGACTGTTTTAGGTTTTCCGCACATTAATCAATCTCCTTAGTTGTCCAACCATCAGGGCCAAGAAATGAATGTGTTTGCTTAGCAACTGGTTCACTAGGTACATGCGGTGCTACTGGTTTGGCTGCTACAGCTTTGTTTTTTCGCCACTCAAGGAATTCTTCATATTCATTTTTAGCCTGTGGATCTTCATCGATAGGTTCACCCATAAGTAAAATTTCAGGTTTATAAGCTGTACCAGTTGGTTCGGTTGAAGCAGTAGTTTCAGCATCCTTAGAATCAGGCGTACCGAGGATTTCATTTAAAACATCATCGGATTGTTGCGCCGTGGTTGGAGTGACTACTTCTGTTGTTTTCGGTGCTTCTGTTGTTGCACCTGGTGTTCTTGGTTGACGTGCCATGAAAAAAGCCCCAATGGGTTGATTGAGGCTTTAGTGTTGGTCGTTAGGTGTTAGGGTTTGTTGTGTGATTCTTCAATGCCTAAGCTCAAGGCCATCAACCTTGGTCTGTTGGTAGATCCATAGCTCCCATAAATTCTGAACCTCCTGGACTTCATAAACATAATCGGAGTGATTAATTCGCTTTAACTGAAGTAATATTTTTGGCGACCTATTGGGGTACTTATTGAGTATGTACTCATTGAACTTTGCTCTTGACTCGCTCACTTCTCAATCTCCTGATCCAGCTGCTCAATCACAGCATCTAATTCATCCCAATCATCAAACATGTCTAATTGCCCTATCTTGTATTTGTACGTTGCCCATTCACCTTCACGTGGGTAGCGATCTAGACCAACCTCAATCTGCCAAAGCAAAATGAATGCATCGCCATTGTCGTAATTGGGAATACCACCTCTTGACCATTCACTGACTGTAGACGCACCAGACACTGGTAGAACGTCCGCAATCTTTTCATGTGTCCAGCCTAAGCGGCCTAAATCTAAGATCATGCGGTTGAAGTCTGGACGCTTGTATCCACGACGTTTTACGAGGAATTCTTTAACCTTTTTCTTGGTTCGCTGGTTAATGAAACGCGCGCGCGCGCGAGGAGAGTCCGCAGAAGCTAATAAATCAACCGTCATGTTCATAAATCACCCCAACTCAAAAACTTTAATTTTTATCAAACCGCCATCCACAACATGGCCACGATTCACTATTAACGTGTCAAATTGCTCATCATCGGCACAGAATCCACATTTCACTAAACTGTCTATTGTTGCTTTGAGATAGTTGTCTATGTCTCTGCGTAATCGGTCAGGAAAATGAAACGTCACATCTAGTTTTAAACGTGAAGTTGAACCTAATGCCGGTACTAAAATTTTAATGACCTCATGGAAAGCGATAGCCCGATCACTCAAATATCTACGCTTCCCTGCTGCTACCCAGTAGTGATTTACAGAAGGTGGAACTGTTGCAATTTCACAGTCTAAAATTGTTCTAATTTCACCTATCTGTATTTCTTCACCATTGCTCGTATTTAGCGTTTTGTTTGCTTTACGTACCTTTGCTTCAATTTTCTTTTTAAGTTGCGCCTGCCCCTTATTTTTTCGCATTTGATGCTTGTTTAGATGTTCCTCTAGCTGTCCGTCGCTCCACCTCATATTTAAGCTACCGTCATTAGTTTGTTTAAAAAGGCTTGATTTGCATTCCCTGCATAGCTCAATTCGTTCATCTCTCACTCACCTCGCAGAGCCTTCTTAACCATCCAATATGCCTCCTCAAATGCATTACTCGCACCCTGTTCCATCATGTCCGCTTTTTCTTTCCATAAGCCCCAGCGGTTAGCACTCTCACCATCTAGATATTCCAAAACCTCATCAACTTTCTTATGCTGATCCTCCAATTTCTTCTTTACCCCGATATAACAAGCCTCCATGTTGTTGAGTTGGGTTTTAAGGTTATTGATGATGGCTTGTTGGTCCTGCAAGCAACGAAAGACCTGCCAATACTTGCTTTCAGGTTTGAAGTGTTTATCTTTTTGATAATAAATTCCCTCAAATATTTCTGAGAGCATTTGAATCTCAAATTCATCCTTGTCGGTGTAATCAAAAAGGAAGTGTTCAATAAACTGTTCTTTTAAGATCTGCTTAGACTCACTCATCTCTCAATCACCTTCGTACTCGGGGAAATATGATTCGGATATCACTGCAATGGTCAGTGCGGTCGTGGTCGGCTAGAGCGGTGCGGATAGCCTCAACTGAAGCTGTTGCGTATTTCTCCGCAAGCACATAATCATTTAAGCTTTCTGACCAGTACTTAAATATTCTTGGCATGTAGCAAGTTGCATGGTTTTCCACAATCGCCTTACACTTCTCTAACCCCAATTTTTCGATTAAGTTCATGCCACCACCATCCCTTGAATTCGACTCAGCAGAGTTGCAGCCGGATTCACTTGCTCAACCATTCCGACACACGTTGCAGTCGCCCATGCACTCACTGCTGTAAGTCCTTTTAAATCCTCATCCACTGTTTTAACCCACTGGTCAGACACACCACTCCAACGAACCTTCAAGCCGTCACGTTCAACTTTGATATGCTTTGCACCGCTAATCACTTCTTTGATGCTCATCAACTTGTTAAATGACCATTCCATTTCATGCTCATGAATCGTGCCGTCATCAGCCTTTGCAGTGGTCTTAATCACCACATTCCAGATTTGCTTACGGTCTACACGATGAGCCAAAAACAACGGAACAAAAGAGCCTTGGTAGATCAGCTTCAAGTCATCATCGTTTACATCACGATCCAAGCCTTCTACATACTCGGCTGTGGATAGAATTTCCCAAGTTGCGGATAGTTTTTGTTTGGTTTTTTTCATGCTGCTTTCCCCGTCAAAACGCTTTCAATGTGCTTCTTCACTTTTGGCCAAGCCACTACAAGCTCAACTTTCCCCTGGTAAGCCCTACGCAACTGAGAGGGACTTACACCGCCTATTGTTTTTGAAAGCTCAATCCAGTCTGATCCGACCTTTTCCGCATATCGAATCATTAATTCCTGCTGCACCTCCATGCGATATTTTTTTGATTCCGTTCTTTTTTGATTTGCATTTGCATCAGTAAAACCACCTGTCTTCACCTCATAAGAAAAACCACAAGGCAGCTCAGTAATCTTTTTGCGCTTCTCAAATTCAGCCACTTCTTTTGCAAGCTTCTCGCTTAAGGCACGCTTGCTGATTTCTTCTTGCGAATTGCGTTTGTACTGACTGCGAGGTAACACAGCATGTTTGATAAATTCTTCTTTAGTGAGTTGCATTACTTTCCCCAAATAATTGTTTTGCCATTTCCGTAGCTTTAAATGTGTAAATCGTTGTCTTGATCAAATACCCGCATTCAATTAAGTCTTTTAGGCACTGGCGAACAGTCATTACCTGACAATCAACTACCCTCTCGTAAATATCCTTAACTGTGAAATCAGCACTGGCATGAACCGCATAAATCAAAATATCCATACGCTTTTCAAATGCAGATTTGGAGCGGTTTTGCGAGTTCACCCAATCCACAGCTTTGTTATCGCTTGCTTTCATGAAGCCACCTCCATCACTGCACCAAATTCACCGATTAGATCAGCTTGCTGTTCACACCACTTTTTACGAAACGCAATATCATCCGCTTTTAAATCACTGTTGTTGTGGTCGAAAATCTCAGCCCATCCCGACCCATGTTTTGGCATCGGAATCACACACGTATTCAACTCAGGACTAAGCACCGCATTGCTGAATTGTGATAAATGTTCGAGTCTAGTCACACCCCACCCCCTAAACCTTGTTCTTCAACCCAGCCCAAAAACGCTTCATACATTTCATCAGGCACATCGAACCCAACCAAAGCCAACTCAACTTCTTGACGGGTAAATCCACACTCATTGGCAAATAAGCACATCAATTCAAAGCTACGAAGCAGCACATCACGGAAGTGATTAACGCGAGGATTTTTACGCTTCATTGTTCAACCCTCTGTTTTGCCATTTCTGAATAAGCCTGGAACATAGATTTCGGTAGGCTCTCACCTGCCTCCTGCAATTCCTTGATGCGGTTTTCAACCCACTCTTTTTGCTCTGGCGTATGCTGTATGACAGGAGTTTTTTCGAGTGGCTCAGCTTTGTACTCAACACGCTTAGGTGCGGGAATCACCTCATCACGAATGCCATTTCGCTTTGCTTCTTCCACTATTCGCAAATAAGAATCACGAAACATGAAGAAATTTTGCTTACTCGCATCCAGATATTGATCTTTATTCATATGAACAAGGTCATAAGCCTGCTTTGCGAGCCGTGTAATCTCGCTAGAGCCACCTTTGCGGTCAAACCTAACCGCTTGTAGCCAAGCTTCGTTTTCGGTCAAATACGGGCTTGCAGCTTCGCACCATGAACGGAACTCTGGAATGCTTGGACAAAAAACACTGGTTTTCATACGTTCAAAGCCAGCTCTTAATTCGTCATCAGATAAACCATTCAAGCAATCAACCATGGCGAAGATGATTTCTTCCGGTTCAATACCTGCCCATTGATCTGTGAATCTTTTTCCATACATCCCGCGCATTCTTGAAATCAAAGCCAAAGCCGATTTATTAGTGAACTCACGCATGACCCACCTCCTCAATCAATAAGAACTTTTTTGGCGTGATATCTATCTCACTGTTGCCAAAAGCTTGTTGTTCAGCCTGTCTCCAGCGGTCATGTTCTGCTGCTGTTTTTTGGGCTGCGGTTTGGAAGGTGTGTTGATTGGGGTTTTGATTTTCTATTTGCTCGTTCACATACCAAGCGGCTTTAAATGCACCCCATGGGTTTTGACGTTTCAAACAGTAATCAATCGCCTGATCCAAACTTAGGTTTGCTTTTTGAGATTCAGCAATAAGCATCTCGAAAGCGTTTTTGGTATTTACCGCCTTCTTGGCTTTTCGTACTTGCATAAACTCAGATGCTTGTTCTTCAGATACACCTAATTTTTTAAGTTCACTTTTGAATACAAATTTCGGTGAAACCGAAACTGGGGTATCAGTAATAGGGGAACAGGAATCAGGAATCAGGTTAAGGGAATCAGCAGGATCACTTCCGTTTTGATCGTGATTAATCTCGATATCTTCTAAGTTGTCTGAAAACATTACATTTTCTGCATCATTTTGGTAAATATCAGGAATGTCTGACCCTTTCTCTTTTTCATTCTTGTGCGGGTTTTGGTGCTTGTTAAAATTAAGCACTTTCCCGAATGTTTGACCTTGTACCGAATAGATCGAGATAAATCGCGATTTATCTAGAGCACTCACGAGTTGTTCGATATCACAATCGTCATAAGGCAAAAGTTGAACTTTTAGACGCTTTGGCTTGTATTCAAAACAACCCTTAAAATCTGCAATGGTCCATAAGCCGACAAACAATAAACGCGCCAGTGGCGGCAATTCTGAAAGCTCATCATTTGTGAAAAACTGAGGTTTGATGTTTCTTGCTCTAGCCATTAATTACACCCCGCACATTTATTAATTTTCGTACCTGCATAAACCCTGTGAGTTAAGCGCAGTAGACCGCCACACACTCGGCATGGGTTTGTATGGGTAAAGGTTTTACGACCTGCTGAGCGTGCATTGGTGCGATTGATTTGCCATTGTGGAATATCAGAACGTGGCTCACGGTCGCCATCTAATTTGAACGGTAATGGCTCATGTCCGCGTACCCGGTCGAATGCGGTAAAGCGGTCGAGGATTGGAGATTCGGTCATGCTAAAACCTCCCGAACCAAAATTTCATAACGCTTGCCATCTAGTGATGGAAACTCCATGGAGTGCTTGGCTGCAAGCAAGTAATCACCAACAGCAATTACAGCGTCATTGGTCAGGTCGGTGCGCTCACCAACCCACAATCCTGTCTTCTCATTCACGCGACCAACAACAATCTGTTTTGTGATCGGCAACAGTCCGATTTTTATTGGGTTGCTCATGCCGCCACCTGCTGCGCTTTACGAACCTTATTCACAAGACCTGTGATACGAGTCAGACCAAATGCAGTGACGCGCATATGTAAGAACACGCGCTCTCTACCATCATTTTGATTGGTGATTACTGGTGATGTGCGATTAGTGAATACTTTGTTCAATACATATTGAGCATGTGGTTGAAGCTTGCGATCTGCATCACGGTAGATCCATTTTTTATCAATCAGTAGTTTGATTAACTCTGATTCTTTGATACCGATAGTTTTTGCACATTCACGCAAACAATAGGTATTGGTGGTGTCTGCAATCGTTTCTAAGGCTTCGGCTTTTGGTTCAAGTACCGCTACATATTGCTTAAGTGCAATGTTTTCTTCTTCAGCAGCTAGAGCTAATTTAATTAGATCCATGCGAGAAAGTTCGGCTGGCTTTTGGTTTTCCAATTCTGCCCAGCGATCAACTAATGCTGCGGTAAACTCTGGGCAAAGTTGAGCGACCACAATAATGCTGTCACGCTTGCCTTGTTCACCTGAAAAAACATAAAAAGTTGTGGGTCTGCCTGCTGTGGCCTTTTCCCCCATTGGGGGTAAAGTAATAACACCACGCTCAGCAAGCCTTTCAATTGATTGCTTTACTTTGTCATGGCGGGATTGAACAAGCTCTGAAATATCAAGGCTTGTCATACTCTGTTGATTATGATTAAATTGTGTCATCATATTCATGTTTGAATCTCCTTAGGATTTAGACACAAAAGCCCTAGCTATTTGCGGTAGCTGGGGCTTTCTCGTTTTTGGTGGTTTCAATCTCATGGATTACACAGAGCGAAATGATTTTCTGCCCAGTAGTGAAATCCACATTCTTCCGTTGTCCAGATGACAACAAGGAAATAAACGGCTGTGAACAGCCAGCTAAAGCTGCCAATTCTTTTTGGGTCATCTTTTCCAACAGCTGATTAATAATCGATTCCCAATTCATAGGCTATCCCTAACTATAACTTAGGTTATAATTTATAACTTTTGTTTTGACAAGTCAATAATCCATGTTATTTTAAATTGCGTTAAATTATTACACAGGTAATTATTTGTTATGAGTCTTCTTATGGTTGGTTTAACTTGCGGTGATCGTGTCAGAGAAGCACGCACCAGATTGGGATTGTCACAATCAGCACTGGCTAAAAAGTCAGAGGTGTCGCAAGCCGCTATCTCTAAAATAGAGAATAATGAAACCGACAACTCTAAATACATTGCCCAGGTAGCAAAAGCTTTAAATACATCGGTTGACTATCTAATCTACGGAAAAGAGTACATAAAGAAGCAGTCTGGAAGCCTTAATGACTTTGTTGTAGTTGGCGGTGAAAACCCAGGTGAAAAACCAAGTGTTGACGAATATGTTCTCGTTCCTCAGTTTGACATCTATGGCTCATGTGGCGGTGGTTCTATCATAGACAGTGTGGAGGTTAAGGGTGGTCTGGTATTTAGTCGCCAGTGGATTAGGGAGCAAGGCCTACCCAACCCAGACGATCTGCGTGTGATCTATGCGAAAGGCGAAAGCATGTACCCTTCCATTGAAGATGGTCAGGTGCTTTTAGTTAATCCGCATGACAACACACCAAAATCAAATAAGGTTTATTTCCTGTGTATTGACGAGCAATATTATGTGAAGCGCCTTATTAATATGGTGACACACTGGGTAATTAGATCGGATAATCCTGACAAGGTTCAGTACCCAGATATCATTCTCTCATTAGAAGAAATTAAAGAAAAAATAGAAATTGAAGGTCGTATTTGCTGGAAAGGCGGAGCGATGTAGATTCCCTAAATTATAAAGGCGCTCATGTAGCGCCTTTTTTATTACATCAGTTATAACAAAAATTATAAATAATATTCTCTATGTTATTGACACCTCTTTATAACTTAAGTTATATTAATTTCATCGAAACAAAGAAAAGCCCCAACGTTGCTAGAACAACTTGAGGCACGACCCACACCTTACTTGTGAGTGAGATTATTATGACCCAAACCGCATCCCACAGTCAAACCCCAGAGTTTGACACGAACAAAAGTCAAACGACTGCAATTCTTTATCAGCAGCCGACTGAAGCTGAAATGCGTAAACCAAGCCTTCTTCTGCGTCTTGGTGATCTGATGGCAGCAGCCGTTTTAATTGCGACTATTTCAGCCTTAACACTGATGGCTGTTCATGGTTGTTCGAATGACGTAGATCATCAGGAACGAATGGCGGTTAAACACCAGTTGCAGTTTTCCGCTAATGGAGGGAATCGCTGATGAGTCTTTCTAATTTCCAAGCAAAACTTAAATACACCTCAGATGAAGGCTGCGAATACGAATCTGATTTTCGTGTAAATCCGAAGCAAGAAGATGCAAACAAGGTTCTTCTTGACCTTATTGAACATTTAGCTTGGATGGGTGCTGTAGGTGGTCAGGCTGATGAAACCACAAAAGCGTTTGAGCGTGGCCATACACAAGGTGTTGAGCGTCTAGCTTATCTGGATTCTTTGAAAAAGGAGACCAATCATGAACGCAATAGCTAAACCTGAATTGTTCTCTATCGAAGCTATTCGACTTGAAACATTAGCTCGTAAAGTTGCTGAAGAACTGGTTGCCCTATCTGATCCAAGCGACACGGTTTCAGTTATCAAAAGCAATTGGATTCACATTACTTATCTTGGCCGTGGCTCTGAATCTTATGAATTAAGTCTTTCTGGTGAGTTCAGCGATAAAACGCGCATTGCCTATCAAAACGATGTTGTGCTGCGTCTCAATAAGATCAAAAGCTACATCTTAGAAGAAGCGGCTTAGGGGGTAATTATGAATGCTCAAGTTAATCCAGTAGAGGTTGTTAATAACTTCACAACACTCTCCAAAATCAACGTAAACCAACATACTGAAAAAAAAGGTCGTTTTACTTATTTATCGTGGACGTTTGCAGTTAGTGAGGCAATGAAAGCTGACCCAATGACTGTTTGGGCCTTTAGAGAGCCTATGGTTTTCCCAGATGGAACAATGATGGTTCACTGCGATGTCACTATGTTTGGCAAAAGCATCTATATGTTTCTGCCGGTAATGAACAATCAAAATAAAGCCATTCCAAAACCAAATGCTTTTGATGTGAATAGCGCAATGATGCGCTGTCTGGTGAAAGCAATCGCTGCTCATGGTTTGGGTTTATATATCTATGCAGGTGAAGATTTACCTGAAGAAGAAAAACAGGCTCAAGCACAACAATCTACGCAGCAACAGCCTGCACAAAAACCAATAGCCACTGAAGCAGAATGTCAGCAAGCATTGGTTGATATTAATAATGCTCAGTCAAAAGCTGATCTAGCTAAACCTTACAACTACTTCAAAGGCACTCAGTTTGCACAGCAAATTCACAATGCATGCAAAGCTAAAATTGATCAAATGGGGTGGCAATAATGACTGTCTTAAAAACCTTTCCCGCTCCAAAAATTAATCCTCTCGATAAAATCCTTATGGATTTCGAGATGGCAAAAAAAGGACTTAATAAAGTTGTTTTGGTGAATGGTGTTCCAGTTGATGCCACTCACTACGACACATACGGTGGAATGACTACACACCACCGCATAGATGCGCGCGGCTCATTCTATTCTGATGGTGTTAATTGGGTTTCTCATCATCAAGGTTTTGAGTCCTGGACTGTGACAAAAATCGGTTGCTTTGAACCACCTAGAACGAATGGTCCAAATGTGGTTAAGACTGTTATTCAAGATCAAGGGTCACGCGAAATTGAATACTACCGCAAAGGCTCTAAATGGGTGGGTGATTAATGAACTATTCCTACTCATCCCTAACTCGCGTGCTGTTAATCCAGCACAACGGTCGGATTAAAACGTACAAGGATATCAATCTTTTTGGCATTGAAGATTGCATTCAGGATTTTGTGAATAGCTGGGGGTACAGATGAAAAAGCGCAGTTTAGTTCATCCACTCATGAGCGAAGCCTTCATTATCTGGCTTGTCAGTATCGGCTATAAGGGCGTGACAAATGCGTCAGGTGTTTTGTTCTATTGCGAAGCGTCTGGCAGAAATTTCCCGCGTAACGTGATGATTATGGCGAATGGTCGACTGAATAAGCCTGCGACTCAGTTGTTTGAAGAATTCAAGAAATACAACCCTTTTGGCGAGGTGGCGTGATGGATATTAAAGGATTCAAAGCTTGGGCTGAAAGCAAAAAATTAAGCACGGATGGTGAGACTGGTCGCAATTACAGCTACACATTCTATGATTCAAAAACTCAGGCAGCATGGGATGCATGGCAAGCCAAAGCTCAAGCGGTGCCGGAAGTAATCACTATTGGTAATGAATTGCAATCATGGGTAGCTGTCTGGTCATTCAGGGCAAAAAATGACGGTGAAGATTACGTGGTGGTTGATGCAAACCTTCTTGCTGAAAAAATTGAAAAATTAACAGGAGCAAATGCGTGATGGATATTCAAAAAGAAAGAGAAGCATTTGAGCAGCATTTAACTGATACAGGTCTTGTTGAGTTTGCAGGCTATGGTTTTGCGGTTGATGAGTGTGATGAGTATTTGCATGAACCAACTCAAGTTGCATGGGATTCTTGGCTCATTGGGTTGAATAGAACCAAAGCCCAAGCGGTGCCGGAAGGGTTTGTTTTGGTGCGGAAAGAGCCAAGTGAGCAGTTGCTTAGCAAGGCAATCCGCAAATATTTGCAGGTTAGTGATCTTTCAATCATTACCAGTCGTATGACCCATCTTTATGAACTTATGATTCAGGAAGCTATGATCGAAACACAGGAGCAAAAGGGATGAGCGAAAATAGCTATTACAAAATTGAAGATGCTGAAACCTTGGCAAAAATTGATGCTTTTATGGATAAACGTGATGCCTTTTATGAGCAAGTCACAAAACTCTGTAAGCACTATGGCTTTGAGATGCATCAAACACACGACAGTATTCAAAATGGTATTCGTTTTTGCAATATGTCGGTAGACCCAAAGGCTGAAATTGATAAAACAAAATGGAAAACATCAAAGCATAAAAGTGGTTATTTAGCTGTTTTGCCTCGTGCTACTGCCAAAGAGCATAAGGCTGAATATGACGCTATGAAGCCGAAGTCCATGGCTTACGATGAGCTGAGTAAGATTATTTTGGCTGAAGATATTTTGCCTTGGGGTTCTGCTTACGGCTTATCTTGGAAAAAAGGTGAGTATTTCAAGTTTGAAACATCGCTAAAGGTTTCGCCAGTAGCTATTGAAATTTTGGGCAGTGAGTATCGAAAAGCTGAAGCACAGGAGCCAACCAATGACTGAATACAAGATTGAAAGCCTAAAAGACCTTCTAGGTATTCCTGTAGATCGAATTGATGATTGCTTGGATGAGCTAAAAGATGGTTTGAAGTTAATGCATGTACAAATGGAAGCTTTTGAAATCCCTGTGGCTGATGCTGTGTTTGATAGCTTCACTTGGCAAGATGATGGTGCGAAAAACATGACCAGTAATGCACATTTTTCTTGTGGTGGTGTTGCTCAAATTAAGGTGGATCGAAATGACTGAAAAACTAGAACAAGCCAAAGACCTCATTGAATCTTTAGCAGCTCGGAAAATTGGCGGTACTGGGATTGAGTTGAACAGTGAAGAAGTTGAATTGGCGTATGAAGTTTTTAACGATTATGTGGAACGGAATGAAGTGAAAGGCGTTGACGTGAAGTTGCCTTTTACTATCTTGCAGAGTTTGAAGGAGGTGTCATGAAAGCGAATAAGTTCATGAAAGAGCATGGTCTCCAATATACAAGAAATTTAGTTCGAGATTATCCGAATCATACCCATGTCACCAATGATGGGAGAATGTTTATTAATGAAAATACGTGTGTATCTCATATCAAAGTTCAGTTGAATGAATTGGTAAAAATGGACGACCTAAAACGCCTTGTTGAAAGTCGTGAGTTGGTTGAGTCTTATGGTGGGCTTGATTTGGCTAAGAAGGAATTGCAACGTCAGTCTATTTTGCGCTGGATAAATCCAGAAACAGAAAGGCTTCGCGGAGCCATCGCAGATGTTGAAAGTTGTCTTGAGACAGATAAGAAATTGGAGGGATTGTGATGATGCATACTGAATCAGAACATAATTTACTTCAGGCGATCTTTGATGAAATGCAAGAGCTGAAAAATGCCCTTGCTCATCAAGATGAGCGTCGAGTAAGTATCAAGGAGTTCGCTAGTCGAATGAACATGAGCGAACCCACTCTTTATGATCGAATCAAAAAAGGAGAAATAACCGCTCCACATAAGGATGGACCACGAAGTTACTATCTAAATAGTTATGTGAACGAAGTTGTCACAAGACATTCAAAAACTGATAAAGTAGCCGCTTAATAAGCGGCTTTTTAATGCCTGTTTTATTAGTCACTTTGCATGAAGTGAGTAACATTGTGAGTAATGGTTGAAATACTAAAAGCTCATTGCAATACATTTCAAGAGGTTACATCGAATATGCTTCTCATGATCGACAACTATGACTCCTTTACCTATAACATCGTTCAATATTTTGGCGAGTTAAATCAAGACGTAAAAGTAGTCCGTAATGATGCCGTGACATTGGAAGATATCGAGCGATGGCAACCCCAGTATCTGGTGATTGGTCCTGGCCCTTGTTCACCAAGTGAAGCCGGAATTTCAATTCCAGCCATTCAGCACTTTGCCGGCAAAATCCCATTGCTTGGCGTGTGTTTGGGACATCAAGCGATTGGCCAGGCTTTTGGTGGGGATATTATTCGCGCAAAGAACGTCATGCACGGTCGCTTGTCCGATATGTATCACAGTAACAAAGGCATCTTTAGCAACCTGCCTTCCCCCTTTTCTGCGACACGCTATCATTCACTGGTGATTGATCAGGCAACCGTACCAGATTGTTTGGAAGTGACCTGCTGGACCAATGAAGCCGATGGCAGTATGGAAGAAATCATGGGTGTTAAACATAAGACATTAGCCGTCGAAGGCGTGCAGTTCCACCCTGAATCTATTTTGAGCCAACATGGTCATCAAATCTTCCAGAACTTTCTCGAAATTTATGCATAAAGAGCGTAACGAAAATAATGAACATTCAACAAGCTTTAAATAATATTACCAAACAGATTCACCTGACCCAGCCACAAATGGAAGATGTGATGCGTAGCATCATGTCCGGTGAAGCAACCGATGCTCAAATCGGTGCGGTGATGATGGGCTTACGCTTAAAAGGCGAAAGTATTGATGAAATTACTGCTGCTGCACGTGTCATGCGTGAGTTTGCCATTAAAATTGATGTTAGCGATATTCCACATTTAGTCGATATCGTGGGTACTGGCGGTGACGGTCAAAACCTGTTTAATGTCTCTACAGCATCCAGTTTTGTAATTGCTGCTGCCGGTGCAACCATTGCCAAGCATGGTAACCGAGGCGTGTCTTCAAAATCAGGTTCATCTGACTTGCTTGAAAAAGCAGGCATTAACCTAAACCTGAATATGCAGCAAACTGAACGCTGTATCCGTGAAATGGGTGTCGGCTTTTTATTTGCACCGAATCATCACAAAGCCATGAAATATGCCGTGGGTCCACGTCAAGAACTGGGTATTCGCAGTATTTTCAACTTGCTTGGTCCACTGACCAATCCGGCAGGAGTACAACGTTTTGTACTGGGTGTATTCTCGAATGAACTGTGTCGCCCGATTGCCGAAGTCATGAAACAATTGGGTGCTGAACATGTCATGGTGGTTCATTCTAAAGATGGTTTAGATGAAATCAGCCTTGCATCTTCAACTTATGTCGCTGAACTAAAAGATGGTGAAATCACCGAATGGATGATTAACCCTGAAGATGTCGATATTGAATCACAGACTTTAACCGGTTTAATTGTTGAAGATTCAGCTGAAAGCCTGGCTTTAATTAAAGATGCTTTGGGCAAGAAAAAAT
The DNA here is from genome assembly GCF_004331285.1 of Acinetobacter sp. ANC 3781. Classification (GTDB taxonomy): domain Bacteria; phylum Pseudomonadota; class Gammaproteobacteria; order Pseudomonadales; family Moraxellaceae; genus Acinetobacter. Next base: position 123,398 of record NZ_SJOH01000001.1, read on the forward strand.
CGGCAAAAGGCGAAAAAGCGGCCAACATGATTGCACTCAATGCAGGTGCAGGCATTTATGTCTCCGGTTTAACCACAAGCTATAAACAAGGTGTGGCATTGGCACATGACATTATTTACGGTGGACAAGCTTTAGAAAAAATGAGCGTTTTGTCTGAATTCACCAAAACCCTCAAAGAATACGAAGCTTAAGGCTATAAAGGAAATATTGTCATGTTAGATATCACAAATACGATTTTAGGTAAAATTGTTGACCGCAAGCAGATAGAATTTGCTGCACGTTTAAAACAACATAGCTTAAAAGATGTTGAAGAACTGGCGCAGGCAGCGACACCTGTACGTGGTTTCGCGCAAAGCCTGTTAAGCAAACGTCCAGGCGTGATTGCTGAAATTAAGAAAGCATCACCGTCTAAAGGCGTGATTCGTGAAAATTTTAATCCTGCTGAAATTGCCCAGCAATATGAGCAAGCGGGCGCAGTCTGTTTATCGGTACTGACTGATGTGGACTTCTTCCAAGGTGCGGACGAAAATATTGCGATTGCTCGTTCACATTGTACCCTTCCTGCTCTACGCAAAGATTTCCTGATTGATCCTTATGGTGTGATTGAAGCACGTGCCCTGCATGCAGACTGTATTCTTCTCATTGTGGCGTGTCTGTCTGACCAGCAACTGGAAGAAATGTCTAAAACTGCCTTTGAACACAATCTGGATGTTCTGGTTGAAGTGCATGATGAAGCTGAGCTTGAACGTGCACTGAGACTTTCAGAACGTTGTCTGCTAGGCGTGAATAACCGTAATTTAAAAACCTTTGATGTCGATTTAAATACCTCTCTGCGTTTGAAGAAATTGCTTGAGCCTTCACGTTTACTGGTGACTGAAAGTGGTATTGCCACACCAAATGATGTCCACATGATGCAACAGCATGATATTCATGCCTTCCTTGTGGGTGAAAGTTTTATGAAACAGCCTCGTCCAGATCATGCATTCACCGCATTATTTGGTCAGCCTGAACCTGTTTGATGAATAATTAAGATTATGAGTAAACATGATTCTTCGCTTTCGAAAGATCAGTACAACTTGCTGAAATCTTTTAAAAAGCAAATGACCAATCCGCATTCAACTGCTCTTGCCAAGCAACCTGAGCCTAAAGCTCAGGCCCAGCAAGAACAGGAAGATGATTTCGATTTGTTCCAAAAGTCGATGCAAGGTGTCAAAAAAATGGACACCAGTAATATTGCGCCGATTGAAAAGAACAAAAAGAAAAAGATGGATGCCCAAACATTAGCGAAACGTGCTTCAGCCACTGGCCCAATGCAAATAGACAATGCAGAGCTTTCTGATACCCAAGCCATGCTTAATCCCGTTGCCAGTCAAGCTACATTAAGCTATCGCATTGCAACTTTACAGCACAAAGTGTTTGAAGATTTAAAAGCCGGTAACCTGCGCTGGTTTGAGGCAGTGGATCTACATGGTTGTACGGTTGAAGATGCGCGAGCTGCGGTATTACAGATCATTCAAATGGCCAAAGATGAAAATCAAAATGTCATTAAAATTGTGCATGGTAAAGGTCCAGAAGCCATTTTAAAAACCTATGTCAATGGCTGGCTTCGTCAACACCGTGATGTTTTAGCGTTTGTCAGTGCACCTGAAAAGCAAGGTGGTACGGGTGCCGTTTTAGTCTTGCTCAAACGAAGCGAAAAAAACCCTAAATTTAAACAGTAATCGGAATTTTTCCCCAAAACACGGCATTGTAGCGGTTTTCTGCTACAATGCCGTCCTTGTTCGATATCAGTGTAAGTGAACACGTCTTATGTCTATGCAGCAATCCTACGCCAACATTTTAACTGCCGTTGGTGAAGATCTTAATCGTCCTGGTCTTAAAGATACGCCAATGCGTGCTGCTAAAGCTTTTTCGTATTTAACGTCTGGATATAGCAAAACTTTGGAAGAAGTGACCAACAGTGCGGTCTTCCCTTCTGACAACCGTGAAATGGTTTTAGTAAAAAATATTGAATTCTATTCTTTATGCGAACACCATTTATTGCCTTTTTACGGTCGTGTGCATATTGCTTATTTACCTGAAGGTAATGTTTTAGGTTTATCCAAATTTGCCCGCATTACTGAAATGTTTGCGCGTCGTTTGCAGATTCAGGAAAACCTGACTCAACAAATTGCTGAAGCTGTAGCTGAAGTCACTAAAGCACGTGGTGTTGCCGTTATGATTGATTCTGCACATATGTGCATGATGATGCGTGGTGTAGGCAAACAGGAATCCACCACCCGTACGGTTTCTTTTGTCGGTGATTTTAAAACCAATAAAGATGAACGTCGTGAATTCTTGACTGCTTTACCTGAAAGTCTCTAAGCTTTTCAGCTTTTAAAAAGTCCCCGCTTGTTCGGGGCTTTTTTATTGATGCTTTAATATTTTTCGTTTACACAACTTTTAACTTTAAGGATAAGTCATGTCATCTATTTACTTAGCAGGTCATGGTTTGACTCAGAGTGAGGCAACGATTGATTATCCTCGTCCTGATCGTCTGGTTGCAGGTAATCCTAAACGTATCACCCAAAGTTTATATGAGCATCCCAATATGAACTGTGGCATCTGGACGTGTGAAGTGGGAGCATGGAATATTCAATTTGCTGCCAACAAACAGGAATTCTTTCAGGTGATTGAAGGTCTGGTACGTTTACATGATGCCAAAACACAAAGTTTTGTCGAAATTAAAGCAGGTGAAGCTGGCATTATCCCACCCGGCTTTACTGGTAAATTTGAAGTTGTTGAAGCAGTTAAAAAATATTTTGTCGTGGTTGAAGCCTAAAACCTGTATATACAGGTTTTCTTTTTTCTTCGTGCTTTTATATGGGAGAAAACCCAAAGCTCATCCCTACATATCTAGCACAAAAACAAAAAAACCAAGACTGGATTAATCAGTCCAATATCTAGCGCTTTGTTAGAGCTCTGCACAGGCACAGGTGATTAGCAACCTGTAACTTTGTTTTGAGCCAAATAGACACGGTTTCGGCCACTATTCTTGGCTGCGTACAGTGCAGTATCCACAGCATCCAGGAAACGTTGATAATCGGGATGTCCATCATAAAGTGAACAACCGATACTGACGGTAAAATTAAAACTATTGCCCGTAGCGGTACGAATAGACGTTTCCTGAACACGCTTGCGGATATTTTCTGCAATTTCCTGCGCTCGGGTTAAATCACTGTCTACCAGAAGCAACAAAAATTCTTCCCCACCCACCCGGAATGCATAATCACTTCCCCTTACCGACTCCAGCAACACTTCACCAATAAACTGTAACGCCAAATCACCGGCTGCATGACCGTATTTGTCATTAATTCGCTTAAAGTAATCGGCATCAATTGCGAGCAAAGACAACGGCACATCATTTTTTCGAGAAAAATTAATCTCTCGGGAAATAATAGTATTTAAATAGCGTCGATTGAGCAGCTGAGTTAAAGAATCATTTCCTGAATCAATATATTCAGCCACCTGAAAAATCTGATCGACCAAATGCTGGATTTCTCTATTTTTCTCACGTATGTGTTGGATCAATTGAATAGTTTTATCTTTTTCAACACACGCTAAAACATTTTCATTTAACTGGTCAATCTCATAAATTCGCTCAATGATGACATCAACTTGCTCTGAACCTGTAAATGCATAGGCTGCTTTATGAATAAACCATAAACCAAACTCAGATTTCGATAATAAAGGATGCTTAAAATTAACCTTGTCTGAAAAAACTTTAAACATCAGCTCATTTTCCCAATCCAGTAATGAGCCACGCTGCTTATCTTTTTGTACGGCTACATCTTGCATGGCTGAAAATAAACGGTAGGTATGCTTGATGTCATTACTTTTTTCTACATTCACTTCATAAGAACGGCACATGATTTCAGACGCAAAACCCAATACCTGAATAATATAATTGATAATAACGAAACTATTTTTCTGTACTTTAAAGGATTGCAGATGAAAAACTTTATTTTCAATCTCCCGCACACCACGCATGATCAACCAGGAAGGAATCCCGATACGCGCATGAACTGTTCCCACCACCAGCTGTTTCTTTGACATTTCTTCAAAGTTTTGCTGAAATGGCACATTAAAACAATCGACTAGCCATTGGTTCAAAGTCGCTTTTAAACGGTTTTGAACAAGATTGTCCGAGAGAAAGTAGGATGCTTCTTTTTCTCGCATAATATTTTTATAGAATTCATCTACTAAAACGAGTGAATGGGCTTGAATAAATTGAAAAGTGTCATTTAAATCAGTTGTAGAGTAGCCAGCACAAATCGATTTCCATTGCTCCGCCAGCATGGCAATACTCTCTGTATTCATACAATTGATTCCAACAGCTTTAAAATTTAAAGGGAGATAATTAATTTATAAATATAACAAATTTTCAAAAAAATTACTGTGTGATCTATTTTAAGTTTTATCTAAATAATGAGATAACTAACAAAATATGATCTGATTTTAAAAAAAGTTTATATATCCTAAGCTTGCCTTATTCCAGTTTTTTCCATCCTGTTGTTGATATTCCCAGCCCACTCGAATCGCATTTTGCTGATTCAACACATATTGCCATTGAGTATTCAATTTCAATTGCCACTGGTGTGAATCTTCCCAATACGGCAATTCTACTTGAATTAAAGAATTAATTTTATCTGACCAAATATTCTGGCAGCCTAAGGTTGGTCCCATAGCGACACGCCAACCTTCATCCAATGCCTTGCCGGCTTGAATATGATTTTGCAGCTGCGCATAACATAAATGCTCACGTGCCTGATCGGAATAGCTATAGCCCATTTGCACTTTTAAATTGGCGACTCCATGCTGTTCCTGTTCACTAAACCTTCCACCCTGCTCTAATGCTTCTTGCTGCCAGCCTAAATTAAAGCCCCAAGACAAAGGCAGTTTAAAGGGTGAAACAGGATTGTAAGAATTGACTGTCATCAGGTCCATTTGTTCAAATTTCAGCTCATCTTCACGGTACTGTATTGCTGTATTTAAAAATAACAGCTGTGTGCCGGTACGAAAACCGCTCTGAGGATCTATCAGGTCATGATAGGCCTGCCTGTGTCCAAGCTCGATAAATTTCTCACCCTGCACTTCACCCGCCTGAATTGAAATATGACGAGCGTTATGACTTTGGGTCGGATCCGTTTTTGGACGCATCGGCGATTTTCGCTGCTTTTCTATATCAAGCTGGCTTCTTAAACCCAGTAACTGACGGAAACGAGGCTGGGCAAAAAATTTATCGACTTTTTGTCTCAGAAAATCCAGATATAGATGGTCATAGGCCATCTCCAGAATTTTAGCCTGATCCTGCACCGAAAACTTCTGTAGCTTTAAAGACTGAGTGTCTGTATTTGCATATGCCACCTGATGGGCAGTTTTCGCCAAAGTTGTACCGTGCTGTCTAGCTTGTGCCAATAATTGTGTTTCCAAAGCAGGTCGATAAATTTTTTCCTTGATCAGACCTTGCTGTTCCACAACTTTCAGGGTTTCTATAGGAATAGCAGCTGAATTGAACTGTTGTTGAAGATTTAGCTCGGGACGTGCCAGGTCAAAAAGTCCGAGCAAACGGTAAGCACAGTTGTCATTGATAAAATAATACGGGAAACTGACTTTCTGCATTTCCCACAGATGTTGAACCAGAAACAGCGTTTCTTCCGGATTTAAATTCAGCTCATATTCCCATAAATCACGACTTTCAAAGTCACCATATTCTTTGACCTTACGATAATAAGGCATTAGGGAATATTCGCCCGGGTATTGTCCGGTCAAGCCTTTCCAGGCAAAAGACCAGTTATCATTACTGTTTACTGTGGCCGCATAGTTTACCGCATAGGAAATCAGGTTTAATTGTTGCTGATCTTTCGGATCTAGACGCAATAAGGTATGGCCAAACATGGAGCTGGGATTACCCATAAAATCCGTGGCATAGATTAAAGTAGCCTTATAAGGTTTGACCTGACCAATCCACTGTTCAAATTCGGGACAGCTTACCGCCGGTAGTTGCTGTTCAGAGATGTTCAGCTGCTGTATCAGCCAGTGACTGCGTGCCGGAAATTTACAGCGTATCGATTGATTCGGTTCTGCTGCCGTAAATAAAGCCTGTATATTCTGCTGCATTTCCTTTTTAAGGTCGATTGATCCGTGCTCGGCCAAAAAATAACCTGCATAATTAACCTCGCTTTTACCCTGTGCATTCGCATACATGAGGCGTTGCCAGGTACGAGCGTGATTCAGCTGTTTGGTCTCGGCCAGATTGAGATAACTTTGTATTTCCGGTTTTATTTCGGCTGCATGACTTAAATGGACACAGGTCAGACCAAGCAGTAAAAAGGCATATTTCATTCAGTAATTTTATTCTCTGCAATTCTTGTATTCATAAGAAAACCCTGCCAAGGTGACAGGGTTTTCAGTCAGCGGCTTAGATGTAGGATTTTAATACATCATCCTTCGCCATAACCGTTTGTAGAGAGGTTAATACTTGAAGAGTATCCTGATTTTTATCAGAATAAATTTCAGAAAAATTCTGCTTGGATACCGCAAAGAAACGGGCTTTATCTTCAGCTTTAATATTGAGCAATTCAGCCAGCACATTCAGGCTTTCGCCCTCACCTACCGACATATCACGTGCGAGAGTTTCGGAATTTTCATTGGTGAAAGTGACCACCTGAGCGGTAACTCTTCCGCCTTGACTACATCCTAAAGTACCGAAAGTAATCCCGATCCATTGGTTAGTGAAAAGAACGTTGGTTGTTCCTGCTAGAAGTTTAGGAATGATGCCGGACTGACCTTCCCATACCTGACTACCTATACCACAACCGACATCATTGTCGGCCATAGCCATACCTGAACCTGTGACCAGTACAGCGGCCAGTATTATTTTTTTCAACATGCTTATTCTCCAATTATTCTCATGCAATCTTGTTATTACTCTAGTCATGTAATTTAAATTACACCCTTAGCAGATTAGCGGGAAGTCAAGTGTGGTGCAATGGAAAAAATGTATGCTTTAGCTAAAGATAAAGACCTGCTGTTCTAATGTGGTTTAAGTGTCCAGTTGCCTTCGGTATGACGCGTGCCTAAAATTTTCAGCACCAGCACCAGACTGAGCATTAACAGTAGATACCAGGAACCCAACTTGCCCCAACCGACCATATGCCAGGCATCGACCTGACTCGGATAAAGCCAGATTTTATAAAAGGTACTGATATTTTCTGCAACCCAGATAATAAACGCCAAAATCATCAACACGGGTAACATCGGAAGCTGGATTTTATGCTGCTGCAGCTGAAAGCGAATTTTTGTTTTCCAGAAAATGATGACGCTCCATGCAAATAGTAAATAGCGAATATCTGGCACAAAAAATTTGCTCATGAAATTAATATACGAGAATACTGCCAACGCCATCATGTTAAGAAAGTTAGGAAGCTTCTCGAACGATACCTGATACAGCCTTAATGAGCGGGCAAAAAAACTGCCTACGGCTGAATACATAAATCCAGCAAATAAGGGTACGGTCAAAATTTTGAATATTGCAGGTTGTGGATACTGCCATGAAGCAATTTGCGGATGGGTCAGGAAAATTTCCATGACCATCGCCATAATATGAAACAAGGCAATGACTTTGGCTTCTGACCATGATTCCAGCTTTAAATACAGCAAGCAAACTTGAATAATTAAGGCATAAAACAACAAATAGTCATAACGAAAAAAGCCATAAAGCTCTTGGCTTCCCATAGAGGCTGTAAATACAAAAGCAACCAACAGTAAAATCCCAAATAAGGCAGCCGAAGCTGCCTTAAATGAGAACTCAAAACATGATTTAACAAGACTGATCACGGTTGAATCCTAAAAAAATGATTTTACTCACAGATGCTTAAAGATATTTGGCGCTATATTCATGCACAGTATCAATAAATACTTTAGGATTTGCAGGATCGACCCATTGGGTAATACCATGACCTAAGTTAGCGATGTAACCTGTTTTTTCACCACCCGCATACGCATCATCCAACATGGCTTTGGTGGCTTTTTCAATGGATGCCGGTGTACCATACAAAGTGGCTGGATCCAGGTTTCCTTGCAAAGCAGCGCGGCCATTGACAGTTTGGCGTGCCACATTCAACGGCGTAGTCCAGTCCAGACCTAATGCATCTGCACCCGTGGCCAGCATAGGCTCGATCCACTGACCGCCACCTTTGGTAAATAAAATCACCGGTACTTTACGACCTTCATTTTCACGTTTTAAACCTGCAACAATTTTCTGCATGTAGTTCAATGAAAATTCAATGTATTCACGATGTGCTAATGCCCCGCCCCAACTGTCAAAAATCTGTATTGCTTGTGCACCCGCATCAATTTGCGCATTTAAATAATCAATGACAGCAATAGCCAGGCGGTCCAGCAAGGCATGCAATACTTCAGGTTGGGCATACATCATATGTTTGGTATAACGGAAGTCTTTACTTGAACCCCCTTCAATCATATACGTTGCAAGCGTCCAAGGACTGCCGGAAAAACCAATCAGTGGCACTTGACCGCCTAATGCAGAGCGAATGGTGGTTACAGCATTCATCACATAATCTAGATCAGATTTGGCATCAAAGTTGGGTAAATTTGCCACATCCTGTTCAGTACGAATGGTTTTATGAAACTTCGGACCTTCACCCGCTTCAAAATACAGGCCTAACCCTAAAGCATCCGGCACAGTTAAAATATCTGAAAATAGAATGGCTGCGTCCAGATCATAACGACGCAAAGGTTGCAAAGTGACTTCACATGCAAAATCATTATTTTTACACAAGGAAAGAAAATCACCCGCTTTGGCACGTGTTTCGCGATATTCAGGCAAATAACGCCCTGCTTGACGCATCATCCAAACTGGTGTGCTATCTACTGGCTCACACAACAAAGCACGTAGAAAACGATCGTTTTTTAGAGTCGTCATTTACTTTCCCATCTCATTTTTAATCTTCGAACCATCATACCAAAAAGCCCGAAAATTTAGTAACTTCTCTCGCCTTTAAAAAGTAATCATGGGAAATGTAAAATAATTTTTACACAAAACAAATACTGCATCTCCTCTTTTTTTCTGCAATACTTGTGTAGTTTTATCAAATTGTTAATGAATAATTTTTAAGGTTGAATTCCATGTTCGTTCGCACATTACTCGCTATGAGTTTAAGTTGCATTTTTGCGGGTACAACGTTTGCTGCATCTACTGCTGAACAGCCTTTAACTCCCAAAAAGATTGCTGATACTGCGGTTCAAGACCCTATTGACCCTCTTGCAACTGAAGCAGCCTCAAGCGCTCAAAGCACTGAAACCCATATTACACAACAAGAACAACAAGACTTGAATAAGGCTTCAAAAACCTTAGAAGATCTTAAAAATTCTGAAGATGATACCGCTGCAATCGGTACTGCACCTACGACAAAAACATCGAGTGTGACCCCCAGCTCTAGTGCTGCTGCAGCCAAAGCATCATGGACATTAGATGGCCTGAACAATGCCGAATGGTATGAAAATATTGGTAAAGGTCAGTTCCCAGTTTATGCTCGTGCACATGTCATGTTAAATAACTCGCATGCTTCCCCGGGTGCGATTGATGGTTCAAGTGGTAAAAACACCCTCAAAGCAATTGCGTCATTCCAACAAATAAGTGGCATTAAACCAACTGGGACCTTAACTCAGGAAACCTGGAATGCCTTAATTGCCAAACACGGTTCTAAACCTGCATTTATTGAATACACCATTACCGATGCCGACTTAAAAGGTCCTTATGCTGCATCTATTCCTCGCGATTATGCATTACAGGCAAAAATGAAAGGTCTGTATTACACTCGTGTAACTGAAATGTTGAGTGAAAAGTTTCATATGGATGAAGACTTTTTGAAAAAGTTAAATCCGAAAGCAACTTTCAAGAAAGCGGGTGAGAAAATCATTGTCGCCAACATCCGCAATGAAGTACCAGAAGATATTCATTTGATCGTTGCGCATAAAGGTGCCAAACAACTGTACTTGTTTAACAGTCGCAATCAAATGATTGGTTCATTCCCAGCAACCATCGGTAGTTCAGATACTCCTTCTCCTACTGGCACTTATAAAGTCACTGGCGTAGCACCAAATCCTTGGTATAGCTATTCACCAAGCAATTTTGTGCAAGGGAAGAATACTAAACCGCTTTCACTTCCACCGGGTCCCAATGGTCCTGTTGGAAATATCTGGATTGGTTTAAGTAAAAAATCATTTGGTATTCACGGTACACCAAACCCATCTGCAATTTCTAAAACTGCATCGCATGGTTGTATCCGTTTAACCAACTGGGATGCCAATGACTTAGGTAAAAAAGTGAAATCTGGCGTAACTGTTAAATTCCTAGAATAATCAAAATATTGATAATTCCAAAGCCTGCATTTATGTGGGCTTTTTTTACAAAAAATAAAATGCCATTTATCTTAAAACCACTCATAATGTGATCTATTCTACATATTCTAAATATTAACAATAAAAAATATCCGTTGCATAAATAGAATGATATGTCGCTTTTATACTATTTTTATCACTTTTATAGCACGGTATTATCATTCTAATTTCAAATAATAAGGAGCATCAAAGATGAATACTTTTTTGCATCATGCTGAGAATCGAGGTCATGTCAAAGCCGGCTGGTTAGATACCAAGCATAGTTTTTCTTTTGGCAGCTGGTATGACCCCAAATATATGGGCGTCAGTGTACTTCGCGTGATTAATGATGACACCATTGCTGCCCATAATGGTTTTGGCGCCCATCCACATGAGAATATGGAAATTTTGACCTGTGTACTGGATGGTACAATTTCGCATAAAGACAGCATGGGCAATGAACGTCATATTACTGCAGGTGAATGGCAACTCATGAGCGCGGGTACCGGGGTTCAACATAGTGAAATGAACAATGGCGATACCCCAGTGCATATGTTGCAAATCTGGATTCATCCAGATATTCAGAATGCTGAACCCAATTATCAGCAAATTCAGTGCAATCCGCATGAGCAACCGAATCAGTGGCATTTAATTGCTGGACCGAGTGATAATGCGCCTATGCATATTCGCCAACAAGCTGAAGTAAAAACTGCAGTCTTAAAAAAAGATCACCTGCTGCCTGTTGAAGCAACACAGCAAGTCAATTATGTGCATGTGATTTCAGGGGTAATCCAGATTGAAGATCAAATTGTGAAAGCTGGCGATGCGCTACTTTTTGCTGAAAATAATCAAATTAAAGCTTTAGAAGACAGTCAATTCATCTGGTTCGATTTACCACAAGCTAAAAATTAATGCTTTATATTGCTAATTTCCTATTTGAGATGACTATTGCCAATAGTCATCTCGATTAGATTTAAAAAGTGAATATTAAAAAATGTCTTTAACCGCTTATTCAATCTAACTATCGTTATATCTTGTCGCATCCATAGCTATAAAAATCAAACCAATAACCCTCATATTTTTACCCAAAAAAACTACCTTTTAGAGGAAAATAAATCCGGTTTATTTTGAAATAAAGAGATAGAACATTGCTTTCATCAGTAAGAACTATCTTGGTGAATCTATTATAATTGGTGAAATAAATCTATAAACCTTAAATTATTTTTAATAATCAGAAGAGAAAATCTACATGAATCAGATTTTGGATGTTCAAACCACTCAACAACAGGCTCTGCTTTTTTTATTAGATTTTTTAAAACAGAAAAATTACCACTTTACGACGATTACTCCTCTTTCCCATCAACGTATTTTGAACCGCAATAAGAATACAAAAAATAAGGATATTACTCTCCGCGATATATTTGGCTGGAATTTAGCATTCACAGAAACCGCTCTGGAATCCTCCCTTTTTACAATTCTAAAAGAAAATCAGCTCATCCGTTTCCATGATGGTCAGTGGTTCAGTCAAGTGCGAGTAGCTTCCTTAGATGATGAATTATTTATTCATTCTGGTTTTCCTACCGTTGAACATGACGCGGTTTTTTTTGGTCCCGATACCTATCGCTTTGTTTATCATTTAAAACAATATTTGGCGCACAAACCTCAGTCATTCAAGCAGGGGCTGGAATTGTGCTGCGGTACTTCTGCTGCTGCGATTAGTATGGCTAGAAATTTTTCTGATTTTGATAAAATTACCGTGGCGGATCTTAATCCGAAAGCATTGTCATATAGCCAAATCAATGCAAGCTTTGCAGATTTGAATAATATCACCCCAGTCTACAGCAATTTATTTAAGAATATTGAAGGACAGTTTGACCTTATTTTTGCCAATCCCCCCTATTTAATTGATGCAGATCAACGGCAATATCGTCATGGCGGCAATGAACTGGATGGTAGTGAATTATCCTTTAGAATACTGCAAGAAGGTATTACGCGGCTAAATCCACAAGGGTGTTTGTTTTTATATACGGGGGTAGCAATCCGGTCAGACCGTAACCCTTTTTTAGAACAGCTTGAAAAGTTAATGCGCTCTAAATCGAACATACACTGGTGTTATGAAGAAATTGATCCTGATGTTTTTGGCGAAGAGTTAGAGCAGCCTGCTTATCAACATATAGAACGAATTGCTTTGGTTTTGGTTAAATTGGAATTGATGCGTTAAGAATAGCTGTGTTACCCAAATATTTAAAAATTCAAAAGTATCCCCAGAAAAATAAATGATTTATCTATTTTTTTTTCATTAGTTTTGTCGGATTGTTTTTTATTTATCGTATCCATTCTTATATAGCTAAAATCGTAGACATTAAAAAAAGCCCCTGTTTTCACAGGGGCTTTTGAATTTGGCGGAAGCGGTGTACGCCTAACAGATGTCCTAGGCAATTTTGATTATGCCCAGGCTAGGAAATATTTTGTTGGGGAGAACGCTGCTGAATGGAAAAGCAATTTAGAACCCATCCTCGGTAATTTAAAACAGATTTCTCGCCCTCATCCATCTTTTTTATGATCAAGTTTATGATTTTATTAAGCATTTAAGATAGAAAAAAGAGATTCCCCCTAAAGCTCTGGAATTTGCAATTCTGACTATCTATCGTTCTAGTGAAATTTTTGGGACTAAATGGCAGGAAATTGATTTTAAGCATAAAGTCTGGATTATTCCTAAAGAACAAGTGAAAGCTCAAAAGGAACATGGTGTATCGTTATTTCAAGAAGCTATTAATTTGCTTAAATCAATTCAAGAATATACTCCACCTCAAAATTTCATCTTCCCTGCTCCACGTAATGGGCAAATGCTTTCGGATAGGTCATTAACTACACTGATCAAACGCATGCATGAACAAAAATTTAAAGATACGGGCTTAGGCTATATTGATCCAAAACAAAATCGAGTGATTACAACACATGAATTCAGATCAACATTCCGTGACTGGTCAACCGATAAAACAGACTACCCTCGTTAAGTTTGTGAACATGTACTTGCACATAAATTACCAGATGAAGTTGAAGCTGCTTATTTACGTGGGGCTTAGCTTGGAAAACATAAGAGTTTGATGATAGGAAGTAAGTTTATTAATTTTTTCAAAAAAATCATAATTTAAAACTACACCTAGCCAAATTGCGAGAATCAAATTAAATTGCATTAAAGTAATAGGTTTTTTAAATTTTTTATTTTTAATAACAAGTGAGGCATATTTATTCAGTCATAAATTTTTAAAAGATATTTTATAAATTAAACCTTAAAACTGCATTAAGCAATACGACTATTCTTTAATAATTATAATAAAAATCAAATATTTAAGATAATTAAACAATGAGCATCTAACTTTCCTAAATGCGTTTAAGTGACTAAAATTTTATTGTATATCTGATAGAAGAATTAAACAGATTATTACTTTTTCTTATCGACAGATAAGAACAAAAATATCATTTATTCTTAAGCTTAAGTTAATTAATCCAATTTAAAATATTAAAAAAGATCACCAAAGAGTCCAGCTGATGAATCAACAAGAATCAAGTATCGCTACTCACCTTTCTAAAGTTCCTCAGATCACTGCACTTTTCTGGATCACTAAAATTTTTGCCACAACTTTTGGTGAAACTGGCGGTGATGCAGTATCGATGTCTCTAAATTTAGGCTATTTGATCAGTACCTTTATTTTTGCAGCCATATTTATAGCTTTGCTATTCTTTCAAATCAGCTCTAAATCTTACCGTCCTTATTTGTATTGGTTTACTATCATCGCCAGTACGACCGTAGGTACGACACTGGCTGATTTTGTCGATCGATCTTTGGGGATTGGATATGTCGGCGGAAGTAGCCTGTTGCTCGGTTTGGTCTGCTTGTCTTTATTCAGCTGGTATAAAGTTGAAGGCAGTATTTCACCGCATACTGTGAATTATCCACGGGCAGAAATTTTCTATTGGTTAACCATTACCTTTTCCCAAACCTTAGGGACGGCTTTAGGAGATTGGTCAGCAGACACCATGGGGCTGGGTTATAGCGGTGGAATTATTCTTTTCGTCGGTCTTATTCTTATGATTTTGGCCCTGTACAAATTCACTCATGTTTCAAGAACCTTACTGTTTTGGAGTGCATTTGTTTTAACTCGCCCTTTGGGCGCTGTGGTCGGAGATTTTCTGGATAAACCGATCGCTTCGGGTGGTTTGGATTTAAGTCGTTTTACTGCTTCAGCTGTTATTTTGATTGCGATTCTATTGTGTATTTACTTTAGCAATAAAACGACTGTAAAAAAGGCCTAAATATATAAGGTCGTATTGATATTGAAACATTGATTGGATCTGTGCGCTGACACAATAAGCCAGTAAGCCCTGCTAAAAATGCTTTCAACAAGGAATTTTTTTGCCATGATGTCATTGATTCAAACCCATCAGCAATTGTTCATCTTGGGCATCCTCCTATTTTCACTGGTTATTCTTTTGTGGGGGTTGCAGTACTGGATTATTCGGCATGGCAAGCAATTATTTGATCAATTTGTGCAGTATGGGAGAATGTTTAAACAACATGTCGGAAAAAGCAATTTATTCATTCGAATGAAATATAAGTACCCGCGTTTTTTTGGTTTTTTGTCGAGAAGATTCCAACTTCAGCATTTTTATGGCTTACCTCTGACGCTTTTATTTTTAGCTATGGGCTATATTTTAGCTTTGTTTACCGGACTTGTTGAAGATGTGGTTACTTCAGACTCCATCGTGACAATGGATTATTTTGTTTCCCAACAGATGAATATGCTGGATCGGCCCAGTTTAGTGAATTTTTTTATTTTCATCACCAGTTTTGGTTCTACAGCAATTTCTTGTTTGATTGTGATTTTAGTCTGTGTGATCTGCTGGATCATTCGCCAACCCTATATATTAATAGGGTTGCTGGTCTCCACCATAGGAAGTTCTATATTTACCTTCCTCAGTAAATTATTATTTCATCGCGTGCGACCAGTCGATGCTTTACTGCTTGAGCAGTCATACTCATTCCCTAGTGGGCATGCCACCATTGCCATTGCCTTATATGGATTTCTTGCTTACCTCACTATTCGTTTTAGCGCAAATTTTATCAGACAAGTCCGTATATTTTTTACGATGTTTCTTTTTGCTGTACTTTTAGGCCTCAGTAGAATGGTATTAAATGAACATTATCTAAGTGATGTACTGGGTGGATTTTTAGTAGGAATATTATGGTTAATTATCAGTATTAGTCTGACAGAATGGTTAAGTGCCAGAGGAAAAATTATTTGGCAAATACCTGGGTCAGCTATGCAGACTTATACAGTAGGCCTAAGCATTATTTTGGTTCTGCTTGCTGCGCTAATATATGCAGAAGTCTATCAATTTCCATTGTTAGCTTAAGTAAAATCAACTTTTAAGATCTTTTAGTGGCCAAGTAAAATAATTGACCAAATAATAAAAATAATGAGAAATGCTAAAAATTGTGCCGCACTTCTCATATCTTTTGCATTTTTGGAATGCTGGTTTGTCAAGTGAAATCCGATCTAAAACAGCTTCAATTGCAGAATTGAATAATTCCACATACAGCCAGTAAACGGACAGCCCCCATCAGTGCCCGTTCTATAGAAGAAACAGCAATAAAAAAGCTCATAGGAATTAGAATAAGATTAATTAATACGATTTGACGAAAAGCCGCCTATTTTTAAACGCTGTTTTAAATCCTGAAAATGAATAGACAGTGGCTACTAGAATCCGTTTTAAATTTTTTTTGCCTTTTAATCCCGGTTTTTGAAATTAGCCAATAATAATCTCTACAGATGAAATAAATTTATTATAATCATCCTGATAACAAAAAGGATATACCTTGTGCGCCATTCTTACCATATTGAAAAACATTACATCGAACGTGCGGGATGGTTGCGTGCAGCTGTGCTGGGGGCAAATGACGGGATTATTTCAGTCACGAGTCTCGTGGTGGGAATCGCAGCCAGTGGAGCATCCACACATACCCTATTGGTGACCTGTATCGCCGGGTTAATATCTGGAGCTGCATCGATGGCGGCGGGTGAATATATTTCTGTTAAATCGCAACAAGACATTGAAAAGAATGATCTGGAGATGGAAGAACGTGAACTGCAACGCCATCCTGAACATGAATTAAATGAGCTAAAAAATATTTACATACAGCGTGGATTACATCCCGATTTAGCGCAACAAGTCGCGCAACAACTGACTGCACACAATGCTTTAGATGCACATGCGCGTGATGAAATTGGTATTTCAGATCATACTTCTGCCCAGCCCTTTCGTGCCGCATTCTCTTCAGCTATTGCATTTACTGTAGGCTCATTATTTCCTTTAATTTCAATTATGCTTCTGCCAGAGCAATACTTAGAGAAAGGCGTCATGCTGATTGGGGTATTAAGTCTCGGAATTATGGGTGCCTTGGCCAGTTATGCGGGCGGTGCAAGTATTTGGAGAGGTTCGATTCGGGTGATGATTTGGGGAATTATCGCTATGTTATTCAGTGCTTGGATCGGATCATTATTTAATCTTGCGGTGGCATAAGATCCCTTTTTTTGTATAATCCAAATACTCCCACTCCATGTGGAGTATAGATAATAAATCTATAGAAATACCTTACATGTCTGACATGCTTTATATCGATAAAGCATGTTGTTCTAGGTGAACAATATGCCTATTTTTTATAGTTATAAATCTAAATCATTTCATTTTTTTAAAAAGCATACTTTTTAATACATTATCTTTGAAAATAAAATGGTGGATTAATGCAGCACAAGCATGTAAACCTACGACTGTAATAAAGAAGTTACCTAAAAATTGATGTATCTGACCAATATATTTAACCTCTCTAACACTGCTCAAAAGTGGCAAATTTAAAGAGAATACTTGAAAAGTATCCGTAAAACTCGATAATGCAAGCCAGCCCGCTATTGGAACGACACATAAACTTACGTAAAGCGTAAATCTGACAATTTTAAATAATTTTATTTGATACGGATTAATGATCTCATTTTGAGGAATATTTCTTTTATAGAAAAAAACAAAAATCAACCGCACGAAAAATAGAATAAATATTGAAATTCCACCTATAACATGAATCTGGCCCTGCAACCCTGTTCTTGTTGGATCTCCACTCGTCAAATATACAATTACAACTAAAACAAAGGTGATCCAGTGCATTATTATTATAGGTTTAGGATAATTATTATTCATATTTTTTCCTGAATTTTAAATATTTATATAAGACGGAACCGATGAAAGAAGAATAGATAAACTTTATCTAGTAAAGTAGTGCTAGCCCAAGTTGGCTGCAGATCATCTCCATACTTAAAGTTCTTTTATAATTTCAACATACCTCATTTCTAGTCTATACATGGTACTACTATAATCTTAAAAATAACTTGCCAGACGCTTAGAAACTTTGGGTACGAAGATTTGTTTTTAATAGGCAACTTATAAATATTATTTCAAACATTGTAGGCACTCAGCATTGTGGTTAAACAGCTCCTTTCAGTATTACTGGTGCATCCTGCACACAGTGATTTTTTCGTCAGTTGTGGGAACTGTTATAAGCCTATTCGGCCTAGAACTGGCATGCTTTAAACATGGGTCTCTGTGCCTTCTTCACTTTACAATTCACCCAGCGCCATAAAACTATTCCTGTAGCTTTTTTGTTGATTATTTTAGGTATTGGTTTAAATGTTATGGGGTATACCCAAGAATGGGGAATTAGTTCTGTTGGGCATTTTGAGTTTATTCTACCGAGTTTTAACTTACCTCATTTGAATATGAATAATTGGTTGCAACTAGTAGAAATTCCGCTGGCAGTTGCACTGATTATTTATGCCGAATCTTATACGTCAATTCGTACCTCTGCTCTAAAATAAAATGATTCAAGCGAGCCGAACCGTGACCTGATTGCATTGGGGGAGGGCGAGTAATATTTGCTCAGGATTGTTTAAGGGAATGGCAGTTGGCGCAGGCTATTCAGCGACTTCAGCCAATGAGTCTGCAGGAGCAAAAGCAAAAAATCAGCATGGGTGGCAGCGCTGGCAGTGGTGATTTTTTTGCTGTGCTTTCGTCAGTATATCGCCAATACTCTTGAGTCAGTTTTGGCGAGCATTGTGATATATGCGGTAAGTGGGCATCTTCGTTTTGCCCCATTTAAACAGTATTTTATTTGGCGTAAAGATCGGTTGTTGTCGATTATTGCGATTTGGGCAGTGATTATTTTTGGTGTGCTAAATGGTTTATTGATTGCGGTAATTGTGAGTGTTTTAATGTTATTAAAAAGCTACTCTGTTCCTCGAATTGCGTGGCTTGGACGTCTAAATGGTGGGCATGATTTTGTAGACACAAACCGTTTCCCTGAAGCTGTAGCACCTTATGCTATTTTAATTGCACGACCTGATCATCCACTATTTTTTGCCAATACAGAAAAAATCTGTCATACGATTCTAAAGAAGGTTTCTGGGCAAAATTATGAACATGTGATTTTGAATCTTGAAGAATGTCCAAGCCTTGATAGTACCAGTATTGAAGAGTTGCTATCGTTGGCTAAGCATTTGTAAGAGCAGCGGATCGACCTGCAATTGGCAAGAATACGTCGTTCAGTCGAACACCTTATTGTATGTGAATAGTCCATTATTTCCCCACTCTAGTTATGATTCACAAAGTGTCGATGATGCCGTATATCAGTTAGAAAGCAACGCTTCGGCGAATTAATCAGAGATAGTTTGTTCAGTGGGCAATTAAGTGTAGTAACAACTAATCTCTCTGGTAACACCTTTTCAAGTCAATTTATCATCCATTATTCGAAGTCGTTTAGAATGATGTTAAAAACTTGATTTTCCTTTTCAAAAAATGGTTATGTGGGGTAGGTTGAGGGGTAAAACCATAGTTAAAAAATAAGCCCTTGTAAAAACAAGGGCTTATTTAAATATTTGGCGGAAGCGGTGAGATTCGAACTCACGGAGGACTCACACCCTCGTCGGTTTTCAAGACCGGTGCATTAAACCGCTCTGCCACGCTTCCATGTGCGCCATAATACGGATCTTTTTAAAAACTGACAAGTAAAAATTACAACTAAACCATTCAAATGAATATTGTTTCGCCAAATTAACTTAAAAAATCATAATTTGGCTGCTAATTCCGCACCCTCGCGGATTGCACGCTTTGCATCAAGCTCTGCAGCCAGTTTGGCACCGCCAATAATATGGTAATTCGCCAAGGTAAATTCATCGTCATTCGGCATGATGTCTTTTACCGAATCTTGCCCGGCACAAACCACAACAGTATCTACACGTAACAGTTGATCATAGCCGTTAGTTTCAATCCATAAGCCCTCATTGGTAATAGATTTATATTGCACCCCACGTAGCATCTTCACTGCATGCTTTTTCAATTGCGCACGATGCACCCAGCCTGAAGTTTTGCCTAAACCCATACCCAGCGGTGTCGTTTTACGTTGCAATAAATAAATTTCGCGAACAGGATGATCTACTTCAGCAGCTTGCATGCCACCTTCAGAAATATAGTCCGGATTTGGATCAATACCCCACTCACGTTGCCAGTCTGCCAAGGGCTGGGGTTGCGGCTGATGTGCCGGTTTTAATAAAAATTCCGACACATCAAAGCCAATACCACCGGCCCCAATTACGGCAACTCTACGACCCACTGGAGCGCCGCGCAACACCTCTGCATAAGACAAGACTTGAGGTGCCTCACTACCTTGCATTTTTAAACTCCGCGGTACAACACCTGTTGCAACAATGACTTCATCAAAGCCTTCGCGTTCAAGCTGTTCACGGTTCACTCTGGTATTTAAGCGAAGCTCTACCCCTGTTTTTTCAATTTGAACTTTAAAATAACGAATGGTTTCGTGAAATTCTTCTTTACCCGGTACCACTTTAGCTAAGTTAAATTGCCCGCCAACCTCTGTTGCAGCTTCAAACAAGGTAACTTTATGACCGCGACTTGCCGCCACCGTTGCAGCAGACATTCCTGCCACACCCCCACCAATAACAGCGACCTTTTTAGGTGCTTTGGTTTTTAAATAAACCAGTTCTGTTTCATAGGCAGCACGTGGATTGACCAGACAGGTTGCCCGTTGATTTTTAAAAGTATGATCCAAACAGGCCTGGTTGCAGGCAATGCAGGTATTAATTTCATCCACCCGATTGGTCGCTGTTTTATTAACCCAGAAAGCATCTGCCAAGAATGGGCGCGCCATCTGCACCATATCTGCTTTTCCAGCCGCTAAAATGGCTTCGGCTGTTTCGGGCATGTTAATGCGGTTGGATGCAATCACTGGAATTGCGACATGCTTTTTCACTTCTGCGGTGTAGTCTGCAAATGCAGCACGCGGAACTGAAGTCACAATGGTGGGAATACGTGCCTCATGCCAGCCGATACCGGTATTGAGCAAGGTAACTCCTGCCTTTTCCAGAGCTTGAGCCACTGTAATCACTTCCTGCATGGTATTGCCATCATGCACCAGATCAAGCATCGACATGCGGAAACAGATAATAAAGTTTTCACCAATTTTTTCACGAATCGCTCGTACAATTTCTACTGCAAAACGCATGCGGTTTTCAATGTCACCACCCCAGCGGTCGTCGCGGATATTGACATGGCGGCTTAAAAACTGGTTCAGCAAATAACCTTCAGAACCCATAATTTCCACACCGTCATAGCCGGCTTTTTTAGCAATACTGGCGGTATGAGCATAATCCTCAATGGTATCCAGAATCTGCTTTTCGCTCATTTGACGCGGTTTAAATGGTGAAATCGGTGACTTGATTGGGCTGGCAGAAACCACAAAAGGCTGGTAACCATAACGGCCAGAATGCAGAATCTGCATCAAAATTTTTGCACCATGCTTATGTACCGCATGGGTTACTAAACGATGCGGTGCCACATCGCCCAAATTGTTCATGGTCCCACCAGCCGGCAGTAACCAGCCTTGACGGTTTGGTGAAATCCCGCCAGTGATAATCAGCCCCACACCGCCTTTTGCACGTTCCCCAAAATATGCCGCCAATTTTGGATAATTATAAAATCGGTCTTCCAGACCGGTATGCATAGAACCCATCACGACACGGTTTTTTATGGTCGTAAAGCCCAAATGTAGCGGTTTTAAAATATTTGCATAGCGAGTTGTCATGATGAATCCTTAATTTATTGGCTTTGCAACTTGTTGCATACTACTTTACCTATTTTTATTTATTTGTTTATGACATCTTTGCAGCATTGTCTGACGAAACAGTCAATTTTCCATAAAAAAGGTGCAGTTTTTAGACTGCACCACAGATAAAAACCATGATTATTTATATTTTAATTCTAGGTTTTAACTCCAACCTTTTAATTTGGAGGTATGGCCAATCCCGACATTAAAACTATTGGTGGGATCCAACTTTTGATAATGATTTTTGAGCGCAGGCTTGGCCACATACAAATGTCCGACATTATGCTCGGCAGGATATTCGGCCCCACGTTGATCCAGTAAATGCCACATTTGATGCTCTATCGCTAAAGGATCAACACCTTTTTTCACAATATAGTCTTGATGGAACACATGACATAAAAAATGACCATAATACAGTTTATGGATAATCAGCTCATCCATTTCCTTAGGCAAAGTTTCGACCCATTCACGGTCGTTACGCCGTAAAGCAATGTCCAGCGCGACAATATCTTCTACTTCTGAGCGATGCGTGTCGCGATAACGAATCGCTGCGCCTGCAACGGCAAAACGATGTAAAAAGGCTTTACGCCCTTCTTCTTCAGTACAGAGAAAATAATTTCCAGTGGTATGAGATAAAAAATACTGTTTTAAAAATTGCTGAACCTGTGCTACATCCTGATTTTCGATACGCAGCACCAAATGATGCTCATACAGATCACGAAATTCATTCATGCGTTTCGGCAAATGCGACGGCAAAAATTTGCTCACCATTTGCAAGACTTTATCTGACAGCCCTTTCATGCCGATTTTTTCCAAGTAGCCATCGACTTTATCTTTCATGGCGAAAGCAGCGGGTACTTTGGCAGTCCCGAATTTCTCGATAAACATGAAAGCATCTTTACCATATTCGGCGCCAATATCATAAGCGACACGGTGAATATACTCTCCTGCAATCGGCAGGCGCGGTAAGTCTTTCAAAAGGAAACGGCGGATTGCGGTTAAATCTTCTTGGTTATTGGTACCGACATAAAACACCTGACTGGGAATTTTTTCAAAAGTGTCCAGACGTACCGCAAAAACACAAACTTTACCTGCCGAACCGGAAGCTTCAAACAAACGCGATGGATCGGCATTAAATCGTGCTGGGGTGTTTTCATCGACCTGAGTGACATCATGTGCATAATGCTGATCTGAGGCACAACAATTAGCATCATCTTGAATATCATTCACCTGATATGTCTGATTCTCTAATCTTGATAAAATTTCTTCGGGGGTTGTTCCCAAATTTATGCCTAAATGATTGACCAGTTCAAGCTGTCCTGAATCATTCACTCGTGCATACAGCGCCAGTTCAGTATAAGCCGGCCCACGGCGAACCAAGGCTCCACCCGAATTATTACAGACTCCACCTAATACTGACGCACCAATACAGGATGAACCAATCACGGAATGTGGTTCACGATTAAACGGTGCCAGCTGCTTTTCTAATTTATCCAAAGTTGCCCCAGGCAAACAAACCACTTGTTTTGCATCATTAATCACTTGAATGCCAACTAAACGCCGAGTGTTGATGAGTATTACAGGACGATCATAATCATCACCAAAAGGCGTTGAACCTCCAGTGAGTCCAGTATTGGCTGCCTGCATAATCACAATACTGTCAGCCTGAACAGCAATTTGTAATACCTTCCATTGCTCAACTAAAGAACCAGGCACCACCACCGCCAGAACCTTACCTGATCCGTAACGACGACCTTGACGATATAAACGGGTGTCATTTTCATCGGTCAATACATGTTGCCTACCGACAATATTAATGAGTTTTTGAATAGTGTGCAGTGCAGCTGATTGCGTGAACATATTTCCAATCCTTTTCTAAAGTCCTTTTGAGCTACTCACCGCTCTTTTTAATATGCTTAAAAAATAACGTTATAACTAATATTTGATACGCGAAAAAGTCATCCGTTGCTGTTTGAGGCAGACTAAAATAGGAGCTTCAATGTTTCTGCGAGAGGTTCATTCGTTTTGTTATTTGACGAGTTCAACGGATGACAAATGCCTTTGGTTACTTTGGGCGAAACCAAAGTAACAGCTGAGCTCCAAGTATTTGCTTTTTCATGATAAGACTCCGTCTAAAGTCGTCTTGTTTGAATTTCTTCTGTATAGGATTAACAGATACCTGGAGAAAAACTAAAAAAGCGGAGCCATTTTTCTGAAATTTAGAATTTATAAATTCTCAACATCTTCCCTAACCCCCTCTTTAATAAAGAGAGGGAACTCATTCTTTTTTAAAAAAGAGTTCGGATAGATCATCACTCAGCCAACTCTCTATTCAGCTTCACCAAACAATCTGACGTAATATCTTGAATCGTTCTAGCCCCGGTCAAAGTCATCGCTACACGCATTTCTTTGTCGATTAAATCCAGTAGATTAGAAACACCGGCTCCGCCTGCTGCACCTAAAGCATAAATAAAGGCACGACCGAGCATGCAAGTATCTGCACCCAAAGCCAGCATGCGCACCACATCTAAACCATTACGAATACCGGAATCGGCCAAAATTTTAATCTCGCCTTTGACTGCATCGGCAATCGGCGGTAGAGCGCGGGCACTGGATAAAACGCCGTCCAGCTGACGTCCCCCATGATTCGACACCACAATCCCATCGGCACCAAAACGTACCGCATCCTTGGCATCTTCAGGATCTAAAATACCCTTGATGACCATGGGTCCATCCCAGTATTCCCGAATCCATTCCAGATCTTTCCATGAAATAGACGGGTCGAAATTATTGCCTAACCAGCCGATATAATCTTCAAGTCCAGTCGGTTTACCCAAGTATTTTGAAATATTGCCCAAGTCATGCGGACGGCCATGCAATCCCACATCCCATGCCCATTGTGGATGTAATACCGATTGCAAATAACGGCGCATGGCTGCATTGGCGCCACTCATTCCGGAATGGGCATCGCGGTAGCGCGCGCCTGGAACGGGCATATCTACCGTAAAGATTAAAGTTGAGCAACCCGCTGCTTTGGCACGCTCTAAGGCATTTTTCATAAAACCGCGGTCACGTAGCACATAGAGCTGAAACCACATTGGGCGCTGGATGGCCGGTGCCACTTCCTCAATCGGACAAACTGAAACTGTCGACAAAGTAAAAGGTATGCCTTTTTTATCTGCCGCGACCGCCGCCTGCACTTCACCGCGACGCGCGTACATCCCGGTCAATCCGACCGGCGATAAAGCGACAGGCATCGACAAGGTTTCATCAAACAATCTGGTTTCCAGACTTAAAGACGACATATCGTTCAGAACACGCTGTCTTAAGGCAATTTTGGATAAGTCTTCTACGTTACGCTTGAGTGTATATTCTGCATATGCACCCCCATCAATATAATGAAACAAGAAGGGTGGCAAGCGACGTCTAGCGGCTTCGCGGTAATCATTGGCAGAAGAAATAATCATGGTTAAATCCTATTTAATCGACTCGCACGCTGACGACGGGCATCTTCCTCATCAATCGATCGTACTTGTTGAATAACAAACTCAATATGTCCACACACTGCCTGTCTGGCAGCTTCCGGATCTCGACGTTCAATCGCATCTATCACTTGTTGATGCTGTAAATGCAACTGATCAAAACGATGGGGTTCGGAATACACTTTCCGGCGTCCCAGCACCACGTTGAATTGCAACAAATCAAATAAGCCGCGCATCATCTGGATCAGCACCAAATTATGTGAAGCTTCGGCAATAGCAAGATGAAATCTGGCATCGGCCTGTGCTGCCTGATCATCATCACCGATGGCTTGAAAATGGCTAATCTGTGCATAGCAATCACGAATGTTTTGCAAGTCTTCGGGCGTGGCACGCTCTGCGGCATACCACGCTGTTCCCCCTTCCAAAATAGTTCGTGCTTCTTGCACATCAAAACGGTAAGCAGGATCTTGATCAATTAAATCACTTAAAGGCTGCACGATTTGATGTTGTGACCAATTGGTCGGCAATTGCTGCAAAAAAGTACCTGCTCCCACTTTACTCAGCAACATTCCTCGACTGGTCAGTTGCTGAATGGCTTCGCGTAAAGAGGAACGAGACACTCCCAGTTGTTCACATAATTTTCGTTCGGCAGGCAAACGGTCTCCAACTTGCATATTATTTTGTTCAATCAATATGCGCAGACTTTGTACGACTTTGTCGGAAACTTTCATTTGCTGTCCTCAATTGCGTGTTATGGAATCATCCACGGGAACACATAAGCTTGTAAGGTAATAATAATACCCATCATGATGGTAAAGACGATACTGTGTTTAACCGTAAAACGGAACAGATCAGATTCTTTACCCACAAGCCCTACCGCGGCACAGGCAATTGCAATCGATTGCGGTGAAATCATTTTTCCGGTGACTCCACCACTGGTATTTGCTGCAACCAATAAAACTTCAGGAACACCAATCTGTTGAGCTGTAGTGGCTTGCAGCGCTGCAAACAACGCATTCGCCGAAGTATCGGAACCGGTTAAGAACACCCCGATCCACCCTAGAAATGGCGAGAAGAAGGTAAAGGCCTGTCCGGTATGCGCAAGTGCCAATGCCAAAGTTGCCGACATGCCCGAATAATTGGCAATAAAAGCAAAGGCCAGCACCATGCCAATCGAATAAATCGGTGTTTTTAATTCATTGATGGTTTCACCAAAAGTCACTACAGCTTCTTTTGGCTTCATTTTCAGGAAAATAATGGTAATAAGTGCGGCAATAAAAATGGCTGTACCTGTGGCAGAAAGCCAGTCAAATTTATAGATGGCATCATAATCTTTTACTTCGGGTACCACAGGAGGCATTTTTTGCACCAGTTGATGCAAATAAGGCACTTTGATTGAAAAGACCAAATCGTGTAAAGCACCGTCTTTGGTGAACAAGTCTTTAAAAGGTTTGATGCTCCAAATGGTCACCATCGCGGTTAAAATCATGAATGGAGACCAGGCTTTGGCAATCTGTGCAAGACTGTATTGTTTTTGCTGATCGGCTTGTAAACTCACATCCAGATTGGCATCTTCATTGCTAAAACGGAAGATATGTTTCGGTTTCCAGAATTTAAGTAAAATCGTCAAGGTCACTAAAGATGCAATCGCTGCAGTAATATCCGGCAGTTCTGGACCAACAAAGTTAGACGTTAAATATTGTGCAATCGCAAAAGACCCCCCTCCCACAATCACAGCAGGCCAGGTTTCTTTAATACCGCGCCAGCCGTCCATAATTCCCATAATCCAGAACAACACGATTGGCACCATGAACGGTAACTGACGGCCCACCATCTGGCTGATTTCCATGGTATCCACGCCAGACACCTGCCCTGCGACAATAATCGGAATCCCCATTGCGCCAAAGGCAACAGGTGCGGTATTTACAATTAAACATAGACCCGCTGCATATAACGGTTTAAAGCCCAAGCCGACCAGCAAGGCCGCAGTAATGGCGACCGGTGCACCAAATCCTGCAGCACCTTCCAGGAAGGTACCAAAAGCAAAACCTACCAGCAGCATTTGTAAACGTTGATCTTCGGTAATGGATAAAATGGAAGAACGGATAATATTAAATTGGCCGGTTTTTACTGAAATTTTATATAAGAACACTGCTCCAATAATGATCCAGGCAATCGGCCACAAGCCGTAGAAAAAACCATAAATCATGGAGGCAAAAGCCATTGCAACAGGCATCTGATAAGCAAAAAGAGAAACCAACAGTGCTAGAACAACCGTAATTGTTCCCGCCACACTACCTTTTAACCGGAAAATCGCCAATGCGAGAAAGAAAAAGATAATTGGAATAAGGGCAATCGCGCTGGAAATCCAGATATTGCCCATAGGATCATAAATTTGTTGCCAAGATTGAAGCATTGTCTTCTCCTTGAAATGCTCACGGCTCTATTAGAATTGGTCTGATTATTTAAACGATTAACTCGTAATTGGTACGACCAATATTGAGTTAAATAAAAAAATAATTCATATTTCAGCAAATATACTAGTTTTTGTTTAATTAAAGATCAATAGCGGTCTGATTAAAATAATATTGGTCCTACCAATATTATCTAAATTTAAATAATAAATTAATTTTTCAAAACGCTCCTAAAACTACTTAAAAGAATTACTACCTTTGTTTTTACTTAAGTTTTTTGAATAAAGTTTTAATCTTTTTATATTTATGCAACTTTAGTCTAATCCTCTAATTTTTCACTTCTTACTGTATGTTTTTAATACTCAAGATTTCTTGCTTACCTCTTCACTAAGATTCTCAATCTCGATATAGATTAAATCGGCCGGTCATTTATTTTAACGGTTTGAAAGGAGTTGCAATTGAGTAAAGTAAAGTCTGGCTTAATCAATTTTTTTTATCTTTCTGTTCTGTCCCCCCCAGAGTGGGTTGCTAAGCTCAAACGATTTACTTCATTAATTTATGGTTTAATTTATTTAAGTTAACTTACTTTCTATGTCCTTAAATCACCTGTTGATGATTTTTCACTATACTATCCGCTTAAAAAGTACAGATATTTTTTTTGATTGCTTATTTTTACGAAAAAAATTTCACCTAAAAGTGCTACAATTGAGGGAACTATAGATTCTCCTCGGCTACCAATTATCGTGGTGCCTATTTCATATCGTTAGGACTTACAATGACTGACAATGCAACTATCTTGCAGAATGTACCAGTAGGCAAAAAAGTCGGGATTGCCTTCTCTGGTGGCCTTGATACCTCAGCTGCTTTATTGTGGATGAAACAAAAAGGTGCTGAACCTTATGCTTATACAGCAAATTTGGGTCAGCCAGATGAAGAAGACTACGATGCGATTCCTAAAAAAGCTGAAGCTTATGGCGCAGTAAAAGCTCGTTTGGTTGACTGCCGTTTACAGCTTGCACTTGAAGGTATTGCTGCAATTCAGTGTGGCGCATTCCACATTAGTACGGGTGGTGTTCCTTATTTCAACACAACTCCATTGGGTCGTGCAGTAACAGGTACTATGCTTGTTACCGCAATGAAAGAAGACGACGTAAACATTTGGGGTGACGGTTCAACTTATAAAGGTAACGACATTGAACGTTTTTACCGTTATGGTTTGCTGACTAACCCGAACCTTAAAATCTATAAGCCTTGGTTAGACCAAACGTTTATTGACGAATTGGGTGGTCGTGCCGAAATGTCGCAATTCTTAATCGACAACGGTTTCGACTATAAAATGTCAAAAGAGAAAGCCTACTCAACTGATTCAAACATGTTGGGTGCAACTCACGAAGCCAAGGACCTCGAATACCTGAATGCCGGTATCAAAATCGTAGATCCAATTATGGGTGTTGCGTTCTGGAAAGATGATGTTGAGGTTAAACCTGAACTTGTATCTGTGACTTTCGAAGAAGGTACGCCAGTTGCATTGAATGGCCAACGTTTTGACAATCCGGTTGAATTGATTCTTGAAGCCAACCGTATCGGTGGTCGTCATGGTCTAGGCATGTCTGACCAGATCGAGAATCGTATCATCGAAGCAAAATCTCGCGGGATCTATGAAGCACCGGGGATGGCTCTTCTTCATATCACTTATGAACGCCTTGTAACGGGTATTCATAACGAAGATACCATTGAACAGTATCGTATTAACGGTTTACGTTTAGGTCGCCTGCTTTACCAAGGTCGTTGGTTCGACTCACAAGCATTAATGCTTCGTGAGACTTCTCAACGTTGGGTCGCTAAAGCAGTAACCGGTACAGTAACTTTAGAACTTCGTCGTGGTAATGACTTCACCATCATGAACACTGAATCTCCTAACCTCACTTATGAAGCTGAGCGTTTGACTATGGAGAAAGGTGATTCTATGTTTACGCCTATGGACCGTATTGGTCAGTTAACTATGCGTAATCTGGACATTACAGATACGCGTGCGAAACTCGGCATCTATACCAACGCAGGTCTTCTTGCTGTGGGGACAGGTTCTGCAGTACCTCAATTAAAAGACAAAAACAAATAAGTTTGTTTTATTTTAAAAAAACCGCCTACGTAGGCGGTTTTTTTATGCTTGAAGTTGGAGTCTTTAGGCGATATTTGTCGTACGAATAGATTGATAATAAATTTGGTTTCTTCCCAGTTGTTTAGCCCGATATAAAGCTTGATCGGCAATCTTGAGTAATTCTTCTTTACTAATCTCATTTTCTCCACGATAAACCGTAATCCCCAAACTAATTGTAATGTAGCTCGACACCAATGATTTAGCATGTGGAATTTCTAAACGCTCTATTGCTTTAAAAATATTCGATGCAACCGCATAGGCACCATGCGCATCTGTTTCAGGTAATAAAACCACAAACTCTTCACCACCATAACGTGCAACGAAATCCATATGCCGAATGGCATTTTTAATCGATTTGGCAATTGAAGAGATCACGTCATCGCCTTTTTGGTGGCCATAAAAATCGTTATAGTTTTTAAAGAAATCGACATCAATAAACAAAATAGATAAAGAAGTGTGTTCAAGACGAGTTTGCTGATAAAAAACTTCCATCATTTCATCAAAAGTACGGCGATTCGAAATTTTAGTCAGTTCATCGTGCTGACTAAGATGCAGTAATTCTGAATTATGAATGCGGTGAATTTTTTCACTAATTTTAGCCCGCATTGAATATAAATAAATCATACGTTCACGTGCAAAGATCATATGACTAATGACATAACCCAGTACACAGCTTCCCGTGAGAATACGTCCCAATACCATCGCATCAAAATTGATATGCAGTCCTAAAAGCAGAACAATTGTAAATATGGCTGCCGACACACCGGTCAACAACATATGAAACGGTTTTACCCCGGTAAGAATATAACCAAGAATATAAATAATACATAATATAGCCATGGCCTGATGCTGGAGCACCACCGTTTCAACCGTTATGGTCAACCATGACATGGATACAATGGCCCAAAACTTGATTCCCATCGCAGCATGGGCAAAATATGGACGTACTTTAGGAAAATAAGCAAACCAAAATAGAACCAGCAAACATGCGCCACCATTCACCAGTCCTAACAGGCAGTGCATAAAATCATGGACAAAATATTGCTTGTCGATAATCCAGTAATCACTTGGAATCATGACCACTACGAAAAGAAAATAGATTAAAACACCACCCCAGAAATATTTTTCAACATGTTTACGCGCGCGTTCTAAATTTTTAGACCAAAATTCCTGTTCCAGTTTTTTTGGAAAAACTTGTCCTACACGGCGACTTTGCTGCGTAACCAGTTCTTCTACTTTTTCTTTATCGTACTGTAATTTCGCGAGATTATACTTGTATTCCATTTGCAAGCATTATGTATTTGTTTTTTAGTTACTTAAAAATAACACAATTTTATGATTTATATTTAAATATATATCGCCTTTTGTCTTTAATTGTCGTTACCATTTTCACACTTTATGGATTATCATTTGTTTTATTTGTCCGATTAAGATGACCTTGAATACAATCACTCTTCTCCAGCCAGATGATTGGCATGCTCACCTTCGTGATGGTCTTGCTTTAAAACGTACGGTTCCAGATTTAGCCAAACAGTTTGCGCGCGCAATTTGTATGCCAAACACTGTTCCTCCTGTGAAAACAGTGGAAGAAGCTAATGCTTATCGTGAACGAATTTTGGCCCATGTCCCTGAAGGCATCTCATTTGATCCACGTATGGTGCTTTACTTTACGGACTTCACTCAACCTAGCGAAGTTAAAAAAATTAAAGAATCTGAACATGTAAATGCCATTAAGCTATACCCTGCTGGTGCAACCACAAATTCAGACAATGGCGTAAGCGATATTCGTAAAGTCTATGCTGTAATTGAACAACTTGAAGAACATCAAGTTCCTTTACTGCTACATGGTGAAGTCACTCATCATCATGTCGATATTTTTGATCGTGAAAAACGCTTTCTGGATGAAGTTCTTTCTCCGCTATTAAAACAGTTCCCTAAGCTTAAACTTGTACTTGAACACATTACTACAAGTGAAGCTGCACATTTTGTACTTGAACAAGACCGCAATGTCGCAGCCACAATTACCCCTCAGCATTTATTGTTTAACCGTAATGATATGCTGGTAGGTGGTATAAAACCGCATTTTTATTGTTTGCCAATTTTAAAACGTCAAACCCATCAGCAAACTTTACTTGAAGTGGCGACCAGCTCGAATCCTAAATTTTTCTTGGGTACAGACAGTGCGCCGCATTCAAAAAATGCCAAAGAAAATGCATGTGGCTGCGCAGGTTGTTATAGTGCACCCACCGCAATTGAATTATATGCTCAAGCTTTTGACCAAGTGGGTAAAATTGAACGCTTGGAAGGTTTCGCCAGCCATTTTGGTGCTGACTTCTATGGTCTTCCGCGTAATACCAATACCATTACCCTAGTAAAAGAAGAGCAAGTTATTCCGACAAGTTTAGACTATTTGGATGGTGAAAAAATTATCCCACTATATGCGGGTAATACCATTCAATGGAGAAAAGTGTGACAGATGAAACCCAACCAATAATTGGTCAGCGTTTCCGTGGATTTTTACCTGTTGTTGTCGATGTCGAGACAGCAGGTTTTAACTCACAGACCGATGCCTTATTGGAAATTGCAGCAATTCCCATCATTTATAACGAAGAAGGTCAATTTGTGCCAGGCGAAGCCCATCACGCACATATTAATCCTTTTGAGGGGGCTAATTTAGACCGTCGTTCACTGGATTTTATTGGGGTTGATCCATTTAACCCGATGCGCATGGCTATGGCTGAAGATGAAAAAAATGCCTTAAAACGTATTTTTAAATCTGTAAATGAAGTTCGTCGCCAGCAGAATTGTACCCATGCGGTTTTAGTCGGTCATAATGCGCATTTCGATCTAGGTTTCTTACAGGCAGCAATTGCGCGTACTGGAACTAAAAATCAAAATCCATTTCACAGTTTTTCTGTGTTCGATACCGTGACTTTAAGTGCAGTCATGTTTGGTCAAACCGTACTGGCAAAATCCTGTATTCACGCTGGAATTGAGTTCGATGGCAAGGAAGCACACTCTGCTTTATACGATACTCAAAAGACTGCTGAACTGTTTTGCTATATTTTGAACAAACTCGCACCTCACCTACTTGACACTCTGATGGCGGATCAATAAGATACCGCCATCTTCTATACGTCCCTATCGTCTAGAGGCCTAGGACATCGCCCTTTCACGGCGGTAACCGGGGTTCGAATCCCCGTAGGGACGCCATCTATTTATATCTCCTTTTAAATCCCCACTAAACAAATTTCTATTGTTCAGCTTTTCCATGTTCTTAATTTCTCTATCCCCTTGATTATATTACTTTGTATTAAAATTTTTATTGAAAATAATTCTCATTTCTATTGATTAAGTTATTAAAGTTAATGATAATCTCTCGCATTACGATTTAAACAATTTTTCAATAACTATGCGTTTTGCTTACTCCCCTCTTAGCTTTGCTATATTAACTGCGCTGAGTACTTCTATTTACGCTAATGATCTTTCACAAGCTGCAACATCTGCATCAATTGATTCACCTATTCCTCTTACCCCCATTGTGATGCAGGCAGAAAAAACTGTTGTCCTAGGAACCACCAGCTATACAAAAGAAGATCTAGAAAAAACACCGAATAGCTCAAAAAATATCACTGATTTTTTAAAGGTCAATCCGAATGTACAATTCTCAAATGACCATTTAGCAGCCAGCACACAAGCGGATTTAAAACCCGCCGAAATTTCAATTCATGGCGCACAGTCTTTTCAGAATAAATTTATCATCAATGGTGTAAGTAATACTAATATTTTGGATCCACAAGGCAATGGCAACGCCTATACGGGACAGCTTGCTTCGGGTTCTCAAGGTGTTGCCATCAATACAGACTTATTGTGTAATTTAGACGTATTGGACAGTAACGTCAGCGCAAAATATGGTAGTTTTACCGGCGGCGTGATCAGTGCTGATACCTGTGCACCTGATACGGAAATTGGTAAAATCCACGGCAGCATTAGCTACGACTATACGGAAAGCGATTGGTCCCGCTATCACCTAAAAACAGATGCAGATAAAGACCTATTTGAAGACGAAACCACTCAGGCCAACCAAAACGAATATACCCGCCAAGGTATTAGTGCCAACATGTACAGCAAATTGTCTGAACAATGGGGCATCAATCTATACGGCTCAGAGCGCCGCTCTGTCATTCCGGTAGCCAGCGGTTTTGATACCCCAGCACACATTGAGCAAAAAAAGCACAATAGCAATATTGGCGCGACTGCCTTCTACACCCCGAATGACGAAATGAAGGGCAAATTCGGCTTTACCCTCGGCGACCTTGAAGACAATAACCATACAGCATCGCGCCGCAATTCAAAAAATACGGTAACCAATGATTCGTTAATGATCTTCGGTGAACTCAATCAGCAAACCGACTGGGCTAAACTCAAACACAAATTGAATTATCAAAAAATTGATAATGTCCGTGATTGGTTAGACGATGAAGGTAAAGTTTGGCTGTATGCTGAAGGCAGCAAGGACTGGCAAGATACAGATAAGGTAAAAGAAGGTTCACTAGGGACAGATATCCGCTTAAAACAAGAATCCTTCAATTATGAATTTGACGCTATATTCAATCATTTTAAATGGGGTCAAAGCGTACATCAAATTTCAGCCGGTGCAGGCTATCAGCGTGATGACGTCTCTTGGTCACGTCCAAATACTGCATCTTTGTATGTAGCAACTACCCACTCAACCAATCCCAATCTAGTAACGCTCAAAAATTTAAATGGCGAAAAATGCGCTGCTGGTGACCGCCTTTGTGATGAAGCCGTGACCGCACCTTTCACCTATAAAGATCAAGAATATACTTATAATGGTCAATATTATGTGAGTGGAACGCTACATGAGGCAGGCACTTTTGATGGTATCTATGAGCAGTCTTTTCTATATGTAGAAGATGAGATTAATTGGAATAAATTTAAAGCCCGTCTTGGCGTTCGTGCTGATTACGACGGCGCCAACAATAACTTAAATTTTGCACCGCGCAGCAGCTTTAGCTACAAACCGTTTACTAACGATGCATTGACGCTGACGACAGGCTGGAATCGCTATTATAGCGCGCCCACCTACAATACCGACCTTCAGCGTGAAATCGCAGGCTTAAGTTATACCATTAAACGTGCAGATCAAAATTCAGAATGGGTCAAATCACCAAATGTGACTTATAACAGCACACGCAAAACAGATTTAGATACGCCTTATGCTGATGAATTTATCCTTGGCTTAAACAGCCAATTTAAAAATACCAATGTGATACTTAAATGGGTAAATCGCGAATATAAAGATGAAATCACCCGTAACCGTACCGATATCCCTTTAGATTCAACCTACAAATATTCATATGAATATGGCAATGACGGTTATGGCAGTGCAGACACCTATACGCTGAGCATAAATACGGTCAACCCACTGAATTTCAAAGGGAGTTGGCATCAATTTGGTCTTGCTTTAGATTACAATAAACGTGTCCGTGGCACACCAGACTATACTGAGAATACCATTGATACAGACATGACTAAGCTGGTGTCATATGATGGTAAAATCATGCAGTATGCAGACCGCCCCGCCTCTAACTTCAATCAACCCTTTGCTGCTCGCCTGAATTGGGATATTGGCTTTAATGCACTACCGTTAAAAATCTACCACTTTTTTAGCTACAAAAATGAATACAATCAAGCTATTAGTTCAACCAATAAAGTCGAATATGAAGGTGTGAAGCTGGACACCTATGTGGTGGAAAAAATTAAACCGCGTTTCTCTTGGGATATGCGTACAACCTATGATTGGAAAATTGGTAAAGATTACGATGCGATTTTTGGCCTGACCATCAACAATCTGACCAACCGCAACAATCAATTTGTCTACAATAGCAAACTCTACTCAGAAATCGGTCGTCGTTTTATTGCCGATATTACTTTTAAATTCTAATTTTATCAGTTTAACTCCTGAGCACTACGGTGCTCTTTTTTTATAGCAGTTTGCATGCTAACGTTAGCGCTTCTAAATGAAGGTTATGCCCAGTATGTTGAAAAAAGTTTTTATTGTTTTAATGATTTTGCTGCCTTCGGCTATATATTTATATCTCGCCAGCAAAGATGCAGAGCATGCTAGTGAATCCTCCTCTGCCACGCCTAAACAAATACCTGCACAAGAACAATCACAAAAATATCAAACCCCGCACCACTAATGCATAATTTTAACAACCTGCCTTACTGTAAAGGGTAATTTATCGGTTTTATAGCTCTTAACTTCATCCTTTTTTAAATGTAAATACATTTTAATGGCAAGAAAATATTCACACCATTTTCAAATTGAATTGTTTATGGTGCAATTTACTTTTTAAATTGTCATTTTTTATGCAAGTAATTCAATATTTAAAAAATAATCCAATTCCAGGTTTGACAGCCCCATTAAAAATCCATAATATACGCATCACCTCCTAACGACCCTATCGTCTAGAGGCCTAGGACATCGCCCTTTCACGGCGGTAACCGGGGTTCGAATCCCCGTAGGGTCGCCATATATCGTGCTATACGATCATTCAAGCTTCAATACTTCTCATTATTACATTGCAGATTTGTAGTTTTTCACTACAATAGCTCGCTTCATTTGTCTTTTTTGTTTTTCTCTTATGCAGTCATCTCATACTCCGAATGATGCTTCGCATCAGGGCAATTCTGCGCCTTTAAAACGCGCTATGAGTACTCGACATCTGGTCATGATTTCGCTTGGTGGCGCAATCGGAACAGGTTTGTTTTTAGGTTCGGGTGAAGTCATTGCACAAACGGGGCCTGTAGGTGCAATCATCTCCTATGTATTGGGCGGTTTAATTGCCTACGCTGTTATGCTTTGCTTAGGCGAGCTTGCGGTACATATGCCCGAATCGGGTTCTTTTGGTACATATGCACGAAATTATATTGGTCCAGGTACCGGGTATACCGTAACTTGGCTTTACTGGTTAACTTGGGCAGCGACGCTCGGTACAGAATTTACTGCTGCTGCATTGCTGATGCAGGAGTGGTTTCCTCATGTATCGGTCTGGTTATGGACCATTATTTTTGCTGCGGTGGTTTTCGGCTTAAATATGAGTTCAACCCGCTGGTTTGCCGAATCCGAATTTTGGTTATCTTTAGTTAAAGTATTGACTGTTATTGCCTTTATTTTACTGGGACTATTGGCTATTTTTGGCATTTTAAACTTTAATGGTTATGAGTCTGCTCCCTTGTTTAGCAACTTAACCGCTCAAGGTTGGTTCCCACAAGGCGTGTTCCCTATTTTTGCAACCATGCTGATTGTCAATTTTGCCTTCTCTGGTACTGAATTGATTGGTGTGGCTGCAGGTGAAACCAAAGATCCAGCCAAGAATGTCCCTAAAGCCATCAATGCAGCTATTTGGCGTTTATTGATTTTCTTTGTCGGTACCATCGTGGTAATCAGTGCGCTGTTACCGCATCAAATGGCCGGCCTAAATGCCGAAGGCGTCAGTAGCAGTCCCTTTGTTACTGTATTTACCCATATCGGTATTCCATACGCTGAAGACATTATTCGTTTTGTGATTATCACGGCATTATTGTCTGCGGCAAATTCGGGTTTATTTGCTGCATCACGTATGATGTGGTCGTTATCTGATAAAAAACAATTACCTGCGGTTTTCTCTAAAGTGAATCATCGCGGTATTCCCTTTGTGGCCGTAGTGGTCACCATGCTGGGTGCCTTACCTGGTTTATTGTCTGAACAATTTGCCCCAGAGACTATCTTTAAGAATTTACTGGGTGTTGCAGCATTCACGATGGTGATTGTATGGATGAGTATCTGTTTAAGCCAGTTCAATTTCCGTCGTCAGTGGTATAAACAGGGTCACAGCACAAAAGACTTAGGTTTTGCTGCGCCATTGTTTCCTATTGTGCCCATTTTAGGTTTTGTGTTCTGTTTTATCACGGCAATAAGTATGGCATTCGACCCTGAAATGCTGCCTGGCTTTATTGGGTGCCTGCTCTTCATTGCAGCTTGTTATCTCAGTTACTATGTTTTCTACCGAAAGCAAAACTAACACAGAAAAAGAGTGGTCAAGTACCACTCTTTTTTTTAAGCTAAATAAAGATAATAACTTCTATAAAAAACATGAGCCGGTATGAAAATCATTTTTATTCACGGTATGAACCAACAAAATTATGATGAAAAGTCATTAAAAAAACATTGGTTAAATGTATTTCAAATCGGTTTAAACCATTCCGGGTACGATATTAATGTTAATTCACTGGAAATCAAGCTGCCCTTTTATGGTGATTTACTCAGCAAGCATCACTTGTATAACACTCTGGATTTAGACACATTTTTACCCAAATCAATTTCACATCTGCATCTCCCCTTTCACTTAGGCCACAATACCTGTATTGATCAAGAACATAGACCTTGCGTCACCTCTTTACCCACTTTTAATCCAAATCATTCTGAAACGCTTACCCAACGTTTATCCGTCATTTCTGCGCTCACCAAAGACCATGCCTTCCGGGAACTGTCCTTGTTTCTTAATCATTATCCCAAACTGCATGAAACATTGATTCATAAATTTTTAATTGAAACTTATCTGTATTTATCTAATCCAGATTTTATGCATGAGGTACATCACAGGATTATGTCGCATCTTGTTCCCAACAAAAATCATATTATCGTGGCCCACTCACTAGGTTCTGTGATTGCTTACAACCTCCTCCATCGATTCAAAAGCTTTAGATTACAGCGTTTTATTACTCTGGGATCACCGCTCGCCTTTAAAGTGGTTCAAGCCAAACTGGTTGTACCGATTTCCCGACCGCCTCAACTGCAGGGCGACTGGTTTAATTTTTATTCACCTGAAGACTTTTTAACAGCCTTCCCCCTCTCTGAAGCCCCTTTTAATTTCGACCCCCCGATTATTAATCAGGCAATTATGACACTGATCAATAATCCACATAATATTAGCGGCTACTTGCAGCATCCTGATGTGATTAAAAGCATTGTTGAGGCCTTAAACTGAAAAAACACGGCATTTCAGCGTATATTTCACCTATTTGTTTTATTTTTATTCACTTGATTCAGTTTTTAAAGATTATCCTGGAAAAAGGTTTGACAGGGTATCATATCCACCCTATT
This sequence comes from Acinetobacter sp. ANC 3781, assembly GCF_004331285.1. GTDB lineage: Bacteria > Pseudomonadota > Gammaproteobacteria > Pseudomonadales > Moraxellaceae > Acinetobacter. The sequence continues at coordinate 162,294 of NZ_SJOH01000001.1, forward strand.
ATACGCCCACCTCTGAAACGTCCCCATCGTCTAGAGGCCTAGGACATCGCCCTTTCACGGCGGTAACCGGGGTTCGAATCCCCGTGGGGACGCCAATTCATATAGATGACCCTATCGTCTAGAGGCCTAGGACATCGCCCTTTCACGGCGGTAACCGGGGTTCGAATCCCCGTAGGGTCGCCATATTCGAGATTGAAAAATCTCAAAAAAAGCCTGAGCATAATGACTCAGGCTTTTTTTTAAATATTCTTAAATTTAGTATTGCTTTCTGCTTTATAACTTCAAGACAGTAAAATAATAAATTTAACCTTATATATATTCGTTTGCTCCACAAAACCAATTCACGTTCTCAACGCATCCTCTGGTTATTAGAAGAATTGCAGCTTGATTATGAAGTGGTCTTTTGTGGTGCCAATATCCCGACTCAAGAATTAGCACCCCTCCAAAGCAATCATCCACCCACCAAATTTCCGACTGTACAAATTTTTCATGATGATTTGACAGAGGTCATTACACTGTCTGAAACAGCTGCAATTGCCGATTACTTAAGTCATCAATTGAATGCTTTAGGTATATCCCTGCTCTCAGGCCAAGAAGCACATTTATATTTTTACTGGAAAAATTTTGCTGAAGCGACTTTTATGCCCGATTTAGCCCTGAAACAGATTTTTGCTCAAATTGTAGCAAGAACCCCTCTCTCCGTGAGACTGGTCAGTAAGTTTCTAAAGTTTGGCTTTGATCGAGGTTATTTAAATCACGCATTGCAGCAGCATTTGTTGATGATAAATGAACATTTAAAAAGTCACCCATATTTAGCCGGTAATCATTTCAGCATTGCCGATCTTTTATTATGGTTTCCACTATTGGCTTGTACCTAAGCCAGTACAGAATTTTCATCCCTGCAAAATATTCAGTGTTATCTGCAACAAATCCAAAGCAGACCCGCCTTTCATAGCGCGATAAAGAAAGGTCAATGGTCTGCTGTAGAGTTTAAATCTTATTGGTCAAAAGCGTGGTAATCCAAACTTAAGCACTGCGACGTGAGTTGACTCGCCCTTTAATCATGGCCGTAATATTACCTTTAGCATATTTAAAGAAAACTTTCAGTGGCGAGAGTTTTGGATTCGGACGTTTGCCTCGTGCGATCTCTTTAAACTGTGCGGCATACCAGATAATTTCCATGATTGCCATTTTATCGACCATTGGAATACCCGTTTTGATTTTATCCACCGCATAACGAACATCCTCTCCAGCAATCAGACGATTGGTTAAATCAGTTTCGACCGCCAACGGACGCGCAATTCCAATAAAATCGCATGCACCACTATCCAGTGCAGCATTCATCCCTTCTACCGTACGAAAGCCACCAGTCACCATCAAATGGCATTTTACTTGCTGACGGATCTGCTCCGCAAAATCGAGGAAATAGGCTTCACGAGCAATGGTGCTAATTTTACGTTTATCTGCTCTAGCTCCAGCCATTGCTGGTGCTTCATAAGTTCCACCAGAAATTTCGATCAGATCGATTCCCGCTGTATCAATCGCTTTAAAGACTGCAATTACTTCATCTTCAGTAATGCCACCCCGTTGGAAATCCGCTGAATTCAATTTTACGGAAATAATAAACTTATCCGAAGTGACTGCTCGTACTGCTTTATAAATTTCCAACAGGAAGCGCATGCGATTTTCAATCGAACCACCCCATTGATCCTGACGCTTGTTGGTCAATGGCGATAAAAACTGGCTGATCAGATAACCATGTGCACCATGTAACTGTACACCTTCAAAGCCAGCTTTCTCGCAAATTTGAGCAGAGGTGGCAAAACGTTGAATAATATCGAGGATTTCCTCTTCAAGTAATTCACGCGGTGTACCAAACGTGGTCGCAAGCATTGGGCTAAAAGGCACAGCCGATGGCGCCACGGTTTCTTTATTTAAACCTTTAGGGCACTGACGGCCTGGATGGGACAACTGGATCAGTTGCACCATGCCATGTTTTTTACCGATCTCTGCCCATTGCTTCAGCTGAACCAAATCACGCTCTGACTCAATTACCACCACGCCCGGTTCGTTTTTGGCACGGAAGTCCACCATCACATTACCGGTAATTGCACAACCCAGACCACCTTTTGCCCAGGCTTCATACAAACCCAAATGCAACTGACCCGGCTGACCTGCATCATTTGCCAAGGCTTCACTCATCGCACCTTTAATAATGCGATTTTTAAAGGGAGTATTTCGAATACTGATTGCTTCGGCAAGATGGCTCATATTCATATCCTGATTTATTTGTATTTATATAGAGCTAAGACTCTAAACTGATTATGCCATCCGTCAAGAGCAATTCTGACAATATGACTTGTCAGTAATTTTAAACATACTGGCTTGCTTCAATCAATTGACGGGTATATTCAGTTTTTGGATTTAAAAATAATTGTTCTGTACTTTGAAATTCCATTACTTGGGCATGACGCAGCACTAACACTTTCTGACACAACGCCTTCACCACCTGTAAATCATGGCTGATAAATAAATAACTGATCTGGTGCTCTTGCTGTAAACGTCTGAGCAATTTCACGATTGCACGCTGAGTGGTGCGATCCAGTGCCGAGGTCGGTTCATCCAGTATCAGTAACTTCGGTCGTAATACCAATGCTCGTGCCAAGGCTACACGCTGACGCTGTCCACCTGACAATTCATGCGGATAACGCGTTCTAAAATTGATGGGTAATTCTACTTTTTCCAAAGCTTCATCAATCCGCTGCGATATTTCTGTGGCTGACAGTTTTTTTAACCCCAACCCCTCGCCAATGGTTTGCTCGACATTCAGCCGCGGATTTAAACTGCTAAATGGGTCTTGAAACACAATCTGAAACTCGGCACGCAATGGTCGTAACTGCTTTTCATTACACTGATTTAAATCTGTGCCAAGCAGAACGATTTCACCATCACTTTTAATTAAACGCGTAATCGCCAAAGCCAGCGAACTTTTACCCGAACCACTTTCGCCGACAATGCCAATTGACTCACCCTGTGCCAACTGCAAATCTAGGGGTTCAACTGCAACAAAGTATTCTTTGACCCGGTTCAGCAATCCTTGCTTAATCGGAAATTTTACCGCGACATTGTGTAAAGCCAAGATATTGGGACTGTCTGCAATTTGAATTGCTTCACCAAAATCATGATTCAGCAAATCTCGGGTATAGGCCTGTTTCGGGTTTTTAAAGATTTCCGCAACGCTGCCCTGTTCTTCTACTACGCCTTTATTCATTACAATCACCTGGTCAGCATAGCGACGTACCAGATTTAGGTCATGGCTAATTAAGATCATCGCCATATTGCGGCTTTGTTGTAATGATTTAAGCAGATGTAATATTTGCGCCTGTAAAGTGACATCTAAAGCGGTAGTGGGCTCATCAGCAATCAGAATATCCGGATCTAAGGCCAATGCCATGGCAATCATCACCCGTTGACGTTGCCCACCGGAAAGTTCATGCGGATAACGGCGTAATTTTTCTTTAGGCTCGCTAATTCCGACATCATTCAACAATTCAATAATACGTGCCTGAGTCTTCTGCTTTGACCAGCCTTGCAGCAACAAAGTTTCACCAATAATTTTTTCTACCCGATGCAACGGATTTAAAGCCGTCATCGGTTCCTGAAAAATCATGGCAATTTTATGGCCACGAATTTGTCTCAGCTGTTCAGTTTTAAGGGTCAGCAAATCCTGTTGGCCCAGTCTAGCCTGACCTTTTATTTTTAAGGTGCTCGGTAAAAGCCCCAACACAGCCAGACTACTAATTGACTTACCGGAACCACTTTCACCGACAATGGCAATGGTTTCACCTGCATGCAGCTGAAAATTCAGGTTATCCACCAAAACCTGCTGTTGATGCTGAATATTAAGATGCGCTACAGTTAAGAGCGCTTGCGGATTATTGGCGTCTTGGATCGAATGCATCACGTGTCGCCTCCCCAATATAAATTAATAAAGATAGGACAATCGCCAAGGTAAAGAAGCCCGATAGTGCCAACCACGGTGCATTCAAATTGGATTTACCTTGTAATAATAATTCACCTAAAGATGCCGCATCCGGTGGCAAGCCGTAGCCTAAAAAGTCTAAGGCGGTCAAAGCGGTGATATTGGCGGTTAACATAAACGGTAACTGCGACAAACTCGAACTCATGGCATTCGGCAAGATATGACGCAGCATAATGGTTCGGTCTTCCACACCCAGACTGCGTGCGGCCCGGACATAATCCAGATTACGTGCCTTTAAAAATTCAGCACGAACCAGTCCCACCAAAGTGGTCCAGCCGAATAACAGCATAATCAGAAACAGCCAGTACACATTCGGAGTAAACATGCTGACCAGAATCATCACCATGAATAGCATCGGTAAACCGCCCCACACTTCCAGAATGCGCTGACCAAGCAGATCAATCCATCCACCATAATAGCCCTGAATGGCGCCAACGGCGATTCCGAGAATGGCTGAAGCAATGGTCAAAGCAAAACCAAACAGCAGCGACACACGCAAACCATAGAGTATCCGCGCCAATACATCACGCCCTTGGTCATCCGTGCCTAACCAGTTTTGGGAAGTCGGTGCAGAGGGTACCGGAACCGCCAGTTCCAGATTAGGTGTTTGGTAGGAGTATTTAATCAGCGGCCAGACTGCCCAGCCTTTCTCGTTAATGAGTTGCTGTACCACTGGATCTTTATAATCGGCTTCGGTTTCAAAGACACCGCCAAAGGTAGTTTCCGGATAGGATTTTAAAACCGGCACATAAAGTGAATGATCATATTTCACTAACAGCGGTTTATCGTTGGCAATTAATTCAGAAGCCAGCGACAATACAAAAATGACCGTGAAAACAATTAAACAGGCAAAACCAAGTTGATTTTCCTTAAATCGTTTCAGGCGCGCATGCATTAAAGGCGACATTATTCTGCACCTCGCGAATCAAAATTAATACGCGGGTCAATCACCTGATATAGCACATCACTAATTAAACGCAGAATCAAACCCAGCAAGGTAAACAGGAACAAGGTTCCAAAAATCACTGGATAATCACGCTGTTGAATGGCTTCAAAACCGAGCAAGCCCAAACCATCCAAATTAAAGATGATTTCAATAAACAAGTTGCCGACAAAGAAAATACCAATCAGCGCTTCCGGTAAGCCCGCAATTACAATCAACATCGCATTACGGAATACGTGACCGTATAATACCCTTGATTCGGTTAAACCTTTAGAGCGCGCCGCCAAGACATATTGTTTATTTAATTCTTCCATAAACGAATATTTGGTTAAATAGGTGAGGCTGGCAAAACCACCGATCACCATCGCCAGCAAAGGCAAAGTCATATGCCAGAAATAATCTTTAATTTTTCCCAATACGCTCAGTTCACTAAAATTTTCTGAAACCAGTCCCTGTAATGGGAACCACTGAAAATAGGAACCACCCGCAAAAAACACGATTAGCAAAACCGCAAAGACAAAAGAAGGCACCGCATAGCCAACAGCCAGCAACATGGAAGTAGATTTATCAAACAGCATGCCATGTTGGCGGGCTTTTTTAATACCTAAAGGAATCGAGACCAGATAAATCAGCAAAGTGCTCCATAATCCTAATGATAAGGACACCGGCATTTTTTCCCAGAGCAGTTGGGTCACCGGCTTATCTTTAAAAAAACTGGTGCCAAAATCGAAAGTGACATAACTTTTCAGCATCATCCAGAAGCGTTCAGGTGCAGGCTGATCAAAACCATATTGCGCTTTAATCTTCCCGACCATTTCTTCACTCAAGCCTTTTGCACCCTGATAATTGCTTTTGGTCGCAGCGGTTTCACCACCAGTCGCACCTAGCCCCTGAAAAGCTTCTGCTTGTTGAATGGCTTGCTCAACCGGACCTCCGGGTGCAATTTGAATCACCACAAAGTTAATCAATAAAATGAAAAACAGTGTCGGAATAATCAGCAGCAGTCTTTTTAATATATATATGCCCATCGAAACGACGTTCCTTGTGCCTGTGCTCTTGCTTATTGTTGACCTAAATAATGTGTGACTTTTTTTGCTTGTTTCGCATCACTCCACCAATAGTCAATCCCTGTTGAAAGCTTGGGTTTAACCTTGGGTTGATGATACATGTTCCAGTAGGCAAACCAGTTTTCACCTTTACCATAGGTCGGAATTTGATAATAACCGGCACGCAATAAACGATCCAGCACCTTGGTTCTGACCACCAACTCTTCACGATTGGGGGCACGGATCACCTGCTGAATCACAGCATCAATCACCGGATTCTTAATACCTGCATAATTATAATTGCCGGGCTGATCTGCCGATGCACTGCCCCAAAACTGCGCCTGCTCATTCCCCGGATTAAGCGACTGTGGCATCACACTGGTGGTCATGTCAAAGTCCTTACTGCGCATACGTTCAATGTACTGTGGCACGTCGACATGACGAATGGCCACATCAACGCCCAAACGTTTCATATTGCGGACAAACGGCATCAGCGTACGTTGTAAACCGTCTTGATGAATTAAAAACTCAATCTGAATCGGCTTGCCTTTGGAATCAAGCAATCGACCTTTTTGAAAGCTATAACCGGCTTTTAATAAAAGTTGGCGTGCAATCAGCAGATTATTGCGATTAAAACCACTGGCATCAGACCCTGGATATTTCCAGACTTTCAGGACACCCTGACGTTGAATCGGATTGAGTTTGGCTAAATACGGTTTGAGAACCTTAAACTCCGCTGAACTTGGGATACCTTTCGCTTCAAGTTCACTATTGGCAAAGTAACTCTGTAAACGCTGATATTGTCCATAAAACAGGGCTTTATTTTGCCATTCAAAATCGTATGCATAAGTGATGGCTTGGCGGAACTTGATGTCTTGAAAAGGTGTACGACGAGTATTAAACACAAAACTTTGCGTCGGAATGGGATTCTGATGCTTGAATCTGTATTTTACTACCATCCCTGTCCTTACTGCAGGAAAATGATATTCCGTAACCCATTTACGCGCAGTAAACTCTTCATGCAGGGTATATTGACCGGACTTAAAACCTTCAAAAGCAATATCGAGACTGCGGTAATAAACATACTTCAACCGATCAAAGTTATAACGCCCTTTATTGACCGGTAAATCTTTAGCCCAATAATTCAGGTTACGTTTGTAGGTAATACTGCGACCAGCATCAATCCGATCAATCAGATACGGTCCCGAACCTAGAATCGGCTGCATGGTGACCCGGGTAAAATCTTTGTTCTGCCAATCTTTTTTAGAATAAATGGGCAGTTGCGACAAGATCAGCGGCATTTCTGAATTATTGTCAGACTTAAAACTCATCTTTACCGCATACTTGGACAACACTTCGGTTGTATCCAAATCTGCCAGATACATTTGCAAACCCGGATTAGACTTGTTCTGATACGCATCGAAACTAAATTTCACATCTTCGGCAGTCACTGCACTGCCATCACTAAAACGTGCTTTGGGGTTTAAATGAAAAATGACATATTTGGTTTTATCTGGATCAAAGGTGACTTTCTCCGCCAACAGTGGATACATCACCCCAGGCTCATCCAGTGACGCCGACATCAGCGAGTCAAACAAACGATCAACGCCCTCTGTTGAACTGCCTTTGCCATTCATACTATTCAGGTTATCGAATGTGCCATTACTTGCTGTACTTAAATAACCGCCTTTTGGAGCATAGGCATTTGCATAAGGCATGACCGACAAGCCTGCATATTTCGGCTGGCTATGGATTGCGATATAAGGGGTGGTCTGTACTGCAGCCCACAGCCCTTGCGTAAGAAGACTCACCCCACAGGCAAAACCAAAGCGTTTTGCGAAAGCAAATGACATCTGAAATGGCTCCCTGTCTTTGCGTATAATTATAAGTTTGGCACTTTAATGACATCACCGATACGCAATTGAGTATTCGGTTGAATCGCGTTCATTTCAGCCAGTTTGCTGCTTTCCAAACCATAACGGTTGGCTAGACCAATCAAGGTATCACCGCGTTTGACTTTATAGTCAATCACTGTTTTAGGGACCATGATCTGCTGACCGACACGTAAACCTGCCCGTGCATTTAGATCATTTAACGATGCCAATTCAGCAACTGTTATTCCGGCCCGACTGGCAATCACATTTAAAGACTCGCCTGGTTTCACAGTATAAGCATCAGCATTTTTTGATGATTTCATCACTTTTGCTACAGGTTCATCCACTTTAGCTTCTAGCTTTGGAAGATCGCCTTCAATTTTCAAACGTTGCCCACTACGCACACTTGAAGTTCGGGTCAAGCCGTTTAGTGCAGATAAATAATCCAGCTGTAAATGATATTTTTTGGCAATACTGCTTAATGTCTCACCTGATTTTACAGTATGCGTATCTGGCTGTTTGTCGAAGGTCACTTTTTCAATTTTTGCTTCAACTTTGGCTGGAGCTGGTTCTTCACCCGTGAGTTTTAAGCGCTGTCCAGCACGCAAGCCTGTATTACGGTTAATGCCATTAATATTGGCAATATAATCCATGCCTAAATTATATTTAGCTGAAATAGCCGACAAACTATCACCCGATTGCACGGTGTAATTTTCAGGAACAGTTGAACCTGCAGGAATTTTAAGGGTCTGACCAACTTGCAAGCCGCTGCTATTGGATAATTTATTGAGCTGGGCTAATTCAGTTAAAGAAATTTTCGACTGTGCAGCAATACTGGATAAAGTATCACCTCGTTGAACACGATAGCTTTCAGTTTTATACGATGGTTCTACACTAGCCGTTTCTACTTTAACTGCAGTATTTTTTTCTTCTTGCTTCGCTTCTACTTTAGTTTCAGCTTCTTGTAATGGCACATTAATTTTCTGCCCTACTATGAGACTACTGCCCGCAGTTAAACCTTTGGTTAAATCTGCCAGCTCCTGATTAGACAAGGCATAACGGTCTGCAATCAGTTTTAAATATTCACCACGTTTGACCACATAAGACTTGGTTTTCACTTTGGCATTGAATTTTGCGTTACTGATTTTAGTTTCAGCCAGATCGGAATTACTTGACGCCGTTTCCTTTAACGACAATTTTTGCCCAACACGCAAACCACTACTGACTGATAGATTATTGTAATCCGCAAGTTGTTTAACTGACATGCCAAACTGGCTAGCCACCCCAGTCAAGCTGTCATTGGCTTGAACCACATAACTTTCAGGCTGCGCTTTTGACTTATTGCTGGCAGATGTTTCTGTCTGTTTCGGTTTAGCATCATATAGATAAATACTGGTTCCGACATAAAGCGCTGATTTTGGATCAATCTGATTCCACTTTGCCACATCACGCCAGTTCAAGCCATTTTTCATGGCAATAACAGCCAAGGTATCTCCTGGAAGTACAGTATAAGTACTGCGTTTTCCTTTAGGTGCGACCACCACAATTTCTGAATCCGTTTTAACGTAGTTTTTACCTTGGTTACGTTTCGCTTCGTCAGAATCAATTTTGGTATTTTCCGCTACCCCTTTAGGATAAGAAAAAGCTTTGGTCAGTTCTTTCCCTTGTTGCTCTGCCACAGATTGACTGGTTTGAATCGCGGTAAGTTTAATTTTACCGTCAAAAGGATCTATAATTTCTGTACCTTGCGGTGCCAAGGCTTTAAGTTCTGCAACCACTTTATCTTGTTCAGCTTTGCTGGCTACAGGTTGTAGCACTTGCTCGACTGTTTTATTTTCACCTTCAGCTCTTACTGCAGCCAAAATTTGCTCACGCTCAGCCGAAGACAATGGCGGCTCGACGGTTACCGGCTTAACATTTGCTACTTGAGTCACGGCGACAGGAATACGGGGCGCACTTGGAATATCGCTATTCGATGCAAACGATGCCAGTGCGGCTGAACCTTGAGGGGTAGAAAGAGGTGGCTTTGATGTGGAGGTTGTTGTCACAGGACTCGTAGCTTTAACCGCTGCAGATGCAATAGCTTGAGATGTTTTTGTAGTCGTCGTGGTTAATACGGGTGGAGCTGTTTTTATCGGATTAATCACTTGAGTGTTTAAGTCAGGCGGATTAGATTTTTCTGGCGTAAAGGGTTTGGCAGTACTTGCCCATAAACCACCAGAACTGGAAGATAATTTTTTAAGTCGCGCATCAATTGATGGACTCAGGTCTGCCGGAATAATAATCCGCATTGGGCTTTCACTATCAATCAAATCTCCGCGATGCCCTGGATTTAACTGATATAGCTCAGCACGGCTCAAGCCGGTAATTGAAGCAATTTCATTTAAGCTTACCGGACCAACAGGCACTTCTCTAAAGTGTGGACGGTTGGCAATAGGAGGCAAAGACACGCCATAGGCGCTCGGGTTTTTAATAATTTGTGCAACTGCAAGAAAGCGTGGCACATAGTTCATGGTTTCCTGAGGCAATTTCAGTGACCAGTAATCTGTTGGTAAACCTGCGGCTTTATTACGGTTAATTGCTTGCTGGATACGACCCGGACCTGCATTATAAGCCGCCAAAGCCAATTCCCATGAACCAAACTGGTTATACAAGCCACCTAAGAACTCATACGCTGCACGCGTTGACTCAACCACATCACGGCGACCATCATATAAACTGGTTTGTTTTAAACCATAAATACGGCCGGTACTCGGAATGAATTGCCACATGCCGGCTGCTGCTGCACTACTGGTTGCAGCTGGGTCATAAGAGCTTTCAATAATCGGCAATAAAGCCAGTTCAGTCGGCAAGCCACGACGCTCGGCTTCTTTCACCGTATGATAAAGATAACGTGAAGCACGTGCGCTTAAACGATCCAAATACGGTTGACGTGAAATAAACCAACCGCGCTGCGCTTCAATACGAGAGTCCCAATGGGTTTGATCCATTTTAAAACCTACGGTCATACGCTTCCAAACGTCACCGTGTTTTAAAATAAGCAGACGATCCCCTTCTACCGCGCGCATATCTGTGGCGGAAAGTAAATCTTCCAAAGAGTCCAAACTATTGGCATCCAGATATCCAGAACCCACCAGTTTCGATTTTGATCCTTGCGTTGCACTTTGGCTTGAGGAACAGCCAGTCAGACCTAGCGCAGCTAAAGCTGAACCCAATACGGTAATTTTAAAAAATTTGGGTAACAAAGGCTGCCACAAAATCGCGGTTGGTTTATACATAAAGAAATCCAGACAACTCGTATAAAATTTATTTTTTAGATATGCCATTGTAGTGAAGCATGTCTTAGACACAAGGCAATAATTTAGCGCGATTTCACTATAAATGTTACAAGAAATTAAAAAATAAGCATGTTATACAGTTCAAAAGTGCAATTGCGTTATACAATATACTATTGACGCTGTTCAATTTGACTTTCACTCGTTCGGATTCGGTTTATATGACTCAAACAATCACACTCTATGTCGATGGCGCTTGCCGCGGCAATCCAGGTTTAGGCGGTTGGGGTGCATATGTCATTACTGAAACTGAAGAACATAAACTGTATGGCGGTGTACCGGAAACCACCAACAACCGTATGGAACTAACTGCAGCAATTGAAGGGATTAAGTTCTGCCCAACAGATGCTAAACTGATTATCTGGACAGATTCCAACTATGTGAAACAAGGCATTACCGAGTGGATTCATGGTTGGAAAAAGAAAAACTGGAAAGATGTTAAAAATCCTGATCTGTGGAAATTGCTTGACGCAACCTGCCAGGGCCGCGACATTGAATGGAACTGGATTAAAGGTCATGCTGGACACCCAGGCAATGAAATGGCAGATCAACTCGCCAACTTAGGTGCAGATCAAACCTTAGAAGCCATGAGAAATGCATCATCAAAAGCAGAAAAACCATTAGAACAAACTGTCGTTTTAGATAAAAAAAAAGTGGAAAAGGACTGGCTCCTAGATGATCCTTTTGGTTTCGATTTAATCGAATCGGATGTGCAAGATGATACTGAAGCTTTAGAAAACTTAGAACAAGAAATGATTCAGCCTGAAGAGATGAATGACGAAGCTGAAGTGCAAGATGAGCTTATAGAAAGTGTTGCGCCTGACCTTTTAAACGTAGAGCATCCTCATATTATGATTACGCCACGAACCAAACAGGTTCATGGTCCGCGTCAACTGATTCTGGATACGGAAACCACCGGTTTCTACTTCCAGGACACTGACCGGATTATTGAGGTCGGCGCCATTGAAATGGTCAACCGTAAACTGACCGGTAGCTCCATTCATATTTATATCAATCCGAAAAAACCAGTCGGTGATTCTGAGAATATTCATGGTATTTCAGATGCCTTCTTGCAAGATAAACCTGTATATGCAGAAATTGCCGATGTACTTTTTGAGTATTTAAAAGGCGCAGAAATTATTGCGCATAACGCCAACTTCGATATGAACTTCTTGAATATGGAGTTCAAACGGGCGGGCTTTGTGGCTTTATCAGAGGTGTGTAAGGTTACTGACACCTTAGCTATGGCGAAAAGCAAACATCCTGGGCAGAAAAACTCCCTGGATGCGTTGGTTCGCCGTTATGAAATTCCACAACGAGACCGTACGTTTCACGGTGCCTTACTCGATGCTGAAATTCTAGCTGATGTCTATTTAGCGATGACGGGTGGTCAAGTCTCCTTCGATATGGATACCTTGACCGAAAGTGAGCAACAACAGGCACAGACAGCACGTCTAAGTGTACAAATCGAGCTTCCTATTATTCTGCCTTCAGAACAGGAACTTGAAGCACATGAGACATGGGTCAAACAATTTGAAGAAAAACATGGAACAGCTTGTCTTTTTGCAAAATAAAATCTACATTTCTAGTGGTTTTTTGTATTTAAACGTTTAACAGTTAAGTTATAGTTGAATGTAAAGAAGTTTCGCCCTTAACCGGCTGCTCATAAACAGATAAAACACTAGGAAAGGTGCAGATCCATGTCTTACCAAACCTCTATTCATTTTGACCCAACTGCATTGCTGATAATAAAAAATGAGGTTGATAACTCAATTAAACTAGTCGAATCAGCGGTTAGCAGCTTAGCAGAGGATCAAACTTTACCTTTTGGTATTGATGATGCACTGAATCAGTTTGAGCAATGTGCCCAAGTACTTGCGCTGATTGATATGCAAAGCTTGGCTAAAATCGCTCAATATTCTGCCGAGTTAATGCGTAAAATCATGAGCAATCCTGCGCAAATTAATACGCAGGAGGTGATCGCCTTAAGTGAAGGCACCACCATGATGAAACGCTATATCGAATTTATTTGCTTGCGTGAAGTTAAAATTCCGCAATTTTTGCTTGATACTCTGAATCGCCTTGAGATTGTATTAGGCAAGCCGATTACCCCTGAAGGTCAGCATATTGAGCCATTAATTGATAGCTTCACCCCTGACTTCCAGCTTCCTAAAGCACCGAGCTTAGAAAAATCTAAATATGTGCATCGCTTGTATAAACTGTCTTTAAACAAGCTTATTAAGCAGGAAGAAACTGAATTTGATTTACAAGCCATTAAATTGGTCGGTGCATATTTAGCAGGTCTTGCTGAAAATACGCCAAGCAAGCAATACTGGAATCTGGTGCATGTTGCATTTGACCAAATTGATCACTTGCTTCTGAATGATCCACGTTTACGCACCTTGATTAGCATTGAACGTAACATTGCGCAATATTTCATTACTCCTGATCGTTTCAAACCAAGCTTGCCGGATTTAGCCAATATTTTAAGTTTGTGCATTAGCCAAGAAGATGAGACTGCGCAGCATATCCGCAGCCAGCTTAATTTGAGTGAAGACCACCTGACCGATACGCAATTACAAGTGTTCAGCCGTCATCTTTATGGTCCCGATTTTGATACCATGCATACGATTAGTGAACTTGTAACCACAGAAATGGCACAAATTCGTAACGACATTGAATACAACTATCAGAATATGACCCCAGAAAAAACGCGAGAGTTACAAGACAAATTAACCAGTCTTGCTAATATTTTCAAAGTGTTAAATCTGAATGAAGCCTTTAATGACTTGTCGCGTCAAGCCAGTTTGCTTAGCAGTGCTGAAGTGCTAAAAGATGAAGGTTTTGCACAACAATTGATGAATTGCATTCTATCTGCGATGAATTCAATTGGCGTATTGGAACGTCATCACACCTCAAGCCGTTTACAGCTTCGTGTGCATAACATGAATATCTCTTTAGACCGTTTAGATGAAGCACATGCTGCTTTGCTGAATGAAACTAAAGCTGTGATTGACCTTTCCAGCCAAACTCTGATGCAATACTTACAAGACAACAATTTGGCAACTGTAGAAAATACGCCGACGCAATTGCGTGAAATTGGTGGCGCACTCTTGTTCCTAAATGCTGAGGCAGGTCAAACTGCATTAAAAACTGCAGCAGACTTTATTCAGCAGCAAATTGAAAGTTCAACAGTGATTAATGCTGAACAAATCAATCATACTCTCGACACTTTAGCCAGTGCTGATATGATGATTGACAATTTAAAATACAAACAACCTGTATTGCAGTCAATGTTTAATGTAGCATTGGAAAGTAGCGAAAAACTGAAAACTGTTGCCTAATGTCTGAATTATCACTTGCTTATATTTTTCATCAACATCAACTGTTAGTGGATGAAAACTTTCAACTTCCTCGAGTAGAACGTTTAGCAAGTGATCTTCACTTCAACACGGGTGATCAAGTGATTGCCCGTGATCTTCTCGAACACGAACCTATTCCTCAGGGCTTGCAGTTGGTTCCCATCCGTCAGCTATTGACACTTTGGAATACCAAGCAATTCGAACATGCCAGTCGTGCAATTCAACTTTTAGAATGGCGTAAAAACCATAAATTCTGTAGCCACTGCGGACATCAGACAGAAGCACATCAGACTGAATATGCCATGATTTGCCCTGCTTGTCGCTACCATCAATATCCGCGAGTACAGCCTTGCGTAATCACGGTAATCACACGCGGTGATGACGAAATCTTGCTGGCTAAAAATGCAAAAAACAAAACCAATATGTATGGTCTGATTGCTGGTTTTGTCGAAGTTGGAGAAACTTTAGAAGAAGCAGTACGCCGTGAAACCTTTGAGGAAGTCGGATTAAAAGTAAAAAATGTACAATATCTTGCCAGTCAACCCTGGCCATTTCCGAGTAATTTAATGCTCGCTTTCCGTGCTGAATATGCTTCTGGTGACATCAAGCTTCAAGAAGAAGAAATTAGCGATGCACAGTTTTTTAAACTCGATCAACTGCCGGAAATCCCTTTTAAAGGCAGTATTGCTTACGCAATGATTAAACACATTACCGAAGGTCACCCTGTTGCAGATGACACTCGTGAATGGTTGTAAGCTAGGGGTTTAGCGCTTCATCCAAAGCCGCTAAAATTTGTTTCTTGGTCTGAAAAAAGCGGCTAAACAAACTCGAAACCGATCCCATAATGGAAATATGCCCCGTACCTGGGATGGTAATCATTTGGCTATGATTGCCCTTTTCCTGCAAAATACGATGCAAATCTTTTGAATTATTATGACCAACCACTTGATCATTCGCTGCTAAAAACAGGTAATGCTTCACTGTGTTCGGTTCAATAAAATAATATGGCATCACATGTTGATAAGGCACACTCTGATCAAACGCATCTGCACATAATGGATCATCTTTATAATCAAAATGATAAGGCCCAGATAATCCAATAATCGCCTGAATTTGGGCACGACAGTGCAAGGTATATGGCTTTGGATGATACAGTGCCGACATGACATTAAATGCGCCAGCCGAATGCCCCATCAACACGATTTTTTCAGTCCGAATATTCAGTTTAGATTGATGTTGGTTCAGATAGTTTAATGCCAGGCTCAGGTCATCAATATAACTGGGAAATACATGTTCTGGTGCAAGATGATAATTGATCACCGCAACATCATAGCCCTCCTTCGCAAAGGCTTCACCGACAAAACGATAATCTTTTTTATCTCCATGTAACCACGCCCCGCCATGTACGAATACAATTAAAGGACGGTGTTCACGTGGTGTTTCAGCGGTAAAAATATCGAGGCGTTGCCGGGCTTTTAAGCCATAAGCAACATTTTCAATGACCGAATAGCCTTTTCTGGAAGTTAAACGATTCAATGCATAACTACCAAAATCGTAAAGGCGAAAATCTTTGTAAAACATTTTCACCAATGCGACATTTTGTTCCAGTTTGTTCTTGACCAATTGAGTTACATTATTGAGCATTCGCAGGCTCAGCTTGGTCGGGATCAATCGCTACAGGGGTTTGTTCAACAGGTTGTGCATACACCACAGGACTGCTAAAACTTGAAGTCACTGCACGTGATTCTTCAACATTATCAATCAGGGTAATAATTTTAGTCACATTACCGACTTGCTCAAGTATCTGATTAAGATCCTTGATTTCAGCACTATTTAAACGTCCCATTACATATAGAATGCCATCTTCGGTGTGAATGCGGACTTTGCTATCTGATACTACGGCAGCTTTCATTATCAGCCCACGTGTGTTGGCTGTAACCGTAGTATCTTGCATAATGGTGCTATAACCAATTTGGTTACCCACAGTAATATAATTATGTACAGTTTTGACATCCGTCATTGCACGCACATTATCTTCAGCCAATTGCTTTAAATGGGCATCTGGCACTTGGCCAGTCAGTAAGACATTGCCATGAAAACTTTCAATATTGACTCGGGCTTGTTTAAAGCGGCTATCTAATTTATATAAATTGATTTTAGCGGTACGTTCTATAGAAGAATCAATAAACACCTGTCCAAGCGAACGGGCACCACTCTCTGTTCCTACCGGGGCTGGTCCTGTGCCACCAGAGATGAAACTTGCACAACCAGATAAACTTGCTACACACAGTAACGTCATTGCAATACGGTTAAACACTCAGCAAGACTCCTCATCATTAATTTCAATTCTATTTTATTTCAGCATTTACGCTCTGATTTTGTTCAAAGGTTAATGAACTCTTGATCAAAAGTAAAAGCATTTTCTATCCATTGTTGATCATAAGTGAATTTAGAAAAATCTTGCTGTATGGTTTTTGCAAATTGTTGAAAAAAATCAAAACAAATCACATCAAACCGACAATAAAATTGTTGAAATTCTGGATGACTATTTAAAAAGTATAATGCTGCTTTCATAATCTTCTTTTGTTTAGAGAGTGAAATTGTTTCACATGATTGTGCATATTGAGTTGCAGAGCGTGCTTTCACCTCCACAAAGATCAATTCTTGATCCTTTTCTACAATCAGGTCAATTTCCCCATAACGACAATGATAATTCATGGCAATCAGGAAAAAACCTTGTGCTTGTAAAAACCCCAAAGCCTGCTGTTCAGCCCATTGTCCTAAATTTAAATTGAGTTGCATATTTTTTGTCATTACAAGCTCCTAATGCCTTTTCTAATATTTTCAAAACAATGTGGAGGCCGCTGAATATGAGGATTGCTGATTTGAATCAGCCCTGTTCGCCCTTGAAATTCAATACTTTTTAAATTTGGTTTATCAAGATATTGTTGAGCAATATGCCGAACATCAACACCAAAGGTTTGTAGCCGTTGATACGGCTTGGCAACAGGATTTTGTTGACACGAATAAGCTTCAGTCACATCTGAGCCTGCCAGATTATATAAAGCGGGTACATCACAAAACTTCACTTTTTGGGGAATCGCTTGTTGCTGTTCAATGCCATTTCACCCTACATAAATATTTTTATTTGGTAACTTTGCCAGACTATTGCTCCACTGATTATTTCCGATTCGCAATAAACTGCTTTTTTTATTCAACTTTTCAGGTAATTCCTCGACCACAGTTAAGTGATAATCTATTTTTGAAACTAAGGACATGACAAAAAGCTCACTGTCGGCTTCTATTCCCGGCTGGCGAAATACATAAATTTGCTTAATTTTATCCTTCTGCAAGATTTGATTTAGTCTATAAGCATTATCTTTCTTGGACAGTCTAAACTGCCCTACCTGATCTGCTTGGTGAGTCACTTCATTTAAAGCAAAAACACAAACTTTGGGTTTACTCTTGATTAAGCCTTCCACTTCATTGCGCGCTAAAGACCCAATCACCATTTGGTTTTTTTTATTGACATTTATTTTTAACAGCTGGGCGATTTGTTTTGTATCCGAGTTTACAAATTTAATCGGGGTTTTCTGGCCTGATGCTTGATAAGCACTCATAAAATCCTGTTTGACGCTTAATCCGACTCGCGCCCTAGGACCCGATTCAGGTAAAATGCCCCATACTTCAGCTTGTGCATGGTTAAAAATGCAATACAGCATGAAGTCCATTAAATTATTTTTATTATCCAACATTGGAGAAACCTTATGAGTGCTCAGTTATTTGTTGTAGCGACCCCAATTGGGCACTTAGATGACATTACTTATCGTGCGATTGATGTTTTAAAGTCAGTCAGTATTATCGCGGCAGAAGATACGCGTACTTCTGCTCAATTATTAAAGCATCATAATATATCAACTCCCCTAACTGCGTGTCATGAGCATAATGAAAGCAACAAAATAGATATATTGATTCAAAGATTGCTGAATGGCGAAAATATGGCTTTAATTAGTGATGCAGGGACACCGCTGATTAGTGACCCGGGTTTTAAACTGGTTCGTGCCGCGCAAGAGCAAAATATTCGTGTGGTTCCTGTGCCGGGTGCTTGTGCTGCAATTGCCGCACTCAGTTCTGTCGGTTTACCGAGCGACCGTTTCAGTTTTCAAGGCTTTTTGCCTTCTCGTCAATCCCAGCGCCGAATTCAGTTGGAAAAACTGAAAGATGAAACCCAAACTTTAATTTTTTATGAAGCACCTCATCGCATTTTAGATTCTGTTAAAGATATGGCTGATATTTTTGGTGCAGACCGCCCGGTTGGCTTTGCCCGTGAAATTACCAAAACATTTGAAACCATCAAAAAAATGACTTTGGCCGATTTGATTCAACTGATTGAATCCGATCATAACCAGCAAAAAGGTGAAATTGTTTTAGTCATTGGGGGTGCAACGGTAGAAAAGGATTTAGATCAAGAAAAACTGGATCAGTTATTGACTCGCTTATTGCAAGATTTATCAGTAAAAGCAGCTTCACAGTTGGCCGCTGATTTGACGGGCATTAAAAAGAAAGTGGCCTATCAACGTGCTTTAGAACTCACCGCTAATGATTAAAATGCATCACTAAAAACAAAAAAAGCATCACTTGTGTGATGCTTTTTTATAGTCTTGGACAAAATCAAGGATTAGACCATTAACCCTTAGCAGATTCATCTGCAGGAACTTCGGTAATACGGCCACCTTGAGCAAGAAAAGCAGCAAGTTCATCTTCTAAGGCTTGGCGCTTTTTAAGTTTAGCCGTCACGGTTAAAGTTTCTGCCTCAGCCACATCGCCATCAGTTGGCGTAACTTCACTGACAGATGCACCTTTTTCAGCAGCTTTCGCTTCATCTTCATCTACTGCAGATTCTTCTACTTCATCGTAGTCATTCATATCTGTCATGGCTGTTTCTCCCCATAAATAATGTCTAGCGTTCCAATGTGAATTGGTTTTGAATTAGGAAGAAATTTAGCAATCTCTGATCATTTCGGATAGAGTGAAATACAAAAAAATCGTATCTTTTTTAATCAAAAAAGTAAACTTATATAAATATTTGTACAAAAAGCAGCATTTCAGGCTCAAACTGCATAACAAGTGTTTTTTAGAGTCTGTAATCCATTCGCTTGCGACATAAAAGCATCTTTTAAGGCAGCATGTTGCTCCACTTGTTTTAAGCCAAAATTTCGCGCCCAAACCACTGGGAAAAGTTGTGCGGTTTCCATCCAGCCAATCGCAGACATGCTATGCATCATGGCATCATTTTGTCCTTTACGACGGTGTTCATAACGCTGCAAAGTCTGTTCATGTGCCCATACGCCACGCTTTTTGTCATGCAGTAATGCATCACATAGAATTGCTGCATCCAGACAACCAATATTCACCCCTTGCCCTGCAAGAGGATGAATCACATGTGCAGCATCGCCAATCAGGGCTAAACCAGCTTTCACATATTGCTGTGCGGCACGTGCTTTAAGCGGGAATTGTGCCCGTGGTGTCGCTTCTAATATTTCACCCAACATGTGATGACTCTCGCGCGTTAAAAGTTCAGTAAATGCGCCATCATCTAGAGCTGCATATTCTTCTGCGTAATCATCAGGTAATGTCCAGACAATCGATTGCCAATAGCCGTTTTGTTCCGGCTTTAAACTGGCCATCGGTAAAAATGCCAAGGGGCCGGTTTCAAGGAAAATCTGACGGGCCACATGTTGGTGGGACTGTGCAGTTCGAATTGCGCAAGTTAAACCTGCTTGCTTGTAATCCATTATGTCCAGATCAATAAAGGCTTGTTCCCGGACAAATGAATTTGCACCATCTGCACCAATCACCAGTTTGGTTCTAAGCTCGGTACCATCCGCCAGGTGAATATGCCAAACCCCTACACCCTGTTCTACACGTATGACTTTGACTTGGGTACGGTAATCTTGCAGCTGTTGCAGCATTTTTTGCTGAATGGCTAAATTCAAAATACTCGGCTCAACCATCGAACCTAACGTATGTTCAGCACCAGGTGTATTTTGGCTGGCTTGACCAAAATTGATTTCACCATAACCATTTTTATTCCAGACCTGCATGCCGCTATAGGGCATCTGACGTGCAAGCTTTTCCCACACATGCACTGTTTTGAGCAAATGAATCGTGGCCTGGCTAAGGGCCAAAACACGCGGATTTGTAATAGAAAGAACTTTTTGTTCATCTAAAATAGGTGCGGCATCGAGTACAGTCGCCTGAACACCACCTTGAGCCAGCAACAATGCGGTTAAGCCACCCACCAGGCCACCACCAATCACAACGACATCTAACACCTCCAGAACGTCACTCATGCTTTTAGCCCCATTGCATAATTTGCTACCAATGGCTTAACGCCCGGAATCATATCAAAAGCAAGCAATCCGGTATTACGGATCAATTTGAGCACTGGATTTTGATTACTAAAACCACGTACCACACTGTCGCAAAACTTGATCACACGTTGTTGATCGTTTAATCGTGCCTGCTCGTAAGCAAGTAACATACTTGGCTCACCAATATCTTCTGATTTGGATAATTGCTCTATCAGAGAGCGTACCAATACATAAGCATCTCGCATACACAGGTTAAAGCCCTGCCCTGCAACTGGGTGAATCGTATGTGCAGCATTGCCCATTAATACTACACGACCGACTGCCTGTTTTTCAGCAAGTACTTGTGACAATGGGAAACTGAAACGACGACCAGTTTTTTGGAACTTGCCTGCCCGGTCGCCATAGGTTTCTTGCAAAGCATCTAGGAAGTGCTGATCGTTTTCTTCACCGAGCCATTCACCTTCTGTACCTTTTTTCACTGGCCACACCACTGAACGACGATATTCACCCGGTAAAGGTAGAAGTGCCAGAGGCCCTAAATGGCTAAAACGTTCGAAACCAACATGGTGATGGGGTTTCGAGGTTTGTACCGTCGTAACAATAGCGACCTGATCATAATCATACTCATCTGCACCAATGCCAAGAGCTTGACGGCAAAAAGAGTCCCGACCGTCAGCAGCAATGACCAGTTTAGCTTGCAGAGAGAAGCTTTCTTCACCACGTACAGCTTCGATATGAGCTTGATCAGTATCTTGTGTGAGTGAAATGACTTGTACACCATCAATTAATTCAATCAGGGGCTGTTTTTGCACTTCAGTGAGCAGCACACGGCCCAACCAGGCATTCTCAATTACCTGGCCAAAGCTTTCGACTTTTTCTTGATCTGCTTTTAAACGTGCCTTACCAAAACTGCCCTGTTCAGTAATATTGACTTCCAGAATAGGCGTAGCATGTTCTTGTAAGGCATTCCATAAACCCAGTTCTTGATAAATTTGTACACTACGACGGGATAATGCGCTATTTCGCGCATCAAAACTGGAGTGATACGGCGCAAGATTGGCATCATCATAATTTGGATATTTGATGGCTTCTAACAGCTTTACCCCAATGTTTGCTTTAGCTAACATTAAGGCCAAACTTAGCCCCACCATACCACCGCCTACGATGATCACTTCTTGCTGCATGCCTTGATCCTTTTATGTCGTATCTAGTAAGTTTTAGATACTTATAATCTTGATTGATTTTATATTACCTCAAAGATTTTCATTTTTATAATGAATTAGCGCTTCGCTTGTAAGTGATATTCGATTGTCGGTAAATTTCGGCTATCTAACTTGCCTTTTGAGATAAAATGTAAACAGAAATATATAAGTTTTAGCTCTTCTCATAAAAAAAACGGAGCTTAAGCTCCGTTTTTTCCAGATCAACTCAGTTATTAAAATAAGCCAATAATATAAATTACGGAAGAATTGACTTAATTAGGATCCAAGTTAGTCTTTGTATTCGATCCTACTCTCTGCTAACGCATTACTCTTGTCTGAGGCTCATGATGTACTGATTTACCTAATTTAGTAGCTGTATAAATCAAATAAAGTGCAGATAAACCAACCAAGACATAAACAATTCGAGATAGAGGGCTCATTTCACCAAAGATTGCAGCGACCAAATTGAAATCAAATGCACCAATTAATCCCCAGTTGATGCCACCAATAATGGTTAAAGCATAAGCAATCCAGTCTATAGTGTTTAATCTCATAATTTTTCTCCTGCTCTTCTTTAAGTTTATTTGAGGATCAAAGAAAGTATGAGAAAAAAATCAGCTTTAATATGTTGCTTTGATGCTAAAAACCGATTTCCTATGTTGAATTCGTGTCAGTTTTTAGAACTTAAATTTTAACTGGGTTGGTTTTATTCGAGTTATGCTTGATAAACGTAAATTAAATTGCCTTTTGATTGAATGCTTATCCTGCGTTCACATTTTCTTCCTAAATCAAGTTAATTCTCCTTAAAATATATAAATGTTTCACTCAAAGATAATGCATCTTTAATAAAAAAGCCGATCATCTGACCGGCTTTTAACTCACTATGAAACTCGCTTAGGTTACTTTCGCTTTAGCCATCAATGCTTCAATATCTTCTACTGTTTTCACCACATCCTTGGTGAGTACGAGTGGCCCATTTTCAGTAGCGACCACATCATCTTCGATACGAATGCCAATACCACGCCATTTCGTCTCAACCGTTTCATCATCTGGTGCAATATATAAGCCCGGCTCAACGGTAACGACCATACCCTCTTCATAGGTGCGCCATTCACCGTCCATTTTATATGAACCCACATCATGCACATCCATACCCAACCAGTGCCCCGTACCATGCATATAGAACTGACGGAAGGATTCAGTACGGATAATTTCTTCAATATCGCCTTTCATTAAGCCAAGCTCCACCAAACCTTCAACCATAATGCGAACAGCAATATGATGCGGTTGTTTATAGGAATTGCCGACACGTACCGCGTCAATCGCAGCTAGTTGTGCTTTTAGTACAACTTGGTATAAAGCTTTCTGTTCAGGACTGAACTTGCCATTAACCGGAAAAGTACGGGTAATATCCGATGCATACAGTTGATATTCAGCTGCTGCATCAATTAGAACCAGATCACCATCTTTCAGTTCTTTATCATTTTCCACATAATGCAGAATACAGCCATTGGCACCGCCACCAACGATACTATTATAGGCAGGAACGCAGCCATTTTTGCCAAAAATGTAATTTAGCTCTGCTTCCAGTGCATATTCCATCATGCCTGGTTTAACCGTTTGCATGGCACGCATATGTGCTTCACTACTGATATTCGATGCAATTTGCATCAAGGCAATTTCTTTTGTAGATTTGTGCAAACGCATTTCATCTAAAATACGATCCAGCTGAATCATATGTGCAGGCGCTGACGTACCTCGACGTGATTCACCATTTGCCTCAGCAACCCACTTTGCTACACGTGCATCAAAATCAGCTTGCTGGCCAATCCGATAGAACAGTTTTTGTTTATCGAGCAATTTCTCGATAATCTCTTCATCTAACAGATCGATGGCATACGCTTCATCAGCCTCATAATCATCTACTGCACCATCTACACCGGCACGGTAACCGTTCCATATTTCCATTTCCCGGTTACGTTCACGGCAGAACAAGCTATAAGTATAACCTTCATCAATAGACTCAAAAGTCTCAATGACAGCCACTGCTTCAGGTTCTGCAAATCCTGTCAGGTAAAAAAAGCTGCTGTCCGCACGAAATTTATAATCTGCATCACGGTTACGCATGGCAACCGGACTGGTGGCAATAATCGCAATACTGTGCGGACCCATTTCTTCTGCCAGGCGGTCGCGACGTTCCTGAAAATCTGCTTGAGTCAGTTTCATCATTAAGTTTACTTTTGTCTTTTATGAGTGGAGTTTATAACTTTTTAAATGGTCTATTGTTGAACCAGAATCGCCCGAATTAGCTCGGACGATGGGGGGTAAACATTTCTACAACACTGTTTGGCTCTGTAGGCGCTGCACTTTTCAATTGAGGCTGAATCTTTTTCAGCAAAGGCGTTTCTGCAATTTCTACTTTCTTGCGTCCCAATGATAAGCTGACAGGAATTAAGCGTACAAATTCATATAACTCCTGATAGCTTTCTTCACCTTCTTCGTCATCATCAGATTCTTCAAACTCAACTGCTGCAACATCTTGAAGATGTTCAACCCATTCGACTTCATCTTGACGGATGTGACCTGAAGCCAAACCAAAACCAAGTACAACCCCTGCACACCAGTCTGCCAACGCTTGTACACGATCCGCAAGAACGTGCTCGTCATCAGGAAGAAGAGGTAAATAGTCGAGTTCATCATCTGATAAAGCATGGGCAATATCTTCCGCTTCATCTGCGAGCAGATTCAGAACATGTTCATCCAATGCTGGAATTTCAAGACTTGCTAAAATTTGTTGCCATTCATCACTGGTAGGTGCTTGAGTAACACAAACAATACCTGTAAGTAACCCATGTAACTCACTTGGGCTTGAAATCTCTTCAATTTTTGAAAAATTGTGGTGCCATTCCGACCAACCTGAAATATCGTCTTGCATTCGCTTATCCAATCTCTATACTTCGTATATATTACCTTTGTTTGCAATACTGTGCGACTACGATATGTTAGAAGAATTACAGCGTCTACAGGCGCATCTTGGCGTTTTAAAAACGCGACTTACGCATTATGAAAGTGAAAATAGTGCACTCACCGCGGCAAAAGAAAATTCTGCCGAGCATCACCACGCTCAAATTGTGCAAAAGAACGGCATTATCACCAAGAAACAAGAAGAAATAGACGATCTGAGTGAACAATTAAGTGATGCACGGTCTCAATTCAAACAATTGAATACAGATGCGAGCTCTTTAGCAGACCGTTATAGCCGTTTGGAAAAAAGTTGTACCGATCTTAAAAATCGTTTTCAGGAAATTCTGGCTGAACGTAATGAATTACGTGTCATTAAAGAAAAAATGCAAAATGAACAACGTCTTGCTCAACAAGAAATTCAGGGTTTGCAGCAGGAACGAGAAAGATTGTTACAAAAAAATGAACATGCCAAGGCTAAGGTTGAAGCCATTATTCAGCGTTTGTCTATTTTAGGAACTGCTCAAGACCAGCACGCGCAAGAAATTCAACAACTTGCCCATCCGACAGAAGCCAATGAGGACATTTAAGCATGAGTGAACAAATTGCTGTTGAGCTGCGCGTATTGGGACATAATTTTCGTTTAGCCACCACTGAAACTGAAAAGGCTGATTTGGAACGTGCGGCTGAATTGTTAAATGGAAAATATGATGATTTTCGTCGTAAAGCCCCACGTCTAGAGCCAACCAAACTGATTATTATGGTTGCGCTGGAGTTGATGCAAGAAGTGCTCGCGATGAATAAATCGTTGCAAGAGTACGCTCACTGCGAACGCTTATTGGCGACCATTTTAGAAGATGTGGATGATTTGGCTTAATTTTTGTTAAAATCGGGTAAAGTATCGGCAGTTGAAATCTAAGTTTACAGTTCCTGCACACGGATGATTTGCCAATACGCGATTATTGGTTATACTTGTTTCATCTCTGAGATGTTCGCCAGCGAGTCAGATTCCCCTGAGCCGATATCTACATCCCCGGATGCGTTCTGTATATTTAGAGTGTATGCCTGCCTT
The DNA here is from genome assembly GCF_004331285.1 of Acinetobacter sp. ANC 3781. Taxonomy (GTDB): domain Bacteria; phylum Pseudomonadota; class Gammaproteobacteria; order Pseudomonadales; family Moraxellaceae; genus Acinetobacter. Next base: position 188,505 of record NZ_SJOH01000001.1, read on the forward strand.
CGTGTAGGTAACCCAGCAAGTATGCGCCGCGTCCACCTTGAACTTTAGGGTTCAAGGGTAATGACATGCAGCGGCATCTTCGGAGTGTTTTTAGTTACTTATTTGAAAACAAATCTAATAAAAATTTCTACCTCTTTCTTTGTTCTTTTTTAAGTATTTGTATACTCTATATATAAAACTATTTTCCCAGCTCTGCGAGTTAGACTAAAAGAGGTCTGAGAAGAAAATTAATATTCCTATTTTAATTTATTGAAGATTTAATCAAAAAATATAGTTAATCTACAGGCCAAACCCGTATTCAGTTCGAGTATTGATATTCTTCATATATCAGATATTTCACTTAAAATTAACAGCGGCTCTTAGATTTTTATCTGAAGTAAATACCTACAACATAAAATAAAACCTGTACTGCTTCCCTAATTCCCCAATTCCGTATGCATAAGTTTTAAATCAGTAAGCGGGGCGGGTTTCGCATAAAAATAACCCTGAAGCAAATCGCAACCTTGCTGATATAACAAACTGGCCTGTTTCAGTGTTTCTACACCTTCGGCCACCACTTCTAAATTAAGCTGATGTGCCAGGTGAATAATGGATTGAACAATCGCAGCATCCTGATTATTTATGGTTAATTCTTCAATAAAGCTACGGTCCAACTTGATTTGATTGATGGGTAAACGGCGTAAATAACTGAGGCTTGAATAACCGGTACCAAAGTCATCAATTGCTACTTGTACCCCTAAAGCACGTACCGATTTTAAAATTTCTACTGTTCTTTCTGCCCCTGTGATAATTACACCTTCTGTAATTTCAATTTTAAGCAATTCAGGAGACAAATGACTTATTTCCAGCACATAGTTAAGTCCCTCTAGAAAACCGGTTCTACCGAACTGTAAGGGAGAAATATTGACTGAAACGGTAAGCTGAGTATTGTGTTGCCGGTTCCATTCAGCAATATCTAAACAGGCTTTTTCTAATACCCATTGACCAATCGCGACAATCTGTCCAGTTCTTTCTGCTAAAGGGATAAACACATCCGGGAAAATATAACCTCGCTCTGGATGACACCAACGTACAAGCGCCTCCACCCCCTTAACCCTTCCAGTCGAGGGGTGAACCAGAGGTTGATAAAACAGATTAAACTGTTTCTGCTGGATAGCTTCCCTAAGTTCCAGACGCAAATGTGCATAATCTATTTCTGGTACAATTTTATTATTACTTTCTTTATACCATTGCCAAGTATTACGACCTTGTTTTTTTGCTTCCTTCATTGCCAAAACAGACTGATATAAGAGCTCAGTAGACTGTTGTATAGAACCGTTATCTACGGCTATGCCAATACTGGCACTCAAATGGATCGGGTGATTATCTACCTGAAAAAGTTGTGAAAGAAGATCGAGAATCTTTTCGGCTAATGCAATGACGCTCTTCTGATTCTGGGGACCCGATATCAGTAATGCAAATTCATCTTCAGCAAAACGACTGAGAAAATCATCTTCTTTTAGAAAATTTTGCAGCCGCTCACCCACACTCTTGAGAATTTGATTACCTACCTGATGCCCCAAGCTATCATTCATAGACTTAAAGTCATCTAGATCTATGTAAAACAGGATTAAAGGCTTTAAACTATCGCGTTGTGATTCAAAAGATTGCTCTAAAAAAATTTCAAAAGCTTTCTGATTAGGTAATCCAGTTAAATAATCATGGCTGTGTTGATGCTTAATATATTCCTCATGAATACGTTGTTGAGTCGTATCTTCCTGAATTCCCAGAAAATGACTACAATTCCCCTCTTTATCCAACACAGGTCCCAACGTTAAACGGCTCCAGAACCAGCTTCCATCCTTACAATAATTTTTTAACGTAAGCTGAACTTCTTTTTGTTCTATCACTGCTTGCTTGAGTAATAAAACCTGCTCTAGATCGGTATCGAAACCCTGTAAAAAATTGCAGCTCTGTCCGATTATTTCTTGCTCTGTATAACCTGTTAAATTAAGGAATGCAGGATTACCATAAACCATTAACATTTCTTCAGATGCATCAGTAATAAATATAGCGTTAGGACTCGCTTCTACCCCAAGTTTCAATAGGCGTAAATTTTCCTGATTTTTTCGACTTAGGCTAATGTCGCGTGCTATCCCAAATACCCCTGTAACTTTTTGATTTTGTTTAACAGGCAAATTAGTTAGCTCAAGCCACAAGATTTCTCCTGAGGCATTATAAATAGGGATTTCATAATATTGAGCCTTACCTTGACTCGCTTCTTCAAATGCAGCGTTAGCCAATTGATGATATTCAGCAGGAATAAATGCACAGTAATGTTGGCCCCGAATTTGCTTTTCAGAAAAACCCGTAATTTCACGACATGCAATATTTGTGTTTAGAATATGCCCGTGTATATCAAGTTCAAAAATTACATCGGGATGATAAGTATAAAATGAACTATATTTTTCATTCATGACCAGTCGTCGTTGGCGTTCATCGTTGAGTTCAATCGCTAATGCAACTAAGGTTGAAGCTTGTTCTAAAAGCTTAATATGACGTTCAGTTGGTATTTTTGAGGTTTTGTAATAAGTTGCAAAAGTTCCATAGAGGGTGCCTGTCGCGCTTATGATAGGTGAAGCCCAACAGCTAGAGAGTTTTTCCGCTTTAATCACGGCACGATACGCCTCCCAATGATCATCTTTCATCAAGTTTGGACTAATCACCACCTTGCGCAGAAATGCAGCCGCTCCAAAGGCTCCCTGATGTGGACCTATTTTTAAGCCATCGATTGCTGTGCAATACTGATCTGAAAAATGCTGTTTCCCACTGACCAGTTTTAAAGTCTGCTCTTGTTCTGAATAGAGCATAATAGTGACTAGTGCATTTGAAATACATAATTCAAGCCACTGGGTAACTGCATTCAAAATACAGGTAAGATCTGTATGTTGTCCAATGAGGTTAAAAATATGCTGGGTACCCTGGTCATCATATTTTTTTTTCATTTATAAACCCTATCTTCCGTGGCTTTGCTACATTTCAAGTCCAACTCTAGCTTAATTATCACAGGAAATGTGTGTTTATTCGAGTATAAGTGAGCAAGATTAATTAGAGAAATATTTGATTGAATATTTCTGTAAACATTCATTTATTTTATAAGCAATTTTTAAAACCTTGATAATAGCAATAATTAACTTTATTGCCCTTTTTTCAATAAAACTCAATTTAGAACTATAATTTCAAAATAAATAGGTTTGCCCCATAAGCTCACCTTGCGATCAGGTCGTCATAATGAAATATAGCCCTGATCAATAGCGGTATTTAAGATAAGATGAAATAAGAAGTTCATTGTTAGCTTTATATAAAATCCCCCATATAAAAAGCCCCATCTACTTTCTCAAGCGATGGGGCATCTAGCAGCATGTATGTACAGAACTGAAGAAAATTTATTCAGATTTAGTCTGGTCATATTTCTGATATTCGACTTCAGTAAATATATTAGACTCATAATCGTGCACAGGAATACAAAATAATTTACTTAGAAACTTAATCATAGTCTTCACCTGTATTAATAAGTTAATGTTCAGAAAATAAAATTAGCGATGCAATTGTTGATATACCCATTTCAAAAATTCATTTTTATCCCTTAATGGAGGTGCCAATTTAATATTAATGATTTCTCGACTTCCAAATTTACCTACAATCTTGCCAGGCGAATCAAATCTGATTGCAGTAGGAAAATCTTCATGTATTGCCGAAAAAAACTCCAGCAATAAATCCAGCTCACTTTTCGATTTAAAGCCAGGTCTTTCTGCAATAAAGTTATAAACTTGCTGCAATATATGAAAATTAGCACTATTTTTCATTTTTTTTAATCAAGTAAGTGGTTAATTAAGCTATATATAGTGCATGCATCTCTCTTTATATTTAGAAAATATTTGTTAAGTATTTGTTTATTTTTATTACAAAAAAAGCCCATTTTCACATGGGCTTTTAATTTTTTATTTTGTGTACTGATCCACTTTTCCAAGACAACGCGGCTTGAAAGAAATACTAGTTTCTCCTAATAACTTAGGCATATTCCTCTGTTAAGACTTTAAATACTTTTCCTGTTCGAGGATGAGTAAATGTCTCGTCATAACTTAAATCAATTACTTTGTCTGTAAGCGCAATTTTAAACAAAGGTATCCATGCTTCATCATTACTGGCTTCCTGTTGAGCTCTTTCATAAATTCGCTCTACAACAATCTCTGTGCCGCAACTACTTTTAGCACTGACCTCTTTTAATTTATGAAGTTTAGGCATATTTGTATCTCTCTTATTTTTCCAAGACATTATAAAAAGGCGCTAAGTAAAAATTGTAAATTTTATAATTAGATATGTAATGATTTCTTTAGAGTTAGAAACTCATTTAATATTTTTAGTAAGGTTAGAATAAGAAGCTCTAAGCCAGTTGATTAACCTTTCTCCTCCTTTCTTATCGCACATGCAGATTTTATTGTTTCAACATGAAAGGTATATCTCTATATGAATGGAAACTATTTTTGTAAGCAATCAAAAAAATCTCCAGATAAAAAGCATTATAGAGCGTAGCAATTATGATCATACATTCATTTATGCAGCAGTTCTGCTCAGGCTCGCAATATTGTAGAGATTAGAAGAAACTCTGCCAGAAGCATGTCTAAGTTTCTAACATGCTGCAAAGGTCTTATATTTTAACTGTTCATGGCAGCTGCACGAATACGGTTGTATTGCTCACCCTAAAACAAGATGAAAAAGTGTGCTAACGAATCGGGTTTAAAACAGTTATGGTCTTATGCCTATACAATGAAAATGATTTATAGAAGGTTCTAGAAAAGTTTCGAAGTAGAGTGATTGTCCATTTAAACAAGAGCATGAATGAGCTGTCATTACGCCCTCTCGTATATTGAATGCACAAAGTCATAGCACAGACCTGTCAGACAATACAGACCAATAGACTTCAGCAGATATCTCTCTTAGTTAAAAATATTTCATTAAAATCGTTAGCATAACTTTATGATCAGGTCGAAATTAAAAAGGGATCTATTTCAGATCCCTTTTTAGATACTTAGATTCAATACTTTCTTCAATCTATTTTCATGACTATTTTTTAGGCAAAAAAATACCCAAAATTTTCATCTTGACTATGCTCTATGAATGCCTAGGCTTTTAGTCTTATTCAGATTTTTGCAAACGTAGTGCATTAATCACCACAGATAAAGAACTTAAGGACATCGCTACCGCGGCAAGCATCGGTGTTAATAATAGACCGGTTAATGGATAGAAAATACCTGCCGCAACTGGCACGCCTAAGCCATTATAGACAAAAGAAAATGCCAAGTTCTGCTTCATATTTTTTACGCCCAGTTTCGCCATATGAATGGCATCAGCCACACCGCGGATATCCCCTTTGACCAGGGTAACTTGAGCCGTTTGTTTGGCAATATCGGTACCATTGCCCATCGCAATCCCGACATTGGCTTGTGCAAGTGCAGGTGCATCGTTAATACCATCGCCTGCCATTGCCACAACTTGTCCTTGCGCCTGAAATTTTTTCACAATGTCTAATTTTTCAGTCGGGGTGCAGTTACCATAGACCTGCTGAATTCCTAGCTCAGCCGCAACCAGTTTTGCATTTTGTTCATGGTCACCTGTAGCCATCACCACCTCTATGCCATCAGCAATCAGCTGATCTATTACCTGATGTGCATTGTGTTTAATCGCATCATGAATCGAGATATATGCCAAAACTTGCTGTTCATTGGCCAAGAAGCTAATCACATTACCCTTTGAACGTTGCTGATCAAGTTGCGCTTGAATATTTTCATTTAACGTTAAGCTCAGTTGATCAATCAGTTTTTGGCTGCCCACATACAATATTTGATTTTCAATGTGACCTTTGACACCAAAGCCTGTAATATCTTCAAAGTCATTAACTTTAATCAATTGATTATTCGGAATGAGCTTTGTCAAAGTTTGTGCAATTGGATGAGTTGAATATTGTTCAATTGATGCAATCCATTGTTCTACTTGCGCTTGCTGAACTGTATCTGAAAGCAGTTTAATCTCTTTCAAGCTCGGTTTACCTTCAGTCAAGGTTCCGGTTTTATCGATAATTAAAGTCGTGACTTTGCTTAAAGCTTCAATCGCTTCTGCATCTTTAAACAGTACACCTTTTTGCGCTGCCCGGCCTGTGGTCGCCATCACCGACATCGGGGTTGCCAGACCTAAGGCACATGGACAAGCAATAATCAGTACAGCCACTGCACACATGAGTGCCAAATCAAATTGAGCTTTGCCAAACACCATCCAGGCAATAAAGGTCAACACACTAATTGCTAAAACAATCACCACAAAATATTTGGCAAATACATCGGCAAGACGTTGCAACGGTGCTTTTGAACGCTGTGCTTCGACTACGGTTTGAATCATTTTTGCTAAGGTGGTATTTGCGCCCACTGCCGTGGTTTGAATGCGGATACTACCCTGCTGATTCACCGTACCGCCAATCACCCGGTCATCAATTTCTTTTTTGACCGGAACAGGTTCACCCGTCATCATCGCTTCGTCAACATAGGTTTTACCTTCCACCACAATGCCATCGAGTGGGATCTGATCACCGGAAGAAATCTGCAAGATATCACCCTGTTTTACCATGCCAACATCCACTTCCACCACCTGATCATGCTGCACCAGTTTTGCGGTATGCGGCTGCAGTTTCAGCAAGGATTTAAGTGCGTCTGCTGTTTTGGCACGGGCTTTCAACTCCATAATTTGCCCAAGCAGACTTAATGAAACAATCATACAAGCCGCTTCATAATACACAGCGACCCCATGACCGGTTTTGGCCTGCATGGGAATTAAAGATGGGAAAATAGTTGCAACCACACTATAAATAAAAGCTGCAAGTACCCCAACACCAATCAAGCTCCACATGTTGAGGTTGCGGGTTTTATAAGAGATCCAGCAGCGTTCAATGAATGGTTTACCCGCCCAGAGCACCACTGGAATAGAAAGCACCAGTTCAATCCAAGGCTGAATATGCTGCGGAATAAAGGCATGAATATGCGAACCCATCGCCAATACAAACACAATTAAAGTCAGCGGTAAAGTCATCCAGAAACGATGACTGAAATCGACCAGCTCAGGATTCGGCGCATCATTTAAGGTCGGTTGCATCGGCTCTAAAGCCATCCCACAAATTGGACAGGTTCCTGGTCCTTTTTGCACAATTTCAGGGTCCATGGGACAGGTATAATCCATATCCGCAGCGCCTTCCGGTACAGGTCGCTGATCCGCCGGTATCAGATAAAACTCCGGGTCGCCTTTAAATTTTTCCAGACAAGACGGATTACAGAAATAGTAAGTTTTAGTCTGATACTCTGTTTTTAAATCGGTTGCCGTATCCACTGACATGCCACATACAGGATCGATCTCTGAACTCTGTGCAGATGAAGGATGAGTTCCGTCACAGCAGCCAGATTTCTTTTCTTCAACTGCTAATTTTTCTTGTGAACTGCAGCAGGAGGAAACTGTTTGCTTAGTTTGCAGATATTGTTCAGGCTGCTGGGTAAATTGAGTCAGACAGCGTTCTGAACAGAGATAATAGTCTTGCGATTGAAACTGAGTGTGAAACTTAGAATCCGTTTTAACCTGCATGCCGCAGACCGGATCGGTGACGGTGGTTTGCATCTCTAATCCAGCTTTTGAATCTCTGCCGCTACCACATCCCTTTTGTTCTGCTGTTTTACGCTGCGATGTACAACCACAACCCGAAGTCTCAGATTTATTTTTTTCTAAATACTGTTTTGGATTGGCCTGAAATTTATTCAAACAACCCTGACAGCAAAAATAATAATGTTGTCCCAAATATTCCGTGTTCGGCTTGGACAAATCTGTCACGGTCATGCCGCAGACCGGATCAATATATTGCTGCGCTTCAGCTTTTTGACCGCCACAGCATGGAGATGAGGCCGCTACAACTTTAGCTTTATTTGCACAGCCACAGCCTGATTTAGGCTTGGTTTCTTGAAGGTAAGCTTCAGGTTTTTTAATAAACTTTTGTTTGCAGCCATCACAACAAAATAAATATTTTTCCCCCCGATATTCAAAATAATGTTCTGAACTTTCCGAAATATTCATGCTACAAACTGGATCAACTTTTACCAATTCAAGACCTGAAGCCTGTTTTTTACAGCAGGAAGATTTTTGTTGCTCATTCATCCGACTCACCTGTTTTATTCTTGCATTGTGTTAGCATAAAGTCTGTACCTAGGTACAGAGTCAAGTCATTTGAGGATATTTTATGCTCACCATCGGAAAACTGGCCAAACAGTGTCATGTAAATGTCGAAACCATTCGTTATTATCAACGCATCGGTTTAATGCGCGTACCTGAAACCACGCAGAACTATCGTTATTACAATGATAAAGATATGGAAACCTTAAGCTTTATTCAAAAAGGCAAAGATGCAGGTTTGCAACTTAGTGAAATACAGGAATTACTGCAACTTCAGCTCGATGATCGAGAGCAAGTGAGACATGTCATTGAGCAACGATTAAAAAAAATCGATCAAAGAATCCGGGAATTACAAGCACTCAAAACCCGTTTAAGCAGCTGGATAGATGAATGCAAAACTACAAATGACAGCGGTTGTCCGATTTTGAAAGAGCTGAAAAACAGTTAAACTCCTTTTACGATGAAGATTTTTGTATTTTTTGGGAACGAATAAAAGATGTCAGTGGATTTAAAAATTTTACGCAAGCAACTTCGACATCAACGTAGAGTCGTTTCCAGTTTTCAACAAAAGCAAGCTCAACAAAAAGTACTTCAGCAACTTATCCGGCTAAAATCTTTTCAGCATGCAAAAAAAATTGGTGTTTACCTGCATGCTTTTGGAGAGCTTAATACCAACCAGATTATCGAGTACTGTTTTAAACAGCATAAACAAGTTTATTTGCCGATGATTTGCAATATGAACCAGCAATTGCACTGGGTTAAAATCACGCAACAACAATATCGAAACAATCGGTTCTCCCATCATCCTTTCGGTATGAAAGAACCCATGGCCAGTCGCGGCTTGCATGTATCTAAACTCGACCTGTTAATCATGCCTTTATTGGCCTGCGATATTTATGGCACACGCATTGGTATGGGTGGCGGCTACTATGACAAAACCTTAGCCAGTGCGGGCCAGCGCCCTTTTCGTTTAGGAATTGCACATGACTTTCAGTTGATTGAGCAACGTTTGCATCGTGAAACTTGGGATCAACCTCTGGATGCCTTACTCACTCCTTCACGTTATTTATATTTCAAATGCTAATCCGGTATTTTTTGACCACCATGAACACGTCTAAATCATACATTTACCTATTTTTTATATATTTTCATTGGTTCGACCCTTGTAATTTTTGAAATACACTTCACTATAAAAATATGGCAACACCATTGTTACTCATTAGGAGTGCCCATGTCTGAAATTATTATGAATCAAGAAACCTTAGTTACACAGGTTCCAAGCGTATTACCACTTTTAGCGCTACGAGATGTAGTGGTTTATCCACACATGCAAATTGCGTTATTTGTAGGTCGTGAAAAATCGATCAAAGCAGTTGACGTGGCTCGTAACAGTGACAATCTTGTATTTGTAGTTGCACAACAAGATTCTCTTACAGAAGAAATTGATCACGACAACTTATATCAATACGGTACTGTCGCGAAGATTGTGCAAGTTGTGAATCATGAAAATGATGAAAACTGTATAAAAGTACTCATTGAGGGTTTACAGCGTTCTAAACTGGTAAAAATCATCGACAATGATGAATATTTATCAGCCGAACATGCTATTAGCCCAATGACAGTTAATGTCGAAGCTGACTCTCAAGAAACACGTGTGCAAGAACTGCGCGCTTTATTTGCCCAATATGCAGAAGCAAAATTACGTAATGCACGTGAATTGATTACTGCTGCAAATAAAATCGACGACTTATTGCAACTATTATTCTTCGTGGCTACTCGTGTCCCATTGAACATCGATGTAAAACAAAAGTTCCTGGAACATGATGACTTTGAAGCACATTTGACTGAACTCATGACCTATTTGTTACAACAATCTGAAGAACAACAGATTGAACAAACCTTGCATGACTCGGTAAAACGCCAAATGGAGAAAAACCAGCGCGAATATTTCCTGAATGAAAAAATGAAGGTGATTCAGCGCGAACTTTCTGACATGAATGGCGGTGCTGAAGATGATGTTGCCGAAATTGAACGTCGTCTTGAAGAAGCAGATTTACCTGAACATGTGCGTAAAAAAGCGGAATCAGAATTCCGTAAGCTTAAAGCAATGCAACCTGCTTCAAGTGAAGCTGCTGTGGTGCGCAATTATATTGAGGCAATTTTAGATACGCCTTGGAATAAAGCTAGCAAAGTCAGCATTAACCTGAACAAAGCACAAGAGATATTGGACGCTGACCACTATGGTCTGGATGAAGTTAAACAACGTATTGTTGAATATCTGGCTGTTCAATCACGCGTGAAAAAACTCAAAGGTCCAATTCTTTGCCTGGTTGGTCCTCCAGGGGTAGGTAAGACTTCACTGGGTGAATCCATTGCTAAAGCCACAGGTCGTGAGTTTGTACGTATGGCTTTAGGTGGCGTGCGTGACGAAGCGGAAATCCGTGGTCACCGTCGTACCTATATTGGTGCGATGCCGGGTAAAGTGGTGCAGTCTTTAACAAAAGTAGGCGTGAAGAACCCGCTGTTCTTGCTCGACGAAATTGACAAGATGGCACAAGACTACCGTGGTGACCCTGCTTCTGCCCTGCTTGAAGTACTTGATCCATCACAAAACAGCAAGTTTAACGATCACTATTTAGATCTTGATCTTGACCTGTCAGAAGTGATGTTTATCTGTACTGCAAACAGCATGAATATTCCTGAAGCTTTGCTTGACCGTATGGAAGTGATTCGTCTACCGGGTTATACCGAAGAGGAAAAAGTCAATATTGCTGAGCGTTACCTTGTTCCTAAAGCCATTAAGGACAACGGTTTACGTGGTAAAGAACTGACTATTCATGAAGAAGCAATTCGTGACATCGTGCGTCGTTATACTCGCGAAGCGGGTGTACGTAGCCTTGAACGTGAAGTGTCAAAAATTGCACGTAAAGTCGTGAAAGAAGCGGTGAGCAAAAAAGCCAAAAACTTGCATATCGATGTGACTGCTGAAAATCTGTCTGATTACCTGGGCGTACATAAGTTCGATTTCGGTATGGCAGAAGAAGAAGCACAAGTGGGTCGTGTAAATGGTTTGGCTTGGACGTCAGTCGGTGGTGAATTGCTTTCGATTGAAGTTGCTGCGGTAAAAGGTAAGGGTAAATTCATTACCACCGGTTCCCTCGGTGATGTCATGAAAGAATCCATTACCGCTGCAATGACTGTGGTTCGTACCCGTGCAGATGCCCTCGGTATTGAGGCTTCAAGATTTGAAGAAACCGATATTCATGTGCATTTACCTGAAGGTGCAACTCCGAAAGATGGTCCATCTGCAGGTTTGGCATTAACTACTGCCTTGATTTCTGCCTTCACTGGCATTCCAGTTCGCGCGGATATCGCGATGACGGGTGAAACCAACCTGAGTGGTCGTGCAATGCGTATTGGTGGCTTAAAAGAGAAACTTTTAGCAGCACATCGCGGTGGCATTAAACTGGTCTTTATCCCTCAGGAAAATGTTCGTGACTTGGTGGAAATTCCCGACAATGTAAAAGCAGGTCTTGAAATTAAAGCAGTGAAAAGTATCGATGAGATCTTGCCATTGGCTTTAATCGAAACACCGAAACCTTTGCCTAAAAATCCGATTGTAAAACCGGTTGAAGAAAGCAAAGCCGCACGTCATTAATCGCATTTGGATACAAAAAAGAGAGCTTCGGCTCTCTTTTTTTATGATGAAAAGTTTTACTATATTAGTAAAGCATAATCTTGAAAAATGTACATCTAATCCTGATTTATTATTATAGAGACCCAAATGCGCTGTAAGTTTCTGATTAACAAGTTATGTGAATGGTCATCTACATCTCCAGGTGGATGACCTTTTGATCGCAGTTCCAGTATTCATTCAGGGACTGCGTTTTTTATGCGTTCTTTATCAATCCGATTGAACCATTAAGCTATAAACCAGTCCGTCTACCACACTGGCCATTTTTCCAACATTCAGTGTTTTTAAGGTATCTCCCTTGGTATGGTAATGCTTATTTCGGAAAGAAGCGGTATCGGTAATCATCAGCGCAGGAATCCCGAATTTCCAATAATTCACATGATCAGAAAATTCCATTGCTGATACAAAAGAGGGTGTGGCCAATCTTTGACACTCTAAACGGTTAATAATTTGCATGGCTTGACAATACTTCGCCCCTAGCTCATAAGACTGTAAATTACTCACCGCTGCAATAAAATTACCATGACTTGGATAGACCCACTTTAAACCGGCTGGATATTGCTGTACAAGATTTTCATCATAGTAGCCAATCATTTCTAAAATATAGACCCCACGAATCTGCTCCTTTTGCGCTTGTACCGATTTGGCGTGCACATAACTTCCCATCTGCTCGGTTTTGAAAAATGGCGGTTCTTGCAAGGTATAAAATACAAATTCTATATTATGTGCCAACTGTGACTTCTGCTGCGCAAGGATGCGTGCCGTCTCAATCACCCCGGCCACACCAGAAGCATTGTCATCAGCGCCCTGTTGCTCCCCAAACACATCATAATGCGCACCGACAATCACTTTATCAGCATGACCGGCTGTTAAGGTACATACTACATTTCGATAGCCCAAACCATTCACCGAATAATTTTGATACTGGCACGGTATACCAAACAAACGCATCTGTTCTTTAATCCAGGCAGAAACGCGTTGCAATTCTTGTGTGTTTTTATAATTACGATACCCCTGCTGACCTGTAATTTGCTCCAGATAGACTTTTAAATTATCAGTACTCGCTGGAGTTACGTTCGGTAATGCCCAAATTGAAGGACTAAAAAAAATAGTGCAAAGGAAGATGCCCCACAACAAGTCTAAATTTCGATTATTTTTGAATCGCATTTATTATTAGTCTCCTTTTATTCTTCATATTTAATCCATTACTGAAGATTAATGCAGCATCTTGCTCGACTTTTCAATTGCAATTTGTTGCGCAAAATAAGTAAAACCAGTTTTAGCGTTTATAATAACGATGACTTTCAAATTATCGAATCTTATGAAAATCCGTATTATTACCATCGGTCAAAAAATGCCAGCTTGGGTCCTCACTGGTTTTGAAGATTACTTCAAACGTATTCAGCCTTTTGTACAGACTCAAATTATTGAATTACCCATGGCAAAACGTGGTAAAAATGATTCGGAAGCGGATATTTTAAAATATCGCCAGATTGAAGGAGACAGTATTTTGAATGCACTGAAGCATAATGAAACCCTGATTGCGCTTGAAGTCGGTGGTAAAGAATTCAGTACGGAGAAACTGGCGGAAACCATGAAAGGCTGGATGCTTGAAGGCAATGACGTGGTTTTGGCCATTGGCGGGCCAGATGGTCACTCTGAAGCGGTGCGTAAAGCCGCTGCATGGCACTGGTCGCTGTCCAAGCTGACCTTGCCCCACCCGATGGTTCGAGTGATGCTGATCGAGCAGCTATACCGTGCCATGAGTATTAACCATAACCATCCTTACCATCGTGCAGGTTAAAGCAACCATTTGAAATATTCATTTTTGTTTTTATCGAATTCACATAAAGAGTTTTTCATATTTCGTCTGATTTCTTCATCGTTGCATATCTGCAACAACATGTTGAAATATACTCTATTTATTCTATCTGCTCTTTTTGGCATTATAACCATTACACCCCCAATCGATATTATTTAAATTAGGCGCATTGTCATGAATTTACAAACTTTACCCGGTTTATTTATTTCACATGGATCACCCATGCTTGCGCTTAACCCAGAACAAGTCGGACCAGCTTTACATCGCCTGAGTTTAAATCTTCCCAAACCTGAAGCAATTATAGTGATGTCGGCACATTGGGAAAGTAATGCCCTAGAAGTGAGTAGCAGCGTACGTCCAGAAACCTGGCATGACTTCCGCGGTTTTCCAGCTGAACTGTATGAAATGCGCTACCCTGCGCCTGGTCAGCCAGAACTTGCTGAGGAGATCTTACATCTTTTGGCCGATGCTGGCTTGGCCGCACATGCCAATAGTACCCGTCCTCGTGATCATGGCGTGTGGATGCCCTTGCTGCATATGTATCCAGAAGCTGATATTCCTGTGGTAGAAATTTCCTTGCCCATGAACATGTCTGCGGACGAGATTTATAAAATTGGCGAAACACTGGCGCCATTACGGGAAAAACAGATATTGATCATTGGTTCAGGCAGTATTACCCATAACCTGGCTGAGCTTGCTTGGCGCGGTGAACCTGCTGACGTACCTGAATGGGCATCGACTTTCCGTAATTATGTGGTCAACAAACTGACCCATCAAGATTATGCGGCTGTACTGGATTGGAAAAATATTCCGCATGTGCAACGTAATCACCCAAGTCTAGAACATTTTGCGCCGCTATTTTTCGCAATGGGAACCGGTCAGCGATTTACTATTGTACATAGTAGCTTTAGTATGGGTTCACTCGGTATGGATATTTATCGTTTTGACTGATGCCTACTAACTTATAATTTTTTATTAACAATCAACAAAAAATTAGTTATGGATACATTTTGATACTTAACTCATCAGAATGTATCCATATTTTTTAAATAGTCATACGTTATTCTATTAAAAATTCTTCAAAACTCAGTACTTTTAACATGAAATTTAAATTTTTAGCGATTGCTCTTTTCCCACTCACGCTTGCGGCTTGCCAATCTGGTGATATTCAAAAAGCTGGAGATGTTGCCGTGTCTATATTACAACAACAAAATGCCGATAAGACGCTTGCTTCTTATCAATGGAGTACCAATACCGGGACTGCACCTAAACCTTTAGTGCTTCATTTTGATGATAAAGGTCGCTTGAGTATTGCCACCAGCTGCAATGGTATGGGAACCAGCTGGAAAGTGGAAAACAATCAAATTGTAACGGGTGATTTAATGGCCACCCAAATGGCTTGTCCAGAAGCTTCCATGCAACAAGAGGCCGTAGCCTCAGATTTGTTTAGTAACCGCAAAGCACCTTTTGTTTTAGATCTCAAAGATCCGCAAAATCCAACTTTAACGGTCATTTCGGCTAAAGGCCAAAAATACGTTTTCACCGGAAAAATGACACCCGAAACAAAATATAACACTCAGGCTGAAATGATTTTCTTGGAAATTTCACCTGAAACCAAGCCATGTACTGGTGTAGCACCACAAACATGTTTACAGGTACGTGAACTTAAATATAATGACAGCGGCATTAAAACCCAAGTCGATAAAGACTGGAGTTTATTTTACGATCACATTGAAGGTTTTGAGCATAATCCTGCTGAACGCCAAGTAATTCGGGTGAAGCGTTATGAAATTAAGAATCCGGCAGCCGATCAATCAAAATATGCATATGTGTATGATATGACTGTAGAACGTGCTAGTGTAAAATAATTCTGCTTAATTCAGATATAAAAAAACCGATGCTTAGCACCGGTTTTTTTATATCTGAAAATATATTCTTAGAATACGCCTTGAGCCAACATCGCATCGGCAACTTTTACGAAGCCAGCAATGTTCGCACCATCAACATAGTTTACAGAACCATCTTCTTTAACACCGTATTTAACACAGTTGCGGTGAATTTCTTTCATGATTGCATGTAGACGTTCGTCAACTTCTTCGAAAGTCCAGCCCAAACGAATCGCGTTTTGAGACATTTCAAGACCAGAAGTTGCAACCCCACCAGCATTTGATGCTTTACCTGGTGCATAAAGAATTTTCGCTTCAACGAATTTCTCAACAGCATCTAATGTAGATGGCATGTTTGCACCTTCAGCAACACAGATCACGCCATTTGCAATCAACTGAACTGCATCATCCGCATCCAACTCGTTTTGAGTTGCACATGGAAGTGCGATATCACATTTGATTGACCAAGGACGCTTGCCTTCAAGGTATTCAAAACCGTGTTTAGACGCGAATTCTGAGATACGACCACGTTTTACGTTTTTAAGCTCCATCACTTCAGCAAGAAGTTCATCAGTGAAGCCATCTTTAATGTAAACAGTACCCGCAGAGTCAGAAAGCGAAACCACTTTCGCACCCAAGTACATTGCTTTTTCAGCAGCATATTGTGCAACGTTACCAGAACCTGAAATGGTTACAACTTTGTCTTTAAAGCAGTCGCCACGAGTTTTCAGCATTTCCTCAGCGAAATAAACTGTACCGTAACCTGTTGCTTCTGGACGAGCCAATGAACCACCGAAAGTCAGACCTTTACCTGTAAATACACAAGCAGTGTCATTACTCAATTTTTTCATCATGCCGGCCATGTAGCCAACTTCACGGCCACCCACACCAATATCCCCCGCAGGGATGTCAGTATTTGAACCTAAGTGACGGTACAATTCAATCATTAATGCTTGGCAAAAACGCATGATTTCGCCTTCAGACTTACCTTTAGGATTGAAGTCTGAACCACCTTTACCACCACCCATCGGGAGGGTAGTTAAGGCATTTTTAAAGGTCTGTTCAAAACCTAGGAATTTAAGAATTGAGAGGTTCACAGATGGGTGGAAACGCATACCACCTTTGAATGGACCGATTGCTGAATTGTACTGTACACGGAATGCACGGTTGACATGTGTTTGACCTTTGTCATCAACCCAAGAAACACGGAATTGAATCGCACGTTCTGGCTCAACTAAGCGTTCAAGTAGACCATGATCAGCATACTCTGGGTTCTTTTCAATGAACGGCCAAAGGCTAGTCATTACTTCTTCTACCGCTTGTAGAAATTCTGGTTGATGTGCATCACGTGATTTAACGTAATCTAGGAAGTCGTTAAGGCTGTTATATTTCAACACTTAATCCTCAGCAGAAAGATGGATCAAAATTGGTCAAATTTTCAAAAAATGATAATTTTTGGCGCAAAATATTAAATAGCTTTTGTAACAATAGCACAATACTTTTTTTTAAAAAAATTAAATAATATTTAATAACATATATTTATTTTAATTATAACCATTTTTTTATCTTAGTACTAAAGCGATGCTGTGTGACTGTTTTTGCTATCTTTTCGCCCGATAATAAGGCGCTTATAGCTTCATTTTCGCGCATAAGATTAAAAGGTGAAAACATGCTAAAATCCTCTACTTCGTTTTAATCTTCTTTCAGTATGCTGCTATTTCTTCAGCAGTCGTGGTCTACACATGAATTCGCAACTTGCTCTCATCCAAGATATTGATGCCCTTCTTCCTCAAACCCAATGTGGCTTATGTGGTCATCGGGATGGATGTTTACCTTATGCAAAAGCCATAAGCGAAGGTGAAGAAGCCAATAAATGTGTTCCAGGGGGTCAACCCGTTGCCGATGCTCTAGCCCATTTACTCGGTCGTGCTCAACTGCAAGCCGAAGCAAGTGTTTGGCCAATTCAAAGTGATGGTCGTCCACAACGCATGAAAGCCATTATTCGTGAAGACGAATGTATCGGTTGTACCAAATGTATTAGTGCCTGCCCTGTAGATGCCATAATTGGCTCGGGCAAACTCATGCACAGCATTTTGACTGACCTGTGTACTGGCTGCGAACTGTGTATTCCCCCTTGCCCGGTCGACTGCATTGATTTGATTGAAGATCATCATGCGGTGCCTGATGAGAGTATGCGGATTGCGGAACAAGATGACTTGCGCAACCGCTATTACGCGCATATTCAACGTGAAGAAAAACGACGTTTAAACCGTAAAGGTCCTGTGGTGCGTGCCAATATTGATACAACCTTATTTGCTCGGTTTTCAGCACAAAATGACAGTGTCCCAGACATTGTTATTACTCAAAATGAAGTTAAACCAACCATCCATTTTGATGCCAAATCAACCATCGAACTGGCAAAAATTCGTACACAAATCAAAAAATTAGAAAAGCAACTGAGTGTTCGTGAGGATACACAAAAACGTCTACAATTAGATGAACTTAACCATCAACTCAATGCTTTGCAAGGAGTATAAAAAATGCCTGTAAAGAATATGACTAAAAAACAAATTCAGGTATTTTTTGAGCGATTACGCGAGCAAAGGCCTCATCCGAAAACCGAACTGAATTACACCAGCCCTTTTGAGCTTTTAGTGGCTGTAACACTTTCTGCGCAGGCAACCGATGTCAGCGTGAACAAAGCCACGGACAAACTGTTTCCTGTTGCCAATACACCGGAAGCAATTTATGCACTTGGCGTTGATGGCTTGAAGGAATATATTAAAACAATTGGCTTATATAATGCTAAAGCCGAAAATGTTATCAAAGCCTGTAAAATACTAATAGACCAGCATAATAGTATCGTTCCAGACAACCGTGCTGATCTGGAGGCATTGCCTGGCGTTGGACGTAAAACTGCAAATGTGGTGCTGAATACTGCCTTTGGTCAGCCCACTATGGCAGTCGATACCCATATTTTTCGTGTAGGCAACCGAACTGGGCTGGCGACTGGCAAAAATGTGTTAGAAGTTGAACATCGGCTGGTTAAAGTCATTCCTAAAGAATTTATCATTGACTCGCACCATTGGCTGATTTTACATGGTCGTTATTGTTGTATTGCCCGTAAGCCGAAATGTTATGAATGCGTGGTATCTGACGTCTGCCAGTGGCCGGATCGGTTTGAATTTGGTGCAGCGAAAAGCATTCCCGTAAAAATGATTGAAGATAAAATCTAACTTCAATTTTTATCTTTATTTTTTTGCTGCACTTTTGGATGTAGCTGACGTTCGGGCTGACTATTTTTCTTTTCTGCCGCTTCCTGCTTTTCCACTCGGCGCAAGAATTTAAAACTTTGTACCATTAAAGCTAATACCACAATACCAAAAAAAATCATCAATACAATTAAGCCAATTTTTAGCAAGGCATCACCTTCAAAATAGTGCACAAATAAAAAGAGCCCTAATATGACTTAGGACTCTTTTAATGTCAAAACATTCACTACGCTAGGGCAAGCAAATTATTTTGATTGATCTAAAATCGCGAACAAATCAGTTTGAACTTCTTCAATCGGACGAAGACCATTCAATTTGTCATAAGTCGGTGCATTTTCGCCAGAAGCTGCACGGTCTTGATAGAAACCGACCAATTGTTCAGTTTCAGTGTGATATGAACCTAAACGTTTACGAATCGTTGCTTCCAGGTCATCTGGACGCTGAACCAAGTCTTCACCAGTTTCATCATCTTTACCTTCCACTTTAGGTGGATTGTAAATAATATGATAAATACGGCCAGAAGCTGCGTGCTGACGACGACCCGAAAGACGTTGTACAATTTCTTCATCAGGTACATCAATTTCGATCACATGATCGATATTAATACCTTCACTTTCCAAAGCTTCTGCTTGAGGAATCGTGCGCGGGAAACCATCAAAAATGCAACCGTTTACACAATCAGGTTGAGCAATACGTTCTTTAACAAGCCCGATGATGAGTTCGTCAGATACGAGACCACCGCTTTCCATCACGCTTTTAGCTTTAAGACCTAATTCTGTACCTTCACGAATTGCAGCACGGAGCATATCACCGGTTGAAATTTGTGGGACATTGTAGCGCTTACAGATCAACTGAGCCTGTGTACCTTTACCTGCTCCAGGTGGTCCGAGTAATATAATGCGCATAAAAAAACATCCTCATTTAACAATGTATATGACACTTTGTTTATGTCGAATCTATTGATCCAACATGCAGTCCAGCATCTAATTATAAGAAAGCCACAAACAAATGGATTGTACCCGCTATAAATCCGGTTACGCCACCCAGGAGGATCAAAATCCATTCATCTTCCTGAAAAGCAGGCCGTAATAAATTCTGAAACTCTCTGGGAGTCAGCTCTAGAATACGGTCTCTAAACATTTGATAGATTTTCTGTGCACGGCTCGCATTAAAGGCAGGGTCGCATACAGGCACCATCGTAATTTCAATTGAGCGATCGATCAAGTCCGTCTTGAGTTTTGCGTATTCTTTTGGCCCTAATGAGAGCTGTAAAGAGGTTCTAACCAAGGGTGTTTCCATAATTTCGTTAATATGACGTTTAACGATACGGCGAGTCTTATTTTTCTTCCCACCATACATCATCTCAGTCATGATCGATTTTAACGTAATTAGGTCTTCTGTGACTACTCGTGCAAAAACATCTGACACTTCTTCTTGGCGTTTCATAAACGCGCCCTGAATATTGTAGGTGCCAATACGTGGAATCACAGGTTTCACCCAAGGAAATTTACGGTTCTTGGTTAATTCAAAGAATTGGGGATAACGGACATAATGCGGTTCAAGCGGATTAAATACCATCCAGATTGCAATCCAGTTGGTCAGAAAGCCCCAAATCGCAGCCCAGAATGGTACAGTCCAGTGCCAAGGCACAACAAACCATACAATCATCTGGAATATACCAAAGAACATCCCGATTAATGCACTAATATGCCAAATAAAGTTGATCTCTTTCTGGCCAACTTTGAGGAACATATTCACCATTAAACGGCGATCCCCTTCCATTTGGCGAACCACCATTGCACGCATATCTACAAGTGACTCGACGTTCATGGTCAGCTCAGTGACAAGTTCTCTTAAGATACCTGGCAACTGTTTATGTGCCTGAGCATAAATACGGCGCTTAATTGAGTAAGGTAAGTTTTCCCAGAGCACCGCATTCCTTTCCATCATCATTTCGTCAATCAAGTGTTCCAGTTCAAAACCCACCTGCTCACCAATGATACGCGCCATATCTTCTGGATCCATCGCATCCAAAAATTCACGCAATGACCCCAGTTTTGACAGAGTATTATCGGTAATAATCCCTGAAATACGGCCGGCTTTACGCGGCACAATACCCTGCCAACCGACAGGTAACGGACCTAAATGGAATCCCCAAAATGTAATAGGATAAAAGACCATTTTAAGCGCCATCCACACATGCGCCCAAGTGACAAAAGCAGTTACAGGAATAATGCTAAGTACTGCCCAAAAATCTGGGCGTTTCAAGAAGGTTTGCCACAATTCGTTGACGTACTCAAGCATGCATAATATCCATTTTAATTTTTAATTACCAAATACTAAATCGTATAAAACTGAACATTTTGACTATAAACCGACACTGAGAGTATAGGAGAATTGTATTGTTGGCTCTGTTTCAGCAACGACATTGCCAGCACTATTCTTTAACTCTTCGCCCGCACCAATACCGATACTAAAACTACTAATCCGTTCATTGCTCAGCAAAACATAGGCTAAATCCACACCAGCACCCAATCGTGCTTTAAGATCATTGTCTACTCCTTTACTTTCAATATGTCCAGCATAAACCCCTAGATAATAACCGTTTTTATCTTTACCTGTGAGATGGTATGGATAGCGAAATCCGAGCTGAGCACCCGGAGTATAATCATCATCTATGAATACCCCTGCTTTTGCATAGGCAATTCCATAGGGATTCACCCACTCTGCATTCGCATGAATCATTTCTTGTGTGAATCCAGCCCCAACATTCCAGGCTTTTGCATTATCTGATGTTAATTTTGCTTCTGGTAAATACGGATTGTCTTGTGCATAAGTCACATTCGCTAGCGCAAAAAATGCCAACAAAGAATACACTTTTGTGATTATTTTCATGCTTGTCCTTAATTTTATTTTTAATACAGTCCTTTTTTCAATTTTGACTTTAGCAGAATTATCAGAACTCTTATATACTGCACTTTACAATTTTAATGTCTGTAAAGTCAAAGTTTAAGCTAAACCAACCTAACTGCTTACCTGAACAAATATCAAAAAATCCTGACATGCGTTAGAATGTACCACCCGTTTTTTCCACTCTCCGGTATGTAAGTCGATCGCGTATGAAGCAGCACTTTCCTTTAAAAAATGTCCAACAAGAAAAGCGCATTTATCGCAATCGGGTGTTTATCTCGGTCGGGATTGTGGTCTTCTTTCTTCTGTTACTCGTTGCTCGTTATGCATATTTACAGATTGCACACTACGATGAGTTTTCAACGGCTTCAGACCAGAACCGAATTCGACTGCAGCCTTTAGCACCTGCACGTGGTTATATTTATGACCGTAATGGTATTTTACTGGCTGACAATTACCCTGTATTTTCAGCCACCATTTCACGTGCTGATGTTAAAGATATTGACGATACAGTTAAGCGCTTAACGCCAATTTTGGCATTAACACAAGAAGATATAGACCGTTTTAGCAGTCGAATTAAAACTTCCAAAAAAACCGAACGGGTTTCAGTTAAATTAAATTTAACTGAAACTGATATCGCCAAATTTAGCGAGGTAAAGTTTCAGTTTCCCGGGGTCAATATAGAAACCCAAATGACCCGCTATTATCCGCATGGTGAATTATTTGCGCATGTCATCGGTTATGTCGGACGCATTAATGACAAAGAATTAAAATCGATTGATAAAGATTTATATGCCGGGACTAACCTGATTGGGAAAATTGGGGTCGAAAAATCCTATGAAGATCTTTTACATGGTGTGCCCGGCAATGAATCGGTAGAAGCGGATGCACACGGTAATGTATTGCGCAATTTAGGTCGTAAGGATCCTGTTCGCGGCAATGATCTGTATCTGTCGATTGATTATGGTTTACAAGTCATCGCCACAGAACAGCTGGCAGGACGTCGTGGTGCAATTGTGGCATTAAATCCGAAAACAGGTGAAATTTTAGCCCTGGTTTCAAGCCCAAGTTTCAACCCGAATCTATTCGTTACCGGAATTAGCAATACCGATTATAGTGCGCTGCGAGACAACCTTGACCAGCCGCTTTATAACCGCGCTGTGCAAGGGGCTTATCCTCCGGGTTCAACCATTAAACCGATGTTTGGTTTGGGAGGCATTCATTATGGTTACGTCGACTGGGCAACTGCCATCTCTGATCCTGGTTATTTCACCTTACCGGGTGACAGCCACCGTTTCCGTGACCATAAAAAAACCGGACACGGTGCTGTAAATATGCACAAAGCCCAAGTGGTGTCTTGTGATACTTACTTTTATGTCCTGTCTTATCGCATGGGCATAGAAAAAATGAATGCTTGGATGCGCCAGTTTGGTTTTAGTGAAAAAACCGGCGTGGATTTACCGAGTGAAAGTACCGGGTTGTATCCAAGCCCGGAATGGAAAATGCGCACCCGTAAAAGCAAATGGATGAAGGGTGAAACCATTTCCGTGAGTATCGGTCAAGGCGCTTTTACTGCAACGCCATTACAACTCGCTATGGCCACTGCGATTACTGCAAATCAAGGTTCGCATATTACCCCACACGTCCTGCGTGAAAGTCATGGTGCCAAATCATATCAAGTGCATAATGCACCAGACGGCAAAATCCAGTTTAATGGTAAACCTGAAGACTGGGTTAAAATGCGTGATGCCATGGTTGATGTAATTCAAACTGGTACAGGTCGTGGTATTCGCACCCCGATGTATCAAATTGCAGGTAAAACAGGTACAGCCCAGGTTAAAAGTATTGCCCAAGGTAAAAGATATAACGAAGCTTTATTAACCGAGCGTCAACTTGACCATGGTTTATTTATTGGTTTTGCCCCTGCTGAAAACCCTGACATTGCGATTGCAGTGGTATGGGAAAATGGTCGTCATGGCGGTTCAGCCGCACAGTTGGCTCGCCCAATCTTTGATTACTGGCTATTGACGCGTAAAAAGAATCCAATCCTTCCAGCCAGCCATCAAATGAGTGGCGGCTTGATGACAGCCGGAATTAAACCAGGTGAATTACCAAGTGGCACCTTGCCAGTCACCGCTGATCCTTCTGTTCAAAATACAGTCCCATCAGTTCAGCAGCCTAGAATTCAAGCAATGCCAAGCACACCCTCATCAACCAACCCTCAACCCGTAGAAAGTGAATGATCCATGAAAAACCAACTTCGTATTATTGGTGGTGAATGGAAACGCCGCCAACTTGCTTTTGCCAGTATTGATGGCTTACGTCCTACACCGGATCGTATCCGTGAAACTTTGTTCAACTGGCTGATGTGGAACATTCAAAATTCTAATGTCCTCGATCTCTGTGCTGGTTCGGGTGCCTTAAGTTTTGAAGCATTGTCGCGTGGTGCGTCACAAGTGGTGATGATTGAACCGAATCGAACCCAGGCCGCATTTTTAACAGATAATTTGCAGTTGCTTAAAGTGACCAGTCAGCATGCAAAATTGAAAATCGCCACAGCTCAACAAGTCGTGCCGACTCTCAAAGAACAATTTGATCTGGTATTTTTAGACCCACCTTATAGTCTGGATTTATGGCAAGAACTTGCTCAACTTGCCGAGCCTTTGATTAAAGATAAGGCTTTTATCTATGTAGAAGCCGATCGAGATTTGACTCAGCTGAAACTTCCATCTTCATGGCAACAGATTAAACAGACCAAAGCCGGAACTGTGCGGGCAGGCTTATATCAAAAAAATGCCTGTTAATGAAAGGCAATAAAAAAGGATTCCTGTATGGAATCCTTTTTTATCGAATGTAGTTTAAAGATTCAAGATCTGGCTTATAGACCTGTTAACGATTGTAGTGTCGGTCACGATCGTTTCTGTCATGGTTCCAGTCCGGACGGTCTTTGTTGTTCCAATCTCGGTCACCATGTTGTCGATCATAATGTCCGTTGCGGTCTCGATGATCACGATAATCGCCATCATAAGGATCAACAACACAGCCACTTAAAGACACTGCCAATACAGAAAGTAATATCATTTTTTTCATCATGTCCATCACCTCTTACTGCACTATGTCAGTATCAAACGATTTAATGGAGAAATGAACGGAGCGATTGTTGCTCTCTTGTAGTGATTTATTCATTTTTTATGCATAGTGAATATATTCAATTAATATTTCATTCAATCCTTTTATCAAAACTTTGACATAGATTTGCATAAATTCAGCTAACTATAAGCTTGGCTTTTGCCCTGATCTTTAGAATACTGCTGCCTTTCCTTATGACCTTATCCCTATGACTTGGCTGTTATTTATTCTTGGTGCAATGGTCGCAGGTTTTGTACAAGGACTCACAGGTTTTGCTTTTGCCTTAATTGCTATGTCTTTCTGGGTATGGGTATTGTCTCCGCAAATTGCTGCTCCTCTAGTGGTATTTGCTTCGGTATGGAGTCATATCATTTCATTATCCAATGAACAAAAGCATCCTCATCTGAATAAAACCCTGATATTGCCTTATTTAATTGCCGGGCTGACTGGGGTGCCTTTAGGCACTTATTTACTGGATATTATTCAGCCAGAAACATTTAAACTAATCTTGGGCTTATTTTTGGCGCTATGGTGCCCGCTCATGTTCTTCAACCCGCAATTTCCAAGACTGCAACAGTCCGGGAAATTTGCAGATGGCGTGGTGGGATTTATCGGTGGAATACTGGGTGGTTTAGGCGGGTTTTGTGGTTCGCTTCCTTCAGCTTGGGTCATGCTAAAAAATTTATCCAAACAAGAACAACGTTATATTTTACGGCATTTCAATTTTGGCATTCAGGTGTTTACCTTGGTTGCCTATTTGCTCCAAGGCACACTCGAAATACAACTGCTGCCTTATATGGCTATCCTGTTAATTAGCGTCAGTTTCCCCGTAATCTTGGGAGCAAAATTATTCTATAAAATTTCAGAGCGGCAATTTAAACATACCGTATTAAGTTTATTATTTGCATCTGGCTGTTTCTTAATCTTTAGTACTTTGTTTTAAATTTATCGATCGAGAGAATATTTAAAACTCACATACAGCGAGTTAAAATAATTTTCCCTAAACAATATTTTAAAAAATGAGATAAATATCATTTAATCAAAAAACATACAATTGGTATTCGACATTTCATTAATGTGAGAGAAAACTTTATACAATAACTCATCCCGTCCATTAGTTTTTCTAAAAATGAAAACCTTGATTTGCTTAGCAGGGATAATTCTGCTAACCGGCTGTAGCTTAAGTACTTCTCGCGATGTCAAACATGCTGAAAAAATGCTTTCATATTTTAAATGCAATAAAATTGAAAGCACACAAATGACGCATAGTTCCATTACCTCATTTCACGAACAATCACTCGCTTCTAGCCGTCAAAAAGCCGAATCTTATGTGCAAAGTTATAAAGAAGGTGAAAAGTTATTTGATGTTCCCTTAACCGATGTAATTAAGGAACAATATGGCATTTATCAGGAAGCTTGCCAGTATTTAGGTGGTATTAGTCCACCAGCAAATAAATAAGTATATTTCAATCGTTTAATTGAAGACTCTACAGGTCTGTGGATGACTAAAAAGTGTCAAATCACATACTGATTGACAAATCATGAAACGTTGAGGCAAGTTTTTTCAATTTATAAATTTCGCCACGTTTTAAAGCAAGACAGGGATACGTTCCCTGTCGTTTTAGAAACTATGCTTCAGTATAATAACGCTTATCAACACTAAATTTTTTCGGAAACTTAGCATGGATTTTTGAATAGAAATCCATAATTTCGGCCATATCTCTTTCATAATCCCCAGTAGGATATACAATTTTTCCTACCCCAGTTTTTTTCTTGGCGTAATCCATATACGCCAAAGCAATAGGCACGCCTGCACCCGTTGCTACATGATAAAACCCGGTTTTCCATTGTTCTTGTTTTGCACGTGTTGCTTCAGGTGTTACCAGCATTACCAATTTTGGATGGTGTTTGAATAAATCGGTCATAACCTCAACCATACTTAGGCGCGGCTCGCCTTGTTTTTTTGGGGTACGGTCAATACCGATGCCGCCCAAAGCACGTACGAATGGCCCGAATGGAAACTTCATATAGCTGTCTTTAATTGTTAGACGGACATTCACTCCTAAAGCTTTTAGAGCCAAACGGGCATATAAAGCATCCCAATTACTGGTGTGAGGTGCAGCAATCATTACACACTGATCCAAATCAAGTGACCAATGGTTATCAATTTCCCAACCCATCATTTCTAGACTTTGTTCAGCCAACTTTTCGAACACAAAAACACCACACCCTAATAAAGTGTGCAGATTCTAACAATGTCTCTAAAATAAGATAGCTCCACATGAATAATTAATGATCAATTAATATATAAATGTATAACTTTCAATTTAAATGAAATATATATTTATTTTCACCTTTATCCACCGCAAAAAATATTTTTTTAGGAAAAATTGAGTTTAATCAATAAAAGTTAAGCGAAAAACAGTAATGTCTATTTTAAAAACACCTAATAAGTAATAACAAAGCATGAACCATATCGTTCTTTAATAAATATGCTTTTCTACGTAGTTTTAAAAGTTAGATTTTCTTATAAAAGGAACTAAAGCGTGAAAAAACCAATATTAATCCTACCTCTTATCACTATTGCATTAACTGCATGCAGCAAACCAAATACCGATATGAATGCAAGTAATCAAGCACCTGAAAATACGGTCACTCAAACTCAATCCATGCAGCCAACGCATACTCAAGCTGCAACCTCATTAGGTGATACCGCAGAAACTTCACTCGATTGGGCGGGTGAATATAAAGGTGTTTTCCCCTGTGCGGATTGTGAAGGAATTAAAACCGATCTCGAGTTGAAAGCAGATAAAACTTATGAATTAACAGAAGAATACTTGGGTAAAGGAAAGAACAACGAATTTAAAGTCAAAGGGACTTTTAGCTTCGATCAGGATAATCCATCGATCATTAGCTTAGATAAAGCCGGTGATAATCGTAAATTTTTTGTCGGTGAAAATTTTGTAGAAGCGCGTGATATAGATACAGGAAAAGCCATAGATTCAAAGCTAAACTACAAGCTCCAAAAAAGATCTTAACCAGTTTAGTTGCCTTTTTTGTCTGCATCAAGAGGCTGAAATATGGATTTTTAGCCTCTGGATTTTCTGCTATCCGTCACGATTTGCTACAAATAAATCACTTATTTAATGACTTCATACTAGCGGGATCATTCAGTTATGATTATGTTTAAAAATATGTTTTTCATTAAATGACTCTTATGAAACAAGCGATGATTACCCTCAGTGTTTTTTCCATTTTACTTTTAAATGGCTGCGATAATACGAGTACATCATCATTGAATGAAAAAGTTAGTCTTCCTGAGCAACCTTCAAAACCTATACAGGTTGAAGTTCCAGATTGGATTGGCTACTACAAAGCATTTATTCCTTGTAATACTTGTGAAAAGAAACTCATTTCACTCAGACTTCATCAAAACCAAACCTACAGCCTAAAAGAAATTAGTTTTTTAAAGCAAAAAATTAAACAAAAAGAGTCGTCCGGAACATTTACTTTCGATGAGCAAAATTCAAACTTATTACAATTATGTGATGATAAAACTAAAAAAAATCGTTATTTTTCTCTACATCAGCATTCGATAGAATTATTGGATCAGAATAAAAACCCATTCAAAAATTTTGAACAATACCAGATTCCTCAAGTGCAAAATATTCAAGTCAATAATGCGCTCAAATACGTAGATATACAGGCTGATTTATTTAAATCGGAAAAAATACAATTAAATGGTATTGAAAGCACTCAATTGACGTATTTTTTTGAAATTAATAATCAGTCAGATCGACCACTTAAATTACGCAACAGCGATATTGTTTTAGTGGATAATAAAAATAATGAATATATTGCTACGATTAAAAATAACCCAAGCTCACCTATCAAATTCAATAGCACTCAACATGAGTTGATTGTATTTATTTATCCAGATTCTTCTCAACCTGCTTATATCAAAATTAAATAATTGAATATAGGTAGTAAATATTAAAAAAATTAAAGTAAAACGATTTTTTATATCTAAAAATTGCTGTCGCTTAATGTATTTAAAAATTAACTTCATTTTTAAATCATTTGAATAACAACACAAAACAGTTCTCTTAATTTTTACAACTTATTACGTTGTTATAAAAAGTGACGAAAAAGAATTTATTTATCCCAATTTGAGGATATTTTGCGCCCATTCAGCTTGTTTATGCTCTATGCACAATAATCAAAGGTTGATGGAGTAGAAAAATGAAAAAAGTGCTCTTGGCATTTGCCATTGCGGGCTTACTTACAGCATGTAATGACGATGATGATGACGATTTTATCCCACCACCTACCCCTACCACTCAACAGGGACAACTCGTTGATGGACCAGTATCGGGCGTTGAATATCAAACAAGTAGCGGTATAAAAGCTAAAACCAATGCGGAAGGTTATTTTGACTATAAAGCGGGTGATACCATTAAGTTTTTTATTGGTGGTGTACAGCTAGGCGATTCAATTCCAGCTTCTTCTCGAATCACTCCATTACAATTATCTACAGTACAAAATGTCCGTCAAAATATTATCGTTTTCTTGCAAACACTTGATACCGATGCAAATCACGATAATGGGATTCAAATTAGCGATGCTGATTTCGCCGCACTGGCTGACAACACCATCAATTTCAACCAGACTTATGAGCAATTTATTACAGATCCTGTTTTTACCGAACTTAATAAAACTCCAATTGCATTAGAAACTGCACTCACTAATTCCGAAAATGCCTTCTATAAAGATATTGCTGGAAGCTGGGAGTTGAGTCATACCGGTCAGGATGCTGTAATTGTTCATATTTCTCCTTCTGGTCAATATATATTAGGAGAAGTAGATGGAACTAATCTAACGGGTAGCGGCGTAGAATCCGGCACATTGGACTGGAATCCAATTACTGGACAAATTAATCCAGAAATTGAGATTGATACCAATGGCGATTTAGGACTGTCTAATCCAAACGGAGATGTACCGTTTACCTTAAGTTATGATCGAACCAACTTAACACTGGTCGAATCTGGTGTGACGAATGGTGAAAATAAATTAAAACGGATTAGCACCACTGCAAACAATCTTCAGGACAACTGGTTCAATGATACAAATGCAATCACATTCTTTAGTGACGGCTATTATATGTATATTGACACTTTAGCAAACGATGAATGTGAAACACCGACTCAGGGGGTTGAATACGGCAAATACACCACGACCAATGGAACTGTGATTGCCACTCAAAGTATAGTGGATACCACTGGCTGTTCAGGACTTGTCAATGGGACAACGCTTTATCCAGCGTTTACCTACACGCTTGCTACTGGATCTTTAACTCTTGTCAGCGGTGATATTTCATATACTTTTAATAAAGACTTCTTAGCTACTGAGACTACTGGCACTCTTGTTGCTACCGAATAATAATCAAGATATATCTATCCAGAATTAGGTTCTGGATAGATTAACTTACATGCTCGAAATCTAGAGTAAGGCCAATTAATTTATATAAAAACTCTACTTGGGTATTACACTGCATTTTTGCATAAATATTTTTTAGATAGGTGCGTACTGAACTTAATGCCAAGTTGCAATGCACTGAAATTTGCTCAAGGTTATATCCATTAACAAATAATTCGCACAATTCACATTCCTTCTTCGACAACCCATAAACTTTCTTTAAGTAAGGTACGGCAAGGGTATATTTTTTTTCTGTTTCAGTAATGAAGAGAAGAATATACTCATTTAAATGGTCTTTTAAATCGGGAAAATGCTGCGTACTGTTAAACGGTGCAACAGTGAGCATAAACTTATGGCCGGCTTGATCCGTTAATGCCAATAACCCGCCGACCTGTTTTTTTGTATATTCAGATTTAAGTCTAGTGCTCAATATTAATTGTTCTAAATCAGGTTGAGCTGTCTTGCTCACATTAATTCGATTGTTTTTATCCAGTTCAACTACGTTAGATTTTTCAAAAATAGATTGGGCTTTTTGATTGAGATAATGCACTTTTCTATCTAGATCAATCAGTAAAATACCAGTTTTTGCTGCATTCAGTATTTGGTATAAATTATGATTTTCTAAACGAGCCAAACTTAATTGTTTATGAATTTGCAGTGCGCGTCGTAAATGTAGACCTATCCTTTTTAAAATATCTAATTCAAATTGACTAAACGGTTGATCTTGCTCACTTCGATGAATTCCAAGTAGAGACCATTGGTGATCGCCCTGATCCAACAGCACCGCAGCAACAAAACAAATCCCTATAGGCTTTAAATATTTTTCATAAAAAATAAACTCATCCGTACCCAACATTTGACTATAGTGCGATAAATTTTGACTTAAAGTATTTCCTACACCTAATTTTTGCCATAGTGGCAAATGTAATTTCTTATCAATAATTTTTATTCTTTCCTGTTGCCCCCTTTCTACACTTTGTTGGGGAAGATTATATGTATAGATAAAATTATAGGCGGGGTTTAATTGATCTAAAGCCGTGAACATGGCAGCTTTACTTTCAGTATATTGAACAATGTGTTGAATCACCTTAGGCCACAAACTGACATCCAAAGCAGCTTCATAGATTTGCCCAATGATTAGATTCTCTAACTCATTATTCATTATTTTCACCAGTTACAAACAGATAAAAAATTTATTAATTAGTTTTTCTTAAGAATAGAGAATTAAAGTAATTAGTCAAACTTAGCGGATGAATCATTTGAATATGATTCTTTAAAAAAATCCCCGCATTTTGCGGGGATTTTTTTATCGGATGATCAGTATGAATTACATCATACCCCCCATGCCACCCATACCGCCCATATCAGGCATTGCAGGTTTATCTTCTGGAATATCAGTGATCATGCATTCAGTTGTAAGCATCAATGCAGCAACAGAAGCAGCGTGCTCAAGTGCTGAACGCGTTACTTTTGCAGGGTCAAGAATACCCATTTCTAGCATGTCGCCATATTCGCCAGTCGCAGCGTTATAACCGAAGTTACCTTCGCCATTTTTCACAGCATTGATTACAACTGAAGGCTCATCACCAGCGTTTGCAACGATTTGACGAAGTGGCGCTTCAATCGCACGACGTAAAATGTTGATCCCAACATTTTGGTCATCATTTATCCCAACTACACCATCAAGTGCTTTAGCTGCACGTACTAGCGCAACACCACCACCTGCAACCACGCCTTCTTCTACCGCAGCGCGAGTTGCGTGAAGTGCATCGTCAACACGGTCTTTTTTCTCTTTCATTTCAACTTCAGTTGCCGCACCGATTTTGATCACTGCAACACCGCCTGCTAATTTAGCAACGCGTTCTTGAAGTTTTTCTTTGTCGTATTCTGAAGTTGATTCTTCAATTTGCGCACGAATTTGTTGAACGCGATCCGCGATTTGAGCAGCATTTCCTGCACCATCAACAAGAACAGTATTTTCTTTGGATACTGTCACTTTGTGTGCTGTACCTAAGTGCTCTAGAGTTGCTTGTTCAAGTGACATGCCAATTTCTTCAGAAATTACAGTACCACCCGTCAAGATCGCGATGTCTTGAAGCATAGCTTTACGACGGTCACCGAAGCCAGGTGCTTTAACCGCACATACTTTGATAATACCGCGCATATTGTTCACTACAAGAGTAGCCAACGCTTCGCCTTCAACATCTTCAGCAATAATAAGCAGTGGCTTACCTGTTTTAGCAACAGCTTCTAATACACTGATCAATTCACGGATGTTGCCAATTTTTTTGTCAACAAGAAGAATGAACGGATTTTCAAGTTCAGCGGTTAACGTGTCTTGTTTGTTTGCAAAGTACGGGCTGATATAACCACGGTCAAACTGCATGCCTTCAACTACGTCAAGCGAATCTTCAAAGCCTGAACCTTCTTCAACCGTGATTACGCCCTCTTTACCTACGCGTTCCATTGCTTGCGCAATAAGTTTCCCCACAGTGGTGTCAGAGTTAGCAGAAATCGAACCGACTTGTTCAATCGCTTTCGTATCAGAAGCAGGTTTGGCCGTTGCTTTAATGTTTTCAACCACAGCGCGAACTGCAAGATCGATACCACGTTTCAAATCCATTGGGTTCATACCCGCAGTCACTGATTTGATCCCTTCGTTCAAAATTGCTTGAGCCAATACAGTTGCAGTTGTTGTACCGTCACCTGCGATGTCATTGGTTTTTGAAGATACTTCACGAACCAATTGCGCGCCCATGTTTTCAAACTTGTCTTTAAGGGTAATTTCTTTTGCAACAGTTACCCCATCTTTAGTGATGTGTGGTGAACCGAAAGAACGGTCAATGACTACGTTACGACCTTTAGGGCCTAAAGTTACTTTTACTGCATCTGCAAGTACGTTCACGCCTGCAATCATTTTGCTGCGAGCTGAATCACCAAATTTTACGTCTTTAGCTGACATGCTTTACTCCAAATATTTTAATTTTCAAAAATTTGATTAACTGAAACAGGTCTGAATTAGTCTTCTAAAACGGCTAAAATGTCAGACTCTTTCATAATAAGAAGTTCTTCACCTTGTACTTTGACAGTTGTGCCAGCGTAAGTACCAAACAATACTTTGTCGCCCACTTTAACGTCTAAAGCACGTACACCATTGTCAGTAATCTGACCGTTGCCTACTGCAATGATTTCACCTTGAGCCGGTTTTTCAGCAGCAGAACCTGGAAGTAAAATACCGCCAGCAGTTTTAGTTTCTTCTTCAACACGACGAATAACTACGCGATCATGTAATGGACGAATGTTGCTCATTGGAAACTCCATCAGACTAAGTCTTTTATAGTGAAGTAATGATGACTTTGTTATTCCATCGGTCATCATCAAAAAATAATTTCGATGACACTTTGGTGGGGATGGAAAAAAACGCTTCAAGGGGGCAAGCAAAAAAAAATACTGTTTTTTGTATATTTTTTATTCAATCTCAAATATTTCTGTATTTATTCAACATTTTCTTCTTTTAATACAAATTCTTTTTGCTGTTCATCAAAATAATAGTGCTGCACATCTGCATTTGCATGAATGACGTTAAAACTATTCGGTAAGCCATGATGTAGCCGATATGAAGTCGCTGTACCTGCATGAATATCCAGTACTGGATGTGCTGCGCCTAAATGATAAATCTGGTTTAAATCATAGACTGCCGATTGATGCAGATGGCCATGCAATAAACCATTTAAACCACTTTGACTCCACGACTCTAAAGCCATCCGGCCCAACATGGGACAATCTTTCACCCCATGCGAATCATTCGGCGGGGTATAAAAAGGTTGATGCGCCACGATCAGTTTGATTTTATCCGCAGGTGCAATCATTAAAGACTGGTCAATCTGCTGAATTTGCTCTAAGGAAATATGTCCGCGAGTGTGATAACGACGTCGAATACTGTTCACCCCAATAATATAAAAATGTTCAGTTTCCAAGGTGGTTTCCATATGCCCAAAGAACAATTTATAGCGGGTAAATGGACTAAAGATACGGCTCCACACGTGATACAGCGGAATATCATGATTGCCTGGAACCACCAAATACGGCAGATTTAAACTTTCCAAAAATTTTTTGCAATCATGAAACTGTATATAGCGTGCACGCTGGGTCAAGTCCCCACTCACCACAACCGCTTCAATCTGTTGCTCTTGACAAAATAAGCGGATTGCCGCCATACAGGCGAGTTTTTCCGTTCCAAAATGCAGATCAGAGAGATGCAGAATCATGAGGCACCATTATTTTTAAGGCATTTTTACGCACTGAAATTTTAAGTGGAGGCTGTATTTCAACAATTTCACCATCTAAAGCAACTGTTAATTTTTTTCTCTTTGAATAAATTTTGACTTCATCTGCTGAAAAGCTATACACATCCGGTGCTTTATCCAAGTTTCCTTTTATTAATTGCCATAATATTTTAAATAAGGTGCGTTTATCACTTTTGGCGACGACTAAACCCGCCACCTTGCCTTTTTTAGCAGATTCAGCAATACCAAGGTTCATTTCTGCGAGTTGCAACTGGTTATTGCCAAAGAAGATCAGTGGCGTTTTAACAGGATATTTTTTGCCATCAACTTCGACTTCAAGTTTCAGTTCTTTACGGTCACGAATGAGCACATCCAGACCTGAGGTATACGCATTTAAAGCAAAACGACCAAAGCGCTGATTATAGAGTTCACGTTTCTGAATAAATAAAGGATATAACCCTAAACTGGCATTATTTAAATAAATATGATCATTGATCTGTGCCACATGCACTTCACGCATCTTTCCTGTGGCAATCACATCCGCAGCTCTTAATAGGTCCAGTGGAATATTCAGTAATCGTGCCACATAATTAAATGTTCCTAATGGCAAGATCCCCATCGGTATTTCAGTTTCCATAAGTTTCGCAGCAACTGCGTTTAAGGTTCCATCCCCCCCTGCTGCAACGATAACCCCAAGCTCATGAGCTTGTTGATGGCGTAAAATGATTTTATTCATTAAATGATCAAAACTAACTTCTGCACCAATTTCAAAAGCCTGAATTTCATAGCCATAAGCAGTTAAATTTGTCATAAGCTGCTCAAAGACTTCATCTTTATTCGCAGCATGAAATCCGGACTTTTCATTATATATGAGTGATAAGGGCTTTAAAGATTCTGACATTTTTTATATCTTTTTGAAGCAATTGCTCTAATCTTGTCCAAATTATCAGCAATTAAAAGTCTCTTTATGTAAAATTCGAATGACAACCATTTATTTAATCAATAATAATTCTCATAAAAAAAATATCAATAACTTACTGTTTTTAAAGTAAATAATTTAAATAAATAATCCCCATAATATATAAAAATACCATTTCAAATCTTATTTAAAAATCATAAGTTATTGTTTTAAATATGTTTAAAATAAAATAAACCTTATCTCTTCTCCTATTTTACATACTTCTTAAGTCTTATTTTTTTTATGATTTTATGCTTTAATACAGCCACTTTTTTTTATATTTTCATCCAGGCGGTGTATCCCATTGCTTGGATTGTACTTTGTACATTCAAATTGTACACATATGAGATAGGCCTCACCATGACCCAAGTGAACGCACCAGAATTCGTTCGACACCCTAAGCTTATTGCATGGGTTGAAGAAATTGCAAAATTAACGAAGCCAGCGAAAATTGAATGGTGTGACGGTAGCGCAGAAGAATATCAACGTTATATCGACTTGATGATCGCTAACGGCACTATGCAAGCGCTTAATGCGGAAAAGCATCCTGGCTCTTACTTAGCTAATTCTGATCCTTCTGACGTTGCTCGTGTTGAAGGTCGTACATATATCTGTTCAGAAAAACAAGAAGATGCAGGTGCGACAAACAACTGGGAAGCTCCAGCTGAAATGCGTACTCGCCTGAATGGTTTATTTGATGGCTCAATGAAAGGACGTACTTTATATGTTGTCCCTTTCTCTATGGGTCCTTTAGGTTCTCATATTGCACACATCGGTATTGAACTTACTGATTCTCCTTACGTTGCGGTAAGCATGTCTAAAATGGCTCGTATGGGTAAAGCTGTTTATGATGTTCTTGGTACTGACGGTGAATACGTTCCTTGCGTACACACTGTAGGTGCTCCGCTTGAAGCAGGTCAAAAAGACGTTGCATGGCCTTGCAACCCTGAAAAATACATCGTGCATTATCCAGAAACTCGTGAAATCTGGTCTTACGGTTCTGGTTACGGCGGTAATGCATTGTTGGGTAAAAAATGCCTGGCTTTACGTATCGCATCTTCAATGGGTCGTCAACAAGGCTGGTTAGCTGAACACATGCTAATCCTTGGTGTGACCAATCCACAAGGTGAAAAACATTACATCGCAGCAGCATTCCCTTCTGCTTGTGGTAAAACCAACTTTGCAATGTTGATTCCACCAGCAGGCTATGAAGGCTGGAAAATTGAAACTGTAGGTGACGATATTGCCTGGATTAAACCAGGTGAAGACGGTCGCTTATATGCAATCAACCCTGAAGCTGGTTTCTTCGGTGTAGCGCCTGGTACAAATACCAAGACTAACCCGAACTGTATGGCTACGCTGAACAGAGACGTAATTTATACCAACGTTGCTGTGACTGATAACGGCGAAGTTTGGTGGGAAGGTCTGACTAAAGAGGCGCCTGCTAACCTGACCAATTGGAAAGGCCAACCACACGTTGCTGGTGAAAAAGCTGCTCATCCAAATGCACGTTTCACCGTTGCTGCTGGTCAATGCCCTTCTATTGATGCTGACTGGGAAAATCCAGCTGGCGTGCCAATCTCTGCGTTCATCTTCGGTGGTCGCCGTGCAGATACAGTGCCTTTGGTTTCTGAAGCTTTCGACTGGGTTGATGGCGTTTATAAAGCAGCAACCATGGGTTCTGAAACTACTGCTGCTGCTGTTGGTCAACAAGGTGTTGTTCGTCGCGATCCGTTTGCGATGCTTCCATTTGCTGGCTACAACATGGCTGACTACTTCTCTCACTGGTTAGAATTGGGTGAAGAAGTTGGTGCTAAAGCTGCAGCTGCTGGCAACAAACTCCCTAAAATCTTTAACGTAAACTGGTTCCGTCGTGATGCTAAAGGCAACTTCGTATGGCCTGGTTTCGGTCAAAACATGCGTGTTCTTGAGTGGATGATTGATCGTTGTGAAGGCCGCGCTGAAGCGACTGAAACTCCAATCGGCTTGGTTCCTACTTATGAACAATTGAACTGGACAGGTATCGATTTCTCTAAAGAGCAATTCGAAACTGTTACAGCACAAGACAAAGATCAATGGATCAAAGAGTTGGAAAGCCACACTGAATTGTTCACTAAATTAGGTGAACGTTTACCGGCTGCACTTAAAGCACGTCAAAATGAGCTTTTAGAAGCTGTTAAAAAATCTGCTTAATTTTTTGAATTAATTGATAAAAGGTCACTTCGGTGGCCTTTTTTTACGCTAATATAAGCCCGCAAATAATTCCATAACAATAAAAGAAGAAAATCTCATGTTAAAAGCATTCACACTTACAGCTTGCCTACTCGGTTTATCTGACCTAACCATGGCTCAAGAGACTACAGAACAATCTGATCTTCATATCTGTGCCATCAAAAGCACGCCTGACTCAAGCCAATTTCAGGTCAAAAAACGCATTAAAGTTGCCAAAGGTACTTATGGTAGCGTAGAAGAGTTATATTCACGCTTTGCAGAACGTGCACATCAGGTCGGCGGTAACGTGGTGATTAACTACAATGCCAGCCAGCGATTTGGTTTCTGGCCTTGGCGCATGGTACGTCCAGTGATTTTGGGTACTGCAGTTAAATGGAATACGCCTGTGAACTGTGTAGCAATGGGCGGCGTTGAAATTTAAAACACTCTAAAAATATAAAGTTAAATGCAGTCTCAGCTAAAAACTTAATTGAAGATCAATATTGAAGACCAATACTGCAATTTAACTCAAATAAAAGACCGTCTAAGCGGTCTTTTATTTCAAGTTTAAAAAACTTAAGCTGCACTCTCCTGCGATCTCTTAACCAGTAACTTCGAAAGATATTGATCCAACAGCTGAATCTGGTCATTAGTAAATTGATAGCCTAGCTTGGTTCTGCGCCATAAAATATCCTGGCTGGTTCTGGCCCATTCTTGATCTACCAGATAATCTACTTCTCTAGCAAATAAGCCATATCCAAAGTCTTCGCCAAGTTCATCCATCGCTGTAATAGCACTTATAAATTTCCATACCCGTGAACCATAGGCATGCGCCCAGCGCGAAGCCAACTGGAACGGTACATCTTCAATGCTTTGCGTAATTTCCTGAATTAACCGTTCAACTGAAACCAAGTTTTCTGCACCGGGCAATAATGCTTTTTCAGTCCAGGGCTTATTCATGTTCGGAAAAAAAGGTTGCAAATGTGCAACTGCAGATTCTGCCAGCTTTCGATAGGTCGTCAGTTTTCCGCCAAACACTGAAAGCAAAGGCGCATCATCTTTCTGCTCATACGACATTGCCAAAGTATAGTCGCGGGTAATCGCGGATGGATTATCAGACTCATCGTCACATAAAGACCGAACCCCTGAATAGGTCCATAAAATATCTTCAACACCTAACTGATGCTTAAAATGATCATTATAAACATCCAGCAGATAATCAATTTCAGCTAGGGTAATCTTGACCCGATCCAAATCGCCTTGGTATTCATGATCAGTGGTTCCAATCAGGGTGTATTGCTCCAGATAAGGAATCGCAAAAACAATCCGCTGATCATCATTTTGAAGAATAAAGGCTTTATCGCCTTCATAAATTCTTGGCACAATAATATGGCTACCTTGAACCAATCGGAGCCCATAAGGGGATTTTTGTTTTAAATTCTGTTGAATAAATTGTGCAACCCACGGCCCAGCAGCATTCACCAATGCTTTGGCTTGAACCTGATAAGTGCCTTGTGCATTTTCCAGTTGCACCACCCACAATCCATTTTCACGGTATGCAGAGTTGCATCGCGTTTGGGTAACAATATACGCACCACGCTCATGTGCTTGTAGCGCATTTAAAACCACTAAACGCGCATCATCCACCGCACAATCTGAATATTCAAAACCCTGTATCATTTCTTCCTTTAAAGGGCTGGTTGCGGCATCAAAATGGATATGCTTTGAGCTTGCTAATTTTTCTCGTTTACCCAAATGATCATAAACAAATAAACCGGTACGAATCAGCCATGCAGGACGTAAATGTGGCTGGTGCGGCATGATAAAGCGCAAGGGTCGAATAATATGCGGAGCTTTGGCTAATAAAATTTCACGTTCAACAAGCGCTTCACGTACTAAACGAAACTCCTTATGTTCAAGATAACGCAAACCACCGTGAATAAGCTTACTGCTTGCAGAAGATGTATGACTGGCTAAATCATCCTTTTCGCATAGGAACACAGACAGCCCTCGTCCAACGGCATCGACTGCAATGCCGACACCATTGATGCCTCCACCAATCACCACTACATCATAGACCGGATGACTCATTTGCATGTCTACCTCCTCTAATCCTGTCAAAACAGCTGACTTAAATTTCTTATTGTTGTATGAAACTTAGCACCATTTAAGGTGAAATGACACTTGCAAATTACGGATGAATAGAAGGAATATAAAATAACAATGGGGTTGTCACAGCAAAAATAAACCGTACCTATCTATCCTTCACCTCACTCTCCCCTTCAACCACTTCTGTTTCAGACACTTAAATTCGAACATTTTTCATACAGAACTAAAAACTCGTATGCTTATATCGTTAAAACAATAGGTTTAACATCTAAAAATAATAACAAAATGGACTTGGACAAATGATTGAAGATAACGTTCCTCAAGCAAATCTAGATACCAAAACACGGGTCAAATCCATTCTGGGTGGTTCAGCAGGCAACCTGGTCGAGTGGTATGACTGGTATGTCTATGCCGCATTTACCTTATATTTTGCGCATGCTTTCTTCCCCAAAGGCAGTCAAACAGCACAATTACTTCAAGCTGCCGCCATTTTCGCAGTCGGCTTTTTAATGCGCCCAATCGGGGCCTGGATCATGGGTATTTACTCGGATAAAAAAGGACGTAAATCGGGACTTACTCTTTCTGTAACCTTGATGTGTATTGGTTCTCTGATGATTGCAGTAGCCCCAACACATGACCAAATTGGGGTATTTTCACCTATTATTCTTGTGGTTGCCCGCCTTATACAGGGCTTAAGTGTTGGTGGAGAATATGGTGCCAGTGCCACTTATTTAAGTGAAATGGCAGAAAGAAACCGACGCGGTTTTTTTTCTAGTTTCCAGTATGTGACTTTAATCGCAGGTCAGCTCACCGCACTCTGTGTGTTACTGATTTTGCAGTTTGTTCTTACTGAAGCACAACTCCATGCGTGGGGATGGCGCATTCCTTTCTTTATCGGGGCTTGTCTTGCGATTGTCGTGTTCTATATTCGCCGTGGCTTACTCGAAACCCAATCTTTTAAAAATGCACAAAAAGATAAGAATCAGCCTGAATCGAGTATGTTTGCACTGTTCAAACATTATCCTAGACAGGCATTTACTGTGTTGTTTTTAACCGCAGGTGGTACGGTGGCCTTCTATACCTATACCACCTATCTGCAAAAATATTTAGTCAACACCTCCGGCTTTAGCAAGCCCGAAGCCACGCAGATCACGACTCTGGCTCTGTTTATTTTCATGTGTTTACAACCTTTTGCCGGAGCTTTATCCGATAAGATCGGACGCAAACCCCTCATGATTGCCTTTGGGGTATTGGGCGTTCTATTTACCTATTTCTTATTTGACAAACTTGGACAGACTCAAGACTACTGGTCTGCATTCTGGATCTGTTTGGTCGGCTTGATCATTGTTACAGGTTACACTTCAATTAATGCTGTAGTAAAAGCTGAAATGTTCCCTGCACATATTCGTGCATTAGGAGTCGCGCTTCCCTATGCACTTGCCAATACTTTATTTGGCGGAACAGCAGAGTTTTTTGCACTGAGTTTCAAAGAAGCTGGACATGAATCATGGTACTTTATTTATGTCACTATCTTAATTTCTATCTCATTGATTGTTTATATCTTTATGAAAGATACCAAACACCATTCAGAAATTAAAGAACACTAATTCCCAGTTATTTTTTAAAGCCTTTTGACAGGAAAGGCTTTTCTTTTATCCTATTCAATTAAAACAATAAATTAAAATTACTAAATGTTCAAAACAAAACACCGACAAAATTAAAGTCGAATGATCAAGCCAAACTATAGGCGTATAACATATTTTTAAAAATTTATTTTTGTCTTCCCTTATAAAATGTATGGTTTCAAATTTTTCACCTCGAAAATTTAAGAATATGTATTACCCATAATTTTTGAAAATTATGATGGCAAATTCATCTTTTCAGGTTGCTACTTCATAACTTGACCGCAAAACTCGTTTCAAATCTATCTTTGGCGGCTCTGCAGGTAATTTATTTGAATGATATGATGGGTATGTACATACCGCACTTAGCTTGTACTTTGCTTTCCAATTTTTTCCTGAAGGCAATAACACTGTCAAACCGATTCAACCTACTGTTGACGTGATATCCGGTAAATTGGCCGTAAACTGGTTATGAGGGCCTTTGGCTTATTGGATGTATACTGCCATTAATAGGAATAGTTAAAGCGGAATTATTTCCTGTAAATATTCTTGCCTTGGATATTGCTTTACCTTATACCCTTGCCAACTCCTTGTTTGGTGGGACAGCAGAACTGCCTGGACTTAACTTTAAAAATACAACTTATAAAAACCTCCTTTTCTCCTATCTTCCGTTCAGGATGGCCTTGTCTTTAAGTACTGATATCTTGCTGAGTGACTCCAAGAAACAGAGCCTCATTATCGACCATCAAACCCAGTATATTTAGCTGAATAATCACCTAAAAAAGGCTTTTCACTTTGTCACAATTGGAAAGCTTTTTTATAGATAGATGCCTGGATTACATCGTTAAAAAAGCAGGCTTATGGCATACTCAATACAATAACAACGCTTGGAACTTTTAAAGATGAACAATACCTATAAATTGCTTGGCTTAGGTTTTATGGCGCTTGGACTTGCTGCGTGCCAAAGCACACCGCTTCAATATAATGGTAATGTCGGCTATCAGATCGAAAGCCAGTCACCTAACTCAGCAACCTTGGCTTATACTTTGGCAGGTCGCCAGAACCAACAAGTAGATGAGAGAAAATTACAACGTGCTTGTCAAAAAGTATTAGGCTTAAACAAACAATACAAAATTGATATTTTAAGTATAAGTGACATTGCCAATCCAGCAATACAGACTCCACAATATGGCCGTCAACTGGGGCACAGTCGTACCAGCGTAAGTCTCAGCAATACGCCAGATTTATATAATAGTGAAGACATGGCAACTCGCCAAGCTTTAGAGGCTCGTCCAAGTACATTAAGCGTGGTTCGTTATACCTGTTCTTAAAATTTTAAAATGTAGATAGAAAAAAAGACGCTGTTTACAGCGTCTTATAAAAACTCACATTTCGAAATTCTTTGGACTCATCCAGATCCGGCCAAGTCGTGGCACTGCGTTCGTCTAATTTTTGATAGTTTGGATGACTAAAGTTTTTCACACGGCTATCCGCCACCCAAACCTCGGGTGCAAATTTTAAAAATTCATCCATAAAAAAGCGGTTACATTGATCATAAAGCACATCCGCTGCTAACAGCACATCTACCTGTTCTGCCTTATACAGATCATCTAGATATTCAAGCTCTACGTTATTCAGTTCTGCATTGGCACGACAGGCATCTAAACTCACCCTATCAATGTCACAGCAAATAACGCGTTTTGCCCCTGCCATTTTCGCTGCAATCGCGACTACGCCAGATCCTGCA
The DNA here is from genome assembly GCF_004331285.1 of Acinetobacter sp. ANC 3781. Taxonomy (GTDB): domain Bacteria; phylum Pseudomonadota; class Gammaproteobacteria; order Pseudomonadales; family Moraxellaceae; genus Acinetobacter. The sequence continues at coordinate 231,864 of NZ_SJOH01000001.1, forward strand.
CCGAAGTCTAAAACCACCTTATCTTTAACGTGCTCAGGCTCTGCCAGTAGCCACTGTGCCATCGCAAGCCCTGAAGCCCAACAGAAAATCCAGTACGGTGTATCGTTCCAGATACGACGAATCACGTCATCATCCAAACGATCGGTGGGAAACACTGGTGGAATCAGCCATAAAGAAATCGGGGTTTCAGGTAGCTGCTGCGCCATCAAGTCACAACCGGGGATCACCTCATGTAAGGCTTGGATAAGATGCTCTGGGGCTTTGGAGAATTCGAAAGTACAGCTCATAGATAAGCCTTAAAAACTTATTAGAATTTATAACTAAAATTTGATTAATGCCCGAGTCATTCGCAGCTGTCTGAAGCAGACTAAAATCAAATCTGTCCTGTTTCTGCGAACAATAAGAAAAAAGACGGATGATGCCGAGTTCTGCAAATGACAAATGGTTTTGGTTACTTTTCCCGAAAGAAAAGTAACCAATGAGCTTCTTACATCAATTTTCACAACGATAAGAATCCGTTGTGACATACATCTTCAAATTAACCTAAAGCTTTTTCAGCAGCTTCAACCGTTTGACGAATCAAAGTGGTAATAGTCATAGGACCTACACCACCTGGAACAGGTGTATAAGCAGAAGCAACATTTTCAATACCGACAAGCTGAATATCACCTACACCACCGCCATCACGTGGATGGAAGCCAGCATCTACAACGACTGCACCTGGTTTAATCCAGTCTTTTTGGATCAATTCGGCTTTACCCACTGCACCTACAATAATGTCAGCCTGTTTAACCAATTCTGGAAGATTTTTAGTACGCGAATGGCAGATGGTTACCGTTGCGTTGGCTTGAAGCAACATCATTGCCATGGGTTTACCCAAAATTGCAGAACGACCCACAACTACCGCATGTTGACCTACAATTTCAATGTTGTTCTCTTTCAGCATGGTCATAATGCCTGCGGGTGTTGCAGACCCATAAGCCGCCTCGCCCATTGCCATACGACCAAAGCCAAGACAGGTTACGCCATCTACATCCTTTGCCAAAGAAATTGCATCAAAACATGCACGTTCATCAATTTGAGCAGGTACCGGATGTTGAAGCAAAATACCGTGTACATCCGGATTGGCATTTAATTTTTCAATTTCAGCCAGTAATTGTTCAGTTGTGGTCTCTTTGCCCAATTCAACTTTTAGCGAATCCATACCGACACGGCGGCACGCATTGCCTTTCATACGTACATAGGTAGCAGATGCACCATCATCACCGACCAAAATAGTCGCAAGAATGGGGGTACGACCTGTTTTCGCTTTTAATGCTTCAACGCGAGTTAACAAGTCCGCTTCAATTTGTTTTGCCAATGCACGACCATCTAAAACTAATGCCACGGCACATCTCCAAAGTAGATATGAATCAATTTCGCAAATAATACATGATTATTTCGGCTATTTTATTCTATATGCTGATTTTATGTGCATATACACTATTTATAGTATTGTTTTTTTTTCAAAGATTGCTAATATGTGCATCACCAAGAGATGGCGGGGTGGCAGAGTGGTCATGCAGCGGACTGCAACTCCGTGTACGCCGGTTCGATTCCGACCTCCGCCTCCAATCTTGTTAAAATGCCCGAGTGGTGAAATCGGTAGACACAGGGGATTTAAAATCCCCCGCCCACAAAGCGTGCCAGTTCGAGTCTGGCCTCGGGCACCATTTTAAGACTACTTAAAATGGTGCAATAAAAAATCCAGCTTAATGCTGGTTTTTTTATGCCTGAAATTTCTTGCAGGCTAATCATAAAATTCAAGGGCATTGTGCTAAATACTTATCTATATCTACCCATCGCCCAGCTAAAACTTTAAAACCTTGCGTTTATTTTTACTGTGCATAGGTTAAATAGCCTTGCAGACTGGCATTAAGTTTTTGTTGGAAATGCTCAGGTTTGACGATTTTCACATAAGGTATCCAGTAACGCACCAACGGGTTCAATTCTTTCTGATGCCTAATCTGACAACCAATCAGCAACTCCCCGGTTTCCAATTCCTCTAAGATGACCTGTTCTGGAAAAATCCGGCGTTGCTTAAAATAAATTGCAGCCTCTGGATGTACAGATAAAATGACTTCCTGTTTTTCATGCTGAAACCAAATACCATCTTCATCTTTTAATTGCTGCAGCACATGCTGATCATGTTCAAATCGTAAGAGTTGATGGCTACAGATAATTTTCTCAATACGACCAAGACGGTAAACACGCAGTTCCTGCTTGCGTACAGCCGCCAAATACCAGTTACCCATGTGATGAATTAATCGATACGGTTTTACAACCCGCATTTGATTTCTGTAAAACAAAGCGATTTGCTGTCTTTTTTGAATATTACGGGTGAGTATTTTAAAATGTTCGGCATACTGCCTCGGATCTTCAAAGTTATACCCTTTGGCAGAAAAAACCAGATTGGCACGGTTATCGAATAACTCTCTTAAAAAAGAAATATCTAAAGAGGGATAAAGATCCTGAATGCCAGACAACTGGGCAAAATTTTGAATGTCTTGTAACTTAAAGCGCCCGAGATAGGAAGATTCCAGATAAAATTTTTTGGTTTTAGTGTCTTGAATGAGTGGAAGATAAGAATTTAAACGATCAAAATCACGCTCTATGGTTCGGCTACTCACCCGAAATTCAAGCGCTAATTGTTGTACGCTTAACTGATGCCCTACATTGAGCTTGGTTAATATACGGGCCAAACGTTCAGCAAGTCGTTCATGCGTTGAAGGATGATCCTTCATAAATCCCCTCTTCGTGCTTTACAGCACTGCATATAAAAATATGCAAAATTATTTAATTATCAAAAAAATTATACAGCCAAATAAAAAATAATTTTCAAATATTCCCTTCAACTTAAGGCTAATAAAAAGACTCTAAAAAGCTATTTAACCCGCTGTGTCACGCGGCTTTTTTTACCCTTACGATGAAGGCGTTCTACATAACGTTCTAAATGAAGCATTGCCTGGTAAAATTTATGCAGGTCTGAATTTGACACCTGATTATGAATAATCGCTTTATGCAGGCGTTTTAAAGCACGGAAACTATGCGCACGGGTATATGGTGTTGATATAATCTTCATTGTACATCCCCTTATTGCATGATATTTAACCCAATACCAAACAAATTGGTCAGGTTAAATTTTAAGGTTAATTTAAGCTACCTTTCTGACAGGTTGTGTCGAATAATCGATATTATTTTAATTTTTTATCACTTTTTAAAAAGTTATTTATTACTTTTCAATTAATTAATTTGAATTTTTATATTATTTTATGCAAAAAAAGCCAACACTTGTTGGCTTTCATTGTTTAAGTAGAAATATTAGATGATTTGCACTACCACTTTACCTACATGCTCACCCGTATCCATAATGGCGTGTGCATCTTGAATCTGATTAAACTTAAATGTTTTATAGATCATCGGTAAACATTCACCTTTTTCCCATAGCGGTGCAACCGTTTTTTGCAAACCTTGTGCAATTTCAGCTTTCTCTGCCGTGGTACGTGCACGCATAGTTGAACCAGTAATGGTCAAGCGTTTCATCATGATTTGACCCAGTTTAACGTCTTTGGCTTTTGCCCCACCCAAGAATGCAATATAGACCAAACGCCCATCACGGCGTAATAAATTCAAATTACGTTCTAAATATGGCGCACCAACCATATCTAAAATAACATCAACGCCACCATTATCGGTTTGTTCATTAATGACCTGTTCAAAGTCTTGAGTCTTGTAGTTAATCGCAGTCGTTAAATCTGAAATGGCCGCAACTTTTTCATCAGTACCCACAGTTGCAAATGTTTTGATTCCAAGCGATTTACACAGCATTAAAGCAGTCGTACCGATCCCGCTGGTTCCACCATGAACCAGTACAGTTTCCCCTGCTTTAGCTTTACCCATCTGGAACACGTTCGCCCAGACGGTAAAGAATGTTTCGGGAATGGCTGCCGCTTGAGTAAAGCTTACGCCTGTCGGAATAGTCAATGTTTGGCTTTCAGGTACAACGCAATATTCAGCATAACCGCCACCATTGGTCAGGCCGCAAACTTTGTCACCGACTTTAAATTTGGTCACATCACTGCCTACAGCTTCAACAATACCTGAAACTTCCAGACCCGGCACTGGTGTTACGCCTTTAGGCATTGGATACAAACCTTGACGTTGTAAGATATCAGGACGGTTAATTCCGAAGGCATGGACTTTTACCAAAACTTCATCTGCTTTAGCTTCAGGAACCACTACTGTTTCAAAGCTAAGTTTATCGACACCGCCTGGCTCTGTAATAATGACTTGCTGCATGTTGGTTTGTGACATGATTTCTTCCCTTTCAATTTATTAACTATTCATCTATCTACGGTTTATTTCAACATAGTTCATCTGTGCTTTAAAGCCAACTCCTGCTTATGTCTGAGAGCTTACCATCAGCTAGAGAAATACCTCTAGATGTCGGTTTAATTTGGTTTGGCCATAAATAGCATAAGGAAACGATGAACCAAAGGCAGCACCATGAGGATCAGTGGAAATGCCATCAGCCACGATAAACTCCATGCATGCAGCCACAAAGAAAAGAAGCCATCCCCAAAACCTTTATTAATAATCATGTTAAAACAAGAAATCGCGCCACTCATGATGCCAGATAAAAACAGAGGCATGAGCCACGCTAAATGCTTGGGATGAATTTTTGGAAGATGGTTATGCATAATTGACCTATATATACTTCATCTTGATGTTGGCTTTTTATAGACGCTTTGAGTCTTTTTAAATGTAGGTGCTTACATTCGAGCGATGTCTACAGCGGCCTGATCGATCTTTTCTGCAATCTCACGGACTTGTTCAGGCGTGAGCTCACAACGCTGTATTTTCAGGCGCAGCGATGTTTTTAGATTTTCCATGGCACGTTTGATATCAATAAACTGTTCGTTATTGTGGATTTGTTTACGTGTGCTAAAGCGGCACAGAATTTTCTCTACAGTAGCTCGTTCTATTTCTAAGTATTTTATGCCGGCAGATGTAATGCTGTATTGCTTGCGCTCATCTACATTCAATGCTGAGCGTATATAGTGTTGTTCTTCGAGATAATTTAGCGTTGGGTAGATGGTACCTGCGCTAGGTGTATAACCGCCGCCTACGACGCAGCCTACATCTTTGATAATGTCATAACTAAACTTGGGTGCTTGAGCAATAAGATGCAGTACCAACAGTTTCATATGCCCTGATTCAAACAGACGTTTACGGGGTTTGGTAATGCTTCCGATATCTACAACAAGCTCAGAATTTGGCATAACAAAGATACACCTTAAGATTAATTAAGATATATCTTACTTGTTTTTTTGTATTTGTCATTATTTTTCTTTTGTAAAAAATCTAATACTTGTTAAAACTAAAAAAGCCATTATCACCAAGATCAAACAAGTAACTAAAAAGAAATATAGATTTTCGTATGCATTAGCAGGATAGTAAAAATTAGTAGTTTTCCAAATAGGTGCTATAATGTCTTTTCCTACACTTGGTATTGCTAATAGCCCAAAAAGAATTGCAAAAGCTAAATTGACTACATTACCCTTTTTCTCATGTTTAAATTGTTTTTCATCATAACTTATTAAAATTGCTTCATTAATCTGCGCTTTTAAATCATTTATCCCAAATTTTTCCCAAGCATTTTTACTATATATACGCACTTCACCCGATGCAGCTATTTCTTGAGGACTTGCAAGTTCATTTGCTCGCCAACGAAGAGCTGAAACCTCATCAACAGAATGACTTTGTCTTATTTTTTGCAATAGCGCTCTATGAAGCATGTAAACATATTCTATATACGTAGCAATCGCCTCGTGTGATGAAATATAATTTTCTGGCACATCAATTTCTTTCGCTTTTTTAGATAAAACTTTTAGGCATGCTGATTTTTCAAAAAAGATCGAAGCATCGTCAAAAAAACGAATATCTTCAACCAACTCACGATCCTTTCTAAAATCTGATGTAAACCGTTCTATAATGCTTAAAAATTCATTTTTAAATTTTTTATTATTTTCACTTGCAGTTGAACACTCCCCCTTGAAATCCAATAAATATATATATGGCCTTCCTTCCCAATAAGTACCATTTTCTATAATTTTCCTCTGCCCAAATAACAAATATCTAATCCCTGAGTTTGGATTACTTAACAAGTAAGCAAATAGATTCAAAAGACTTTGAGTTAAAGTTGAAAGCGTATCTCTGGAAACTGTATCTCTTGTTAACTCAATTAAACCTAGTGACTCTGATTCGCTCCTAAAAACTTTAATATTTTTATCAACCACTTTGTAGTGCAACTTTTCATCTTTTAACAACTTCCATCGCTTATAAAATGGTGTTCGTAAAGTATGGTTATATGATGTAGCTAATAGCTTACAAAGGAACGGACTAACATAAGCTCTATCAATTGGGTGTAAACCAAGATTAATACACTGATCAATATACTCTTTTATATTTAGATCAGTATTGTCTAATTCATTTTTATATTTAATTACAACAACCCCATCTTCAAAAACAGTAACAATAGGAGTTAATTTGATTACTTCTTTTTCATATTCTAAATATATTTTTTCCAAATAAAATTTTACAGATTCCGTAGACAATATATTAAATATTCTAGCTTGATGAAAACTTTCATTCACAGCAATTAAACAATATTCTGGGATATTTTCACCAGTTTCTGTATTTTGGACAGGATAAAAATTTATAGCTGCCTCATTTTCATTTTGAAAGTAAGTTTCAAAACCTAATATTTTATATTCATCATTTAAATTATAGTGAATTCTATTATTTTTAATTGCACACGTTCCCAATCTTAATTTCAATATATTCTCGATGAGACTAGAAATATCAACTATCTGCACATCTAAATAGCTACTATATGTATAGTGAATCTCAGATCCGTAAACTTCAAATTGTTGATTTTCTATTTCTTTTATTCCTTTCTATTTTCTTCTTATTATATAAAAAACCCACCTTACGGTGGGTCTTCTTTCAAATCAACTCAGTCTTACAGACGAACCAATTCCACAATCTTCTCAGCCAATTCTTCAACCGACTCTTGCGCGAAGCTTACATCTGTACCTTCTGCAACAGTAGTAATTACTGCAATACCTGTTTCACGAAGCAATACAACTTGTGCAGTATCTAAGTCTGCTTTTGCAATCGCAACGATACCTTGTTGAAGCAACAAGTTCTCAAGTGCTTGGGCATTTTCCAATGCTTTTGCAGATGCAGTAATTGACGCTGGTTTTTGACCCAAACGTGCTGCACGGTCTTCCGCTGTTACTGGATTGGTATGAGCTGACCATTCAACCGACTCTTCCACCATACCCGCACCAATCGTGACGTTATTCAAACGATCAATGAAGATAAATGAACCGGTATAACGGCTGTCCTGATAACGGTCAAATACTACTGGTGCATCAAATTCAATAGTGACGTTGGCAATCGCATTCAGCTCAAGGTGATCCACTTGCATTTGCTCAAGTGTATTCACATTGGTACGGAAGTTAATACCAGTCACTTTGGCAGGAACGGTTTGTGTACCAATTTTGATGTTATACAACTTGCCCAGCACAAGCGGTTGATCTGCCATCCATACCACAGTTGCTTTAACCGAACGCGAAATGGCAGGAATACCCTGATCCGCACGGATCAACATATTACCGCGTGATACATCAATTTCATCGTTTAGCGTCAATGTCACCGCTTGACCTGCAAATGCATGTTCAAGGTTGCCATCGAAAGTTACGATTTCTTTAACCGTTGAAGACTTGCCCGATGGTAAAGCAACAATTTTATCACCTACGTTGATTTCACCAAGCGCAATCGTACCTGCGAAACCACGGAAGTCGAGGTTAGGACGGTTGACATACTGCACAGGGAAACGGAAATCACGTTTCGCGGTATCACGGTTAATTTCAACAGACTCAAGCGTACCCATTAAGGTTTCGCCAGTGTACCACGGCGTATTTTCAGACTTGTTCACCACGTTATCGCCATTCAATGCAGAAATAGGCGTAAAAATGATGTTGCTTGGCTTACGGTCGCCCAATTGGCTCACGAAGTTGGCATAGTCGGCTTGAATTTCATTGAAGCGCGCTTCAGAGAATTCAACCAAGTCCATTTTGTTAATCGCAACAATAATGTTCTTAATACCGAGCAAGCTTGCAATATAGGTATGACGACGAGTTTGAGTTTGCACACCATAACGCGCATCAATCAAAATGATCGCAAGGTCACAAGTAGATGCACCTGTCGCCATGTTACGTGTGTATTGCTCATGCCCTGGAGTATCAGCAATGATGAACTTGCGTTTTTCAGTAGAGAAATAACGATATGCCACATCAATGGTAATACCCTGTTCACGTTCAGCTTGTAAGCCATCTACAAGAAGCGCTAAGTCAGGCGCATCACCTGTGGTGCCGACTTTTTTAGAGTCGCGCGTTACCGCTTGCAACTGATCTTCATAGATCAATTTTGAATCATAAAGCAAACGACCGATTAAAGTCGATTTACCATCATCCACGTTACCGCAAGTCAAGAAACGCAATAAATCTTTATTTTCATGTTGTTTTAAATAGCCCAAGATATCCTGGCTAATGAGTTCTGATTGATGAGACATTGCTCAAACTCCACATATTCTTTAGAAATCGGTTGTTTTGAATCTCTTTGAATCCACCTAAATCCTCCACGGACCATGGAGGACTACCCTTTTTTATTTACCCTTCTTTTATAAAGAGGTAAGCAGCACTGCTGCACAAGAGAGATTTTTAAAGGGATTCTTAGAAATAACCTTCCTGCTTTTTCTTTTCCATCGAGCCTGCTTCATCATGGTCAATCATACGACCTTGACGTTCAGAACTTGTGGCCAAAAGCATTTCCTGGATAATTTCCGGCAAGGTGTTAGCAGTTGATTCAACCGCACCCGTCAATGGGTAACAACCTAATGTACGGAAACGTACCGATTTCATTTGCGGAACTTCACCTTCTTTTAAAGGCATGCGTTCATCATCAACCATAATCAGTGTGCCACTACGTTCAACTACAGGACGTTCTGCAGCTAAATAAAGTGGTACTAATGGAATACTTTCCAGATAGATGTATTGCCAGATATCAAGCTCAGTCCAGTTTGATAACGGGAACACACGAATACTTTCACCTTTGTTCACTTTACCATTGTAAAGGTTCCAAAGTTCGGGACGCTGGTTCTTAGGATCCCAACGGTGCTTCGTATCACGGAAAGAATAGACACGTTCTTTAGCACGTGATTTTTCTTCATCACGGCGCGCGCCACCAAAAGCAGCATCGAACTTGTATTTATCCAGAGCCTGTTTTAGGCCTTGGGTTTTCATGATGTCGGTATATTTAGAGCTACCATGATCAAACGGGTTGATCCCAGCGTCTTTCCCTTCTTTATTTTGATGTACGATCAGATCGAAACCATGGGTTTTCGCCATGTTGTCGCGGAATGTGATCATATCTTTGAACTTCCAACCTGTATCGACATGCAATAGCGGGAATGGGAGTTTTGCAGGATAGAATGCTTTTAAGGCAAGATGCAGCATCACGGCAGAATCTTTACCAATAGAATACAACATGACCGGATTTTCAAATTCGGCAGCCACTTCACGGATAATGTGAATACTCTCAGCTTCTAGCTGTTTAAGATGAGTAAGTCTTTCCTCATTTATGGACATTGACAACACCAACTCAGATCAACGTGTACTTATTACACTTTTAAAAATATATATATTCATTATAAAGATTTAGTTATCACAACTATTGCTTGTTTTATTATATTGATATGCAAAATTGTCATATAAAGCTTACCTAATAATAAGTATAAGTTTTTATTAATGATTCACTTAAATGCTGATCTATTATTTTATTCAGACAGTGCTATTACCACAAGCCAACATTAAAATTTACAAAATCTTATCTGATTGGTTATTCCTCTAAAACATCTATGTTATTCGTGCTGAAAATTACATAGATTAGCCAAATTCTCTCCCATCTCCTATTTTGTTTTGTATTATGCCTACGCTAGACTGTACTCTTAAATCCGTTAAATCCAGCCTAGAACAGGCACAGCTTGCTGTTCATATCTATCAACACAATGAGCATTTTCTGATCTTGCAAGAACCTTTGAATGATGATGGTTCAATCCTGAATGATTTTGTGCAACATGAACTCACTGCTGACCAGATTGGGCTGCAATTTGGACTAAGACTTTCGGATAATTATCTCGATTTTTTGATGGGTGTTACCCATAGCAACCAAGACCGTAGCTATGAAATTGGGGCGGGTAATCTTAAGGCCGATCAAAAAGCATTTAACTTGCTGTATGCTTTTTATAACTACCCCAAAGCATTCTATTTGGTCAGTCTTCCACTTGCAGCCAATAGTACGCAACTTGAAGAAGCAATTGAAAGCCAATTATTCAATCAACCTGAATTAAATTTCCTAAATACCGCGGTTAAAACTAATCCGATGGGACAACCAGTGCACTGGATGAAAAACTTTATTACGCAACAGGCTTTGGACATGAAAGTTCGTATTCAAACCTGTTTGAATTAAGCTTTATCTGAATTAGGCGCGGCTTAAATCAAGATCTGATTGTTTTGAGATGTCCTACATTTAGCCAATTTAATTAAAAGGTGGATAATCAGTATCTCCTAGACCTTTATCACATTTCTACTCTTTTACGAGAGGAGAAATTTAAATCATCTTCTACAAACCTTACTAAAAACACCTCTTCATAAAACAATAACTCTGCTCAACAACTGAACTTACATTTATACCAACATGAATTCATTTTTTAGACAAATTTATTTCTTCACCACTCTGTTTGATTTAGATTATTTTATATAAAAAACAATAATTTGAATAATTTAAGTGAACAAATGTATAGAGGTAAAAAAATAATGGGGGAACTTATTATTCATTCTTTTACGCTCATTTTCAGAGTTTATATTTGCCTGATGTTGCTATCAGGCAGTTAAGAGCTACTTTTGCTTTTACTGGGTGGTGGCTCTAAAGGATGGTTGGAGCAATTTTACTGAATAATTTAAGCACTGCATAACATGTTGAAATTGGCATCGATGCAGATCAGATTCCCCCTAAGTTTTAGACTGGTTATATTTAGGTATGTGCCACTTTTTGTCCCGCTAATTATTTTCTTAGCCCTTTATAGTTTAACCGGTTGTATTATCCAACCGTATGGTTAATGAAACGAATAACATCTTGTCTATCGAAAACAGGTAGAAATCTAGATTCGTTTAGCATTATTAAAATATTTACACCAGATTATCCGTAAAAAGCATTAAATAGATAGAAATATTGATAATGTTAAAATCAATTAAATCAACATTCTAGGCTAGAGGGTCGGAATCAATGCATCAAGCGAAGTCTATTCGGATCATGGGTAACGTCCCTATCTGAGTAAGTGGTGAACAGCGCTTTAGCTTTACGTTATCAAATTCAACCCCCCGATCATTGCTAGCCTGATGAATTAACGGGGGTATTCAAGCAGTTAATCCTAATAGTTTAACTCAAAGTCTAAAGTGGCTTCATCTAAATAAAAATTTAAAAAATGCAGCCAAATCAGCTACATTTTTTATTTTAAATTGAATAAATTTTATACAATTATTCTGCATAAACTTACTTGAGTTATAACTGTAGGACGTTACATTATCTGCTGACATTGCATATATAGAGCATAATAATGACTTCCTCTATTTACCCTGCCTTGCGGTTTAAAGAAAATGCAAAAGCTGCATTGGAATGGTATAGCTCTATTTTCCCAAATAGCCAAATTACTCAACAACTACTGGACACTGCGGTAAAAGCAAAATTTTCAGGTATCCCGTTTGTTGGTATTAACGGCGATAACTCTTTTATAACCCATTCTTCTATTTCTTTTATGGTGACTTGCGAAACTTGTTCTAAATTGACTCTTACTGGAATGGAATTACCTTACAGGGCACTGAAGACCGGTGCAGTTGGTGTAAAGACTAATCTGATATCAACTTGCAAGTTGTCCCGAAAATTTATGGGAGATTTTAAACAATAATCCTCCTAGCCTAGATACCATATTCAAAATAAAAAGAGTGCTTGATGATTTAATTCGAGCGCAATAAAAATTAAAAAATAAAATTTGCCCAGAATACAATCAAAAATAATTTATGATTTTTCAAAAAACAATGATTTATCTAGCAAAAACTAACTAAACGCGAGTATAAAAAAATGATTAATTTTAAAAAGATGTGTAAAAATCGTTTTACCCCTTGCCTGTATTTAAGTCTAGGCTGCCTGACTTCTACTGTAAACTCTGCAGATTTACCTCAAATTAAACATCACCCTATAAATGATATTGTTCAGCAGAATACTGTCAAAAAACTTATTTCTTCAGCAAAGAAAACCACTAAAATTGATCAGATGCGCATTATGCATATCGATATTGACTATATATATGACAAAGACAAAAAACAGCAACAGGAGAATATTCGGACTTTAATAGAACGGATTCAACAGATTCAACCTAATACCATTTTTTTACAAGCTTTTGCTGATCCAGATGCGAATGGTTCAACAGATCGGGTCTACTTTAAAAACCGTCATATTCCCTTAAGAGAAAATCTTTTTCCAGTTCTAGTAAAGCAAATTCGTAGCAAAACTCAGGTAAAACATATATATGCGTGGCTGCCTTTAATGGCTTGGGAATTTCCAAAAAGCTACCACATTCCCTATGTTTTACATAGTGAAGGCGGAAAGCAAGGTTATATTCGGGTTTCTCCATTTGATCAACAAAACCTGAAATATGTTTCTGAAATTTATTTAGATTTTATGAAGTCTAATTCAGTGGATGGAGTACTCTATCATGATGATATTACCCTGAATGATTATGAAGATATTTCTGCTCCTGCCCGAAAGATGTATCAATCGTGGGGGTTTAATTCAGAGCAGATATCAAAACTCCAAAATTTTCCAAAAAAAGCACCATTAGCTCAACACAAAACAGCATATCTTGATCAATTTGCTGAAGGTATTAGCAAGATACTTAAACAACAGCAACCAAATATCCTTACTGCACGAAATATGTATGCACCCGTGGTATTAAATCCAGTAAGTGAGAACTGGTTTAGCCAGTCGATGCCCAGCACATATAAATACTATGATTATAATGCCATCATGGCGATGCCCTATATGGAAGAAGCCGATGATCATCAGCAGTTCTATTTAGATTTAATTCAACAATCAAAAAAATACGACCCAGAATTGAGTCGTACCATCTTTGAACTTCAAGCTGTGAATTGGAGAAATAATCAGAAAATATCTACCCAAGAACTTACAGAAACCATCAAGTTTTTAGAGAAACATGGAGTAAAACATATTGGTTATTACCCCGATGACTTTGTTACTGAACACCCTCAACCTTCTAGGCTGAAACACGCTTTTTTAACTGATGATTAACCTCAAAAAATTCTAACTTCCCTTTATTATCATAATAAAGGGTTAGATTTTTTGCCTGTTGCATATTCAGAATATCTATCGTATTAACCATAAAACTCCTTGCAAGCTGTTGTTCATCTATGGCTAAAGGAGTACTACGACGCTCACGGTTATAAAAGCGAATCCAGTTATATGTTGCCCAAAGCAGCAGTGCACATATAAAGGTGGTAATCATCATGATGATATTCATTAGACTCAACTGGCTATCGGGTGCCGCTTGGATCACCAGTTGTTGATAAATCGTTTTACCTTCTACCCACCAGAAAAATCCTGTCAACAGTGGCATGAACAACCACATAAAAGTAAGCCAACCTGCAATTTGCAAACTATAACCCACTGACTTATTTTTTACATATTCAGGTTTATCAATATAAGCAGGAAGTTCTAACTTCGACTCATCTTTAACAATATGAAGTTTATCTATATTAGTCATTTTTCATCTCTCCTCTAAAACCACGATCTGGACTAACCCATCGAGCACGCTTTTGAGTTTTGAAAATTGTTTTGGGTAATGCGACGACCGTGGTGAGCATCGCTAGTATCCAGAAGAATAATGGATACCAGATCACCCAAAAATAGTTCCTGAACATTCGGTCTTTATCATAAGACTTATCAATCCATAAACTGACAAAGAACTGGATAAGACACGTTAGCCCCAGAATCACCCCATACCATTGAGGAAAGAGCGATTGAATTGCCCATTCGCCCGGTAAAGAGAAAAACAGACCATATAAATACAAAAGAATAATACCAAACATCACATATGCCCAAACCACACTGATAACGGATTCCAGAGCAATTGGCCACATCCGGCGCAAATTCCACTTAAACAGTTTAGGGAGATAAGCGATTAAAACTTCAATTCCGCCTTGCGCCCAACGTAAGCGTTGCTTCCATAACCCGTTGATTGTTTCTGGCATATAAATGTAACAAAGTGCTCGTGGTACATATTGCAAATCCCAATGGTCAAACTGTAAACGCCATGACACATCAATATCCTCTGTAATCATGTCATCACGCCAATAACCAATACGGTCTAAAGCAGTTTTACGAAAACCGGCAATTGCACCCGAAACTGTAAAAATCCGTCCATAAGTTCGTTGGGCGCGTTTAATCAAACCAATGATCGAGGAAAACTCACCCACTTGAATTTTACCGAGGATACTAGAACGGTTCACAATACGAGGATTACCCGTTACCGCACCAATTCTCGGGAAGCGGGTTAAATGATGCATCATCCATAAAACAGCATGCGGATGTAATAAGGCATCACCATCAATACAGACCAGATATTCATTTTGACTGACCATTGCACCTGCACGAAGCGCATAAGCCTTACCTTGATTTTCAGCTAAATGAACCACTCTCAATTTTGGGTATTGCTGTAAAAGTGAATCTAGAATTTCAGCAGTTTTGTCTCGACTTCCATCATTCACTGCAATCACTTCAAAATTTGGGTACTGAGATTGCATTGCAAATTTAATCGTTTCTCGGACCTGTGCTTCTTCATTAAAACAAGGAATAACAATACTACAGCCATGTTCACTTGGTTTTGGTAAGGCTGTTTTTTTAACTTCGTGCTTTAAGTAAAACCAGATCCCCCCCGCTATCCAAAGCCATGCCATAAATAAAGGATAGAAAAAGGCAAAGCCAAAATAAAAATCACTAAATCTAAGATGAATCAACTCTTCCATTATTTCATCTCCTTGGCAATGTTGCCTTCAAAAGGATTTCGATAAGTTAATGGACTGTCATTTGAACTAATAGACTGGTAAAGATTTTCCTGAAATCGTCTACCTTCGTTTAATTGATAATTATTAAGACCAATTTTTTGTACAGCCAGCCTTTTTAAAACTTGATAATCATATTGATATTCTTTCCATTCACTTTTAGATACATTCGGATCAACGGTAAAACTCACAATCAAATGCTGTTTCTGTTTAAGATTCAATTGTTCTAACTGTTTTTGCATGGCTTTAAATACTTTAGGGTAACGAACAGGATCAAGTTCGAGATATAGGAAGTCGCCTTGAACTAGACAACTATCAAGTAAGAGTTTTAAACCATCTAAATGCTTATCCTTTAAAGTCATTTTCAATGCAGTCTGATAATTATTACTAATGTTTGTATAATATTTTGCCTTTTCTTTGCTGCGTTCTTTAATTTGAAAAACTTGTTTCATTTTTTGGCTACAAGCACCATCCCAAGTTTTATCTTGTACGCCACATAAGAACTCATCACCAATTTCTATCATCAAGCCTTCAATTGATGAGTTATTCTTGACCAAATCAGCGGTTAACTCATCAAGCTTAAGGCCTTGTTGTGTTTCCAGACTTATAGGCAGTTCCGCATATACTCGATTATTGATGCGTGTGCGCGCCTGCCAAACTGTTCGATTCAGCAAATCTTGGCGCATATGAAGCTGCTGATTTGGGAAATAAGCAACGTCTATTTTTCCATCCCCATTTTCGTCAGCCACTGCTTTTAATACAATCGTATTGGTTTTTAATGAATTAACTTGATCTAATAACTGTCCAAGTTTTTGATCGAATACTTGATTGTTTTTGCTGACCATTTCACTTAATTCGAAACGAATAATACTTTTGCGTTGCTTATAGAGTGCTCGTGCAAAAGTCAAAAAATCCAGCATTTCCTCATGGATCATTTCAGGCGTTGGATTATTCATAATCAAGCCGCGTTGATATGTGGCCCCGGAGTCCACAAGTGTAGACATACTGCCCAAGCTAAAAGACATTGGCAATCCTGCCTTTGCGGCAAGTTGTTCACTTTCTTTTGTTACTGCCCCATAAGGCCAGAAAATAGCTCTGGTATTGATACCTAACTGGAAGTCTAAAATTTCCTTAGATTTTCTTAAATCCGCAATCACTCGTTTTTGATAAGCTTGTTCAGATTCATATTTACCCAGCTTAGGCAAATATTCACGGGTAATTGCAGCAGGCTGCATATTTTTTTGTGGATTGCCAAGAATACCTTTATGTAAATCGTCTGAGTGTGAAGCAAAATCGACTAAACCTGATTCTTGCATTTCACGCATTTGATCCCAGGTCATTAAATTATTTTCACCATAGGCAGAATAGGCATCTTTGTTGTTGCCATTAATCCAACTGGTTGGAATTGCAAATACGGCTGGAAAATCATATTGCTTCAATAAAGGGAAAACTCGGGTATAACTACTTAATGCCCCATCATCGAAAGTCAACAATACTGATTTAGGAGGCAGGCTCTTTTTCTTTTGACGTGCTTCCCACACATCTTGCAGGCGAATTGGATGCCATCCTTCTTGTTGAATCCACGCAAAAAATTGTGCTAAATTTTTAGTACTAATTGCATAAACATCTCGATCCCCCACCTTAGCGACATCATCTCGTACATCATGAAAAGTAAGAGTTACAAAAAGATTATCTGGCATTTCAATTGCTGAATTTGTCACATTTTGAGCCAAACTTACGCTAGGAATTGCTAAATTTGTTGTCAACACTACAGCGAATAAAATTGTTGCAATTTTTCTCATTAAAAATTCCCCTTAAAACCAAGCACTGCGTAAGTTCTTTTTTCATCTATACCATCATAAGGATGTGTTCCCCATCCTATTCCGTAATTCAAATTCCAGGTCCGCGAAAGTTGCCAGTCATGTTGGTAAAATGCGTTATAAATCGGTTTTGAGGAAAATCCGTCTTGCCCAAAAGTTCCGATGGTTGCTTCGAAATGTTGTGTGAAATTTCTGTCATGTCTACGCCAAGTAATCCAATCATGTTGTAAAGTGAGTTCTGCGCTATAACTTTCATTAGGATTGAAATAATCAACTTGTACATCATCATTTTTACTGTAATATCCGCCTAAAATAAAACTGGTAATATGATGCGGGGCCGCAAAAACCCGTTGCTTAAAGTAGGCAGAGACTTCCTGACGGGTATTTCCATCATCGATATCAGTTAATTGATAAGCTGTACCCGCTTCACGAGATTCATTGTGATTCCAGTTCAGACCAAAAGTATAAGATTGACCTTCATTACCTTTTTTTATAGCTTGTAATGGAATATCGGCCTGACTATTAAAACCTAAAACATACTGCCAGTGATCACTCAACCATTGTGACCAGTCCACTTGTACTCCAAAACGATCATCTTCATTATCTATACTTTGAGAAAGCATGATATTGGCGGCTTTACGACGCGATTCCCATTCAAGTCCAAGTCCCACACGTTGATCATCAATTTTGCCATCCTCATAATTCGCCCAACGATTACTATGATTGGCATAAGCACGAAAAGTATCAAAAAACCATGGGGTATTAATACGTGTTAAATTCTCCTGTTCACGACTGCCTTTTAAACGATTCAGAACAGCAGAGTTATCAGATTCATTTTTTGAAAAAGTACTCTGATGCTGAATGGAGAAACGATTACGATCGTCAAGTTCTTTTTTGCTTTTTACAACACCAGAATCTCCTGGCATGGCTTCCATAAGATAAGCATTCTGCTTACGCCATTCTGAAATATCACCTAATGCCTGCATATTCTCTAAGTGATTGATTCGTATTAAGGAATCAACTGGCTCAACACCATCCCATTGCGCCAGTGTCCATTCTGAGCGTTGAGGTTGTTTACGCCAGCGTTGTACTAGCGCAAGATTACTTTGATAAACCACATTATTGGGTGCTTTTGCGACCAGCTTTTCAAAATATTGTTGCGCTTTACCATATTCTTGGCGATAAACATAATTGAGACCGACCAAGTTTATATATTCCATACGGTCCTCATGGGTAACTCTATCGACACCTTTTGCATTGCTATATCGATAAGTAGGCAACATTTTGTCCATTTCTAACAGTAAATTATTGGCCTGCTCATACTTTTCTTGTTCAATTAATGCGTAATACAAACCTGAATACACTTCATAAGTTTGATAGTTTTTTTCCTTTAGCAAACTTCTATATTGTGCCTCGGCCAATTTAGGTTGCCGATTCTTTAAATACGCATCTGCAATCGCTTGACGTACATAAGGAGGCATTTGCTCGATAGGTAATCCAATTTTGGGTATTTGTGCGAGCACTTCCTGAGCCAAGTTTCTCTCATTTAAAGCATATATGTACTCGTAATAAAATTGACGTTTAATATTGGGGTCATTAGGCAGTTGGGATTCATACTTTGCCATCTCATCTATAACTTGATTGAGTTGTTTATAAGCAATATTTCCACGATCACGATAGGTTGAAGCCTTGTAATACTGCACTGCATTCTGAATGCGCAGGGTAAATTCACTAATTTTTGCATTTGTTCTAAGTTGAGGTTTATTTGCCAATATTTGATTATTCTGAATATATTTTTCTGCTTTGGCATAATCTGCATTTACCATAAGTGCCAATGCATACTGCTCTTGCGCACTACTATTATTTGGATTCTTTTCAACGGCTAAACTGGCGGTATTCAATGCCTCCACTGGCATATTTAAAATGCGATAGGCATAAGCAAGCTGAGCTAAATAATCAGGATCAATATAGTTGATATCGAGCGCAGACAAGGTTTTTTTCGATTCAAGAGTTTTACCTGCTTCTGCCTGTAATACCCCTATCCATACAACCCATATTTGATTTTGATCGGTCTGAGCGAATTTTTTCGCCCATTGTTCTGCCAATTCAAATTTTTTTAGATCGCGCAAGGCTTTAAGGACATCAACCTTTGCATAATCTGGAAATTGTTGTGTTTGTATACCGGAGAGATATTTAATATCTTGCTCGGTAAATTTTTGATGTTCATATGACATCACAATAAAATCAGCAATCAGTTTCTGATTATTGGGCTGGAGCACTAATAATTGTCTGAGTTTTTGTAAACCCGCATCTACCTGTCCTTGCTTAATCGAATCTACTGTTTTTTCACGTTGCGGATCTATAGAGTCCCTATATAATAATTCTGCATGCAAAAATGTAGAAAACAGTAAGGTGCTACAAGAGAGGGTAAGTATATTTAATCTAGAATCTACTTTATTCATATTTAAAAATTCATCATTCATTGTTATTAATTATTGCAATCCAATAAACAATACCCTCAAAGCTAATCATATCAACCTTTTTTTGTGTTTCATTTTGTGTTTTTATCTATTAATATGACACATATCACTTTATAATAATCGTGAAAAATAATCCTGTATATTTTTTTATTAGGTCATTTCTTTATATTAATTTTAATAAATAGACATTCATAAATCATTTTTGCTCAGTTCAATATTGTAAATTCCAGCCATTAAATTGAATCTTAAACCGAGTCTTTTTCCTCTATTTCGATAACGTTTCGCAAGGATTTTATTATTCTTTTATCGATTTTTTGGTTATGACTTTTTAGTGCAGAATCCAGTTTACAACGTCTCTTAACTTTGAACGATAACTGGCTATTTAAATAAAAAATTATAATCCCTTGATCGCGTTTATCTGCAAGGATAAAAGCCCCGAAAGGAATCTCCTGTAAATTGCATTTGAATACCTCAACATCATGCACCGCACCGCGACAGGTACATAAACTCATTATTTGCTGAGTTTTATACTGAATAATGGTCTGCACTTTAAAGGTATATGTTTTTTTCTTGCCGCTATAGCTATTTTTAGGCTTTTGGATTGAAATTTCTGTAGCCTTTATAATCAGAAAATTCCCATCAATGCATTAGCATTATCTTTTTAATTGAAAACGTACAACAGGCAAATTCTTCGATAAATTAAAACAGACTCGACTGAATCAAATCATCTTCTACATACCATAAAACTCTTGAGGCTGTTGGTTCTGGAATCCCATGACTCGTAGCCTCATGAAAAAGTTCTTTATTTGCGCTACTAGCTCAGACAAAACACAAGTTGATCTTCTGGGCTTGACTTGGCCGATCCGCATTTAGCAGAACATGCATTTTAGTTGCTTAACCTTTAAATAGAAGTTAACCAAGCGATGTCTGTGTATTACTTGCACTGTGTTTCAGAAAGCTTTTTAAACTGATGTATTTCATTCGCAAATTATGCAGGATAGCGCTGAAATGTAGCATATAAATATCAAACCAAAAGATGCTTATTTTTGATTTATGAAAAAAATCCATTAATTTTAATGAATATACTCCAATAAAAAAGCTCTCAAATGAGAGCTTTTTTATTTTTCAAAAAATTAAGTCAAGCTTTTGTCTTTTAATACTTGAAGCATCGTCGAACCCAATTCTGCTGGACTACGAGTATAGGCTATACCAGCACGTTCAAAGGCAGCAAACTTTTCTTCCGCAGTCCCCTTACCACCTGAAATAATTGCGCCTGCGTGGCCCATACGTTTGCCTTTAGGTGCAGTTACACCAGCAATATACCCTACTACAGGTTTGGTCACATGTGACTGAATATATTCAGCGGCTTCTTCTTCCGCAGTACCGCCAATTTCACCAATCATAATGATGGCTTCAGTTTGCGGGTCTTCTTGGAACAGTTTCAAGCAGTCAATTTGGTTCATGCCCGGAATTGGGTCTCCCCCAATTCCGATACAAGTCGACTGACCTAAACCCAGCTTCGTGGTTTGCGCCACCGCTTCATACGTCAAGGTTCCTGAACGCGAAATGATTCCAACTTTACCCGGTTGATGAATATGTCCCGGCATAATGCCAATTTTACATTCACCTGGAGTAATAATACCCGGACAGTTTGGCCCAATTAGACGTGCGTTATTACCATAGGTTTCAAGATAACGTTTGGCTTTTAACATATCTAATGTGGGTACGCCTTCTGTGATCACCACAATTAAACCAATACCTGCATCTACAGCTTCTATAATAGAATCTAAAACAAAAGGTGCGGGTACATAAATCACAGAAGCATCAGCATTGGTTTCTTTTACTGCTTCATTCATGGTGTTAAATACAGGAAGACTTAAATGCGATTGTCCGCCTTTACCAGGAGTTACTCCGCCCATCACTTTAGTGCCATAAGCAATGGCTTGTTCTGAGTGAAATGTACCATTTTTACCGGTGAAGCCTTGTACCAATACTTTGGTGTCTTTATTAACTAATACGCTCATGATTGATACTCCCTTACGCTTTCACTGCAGCAACAATTTTTTCTGCGGCATCCGCCAGACCATTCGCAGAAATTAATTTCAAATCTGATTCATCAAGTAATTTTGCCCCTAACTCTGAATTGTTGCCTTCCAATCGCACAACTACAGGTACGGTGACATGTACTTCCTGAACTGCTGCAATAATTGCTTCTGCAATCATGTCACAACGCACAATACCCCCGAAGATATTGATCAACACACCTTGCACAGATGAATCTGAAAGGATAATTTTAAATGCTTCAATCACACGGTCTTTGGTTGCACCACCACCAACATCAAGGAAGTTTGCAGGTTGACCACCGTACAGTTTGATGATATCCATGGTAGCCATAGCAAGGCCTGCGCCATTGACCATGCAACCAATATTACCTTCAAGTGCCACATAGTTCAGATCAAATTCGGAAGCTTTCAGTTCACGCTCATTTTCCTGAGACTTATCGCGCATTGCTGTAATTTCAGGTAAACGATACAGTGCATTTGAATCGATCCCCACTTTGGCATCGACACACAGGATATCGCCATTTTCTCGAACTGAAAGTGGATTAATTTCAAATAATGCAAAATCATTTTCAATAAAGGCTTGATAAGCCGCCGTCATAATCTTGACAAATTGGTTGATTTGTCCATCTTTTAAATTAAGGGCGAATGCAACTTCACGGGCTTGAAAAGGTAAAAGCCCGACCAGAGGATCGACTTCAACTTTAATAATTTTTTCTGGGGTTTCTTCTGCAACTTTTTCAATTTCTACCCCTCCTTCTGTAGATGCCATAAAGGTGACACGACGGCTAGAACGATCGACCACTGCACCAAGATATAATTCACGCTCAACCGGATAAACATCCTCACAGACCAGAACACTATTTACCGGCTGACCATTGGCATCAGTTTGATAGGTTACAAGTCGTGTGCCAATAATGCCATTTGCATATTCAGCAGCTTCCTCACTGGATTTTACGACTTTAACACCACCTGCTTTACCACGTCCTCCAGCATGAACTTGAGCTTTCATCACGGCAAACTTGCCACCGAGTTGCTCAAATGCTGCGACAGCTTCTGCTGCATTGGTTGCCAGTACACCCTCTTGAACAGGCATACCATATTTTTTTAATAACGCTTTTGCTTGATACTCATGTAAATTCATCGAATAACCTTTTATTACTTCTTCGCTTTGTTATGACCCACCAATACCCAGACATCCATCAAAGCAGTATTGGCATTTTTTAAAATCTTTCTTATCTTTATTTTTAGATGATTGTTCCAACAAAAACAACCATCAAATGTAAAAAGAGCGACCTAAGTCGCTCTTTTACTCATCTTATTTACGCTTACGCTGAATCGCGTGAATCGCTCGTCCATCCACTGCCAGTGCAGCTTCATGAACCACTTCAGAGAATGTTGGGTGACCAAAAGTCATCAACTGTAGATCTTCAACTGAAGATACAAACTCAAGTGCGATCATACCTTGGTGAACGATGTCAGACGCAGCAGGTCCAATCACGTGCATACCGAGTAGACGATCTGTTTTTGCATCAGCAACAAACTTAACGAAACCGGCACCTTCACCAGCAGCGAGTGCTCGACCATTCACAGCAAAACCGAATTGACCAGTTTTAACTTCGTGACCTTTTTCAGTCGCTTGCTGTTCTGTTAAACCTACCCACGCCGCTTCTGGATGTGTGTAAATGACAGAAATAATCGTGTCATAGTTCACTTGAGCAGCATGACCATGAATACGTTCAACTGCCATTACGCCTTCTTCCATTGCTTTATGTGCAAGCATTGGACCACGTACCAAGTCACCAATTGCGTATACGCCTTCAACAGAAGTTGCACACCAATCGTTTACTTCAACCAAACCGCGTTCAGTTAATTTAATGCCTGAATCATCAGCCAATAAACCTTCAGCATAGGCACGGCGACCTACACAAACGATCAATTTATCGAAAATTTCAGTTTTGTCTTCGCCAGCTTGGTTATATTTAACCGTTACTTCACGACCGTTGATTTCAGTACCTGCAACTTTCGCACCGATACGGATATCCATACCTTGCTTAGTCAACAGTTTTTGGAAGTCTTTTGCCAAAGCTTTATCAGCCATTGGCAAGAATGCATCCATTGCTTCAAATACAACAACTTCCGCACCCAAACGACGCCAGACTGAACCCAGCTCAAGGCCGATAACACCAGCACCAATCACACCTAAACGCTTAGGTACTTCTGGGAATTCAAGCGCGCCAGTAGAATCAACGATTAAGTCTTGATCTACAGGAGCTGAAGGAATGTTAATTGGTACAGAACCTGTCGCAAGAATCACGTATTTAGGCTCTAAAACTTGAGTTTCACCTTCGTGAGAAATAAATTCTACTTTTTTACCTGCAAGCAGTTTACCGGTACCCTTTAACCACTCGATACCATTACCTTTAAGTAATTGATCGATACCACCAGTCAACTGATCTACAACTTTGTCTTTACGAGCCAGCATTTTAGCAAGATCAAATTTAACTTCACCGGTCGTAATGCCATGGTCATCTAAATGCTGAACGGTATCTTCATAGCGATGTGAAGAATCAAGTAAAGCTTTAGACGGGATACAACCCACGTTTAAGCATGTACCACCCAAAGATGGTTTGCCTTTATGAATACGTTTTTCGATACAAGCAACTTTGAAACCAAGTTGAGCCGCACGAATTGCTGCTTCATAACCACCTGGTCCACCGCCAATTACTACTAAGTCAAACTGTTGAGACATTTTTATCTCCAAAAATGGGCTTAGAGGATCGCCCTAAGCCCATGGATTTATTCTTTAGAATTAAAGATCAAGGATAAGACGAGCTGGCTCTTCTAACAATTCTTTAATTGCCACAAGGAAACCTACAGCTTCTTTACCATCGATTAAACGGTGGTCATAAGAAAGCGCCAAGTACATCATTGGTAAAATTTCTACTTGACCATTTACAGCCATTGGACGTTCCTGGATTTTATGCATACCCAAGATTGCAGTTTGTGGCGTGTTCAAGATAGGAGTCGATAACAATGAACCGAAAGTACCACCATTAGTAATAGTGAACGTACCACCAGTCATGTCTTCAATGCCCAATTTACCGTCACGTGCTTTACCAGCAAACGCACGGATGCCATTTTCAACTTCAGCATAGTTCATGCGATCTGTATCACGAAGTACAGGAACCACTAAACCACGCTCAGAAGATACAGCAACACCGATGTCATAGTAACCGTGATACACGATATCGTCGCCATCAATTGAAGCATTTACCGCTGGGTAGCGTTTAAGTGCTTCAGTTGCAGCTTTAACAAAGAATGACATGAAGCCAAGACGTGCACCATGACGTTTCTCGAATGCATCTTTATATTGAGCACGCATTTCCATGATTGGTTTCATGTTCACTTCGTTAAATGTCGTCAACATTGCAGTGCTTTGTGTTGCAGCAAGAAGACGTTCAGCAACACGTTTACGTAAACGAGTCATTGGAACACGTTTTTCGATACGCTCACCAATAGCAACGCTTAATGGTGCAGCAGCAGGAGCCGCTGGTTTAGTTTGATGACTTGCAACATCTTCTTTAGTGATACGGCCACCGCGACCAGTACCGGTAACATCACCAGCAGCAATACCCGTTTCAGTTAATGCTTTACGTACCGCAGGCGCTTGGTCAGCAACCGGTTGAGCACGCTCGACAACAGGTGCAGCACCCGCTTCTGTTTTAGATGCAGCTTGTTCAACTTGTCCTTCAGACTGAACTGCTTGAGTTTGAGCAGCACCAGACACAGCACCTTCTTCAAACTGTGCAATCACTTCGTTAGAAAGAACAGTTTCGCCTTCACCTTTAATGATGGTAGCGATTGTACCGTCAGCAGGAGCAACAACTTCTAAAACAACTTTATCGGTTTCAATATCGCAGATCACTTCATCACGTGATACAGCTTCACCTGGTTGTTTGTGCCAAGTTGCAATCGTACCGTCTGCAACTGACTCTGGAAATACCGGTGCTTTAATTTCGGTTGCCATTATTTAGAATCTCCTGATTGTTCAGCTACGATCGCCAATGCGTCATTTACTAGCTGAGCTTGTTGTTTTGCATGCAAATATGGTGAACCACAAGCTGGCGCAGCAGAAGCTGGACGGCCTGCGTAACTAATACGGACTTGTTTAGCAGATTTCATCACATCGTCATATAGACGCGGCGCGATGAATAACCAAGCACCTTGGTTTTTCGGCTCTTCTTGAGTCCAGACCACTTCTTTTAGGTTTGGATAAGAAGCAAGTACTTCAGCAATACGTTGTTCTGGGTATGGATACAATTGTTCAATACGAACGATTGCAGTGTTATCTAGATTTTCTGCACGGCGTTTTTCAAGTAAATCGTAATAAACCTTACCGCCACACAGGACTAAACGAGTCACGTCAGCGTGATTGATTTGATCTACCTCATCAATTACCGTCTGGAATGTACCAGTTGCAAGCTCTTCCAACGTAGACGTTGCAAGTTTGTGACGAAGCAATGACTTCGGTGAAGTCACGATCAATGGCTTACGGATTGGACGAATCGCTTGACGACGTAAAGCATGGAAAATCTGTGCAGGTGTCGTTGGTGTAATCACTTGCATGTTGTCTTCAGCACATAACTGTAAGAAACGCTCTAAACGTGCAGATGAATGCTCTGGACCCTGACCTTCATAACCGTGTGGAAGCAACATGGTTAAACCACATACGCGTTCCCATTTGGTTTCGCCTGAAGCAATAAATTGGTCAATTACTACTTGCGCACAGTTCGCGAAGTCACCAAATTGTGCTTCCCAAATAATTAAACCGTGTGGAATTGTAGTTGCATAGCCATATTCAAATGCAAGTACGGCCATCTCAGACAAGAGTGAGTCATAAATTGCAGTGCGCGGCTGGTTCTCTTTGATATGACAAAGCGGAATATAAGTTGAACCATCCACCTGGTTATGCAGTTTCGCATGACGATGTGAGAAGGTACCACGACCAACGTCTTCACCAGTAATACGCACCATGTAGGTTTCATCAAGCAAGGTTGCATAGGCTAAAGTTTCAGCTGCCCCCCAGTTCAATGGCATTTCACCGGTCTGCATTTTTAAGCGTTCATCAATCACTTTCGCGACTTGACGTTGCATCACGAAGCCTTCAGGAAGCTCGCGCATTTTAGTGCCAAGTTCTTTTAAGCGTTCGATTGGGAAAGTTGTATCCCAAACATCTGTGTATTCGTGACCTAAATAAGGGGCCCAATCCACAAACATTTTCGTATTTGGTTCAAGTACCAAAGCATTAGCAACGTGCTTACCGGCTTCAAGATCTGAACGGTAGTTTTCAACCATTTGATCAGCAGCGGCACGATCAAGTACACCTTCTTTAACCAGTTGATCGGCATAAAGTGCACGGGTAGTCACTTTCTTGTTGATCACTTGATACATCATTGGCTGTGTTGCTGCTGGCTCATCTGCTTCGTTATGGCCGCGACGACGGTAGCAGAACATGTCAATCACAACGTCTTTACGGAATGTATGACGGAAGTCATGCGCCAATTGAGTCACGAAAATCACAGCTTCAGGATCATCGCCATTCACGTGGAATACCGGTGCCTGAATCATTTTTGCGATATCGGTACAGTATTCTGTAGAACGTGCATCACGTGGATCAGAGGTTGTGAAGCCCACTTGGTTATTCACCACAATATGAACTGTACCACCCACGGTATAACCACGAGTTTGTGACATCTGGAAGGTTTCTTGGTTTACACCTTGACCTGCAAATGCTGCATCACCATGTACAATAATTGGCAATACATCATCACCACCGATATCGCGACGGCGTACTTGACGAGCACGTACCGAACCTTCAACTACAGGTCCCACGATTTCCAAATGTGAAGGGTTAAACGCCAATGCCAAGTGAACTTCACCACCCGCTGTCATCACGTTAGAGGAGAAACCCTGGTGATATTTAACGTCACCCGAACCTTTTTTATGAATTGATTTACCTTCAAATTCACCAAAAAGATCTGCCGGGTTTTTACCCATGATGTTGACTAGAAGGTTGAGACGACCACGGTGTGGCATACCAATCACAACTTCTTTACAACCCACAGAGCCGGCACGCTGAATAATTTCGTTGACCATCGGGATGAATGATTCACCGCCTTCAACACCGAAACGTTTAGCACCCACGTATTTATTACCTAGGAATTTTTCTAGGCCCTCGGCTGCAGTTAAACGCTCAAGGAAATGTTTTTTCTGTTCTGCAGTAAAATTAAATTGACCTTTCGCACCTTCAAGACGTTGTTGAATCCAACGTTTCTCTTTAGTGTCAACAATATGCATGTATTCAGTACCAACAGAACCGCAATAAACGGCTTCCATTGCTTCAACCATTTCACCAAGCGTAGCTTCTCTTTTACCCAGTGCAAGGTTGCCTGTATTAAATACTGTATCGAGATCAGATTTAGTCAAACCGTGCGTAGCAAGATCAAGATCAGGCACATCTTCACGTTTTGCCAAACCTAATGGATCCAATTTTGCTTTTTGATGACCACGATTACGATAGGCAGCAATCAGCTGTAAAACGCCAATTTGACGACGTTCATGCTCAGAACTTACAGAACTTTGAACAACAGGCTGTACGCGGCTTGAATTGCGACCTAATAAAAGGAATTGCTCACGTACATTGCTATGTGGTTGATCACCTTTAGGGAATTTATCGAAATATTCGCGCCAGTCAGCTCCAACTGAGTCTGGTGACGTCAAATAATGTTCATAAAGTTCTTCAATATACGCTGCACTGTCAGCGCTTAGTTCAGTGTCAAGACGCAGTGCGTCAGCAACTTCTTGCATTTGTGGACCCATTTCCTATTGCAAAAACATTTTCAGGATGCTTTTTAAGCGAACCCATGATTAATAATGTCAAATTGGTAACATGACATTAGTCCCCATCAGGCATAAGCCATGAGGCGTTATCACTACATCAGGAATAACCTAATGTGAATAATGAATCATAACGCCCTCATTGGCATCATCACTCATTTAAATACTCGACCGAAACCGAGCAATTTTTTGCAAATCGACTTAGAAAAAATAACTACGCGACCTATTTTTTCTAAAACGATTAATCTTTATTTATACCCCTTATATACACTCTAAAATGTTGAAAAAATGTACATAAACAAGGCGCTTTTTTTAAATATAACGATGTATCAAATCGTAACATGATATCTAGTTACAATTGATTTTTTTGACACATACCTCTCATAAATTAGCGAAATACATCCTTCCCATTTTCCTTTAACATATGGTGCTTTATTTAATAATTGGTTTCAATGTAGACCATAGTCCCAAGCCAACAATTTAAATACAACAAAAGAGAGCGCAATATTTAAACTGGCCCTCTTTATTTACGCCATATGGTAACATTTTAATCTCAACTTTGCAGATTGAAACTTAAGATTGGCGCTTTAATTGTCGATTCGAACAACTTAACTACAATTCAATGAAGCTTTAATGTCATTTAAGGTTAATTTTAAACGATTCCAGTCATTTGCTTCAGCGCCAACAAATAATCCCTCCCCAATTACATACATTTTTTGCATAAATCTATAAATGATTATGATATTCAAAACATAAAAAAAGCACACCTTAAGGTGTGCTTTCTTTGACTGGTACAGATTAGCCAGCTTGATCTAACAACATGCTACGGATGTGACCGATCGCTTTAGTTGGATTCAAACCTTTAGGACAAACAGATACACAGTTCATAATACCCTTACAACGGAACAAGCTGAATGGATCATCTAGACGAGCCAAACGATCTTGTGTCGCTGTATCACGAGAATCAATAATGAAACGGTATGCATTCAACAATGCTGAAGGACCCAAGAATTTATCCGGGTTCCACCAGAATGATGGGCATGCAGTTGAACAACATGCACAAAGAATACATTCATACAGACCGTTTAAATGCTCGCGTTCTTCAGGAGACTGTAAACGCTCCTTCGCTGGTGCAGGCTGATTATTGATCAAGAATGGATGAATTTTGTTGTACTGATCGTAGAACTGGTTCATATCAACAACCAAGTCTTTTACTACAGGTAAACCTGGTAAAGGACGAATGGTGATTTCGTTTGGTAAATCGTTCAGATTCCACAAACAAGCCAAACCGTTTTTACCGTTGATGTTTACGCCATCAGAACCACAAATACCTTCACGACATGAACGACGGAACGTTAAAGATTCGTCTTGTATTTTCAACGCAAGAAGAGCGTCAAGCAACATACGGTGCTTGTCAGTCAACTCAAGTTTAAAAGTTTGCATGTACGGTGCTTTATCCTTATCAGGATCATAGCGGTAGATATGGAATGTACGGATACCTCTACTCATCTTTATTCTCCCGATTAGAATGTACGTGGTGCTGGTGGAATCGCATCAACCGATACTGGCTTGTAACGGACTGGTTTGTACTCAAGACGATTGTCTGAAGAGAACCATAAAGTATGCTTCATCCATTCATCATCACGACGGCCGTAAGAATAAGTTGGGTGATCTGCTGGCAATTCATAATCAACAACAGTATGTGCACCACGACATTCTTTACGTGCAGCAGCCGAAATCAAGGTCGCTTTAGCAACTTCATACAAGTTTTCAACTTCTAGAGCTTCAACACGTGCAGTGTTAAATACTTTAGATTTGTCTTTTAAATGAATGTTGCGAACACGTGGTTCAATCGCAAGAATCTGTTTCACGCCTTCATCAAGTAATGCTTGAGTACGGAATACACCGGCATGATCTTGAACGATATCACGAATTGCATCTGCAACTTCTTGAGCATTTTCACCCGAAGTTGACTCATCCAAATGACGAATACGTTTTCTTGTATTTTCAAACACAGTAGTCGGAAGCGGTTGATACTCATCACCATGATGTTTAGTCACGTAATCGATGATGTGTTCGCCGGCAGCCTTACCAAATACAACCAAGTCAAGCAGTGAGTTCGTGCCTAAACGGTTTGCACCATGTACAGACACGCAAGAACATTCACCAATTGCATAGAAGCCTTTAACAGGTTTTGTATAGTTACGCTCACCGCCATTGCTTGAGTAAACGTCACCACTTTTATCGTAACCTGCTTCAAAGTTAGTATCCGAAGCACCTTCAGGAACAACAACTTGCCCATGAATATTCGTTGGAATACCACCCATTTGATAATGGATTGTCGGCACAACAGGAATTGGTTCTTTGGTGATGTCTACGTTTGCAAACTTCTTACCAATCTCAAATACAGATGGAAGACGTTTCATAATGGTATCAGCACCCAGATGCGTCATATCAAGCAAGATATAATCACCTTTAGGACCACAACCACGACCTTCTTTGATTTCCTGGTCCATAGAACGTGATACGAAGTCACGCGGTGCCAAGTCTTTCAAAGTCGGAGCATAACGTTCCATAAACGGTTCGCCGTCTTTGTTACGAAGGATTGCACCCTCACCACGACAGCCTTCAGTCAACAATACGCCTGCGCCCGCAACACCTGTTGGGTGGAACTGCCAGAATTCCATATCTTGTAATGGAATGCCAGAACGCGCTGCCATACCAAGACCGTCACCAGTGTTGATATACGCATTGGTAGATGCACGGTAAACACGACCCGCACCACCTGTTGCAAATAATGTCGCTTTTGCCTGAAATACCGCAATATTACCGGTTTCCTGGTCAATTGCAGTTACCCCGAGTACATCACCCGCTTCGTTACGAATCAGATCAAGCGCGATCCATTCTACGAAGAATTGCGTACCCATTTTCACGTTGCTTTGATAAAGCGTATGAAGAAGCGCATGACCTGTACGGTCAGCTGCCGCACATGCACGTGGAACCGGTTTTTCACCGTAGTTTGCAGAGTGACCGCCGAATGGACGCTGGTAAATCGTACCGTCTGCGTTACGGTCAAATGGCATACCCATGTGTTCAAGTTCGTAAACAACTTTAGGCGCTTCACGGCACATAAACTCGATTGCGTCTTGGTCACCTAACCAATCCGAACCTTTTACCGTGTCATAGAAGTGATAGTGCCAGTTATCTTCTTGCATATTACCAAGAGATGCACCAATACCACCCTGCGCTGCAACAGTGTGCGAACGTGTCGGGAATACTTTAGTCAGGACTGCAACATTCAAACCTGCTTGAGCAAGTTGATATGAAGCACGCATACCTGAACCACCACCACCAACGATAACTGCATCAAAAGTGAGGTGTTGAATGTTTGTATAATCTTCTTTAGGGGTTATTGCGCCCATGATATTTTCCTATCAATTCGCCCAAAAAATCTGGATAGCCCAGATTGCATATGCAAATACAGCAATAATGACTGCTGACGTCAACACTAGGCGTAAACCTGAAGCTGAAGGACCCATTTGACGAGTAGTCACATAATCCGTGAATACCTGCCACATGCCGATCCAAGCGTGTGCGACAAGAGATAAGACTGCCAACAAAGATAAAATCTTCATTGGTAATGTCATCATAAAGCCAAACCATTGTTCATAGTTAAATCCGCCATTGCAGAGAATCCAACCAAATACCACAACAGTATAAACAGCTAATACAACAGCACTAACACGCTGGATAAACCAATCGCGAGAACCTGAACCCGTAAAACCTGTAGCACTTTTCATTATAGAACAATCCATACAAATGCTGCGATGATACCAATCGCAGACAAGATCAATGAAATAGTAGCTGCTATACGACCACTTTGCAGTTCTTCGGCAATACCGTTATCTGCAAGTAAATGCTTAACACCCGCAATAAAGTGGAATATTAAACCGGCTACAAATACCCATACGATGAAGCGCACAATGAAGCTACCGAAGATTTCTTGAACTTGAGCAAAACCTTCAGCCGAAGACAATGATTTGTCTAAAAGCCACAAAAGTACCGGTACGAGTAAAAATACGATGACACCAGAAAGACGGTGTAGAATTGATGCAATAGCCACAGGGGATTTTAAGTTTACTTCTAAAACTTGACCCATGGACAAATTGACAGGTCTGTTGCTTTTCACAGCGGGCATCCTGTAAGTAAAAACTCCATCCGGAGTTTGTTGGAATTAATTCGAAGGAAAGCTAGCATTGTTAGGTATTTGCAGTATGCAGCAATACCTAAACTTAAAACGACAGGGAATTATAAAACGTGAACTATTAAAATACAAACAATCCCATTTACCTTTTCTTCAAAAAATCATTAAATAAGAATCATTAACATGAATTACCCCCTTAAAGTAGACAAAATAGATCTAACAAAACATAGCTATATGATTGGTTTTTATTAATTAAAATACCATTTGATTGATCGTTTTTTGTTTGGATAATTAAATAAATATATTTAGACTAAAGATGAACAAATCATCGCAAAGACTTATTATCTCCTTAGATAATGGCAAATATCACAATAGCACCCCATATTCAGAAAATAAATATATGGTATTTATTTGAAAATAAATAATAGCAACATCATGAAAAGAAATAAGCACTTAATCTGTGCATAACTCCACATTCCATTCTTACTCTAGTTTAACCTTTAAACAAAAATATGGCTTCCTTCCATACAATTGATGAATTAATAAGCACTTGCTCACTCTTGAACAAGTTATTTTTTACACAAAAGAATGATTTTTTACATATGATTAATCGCTTTTTATTATGAATAAGAAAGCGATGCTTTTCTTCAGGCAACATAGGCAAGTCATGAGAATTAGAATAGTTTAACCATCTTACAATTCTTAAAAAACCAACATACCTAGAGTTTTTAACAATTAAAAATTGCTTATAATTCCCACAGCATGCATATTTTTTTCTGCAACTTATCTTTTTATGACTTATTATACGGCGTCGATACTGATATTTTCCTCATGACTACTGGATTATTTTTGACCAAATCCCAGTGAGAGTGTCTATTTTCATCCATAAGTATAATTGACAAAATTTCAGTACCCACTAATCTTATAGCAAATTTTTGATCCATCTGATTCGCGCATTAAAAGATTAGTACTACGAGTCGGATAAAACATTCACCGGGACAGGAGATCTATTGAATGTCTGAAGCAACTGGCAAAAAAGCCGTTTTACAGCTTGATGGCAAAGAAATTGAATTACCAATTTACAGCGGCACATTGGGCCCAGATGTAATCGACGTTAAAGATGTGTTGACCGCAGGTCACTTTACTTTTGATCCTGGTTTTATGGCAACAGCTGCATGTGAATCTAAAATCACATTCATCGATGGTGGTAAAGGTGTTCTTTTACACCGGGGTTACCCGATCGACCAGTTAGCGACTAAAGCAGACTACCTAGAAACTTGCTACTTGTTGTTAAACGGCGAACTTCCAACAGCTGAACAAAAAGTAGAATTTGATGCTAAAGTTCGTAACCATACAATGGTTCACGACCAAGTTAGCCGTTTCTTCAATGGTTTCCGTCGCGATGCTCATCCGATGGCGATCATGGTTGGTGTAGTGGGTGCGCTTTCTGCGTTCTATCACAACAACCTAGACATCGAAAATGTTGATCACCGTGAAATTACAGCAATCCGCTTGATTGCTAAAGTTCCAACTCTTGCAGCCTGGAGCTACAAATACACAGTAGGTCAACCGTTCGTTTACCCACGCAACGATTTGAGCTACGCTGAAAACTTCTTGTACATGATGTTTGCTACTCCTGCAGACCGTGATTACAAAGTTGACCCAATTCTTGCTAAAGCAATGGATCGTATCTTCACGCTTCATGCTGACCACGAACAAAATGCATCTACGTCTACAGTACGTTTAGCTGGTTCTACTGGTGCTAACCCGTATGCATGTATTGCTGCTGGTATCTCTGCACTATGGGGTCCTGCTCACGGCGGCGCGAACGAAGCAGTTCTTAAGATGCTTGATGAAATCGGCTCTGTAGAAAACGTTGCTGACTTCATGGAAAAAGTGAAAACTAAAGAAGTTAAACTTATGGGCTTCGGTCACCGAGTTTATAAAAACTTCGATCCACGTGCGAAAGTAATGAAAGAAACTTGTGATGAAGTTCTTGCTGCTCTTGGCATCAACGATCCACAACTTGCGCTTGCTATGGAACTTGAACGTATTGCGTTATCTGACGAATACTTCATTAAACGCAACTTGTACCCTAACGTAGACTTCTACTCAGGTATCATTCTAAAAGCGATTGGTATCCCGACTGAAATGTTTACTGTAATTTTCGCTCTTGCACGTACAGTTGGCTGGATCAGTCACTGGTTAGAAATGCACAGCGGTCCTTACAAAATCGGTCGTCCACGTCAACTTTACACAGGTGAAGTTCAACGTGACATCCAGGGTCGTTAATTCTTTAAGAATTTAATGATTTAAAAAACCGCCTTTTTAGGCGGTTTTTTATGACTAAGAATAATTAAATTATTCTTAACGCCCTAATGAAGCACCTTGTTGTTTTCAGCTCAGCACAAAATCATGCTTTTTGAGACAGGAATGGAATACAATCCTCATAGGCCTGACACTCCTGCCCACGGGATTTTCTAATAAAATAGTCCTGAACCATCTGCGCCTGCTGTTCAATCCCGTACTGGAAAAACAGTTTACCCTGCTCTAAAACATACTGATATTTACGATCAAATATTGCTTTACGCACTACAGCCAAACCCTGCTGAATTTGCCATACATGGGTGAGTTCATGAATTAACCAGGACTGTTTAGCTAAAGACAGTGTAGAG
This sequence comes from Acinetobacter sp. ANC 3781, assembly GCF_004331285.1. GTDB lineage: Bacteria > Pseudomonadota > Gammaproteobacteria > Pseudomonadales > Moraxellaceae > Acinetobacter. The sequence continues at coordinate 267,302 of NZ_SJOH01000001.1, forward strand.
AAATCTTGGCACCAGTTTTGAGGATGGAAATAGATATTACCATTGGGACTAATGGCATAATTCTTTAACACCCCGCGATGAGCTACAATTCTGATTGCATCAAGCTGCAAATGTATCCCAAAAACAGATTGCGCAAGTTGTTTTTCACCTTGGGTTAATTTTCGATTCTCAACCTCGAATAACCGATTCAAAATATACAGTATAGTTTTCATAAATAATGTCATCTTATCTGGCAATAACCACCCATTTTCTAGCGTTTTCATTCTCTCATTAACGCTGTAGTTTTTTTGTCTAAATTCGGATTTTTTTTTGTTTTTATCTCAATAAATGTCGCAATTCGTATATAGTATCGAATTGCTAATTATTGATTAAACCTCTATTTGTTTGTCGTCGCGTACACAGCGTTGAACCAATAGCCATAATAAATCATCAGTCTGTGTATATATCCCTATAGGTATAGGATTAAGTTGGAATGAAAAGTTTTAAAATTGCCCTTGCACAATTCTCTCCGCATATTGGCAATGTCGAAGCAAATGCTCAAAAAATGCTTGCACAGGTAAATGAAGCCAAAAAACAAAAAGCTGATTTAATTATCTTTCCCGAGCTTTCAACTGTCGGCTACCCTGCGGAAGATTTGTTACTCCGTCCCAGCCTTGCTAAACGTACTCAAAATGCATTTGAGCAACTGAGCAAGGTAAAAGATATAGTAATGGTCTTTGGTTTTGTCAATCAGACTGAAGATGGCCACCGTTATAATGCGGCTGCCGTAATGAAAGATGGACAAGTACTGGGTATTTATAACAAGCAGAACTTGCCAAACTATGGTGTCTTTGATGAAAAACGTTATTTCAGCGAAGGACATCAACACCTTGTTTTTGAATATCTAGGTCATAAATTTGGCGTTTTGATTTGTGAAGATATTTGGTCACTCAATACCGTACATCAATTATCCCAACTCAATGTTGAAACCGCTTTAGTCTTAAATGCTTCCCCTTATGAAGTAGGCAAACCGCAACATCGCCTTACCACCATGAGCGAGCTGGCTAAACAACTGAACATCAATTTGGTCTATACCAACCAAGTCGGTGGTCAGGATGATCTTATCTTTGATGGCACCAGTTTTGTGATCAATAAAGACGGCGGCATTGCTTTACAGGCACCCAGCTTTAAAGAAGATCTTTATTACGCTGAATATGAAGCCGAACAACACGCTTATAAAGTTGGAACACTGACTCCTGCTTTAGATACCATGGCTGAAATTTATCAAGGCTTGGTTTTAGCAACGCGTGATTATATTCAACGTTCCGGTTTTCCGGGTGTGATTCTAGGTTTATCTGGCGGGATTGACTCGGCATTAACCCTTGCAATTGCGGTTGATGCGATCGGTGCAGATAAAGTCCAAGCCGTGATGATGCCTTATACCTATACAGCGCAAATCAGTGTTGAAGATGCAGCTGCACAAGCAAAAAATATGGGCGTGACTTTTGGTATCGCCGAAATCAATCCGATTGTAAACAGCTTCATGCAAACCCTGTATCCTTTCTTTGGTAACAGCCCTGCAGATACGACTGAAGAAAACCTGCAAGCACGTGCACGCGGTACCCTACTGATGGGTCTGTCGAATAAATTTGGCAACCTTGTCTTGGCAACCGGTAATAAATCAGAACTTTCTGTAGGTTATTGCACGCTGTATGGCGATATGGTGGGCGGTTATGCAGTTCTAAAAGATGTGTATAAAACCATTGTTTTCGAACTGGCTAAATATCGTAACAGTATTTCTGAAACCCCTGTCATTCCTGAACGTGTGATTACCCGTCCACCTTCTGCAGAACTTCGTCCTGATCAAAAAGACCAAGATTCTTTACCTGCGTATGATGTACTGGATGCGATTCTTTATGCTTATATTGAAGAGGATTGCAGCCAGGATGACATCATTGCCAAAGGCTTTAAGAAAGAAGTGGTTGCAAAAGTAATTCGTCTTGTCGATCGTAACGAATACAAACGCCGTCAAGCTGCGATTGGTCCACGCATTAGTCCGCGCTCATTTGGCCGCGAACGTCGCTATCCGATCGTTAATGGATGGACACCGGGTGTCTAAGCAGGACTTTGCTCAACAGTTTGCTCAAGCACTTATGCTTGAGCAAACTTGTTTTATCAAAAAACAATTATTAGCAGAAAAAAATAATCACTACATCGAAAAATTTGTTCATCATATTTATACCCATTCCGATCAAATTTTATTAAAACAATTTATTCAGCTTGAATCATTACAGAATGTAGTTCAAAAATATGCTTTTGAATTAAATTTAGGCGCGGAAATTCTAGAGTTTATCGGGATGATTGCGCAAAGAATCCATCATCTTGCCATTAATAATCATACTCAAATTAATGAGCTGTTTTCAGATGAATCATTTAAATTATGGGTGAACAAGATACTGGAACTAGACCAGTTACGTTACTATATCCAAGATAATTTGCAACATAACCCGCAGGTCAAACTTGTGAGTTTACAGTTAGCCAACCAAATTCTGGAAAGCAATACACCTTGGCTGGACCATCTACGCAAACTTAATCTGCATAAACACGGATTGGGTTCCAAAATACTCAATTTTATTCAAGACCAACAACAAAATATTGAACTCAAGCTTGAGCAACAATTTGCCCAAACGCTGGTTAAACAATTGGGTAATATCATTGTATTGCCCAATGAAGAACTTGCTGATATCAGCCTGCACTTATGGAATGATATTAAACAAAAAACCTTAAAAGAAATCTTCTCGCAATTCCAAGCTATCGACTTTGAAGAGTTTTTCATTCTGGTTTATGAAACCTGGCGACAGTTGCGACAAGGCAAATATTTACAACAGGTGATTTTGGATGTTGTGGCCGTTTTTTATGATTATTTTGCTGACTACAACTTACAAGAATTATTGCACTCGGTTGGACTAGAGGAAGATGATTTGCATCAAGAGGCACTGCGTTTCTTGCCGCATATTATTCAGGCTTTAGAACAACAAGGCTTGCTAGAGGAGATTCTGGAGCAATTGATCTCACCTTTCTATTCAAGTGAAACAACCCATCAATTTATTGAGCAGTATATCCAAGATAATTTGTAATCTTTTTCTGGTATTTTTTATTTGACATCAACCTATACCTTTTTGACCCACAAAAAAAGAGACCATGCTGAGAGCATGGTCTATAAAAATGGTGGCTATGACGGGACTTGAACCTGTGACCCCCGCATTATGAGTGCGGTGCTCTAACCAACTGAGCTACATAGCCATAAACTGTGCGCGTATTATCTAAATTTCAGTGAGTAGCGTCAAGCCCTGCATTTTACAAGTGTTCAGTCTTTAAGCGATTTAAAAGCTTTCAGTCAATATTTAAACAAAAGTAGCTTTCATTCATGTTATTTTTCTATTATCTACTTAAATTCAGATTCAAAAAAATATGAATCAATTCAAATTAATAGCCATAAGCCTAATTGCTACTGTAATTACAGGCTGCCAAATCATCTCACCCATATTTGTAGACTACAATGGTGTACGGATGGATGTAGCCCAATGGATTAATCATCAGCAGCTACTCACCATGCAACAAAAGCGTAGTCTTGCGCAACTGAGTAAAGCACAGCAAAAATTGTATCGAATTGAACAAATTCCAGAAGATCAAAAACTGGCAATTGCTAAACAAAACCAGATCGCATTGCATTGTGCATATCTAAATTTAACTGAAAATAAAATTAATCAGTTACAGGTGATGGTGTTCGGTCAAGACAAGAAAGATGCTATTTTAGAAAAATACAATCAAGAATTTCCCCATATTAAATTGGCAACAACTGCTATTCAGTGTGAATAAATGATTTTAAACATGAATATTAAGTATAAATTTTAAGCATAAAAAAAAGGTCACACTTATAGAAGTGTGACCTATTAAAATGGTGGCTATGACGGGACTTGAACCTGTGACCCCCGCATTATGAGTGCGGTGCTCTAACCAACTGAGCTACATAGCCAAAACTGTGCGCGTATTATCTATTTCAACATGCTTTATGTCAAGAAATATCACACAATAATTGTAAAATATTTGGTGAAGTGAGCCGATAAGCCGGGTTCTGTCGTGAACGATCATTCCTCTAGGCGCACAATCACTCGTACGCTCAAGCGACCTACCCGAATCCAGCACGGGCCGTGCCTCAGGATTCCTATTTGGTCTTGCTTCTGGTGGGGTTTACCTTGCCGTGAACTGTTACCAGACACGCGGTGCGCTCTTACCGCACCCTTTCACCCTTACCATCCCTCTTGGTCTTCCCGAAGGAAAATTGCAAAGATGGCGGTCTACTCTCTGCTGCACTTGCCGTCGGCTTTCACCGCCCAGGCGTTACCTGGCACCCTGCCCTATGAAGCCCGGACTTTCCTCCCCTGTTTCAATCACGAAGATCTACACAGCAGCGATCGTCTAGCTCACTTCGGGGCGCATCTTATCAAACTTCCGCACTAATTGCTTGTGCTTTTTTGAGCAATCAGTTTTTTATATTTATCCATTAATTGATCTTGAGATTCCACATGCTGTGGATCTAACGGAATACAATCGACTGGACAGAATAATTGACACTGTGGTTCATCGAAATGTCCGACACATTCAGTACACAAATCCGGGTGAATTTCATATATGATTTCACCCATGAAAATGGCCTCGTTCGGGCACACCGGCTCGCACACATCACAATTGATGCATTCATCGGTAATATATAAAGACACGCTACCAACCTTGTTGTTGTTTCCGTTTAAAGGCTTCAACCACAGCTTGCGGTACAAACTGGGTTACATCACCATTTAAACGGGCAATTTCACGTACCAATGTAGATGAAATAAAGGAATATTGCTCTGAAGGAGTTAAAAATACCGCTTCAAAATTCGAATCAAGTCGACGATTCATATTAGCCAGTTGAAATTCATATTCAAAGTCCGATACTGCACGTAACCCCCGAAGTACTGCTGTGGCTTTTTGTTCGCGGAAAAAATTGACCAACAAACCATCAAAGCCGACAAACTCTACATTAGGCAAGTGACTTAACGATTTCTGCGCCAAATCTACTCGTTCTTCTAAACTAAAGACTGGATTCTTATGATGGCCAATGGCAATCGCCACCACAACTTCATCAAACATTTTCGCTGCACGAGACACCAAATCGATATGACCATTGGTAATTGGATCGAATGTGCCCGGATAAATGACGCGAGTTTTAGACATCCATTTGTACTCTAGTTTATTGTGTAGATGCTTATTTTAGCAAAAACTTGTTTTTTTAGTGAATAATCCTCATAAATTTAAAAAAGTTCATCTTGGTTCGAGTTGCGGTACAATAACAGTAAGATTGGAAGTATCAGATTATGGCGAAAGCAAGTATTGTAGTTAAAAAAAATAGCGGCGGAACTATTGCACTCAACAAACGTGCCCGCCACGATTATTTTATTGAAGAGAAATTCGAAGCTGGTCTTTCATTACAAGGCTGGGAAGTCAAATCAATGCGTGCAGGTCGTATGACCATCGTAGAAAGCTATATTACCTTTAAAAATGGTGAAGCCTTCTTGTTTGGTGCACAGGTTCAGCCTTTGCTGAGCGCATCGACACATGTAGTCCCTGAAGCGACGCGTACACGTAAACTTTTGTTGAACCGACGTGAAATTGAAAAGCTGATGGGTGCGATTAACCAAAAAGGTTATTCATGCGTTCCACTGGCTTGTTACTGGAAAGGGCCAAATGCCAAGCTTGAAATTGCTTTAGTAAAAGGTAAACAGCTTCACGATAAGCGTGCCACTGAAAAAGACCGTGACTGGCAACGTGATAAAGCCCGAATTTTTCATAAATAAGTTTTCATCTAAAAAACAAAAAAACCTCCAGATGGAGGTTTTTTAATATTCATATCAATCTGCTTTTATTTTAGTTTAGCCAGCAATAAGCCGATATATTCACCAAACCAGATGGCGGTATCTAAATCGCCCTGTGGCGGAGTTATTTCAACGGGTGCATTATCGGACTGTGTCATTAAACCTAAAAAGCTCGACATCCGGTTCAAATCCTGTGCACTACGTCCGGTAGGCATCATCGGCAAGCCTGTCCACAACATGCCATGTTGCATGGCAAACAGATTAATCTGTTGCAATACAGCCAACTTATCTCCGCTTAAACCGCCACCATTGGTGAAACCCGCTGCAATTTTGCCTTGCCATGTACGTGCCAACCAGCGTTTGGAAGACTGCTCCATAAATAACTTCAAGGCAGCAGTTAAACTTCCCATATAGGTTGGACAACCAAAAACAATCGCATCCGCCTGATCCAATATATCCCAATCCACGTGTTCGATGTTCATGCAGTGCACATGAATGCCTGCTTGCTCAGCACCTTGAGCAATAAAAGAGGCCACTTTTGCAGTATGTCCATATGGACTGTGATAAACGATGGCAAGTGATTTCGAAGATAAAGGCATATCAATAAAAGCAGTAAATTTTAAGCAAGTTTAACAGTTTCACGCCATAAACACGAATGTTGCCATGCGCCCTGTTTTTGCTTCACGGCGATAAGAAAAATATTCTTCCGCTTGCTGATAACTGCACTGATCGCCACCCAACACAACATCAACACCGTGATGCTTCAGAATAAAATACGCGATGGCATATAAGTCAGCATAAAACTTAGCCGCTTTTTCACTGTCTTTAAAAGCACTTTCGAGTTCAGGATATTTTGAACAAAAAGCCAATTTGACTTCTTCACCAATTTCAAAGCATGGCTGACTAATGGCAGCGCCTAACCATGCCCAAGTCGGCTGACTTTGCATAGTCGCAATCGTATTTTCAACAATGCCACCCGCCAACCCTCGCCAACCGGCATGCAGATTCGCTACTTCCGTGCCATCTGCATTACCGAGCACGACAGGCAGGCAATCCGCAGTCATCATCATTAACGCATGTGCTTTACGCTGGGTAACCAGCCCATCACCTTCAAGTGCTGTAAAAGGAATTTCTTCATTAATGCTATGACAAATGGTGCTGTGCGTTTGCGTCATCCAGGTCACCTTATCGACTCCGAATTCAGCAAACTCTTGCAGTAACGCCATACGATGCTGTTGTACACGCTTTGCATCATCATAGACATGCAATGCCAAGTTAAATCCTGCAAGTTCAGGTTGGGCAGAGGGTTGAGTTTTTTGATGATGCACTCGTGTCTGCCCAACAAATATGCCTTGTGGAAGCCCTTGAACAAATTGCATGTTTCTTTCCTTATGATGCATAGCACGCGATAAAACAACTTAGTAGGCTTGGTTTTCGCTACGTAATACTTCAACCAATTGAATGAAGTCATCTGCCCAAGGCGCTTCAAACATCATTTCTTCACCTGAGCGTGGATGAACCAGGCCAAGCTTAGAGGCATGTAAGGCTTGGCGTTTAAAGCCACGTAAAGTTTCACTCAGTAATTCAGAAGCACCCGCAGGAACACGTACACGACTCATATACACCGGGTCCCCCACCAAACCAAAGCCCAGATAACTAAAATGAACACGGATCTGATGAGTACGGCCTGTTTCCAGACGCGCTTGGACACGAGTGAAATGCTGGAAGCGCTCTTTTACGTTGTAATGAGTTACCGCATCCTTACCACCCGGCAAGATGGCCATTTTAATACGATCAACCGGATGACGTTTAATTGGCTCGTCAATGGTGCCGCCGGCAATGATTTTGCCGTAAACCACCAGATCATAAACACGGTAGACGCTTTTCTTGGCCAACTGCTTGCTTAAGGAAAATTGAGATTCCAGGTTTTTAGCAACCACCAGCAAACCGCTGGTGTCTTTATCAATACGGTGCACGAGGCCCGCACGTGTTAACTCCGCCGATTTGGGATAATGATGCAACAAGGCATTTACCAAAGTACCCGAGCTGTTGCCCGCGCCTGGATGAACGACCATACCCACCGGTTTATTAATGACAATAATGTCGTCATCTTCATAAATAATATTTAATGGAATATCTTCAGGCAAGCTTTTGGTTTGAACTTCCAGCTCAACATTGAGTGTTAAAAGCTCATTGCCTTCACATTTATACTTGGGTTTAACAGTGTTACCATTTACCAACAAATGGCCGTCTTTCAGCCACTGCTTGAGTTTTTCACGGGAAAAATCGTTCCAGACTAGAGCTGCAACCTGGTCGATACGTTGCCCCAAATAGCTTTCATCCAATTGAAATTGCAACGATAAACGTGTTGCAGTTGAGTCTGAAGTATGGTTATCTGCATCCTCAGAATCTTCAAGTAAATTGAAATCAGTTTCAGGGAAATTAGAATTAGAAGATTGTGCTTGACTCATTTGCTCATTCAGACAAAAGTGGTTTAATAGTGCAATTGTAGCTCATTGCCCGTATTAACAGAGGAATTTTTATGTCGTTACCACGTTATAAAATGACAATGCTTGCTTTATCTTTAGGCGTTGCGTCGGCAATAGCGGGCTGTAGCAGTAATCCAAAGAAAGAAGTTGTGGACACAGGACCACAATCTAGCGAGCAAGTTTATATTCAAAAAGCTGAAAAAGCTCTTGAACGTGGTCAATATACTGACGCAGCTAAGCATCTTGAAGCCTTAGACACCTACTATCCTACAGGTGACTATGCGCAACAGGCACAATTAGAATTGTTGTACGTTAAATTTCAACAAAAAGATTATGAAGGTGCAATTGCCCTTGCTGAACGTTTTATTCGTTTAAATCCACAACATCCAAATGTGGATTATGCCTACTATGTTCGTGGCGTGGCAAATATGGAACAAAACTATGATGGTCTATTACGCTATACCTCATTAAAGCAGGCGCATCGTGATGTCAGCTATTTAAAAGTGGCTTATCAGAACTTTGTCGATTTCATTCGTCGCTTCCCGTCGAGCACTTATGCAGTCGATGCAGCACAGCGTATGAAGTTTATTGGTACCGAACTGGCTGAAGCCGAGATGAATGCAGCGCGTTTTAATATTAAACGTAAAGCATGGTTAGCTGCGGTTGAACGCTCTCAATGGGTGGTTGAACACTATCCACAAACCCCACAAGTGCCTGAAGCCTTAGCCACAATTGCCTATGGTTATGACAAATTAGGGGATACCCAAACTTCGCAACAGTATATTGAAGTGTTAAAGCTAAACTATCCAAACCTGGTTAAAGCGGATGGTAGTGTAAATCTTCGTGCTGCACGCAGTGAAGGCAGTTGGATTAACCGTGCAACTTTAGGTGTATTTGGACGTGAAGCGCAAAGTTCTACAGAGACAGAGCAACAACAAAGCACTGAATATGGGGAAAAACGCAGTCTCACCAATCGTTTAAGTTTCGGTTTGTTAGATCGACCACAAACAGAAAGCAGTATTCCTGCACCGAAACAAGAAATGATTGAAGCACCGACTACAGAAGAAGCACCAGCACCCAAATAAGCCGAGCTTATTGGTCGCATTTTCATGAAGGGCAAGTTATCATACTTGCCCTTTTGCTATTTTAACCAATCATATTGATCATTCTGCGCAAAAGGTATACAAATTAACTTTTAACCGCTGATGCACTTTTAACTTAGCTAACTTCTGGCAGCCTATTTGTCAGTCATTTTTAATAGATAGATCACAACCCGATTGCATACGTATGGCTATTCCTCAACACACGATTGATCAAATATTAGATCGTACAGATATTGTCGATCTGATTGGTCAACGCGTGAAACTTAAGAAAACGGGTCGCACCTATTCAGGTTGCTGCCCTTTTCATCAGGAAAAATCGCCATCATTCCATGTGTATCGGGATAAACAGTATTTTCATTGTTTTGGTTGTCAGGCCAACGGGAATGCCATTCGCTTTTTAATGGATATCGATGGTCGCAATTTTGTCGATGTGATGAAGGATCTGTCAAGTCGAAGCGGCATAGAGCTCCCTAAAGACAATCATGATTCAAATAAAATCAAATACAAACGTGAAGCAGCCAAGCCGCAACCTGTTGCGAAGCAATCTGAACGCAATATTCAAAATGCTGCAGCGAATTCACCACAACATTCTAGTACCACAGTAACGTCAGCCATTGATCACGACCCTTTTGCAGAATTTCAAATGCAAGAGGCTGTGTTCTATGGCAATGATCCGTTTGCAGCGTTTGATCAAACTACCGCGCAATTTGAAGATATTCCTCAAGACGGTAACTTATACGATTTACTAGAAAATATTGCGCTGTACTATGAACAGCAATTACCACATAGTCAGACTGCCCAGCAATACTTCAAACAACGGGGTTTAAGCGCTGAAACCATTGTGTATTGGCGTTTAGGTTATGCGCCCGAAGACTGGCAACATCTGGAAAAAGCCTTCCCTTATGATATTGAAGGTTTAAGACAACTGGGGTTAATCCGTACCAGTGACAAAGGGCGAGATTTTGACCTGCTGCGTGATCGGGTCATTTTTCCGATTCGTGATTCCAAAGGTCGTGTGGTTGGATTTGGCGGTCGTGCTTTAAATGACGAAATCAAACCCAAGTATATCAACTCACCCGATTCTGAAGTGTTTCATAAAAACCAGTTGCTATATGGTTTATATGAAGGCCGCAAGCAAAAAGCCCAAGACTGGCTGATGGTCGAAGGCTATATGGATGTCATTGCCTTACAGCAATATGGCGTTTTCGGTGCTGTGGCGACCTTGGGTACAGCCAGTAATACTGACCATCTAAATATTTTATTTAAGCAAAATAATCGCATCACTGTGGCATTCGACGGCGATGCTGCCGGTCAAAAAGCGGCGCGTCGTACTTTAGAAATTGCTTTGCCCTTACTGAATGACGGTCGTGAACTCAAGTTCTTCGTGCTCCCAAATGATCACGATCCGGATTCTCTGATTCGCCGTGAAGGCTTAGAAAGCTTTCAACGCATGTTGCAAGCCGCGCCTTTATTGTCCGAGTTTATTTTTGCCCATTTAACTCAAAATCATAACAGCACATCGCCTGAAGGTAAAAGTCAGGTCATGGGAGAACTCAAACAGCTCACTGAACTGTTACCGAAACATGGTTCTTACCGTTATTTGTTACAGCAATACTTTCGTGAAAAGCTCGGTTATAGCCGTAAATGGCAACCGCAAGTCAACAATGATGCGTCATTAAGCTTTAGTACCAAAATTGATGCAGAAGAATATGTGGTGGCGATTTTAATGAGTCACCCCTATTTGTATATCCATTTCGAACCGTTACGCGCTTTGATTCCACATGATCAGTTGCTGTTTAAAATTTTAAATATCTTTAATATCATTTTTGATGATTTACCGGATGATACTGAATTATCTCAATATTATGTCTTAGGTGCCTGTGCAAATTACCACCATGACTTGCAGCATATTTTAATGCAAACCAACATCAGTGATTACACCTCATCTCCAGAGCAAGCAGATAAACTGGCTGAAGATTTTTCGATTAAACTGCAATATCAATGCTTGCAGCAAAAATTAAAATCGAAAAAATTTACCAGTATTGCTGAAATGAGAAACTTGAAACAGCGAATTTATGAAATTGATCGTAAACGCTCATTGACCTTAATTGACGAATAATCAAACGCCAAAAAATCTCTTATTTTTCTTGTTTTATTTTACGACGCTTCGCAAAGATTTCGTCCAGATCATCACGCATCCATTCAAAACAACTTGGATCTTCAGATTTCGCTGCTTGACGCAATAATATAGAAGTAGGATGGAGTAGTTTTTGGGTTAAACGATGGGAAAACTCTTGCAGCACTTGCTCGGCATTTTCACCGGCTTTAATTCGAGACATTGCTAGAGCCAATTCTTCTTGTTTTAGAACTTCGCCTTGTTCACGATACGCATGAATAGTACTACCCGCTTTGTTAATTTTTTGTTGGGTAAGCAATTCTGTGGCTAACTGGTTTACCATGACTTCTGCTTCAACAGCCGCTTGGCGACGTTGAGCCAGATTGTCATCAATGACACTTTGTAAATCATCGACGCCATATAAATACACGCCATCCAATGATTTAACTTTTGGATCGATATCACGCGGAACCGCTAAATCCACCAACAGCATTTGTTGATAGCGACGTTTTTTTAATGCAGTTTTAACCTCATTGTAAGCAATAACCTGATGTAAACTCCCGGTACAGCTTGAAATAACATCTGCGCGATATAAGTTTGCAGCTAACTCGGAAAAATCGATAATTTCCACATCTACACGATGTGCAATTTCTTGTGCCAAAGTTTCAGCCCGGGCACGGGTCCGATTACAAATAAGGACTTTACCTACGCCCATTTCGGCTAAATGTTTAGCCACCAAGCTATTCATTTCACCTGCTGCAACCACCATTACGGTCAGCTTTTCAGGCTTGCTAAAGACTTGAAGTGCCAACTGGGCAACGGCATAACCCATAGAAACCGCATGACTACCGACCGCAGTTTCCGAGCGAACACGCTTGGCTGCGTAAAAAGCATATTCAAAAATTCGGTTTAAATTTGGAGAAACGGTATGGGCGTCTTTCGCCAGAGAAAGCGCGGACTTTACTTGTCCTAAAATTTGTGGCTCACCCAGCATCAAGGAGTCAAGACCACTGGCAACCCGCATCAGATGCGTTATAGCCTGCGCATTTTCATAACGATAAACATGATTTAATAATTGTTTAGGATCTAAGCCATTTGTCTGGGCGAGCCAGTTCATTACCATCTCTGCATTTTCAGACATGGCATAAACTTCGGTTCGATTACATGTAGAAACCACGACCATATCATTCAAGTCATGGTTCTGGCTTTGCTCGGCAAGTAATTGCGTTAACTTTTCCGGGTTAAATGCAATCTGTTCACGTAGTTCTACAGAAGCGGTCTGATGGTTGACACCCAGTGCAAAGAAAGACATATCAGATCATCATTTCGCTAAATTTATGCTATTGTGCAATATTGGTGTCATAAAAAGCATTACTTGGATCAAGAAAAATTGCGTCAAACAAATAGCCGAATAAACGGCGCGACAATTAAGCAATATTCTACCACATTCTTACTTGTGGGTAGCATGGCTTCGAGTGCTCATATTAGAGCATCCGGAGAAATTTATCATGCCAATTCAAACTATAATGCTATAAAACAAAGCATGATTGCTGAATTTGCACTGGCCTATCATGACATTCCAACAGCATTACATAACTACACCGTGCTTGCAATTAAAAGCAGTTCAACTACGGTTAAACAGCGCGCTTTAAATGTTGCACTGGAACAAAATGACCTAAAAGCTGCACTCGATATTGCGACACATTGGGTGGTTCAGGAACCTACCGATGTTCCACCGTTATTTTATCTTTCACATATTGCCCTGAAATCGCATGAGTATGAACTGGCATCCGAAACGCTAGATAAAATTTTAAATATTGACCCCGATGCAGACCTGGAAAAGATTCTGGTCGGCATTGTGCCAGAAGAACCGGAAGATCGACAAGTTCTACTGGAAGCGTTAAGCAAAAGTAAAGAACGCGACAATCCATCTGTCTTGGTCCTGATTTCAGGCTTGGAAGCGCAAAATGGACAGTTAGAGCAAGCATTGGTTACGATTAATCGTGCGCTTAAAAAACGCCCCAAAGTCACTGGGTTTATCTTAATGAAAGCCAATTTACTCAGTGCTTTAGGGGATGAAGAAGCCACTCTAAAATGGTATGACAAGGCTAGTCGTAAACATAAATCCAACTTAGAAGTTCGTTTAGCTGAAATTAAATATCTGATTAAAATTAATAAATCCAAACAAGCACTAGATAAACTTGAAACCATTATTAAAAAATGGCCGCATGAGGAAGAAGCTCTTTTCATTGCAGGATTAACCAGTATCGATTTAGAAGAATATGAAAAGGCGGAAAAGTTTTTAGTTGAGCTTCGATATTCTAATCAATATCAAAATGAAGCTTATTATTACCTAGCCGTGAATGCCGAAAGAAAACAGCACTTTGAAACTGCAAAAGCCTATTACCGCCTGGTGGATGGCAGTCTCTACACAGTTTCACGCCGCAACATGATTAATATTTTTTCAGAGCAAAAACAGCTGAGCGATGCGTTACGATTTTTAACCCAGGAACGGGTCAATTATCCTCAACATGCCAGTTTCCTCTATCAGGCTCAGGCAGATATTCTAAAACGTATGGGCAATAAAAAAGCAGCCATGCGCCTGCTCGAAGAGGCCATCAAAAACATACCCGATGACCCTGAACTGATCTATTCAGAAGTACTATTGCTTGACCCTTATCAAGACCAGGATAAGCTGGATAAATTATTGAAAAAATTATTGGAAATTGAGCCAAATAGTCCAACCTACCTGAATGCCTACGCGTACACACTGGCGTTACAAAATAGACGATTGGATGAAGCTAGACAATATGTTGAACATGCCTTGGAGTTTGCACCCGAACAAGCGTCTATTTTAGATACGCTCGGCTATATCACCTTTTTACAAAATGACTTTAAAACCTCTGCGCTGGTGTTAGAAAAAGCGTATGAGATAAGTCAAAGTGCCAAAATTGGAGTGCGCTATGCAAAAGCGCTGTATATGCAAGGCGATCTGACAAAATTTAATCATGTGTTACAACAATTACAAAAAAAACACCCTAATGATCCTCAATTAGAACAACTGAAATCGTTATTGTTACCGCCAAACCTGAAAAAGAGTTAATGATCTTTATGCGTATTTTTTCCAAATTCAGCTTAACCCTGATCGCCACAAGCACACTGGTACTGACAGGTTGCCAACAATATACCCAGCCTCAAGCGCCGAGTGTTTCCCAACTCCCTGAAGCAAATAATTTTAACTTGCAAGGTAAAATTGGGGTAAAAACACCAAAACAATCTGGCAGTGCATTTTTCACCTGGGTACAACAGCAGGATGAATTTGACATCGAGTTAAGCGGGATTTTAGGGGTGGGCAAAACGCAAATTTCAGGTACTCCAGGTCAAGTCACCTTAAATAGTGCCAAAACTGGACTCATTCGAGCTGAAACACCTGAAGAATTACTGGAACGTGCAACCGGCTGGCAAGCACCAATCACCCATCTGGTGGATTGGGTTCAAGCCAAACCGGCAACCACACAAGCGAAAATCAGTAAAGATGAAAACAATCGCCCCATCCAATTTCTGGAAGATGGCTGGACTGTTGATTTAAGCTATAATGATCAGGCGCAATTGCCGAATAAATTGATTTTGAAGCAAGCACTTGAATCAGGTCAGGAAAACCGTATTACAATGGTTATTCAAAATCGTTAAATCTGCAAAAGTTTAAAATTATATGATTCGTGTTCCCTCTCCCGCCAAGCTCAATCTTTTTTTGCATATCACCGGCCGTCGTGACAATGGCTATCATGAATTGCAAACTATTTTCCAACTGATTGATTTAACTGACTGGCTAGAATTCACTCAAACAGATGACCTCATCATTTCAATTGATGGCTTGAGCAGTGTCGACCTTGAACAGAATTTAATTTACAAAGCCACTCAGGTTTTAAAACCTTTTGCTAAACAGCCAACGGGTTTAAAGATCTCTATTGAGAAAAATATTCCAATGGGTGCAGGACTGGGAGGCGGTTCTTCCAATGCTGCCACCACCCTGATTGCGATAAACCAATTGTGGCAATGTGGTCTAAATATCGAACAATTGGCTGAACTCGGGCTAAAACTCGGTGCAGACGTTCCGATTTTTGTTCATGGTCGTAACGCATGGGCTGAAGGTATTGGTGAACACTTAACATTCATAGACTTAGATCAAAAACAGTACATTGTGCTAAAACCTGACTGTTTTATCAGCACTCAACTGCTTTTTTCACAAAAAACGTTGACAAGAGACACGAAGCCTACTAAATTTTGCGCCTATCAGTTAAAGCCATTTAACTTTGGAAATAACTTTGAGCCTTTGGCCAGAAGTCTATATCCTGAAGTGAATGAAGCGATGCAGTATTTAGACCAGTTCGGTATTGCAAAACTTACAGGTACAGGTGCTTGTGTGTTTACTGAAGTAACTGCCGATATGAATACTGATGAGATTTTGGCTCATTCACCTTGTAAAGCTTACTTGGTCAATAGTTTAAATGAATCACCATTACGTCATTTCCAGGTTCTATGATAGGGGCGTCGCCAAGTGGTAAGGCACCGGGTTTTGATCTCGGCATCCGTTGGTTCGAATCCAGCCGCCCCTGCCATTCATTTCATCTGTAGATTGCTGTATTAGGGGCGTCGCCAAGTGGTAAGGCACCGGGTTTTGATCTCGGCATCCGTTGGTTCGAATCCAGCCGCCCCTGCCATTTAAACCAGTGGTTTAAATAAAAATTACAGTGATCAGATTTAGGGGTATCGCCAAGTGGTAAGGCACCGGGTTTTGATCTCGGCATCCGTTGGTTCGAATCCAGCTACCCCTGCCATTTTCTCAAAAAAGACAGAACAGAGTTTGCAGGTTCATTTGTTAATTTACCTTGACATAGAACCACAAAACTATTAAAGTTCTGCCGCATTAGGGGCGTCGCCAAGTGGTAAGGCACCGGGTTTTGATCTCGGCATCCGTTGGTTCGAATCCAGCCGCCCCTGCCATCTACTTTCAAACATTCCAACCGCCAAGGGTGCTTCATGCCCAATCTTGTCGTTTTTAGTGGAACTGCACATCCACAATTCGCCCAAAAAGTCGTAAGCCACCTGCACATTCCTTTAGGTGCAGCATCTGTAGGTCATTTTTCTGACGGTGAAATTGCTGTCGAAATTTCTGAAAATGTTCGTGGTAAAGACGTATTTCTCGTACAGCCTACTTGTGCCCCAACGAATGACAACCTTATGGAAGTCCTCGTGATGGCCGATGCTTTACGTCGTGCAAGCGCAGGTCGTATTACTGCTGTCATCCCTTACTTTGGATATGCTCGTCAAGACCGTCGTCCTCGTTCAAGCCGTGTGCCAATTACTGCAAAAGTTGTAGCAGATATGCTGACAACTGTAGGTATTGACCGCGTTGTAATGATCGACCTTCATGCTGACCAGATTCAAGGTTTCTTCGACATCCCTGTAGACAATATCTACGGTACTCCTGCGTTACTTGCTGATCTTCGTCAACAGCAACACCATAATCTTATGGTTGTTTCTCCAGACGTTGGCGGTGTAGTTCGTGCACGTGCTGTAGCTAAGCAAATGGGTGATATCGATCTTGCAATCATTGATAAACGTCGTCAAAAAGCAAATGAATCACAAGTGATGCATTTGATTGGTGATGTAAAAGATCGTGACTGCGTAATCGTGGATGACATGGTGGATACCGCCGGTACTTTGTGTAAAGCCGCTGATGCACTGAAACAATTTGGTGCTCGCCGTGTAGTTGCCTATGCAACTCACCCTGTACTTTCAGGTAAAGCACTTGAGAATTTGAAGAACTCTGTACTCGACGAACTTGTCGTAACAGATACCATTCCTCTTTCTCAGGAAGCATTAGAACTTGGTAAGATTCGCCAGGTTTCAGTTGCTAGTATGGTTGCTGAAACAATTCGTCGTATTAACAACGAAGAATCTATTAGCGCAATGTTTGATAGTTATCTATAATACAGCGCTAAATTTTAAAAGCCCTGCCCCTATGGTGGGGCTTTATATCACTGAACTGGTCGAAGGTTCAGTCCATTAAACTCAATGAGGAAATGTCATCATGGCAAACTTCGTATTAAATGCAGTAGCTCGTGACGAATCAGTACAAGGGAAAGGTTCGAGCCGCCGCCTTCGTCTAGAAAATAAAGTTCCAGCAATCATTTACGGTGGCGAAGCTGCTCCTGTAACTGTGACTTTAGAACTTCGTCAACTTGTTAAATTTCTTGAAGACAACTCTTTCTTTGAAGAAGTGATTGAAATTCAAGTGGGCGATAAAGTTGAAAGCGTTAAAATCCAAGCTTTACAACGTCACCCAGCTAAAAACACTCCAATGCACGCTGACTTTAAACGCGCATAAGTGTTAACGGTATAATTAGTGTCAAAACTTTCGCTAATTGTCGGTTTGGGCAATCCTGGTAAGGAATACGCCCAAACCCGCCATAATGCAGGTGCTTGGTTTGTTGAACGCCTTGCTGAAGCTTATGGCATTTCCCTCAAAGCCGATCCTAAATTCTACGGAATCAGCGGTCGCGGTAATATTGAAGGTCAAGACATTCGTCTGCTTTTACCCACAACCTTTATGAATGCCTCTGGCAAAAGTGTTGTGCCCTTCGCAAAATTCTATCAAGTTGCCCCAGAAACGATGCTGATTGCGCATGATGAGCTGGATATGAATCCCGGTGTAATTCGCTTAAAAACAGGCGGTGGTCACGGTGGTCATAACGGTTTACGCGATATCGTTCCGCATACAGGTCCTGATTTCCATCGTCTACGTATTGGTATTGGTCATCCTGGTTCAAAAGAACGGGTATCCGGACATGTACTCAGCAAAGCCCCGAGCAGCGAACAAAATTTAATGGATGATGCCATTGCGCACGCTTTATCTCGCATTAAATTGCTGGTAAACGGTGACATACAGCCAGCCATGAATCAAATCAATGCTTATAAACCGAATTGATCAATCTATAAATTGTTGAACAATCCTTCTTGCCATGATGCTTTTTTCAGAGCAAAATGCGCTTGCTGCGGATTACTTACCCAGTAAAAAGTGATTGATTCAACCATAAGATAAAATCTTAGCTCGACTAAGGAGACGCCAGCCATGCTATCTCGTTTATTAAAATGCAAAATTCACCGTGCTCAAGTTACGCATGCAGAACTTCATTACGAAGGTTCATGTGCAATTGATGGCGTACTCATGGATTTAGCAGGTATTCGTGAATATGAAGAAATCCACGTATGGAACGTCACGAATGGTAAACGCTTCGCCACTTATGCGATTCGTGGTGAAGATCATTCAGGTATTATTTCTGTCAATGGTGGTGCTGCACATCAAGCTGACGTCGGTGATTTAGTGATTATTGCAACCTTTGGTGATTTCACTGAAGCTGAAGCGAATGCACATAAACCACGTCTTGTTTATGCAAACCCAAACAATACTGTAAGTCACACTGCGAACTGTATTCCTGTTCAAGTGGCTTAAATTCAAAAATATTAAAAAGCTCGCAGTATGCGGGCTTTTTTATTTTCTTGTAATTTTCACTTTATTATTCAAATATTTAATATCTATATGACTGATTGATCTATACAAAGCTGCGCCCTCAATTAAAAACAGGTCTATAATCATTGCACATCGCTTCAGGGCGGGGCGCAATTCCCCACCGGTGGTAAGTTAAACTTAGATGAAATGATAAGATTTAATCAGCCCACGAGCCTGTCAATTTTCTTAAAAGATTGACAGGCAGATTTGGTGAGAAACCAAAGCCGACGGTATAGTCCGGATGAAAGAAGACGACGTAACCGATATTTATATTTAATCTATCGCTGCGACCCCATTTCTGCATCAGTCCTGAAATGTTCAACCGTATTTTTATTTTACGAGAGCGTTTCAATGTCTAGTTTGATTCAACCCGAAATTTTCTTTTCAGCCCTTCCTCCGGCTGAACAACGTATTCAAAAAGCATTAGAAGATATCCGCCAAGGCAAACCGGTTTTGGTGATGGATGACTTTGACCGCGAAAATGAAGCTGACCTGATTGTTGCTGCAGAAACGCTAACTGTTGAAACCATGGCGCGTATGATTCGTGATGGTTCAGGTATTGTCTGCTTATGCTTAACCGATGAACTGGCCAATCATTTGGAACTTCCACCAATGGTGACTGACAACTCAAGCCAGTTTAAAACAGCATTTACCATAACCATTGAAGCAGCAACCGGTGTAACCACAGGTGTTTCAGCAAAAGACCGTACTACCACTGTAAAAGCAGCCATTAAAGATGGTGCTATCGCAAGTGACTTAAACCGTCCTGGTCATGTCTTTCCTTTACGCGCCCGTAATGGTGGTGTACTCACCCGTCGTGGACATACTGAAGGTACGATTGATTTAGCACGTTTAGCCGGTTTAAAACCCGCAGGTGTTTTGTGTGAATTGACTAATCCAGATGGCACAATGGCGTCGGGTATTCAAGTTCTATCTTATGCACAAACTCATCATTTAACCGTGATTACAATTGAAGAAATTGTGCAGTATCGCGTAACGCATAATCTCTAAAATTAAAAAATAAAAGCCCCTGACTCGAGGTAATGCCAGTCAGTTAAGAACTTGACTGGCAGTTTTAATTTTGAACTCAGTATATTCCTTGATACGCTGAAACATCATTCTTAACTTGAGCAAGAACAAAGCCATACTTGGTTACAGCGTAAGGCAAAACTAAATTTTAAAAATACTGTTTCTGCATTTTGTCTTAATTTAAGCAGTGGACGAGTTTTGCGATGAAAAGATAAGACTTCGCCGCGAATGATCTAAAGCCAAGACGTTTATGGTAAAAGCTCTTAACTAATCCGCCTTACTTGCTCTAGGAGCTCCTTTATTATTATTTAGAATATTGAGAACACTGTTGAATACAAACCATATCCCGCTATTAAAATTAGAGTGGCACCGCAAGCCCCTAACAATTTATGGTAAATCTTGGATTTGGATAAACGATTAAAACTTAAATAAATCATAGATAAAGTGGCAAAATCCAGTACGATCCAACTAAAGGTCAGAATTCCCAGACTAATATCCAAATGAGGGGTAATCTGTACAAACTGGGGAAAAAATGCAGCAAAGAAAAGAATATCTTTAGGATTAGAAATACCAACCAGAAATCCCTGTTTAAAACCCCCATTCATGGACTTGAATTTTAATTGTGATGGTGATTCCTCCTGTTTAGAAAAGAATACTCCCCTTAAAATTTGAATACCCAAATAAGCAATATATATACAGCCTAGAATTTTAATGCCTCTGAACCATTGCTCACTAATATCCAGAAAACCTTTCAGAACTAAAATGGAAACAGTAATTAAAATCAGTGAGGCAAAGTTGGTGCCAAAGATCGTTTGCAAAGCTTTACGATAACCACCTTTAAGCCCTGCACTGGCGACCAGCATCATGACAGGTCCAGGTGTCGCAATCATGATCACGACAGTCAGACAGTACAACAGATATTCCGCGATATTCACTTTTTCTACACTTTAATTTTTTGGGAATTCAAATAAAAATGATCTTTTTAATCTTCTTCCATCATCTGCAATAAATTATGGCTAATACCATCAGCACGTAAAAAAGCAAAATCGTAACTTGCTGTAGCCAAAGCCAGTACCCGACGTTCAAATTCCTGCCAGAGCGGTTTCACCTGTTTATGTTGAATCCCCAAACCGCTTTCTTCGGCTAAATTTTTATTCTTCTCACAAATTTTAAGTGCATGATAAAGCTTGCGACCTTTGGAGGCATCCTCACGTAAACGCACCCGCTTAGATAAGACAAAGCCCTCCACATGATGCAAATCGGCATGCGGCAACAGGGGTATTAAAATTTGATCCAGCTGTGCATCCAGACGCTTCCAGACCGCAGTATGCTGTTCAGGCGTATAAGTATTCCACTGAATCACTTCATGGTTAAAACGACGGCAACCACGGCATACCGAATCACCAAATACCGTAGAACAACGCCCTGCACATGGGGTCAAAGAAGCAATTCGACGGTCAGTACTCAAGACACACTCCTGCACAATTGAGAAATCAATAAAATCATCTATCAAACGATTTTAACTCAAGCTCGATTTGATAAATGACAACCTATATCGGCATCTTTCGCTTAATAACCATATTTTTGATATGGTTTTCTCGCTTCTTCATACAATTCACGTTAAAATACGCGCCTTGAATTTTGTCCTATCATAATACATTTGGAGTATTCCATGAACGCTACTGTAGAACAGCTTGCACCTGTAGAACAGCAAGCGACCACAAGTTGGGTTGTTGCCGCACTATATCAATTTAAAGAAGTTCAAGATCCTGCCGATCTTCAACAACGTCTTTTAGACTTGGTCAACAGCATTAACTTGTGTGGAACTCTAATTGTAGCTGGTGAAGGTATTAACGGTACTGTGGCTGGGGATCGTGAAGCGATTGATCAAATTCATACTTTTCTTGTGAATGAAGGCTTTAACGCTATGGAGTACAAAGAATCTCATAGCGATGATAAACCTTTCCGTAAAATGAAAATCAAACTCAAAAAAGAGATTGTAACTTTAGGTGTGGAAGTTAAACCACGCGACTTAGTCGGTCATTATCTTGATCCTAAACAATGGAACGAACTGATTGCACGTGATGACGTGATTCTGGTCGATACCCGTAATGACTACGAATATAAAGCCGGTACATTTAAAGGTGCGGTTGACCCTAAGACAGAAACGTTCCGTGAATTTCCAGAATATGTAAAACAAAACCTTGCACAGCATAAAGACAAGAAGATTGCGATGTTCTGTACTGGTGGGATTCGTTGTGAAAAATCAACTTCTTTATTACTTCAGGAAGGCTTTAATGAGGTTTATCACTTAAAAGGCGGTATTTTAAAATACCTCGAAGAAACCCCGGTTGAAGAAAGCATGTGGGAAGGCGAATGTTTCGTATTTGATGGCCGTACTGCAGTAACCCATGGTGTTGAAGAAGGTCAGAACATTAAGTGTCATGCATGTGGATGGCCTTTACTTCCTGAAGAAGCTGAACTTGCAAGTTATGAACATGGGGTATCTTGTAAATATTGTATTGAGAAAACTACAGAGCAACAGAAAGCCGGTTTCCGCATGCGTCAGTCTCAAATTGCAGCTGCTAAGCGAAAACGTCTTTAAACTTAAATTTGTAAAGTTATATAAATAAAGCTCTCATTTGAGGGCTTTTTATTTACCTAAAATAAACAATAATTAAAAAAAGATCACCAAATTTCACTTTTAATGCTTACTAAGTCTCACATAATTTGATAACCTGAGATTAAAATTAAAACAATCCTGTAACTCATTAATTTTTAAAGTAAAAAATTAAACATATAACGTGAAAAAGGAGTTAAATTATGCCAAAATCAATTACTCGTTCGGTCAATTATAATAGACGTGTTGACTTTGTACGTGGAAAAAATTATCAACAAATACAAGAAATAAAAATACTTTTAGATCAACAATCTCATCTTTTTATTGTGACCTTGGGAGCTGTTATTGGCACTATTTTATCAATCTTTATTGCCTACCACTTGAAACCCAATCTATTTGAATATGCGATGCTCAGTGTGATTCCTTTTGCACTTTCGTATAGTTTAAGAAAGGTTTACATTCACACCCTAGTCCATAGTCAGGAATAAGCAAAGTTAATGACTTGGCTTTACTTTACCCTACAATAAATAAACTTTAGGATGGTTTGGATATCATTATTATTTTTACAAACTTATGAATTTGACTGAATGGATTATTTCCATTATGGAACAATTGGGCTACTTCGGTATTGCTCTATTAATGTTTCTCGACAATATTTTTCCTCCGATTCCTTCGGAAATTATTATGCCTTCTGCAGGTTATTCTGCATCACAAGGGCAATTGCTTTTAACTGGCGTAATTATCGCGGGTTGTATAGGTTCCCTGATTGCTGCGGCTATATTGTACTGGGTAGGGTATAAATTTAATCACGACAGTATTTTCCGTTTTGTAGATCGCTACGGCAAATATCTTTTTATAAAACCTAACGATGTCAAAAAATCTCTGGACTGGTTTGAACACTATGGGCACCGAATTGTTTTCTTTGGCCGCATGATTCCTGCAGTTCGTTCACTAATCAGCATTCCAGCTGGCATGAGTCACATGCCCTTCGGGAAATTCATGTTCTACAGTAGTCTAGGTACAATTATCTGGACCACTTTTCTGGCCTGTATGGGTTTTTATTTCGGAGAAAATCAGGAGCTGATGCAAGCCATTTTCAGCAGTGTCGGCTATGTCATTATCGCAATAGTGAGCGTTTTCTGCATTTGGTTTTTATATCGAAAGTTCAAACATAAAGCTTAATAGAAAAACATGCAGGCGCTTCTGTTGAGATAAAAATCTGGGTGAACATCATAAACGCTTATACGGATTTTTTTTGTATTCTATGGAAGCTGCAAACATATCTCCTCAAATCAAAGAATTTAGCGATTACCCTTTATCCGAAACTATTTTCTTGATCGTCAATAATCACATAAAAGCTTATCTAGCTTTGTTTTTATTAATGTTGAATTGGATGTGCTTGGGGAGATTTAAATGAAATATTATTATGCTGTTTTCACCATTGCCTATATTCTCTCTTTTTTGTTATTTAACTTCTTGATCCAGGTAATCAGTATAGAAATTTCCTCTGCTATCGTTATACTAATTGCAGGAAGCTTCTTCACGGCATGGCATTTTGCAGAGCGTGAACAGCGCTGCCCCCTCACCCCAAAAAAAGAAACTATTAATTGGAATCAATTGCCTGCAGATTAGTTGTGATTAGCATCTGTTTATTGCTCATCAATATTAATAGCTGCACGACTTCTCTATTCATTCAGATACTGGGGCATATCCCGGAAGGGATCTGGCTGATTGTAATCAGTTTTACAGTACTGATGGAATGGGTTTTATTTAGTTTTAGCTATGGCTGATTTGCGCAAAAATGTTTTGATTTAAGCAATAAAAAAACACCTCAAGTGAGGTGTTTTTTACATTGAATGAAACACAGCATTTAACTATGACAGCGCCCTTAGCTTGGCGTGTGATACATTAAATAAATTTCATTTAAGTTTGCTGGAATTTCTTCAGCAATTTCGTCCATCAGCTGACCATTGCGACGGAAAGATTCCATTTGTGGATCTTCATCGTCCACACCACTGAACATCATCATGGGTAAAGTTAAATCTACCAGTTGTTCTTCATGTTCAGGTGTGAACCAGGCATCTTCGTTTAAGAACATAGCATCAACGAAACCAACACTCCAGTCGCCTAAACTTGATTCAACATCCGCCTCTTCAATTTCAAAAGGAAATTCAATTCCTTCTTCATTGGCCAAGTTTTGACGAATTGCTTCTAACCATGCTTTTATTTGAGCAATCATTTCAGCAGGAACTTTCTTTTGATTGTTATCGAAAAGTTCCTCGAGCCATTTATCAAAAGTTGGTCCAACAGCAGTTGCACATAAAAAACCATGAGTTGCCGCAAAATCTAGACCGTGTTCATTTTGGTCGCCGTCTAGGTATTCGCTCAATAGGTCTAAATCTAAAGCACTCATTTAAAATCCAAGTTCAGTAAAATAACTGCGGATAGCATAGCATTTTAGCCGGCTATGCCAAATCACAATTTAGTCTTCTTCATCATCAAAGTCGTCGTCATCATCCAGATCGTAATCAAAATCTTTCAGTTCACGCTCCAAACGACGTTGTGCGAGTAAATCGTCAATGAGACGACGCTTTTCCAAAGACTCTTTAGCACTAATTTTGCTTGAGGCTTCATCAAAGCTGACATCATCATCACTGAAGCTATCATCTAGTTCAAAATCTGTAGAAGACACTAAAACTACCTCATGGTGAAAAAAGTGAATGGGTCTAGGCGCTATTTATCTTTGTTCGGAAATCTTGTCAAGTTTTTTTTAATTTTTTATATAACAAACTCAATTTACTCTTGTTTTTTGACCCTAAAATTGTGTATTTATTAACATGCAGAATTTTATTCAGAATGTATGCAGAAAACCCGGTATATTTTGAAGGCATTCCATTAAACACACTTGAAAAATAAAATTCCAACCCAATATTGAAAACAATTGTTAAATCAAAGTCATCTTTCTAAATGATACTTGACCAATCAATTCAAAACAATTTTAAGCGAATTGTGCTATTATGCACGGTTTTTCACTGCCACTGATTCAATGAAGAGTAAGCAAAGATGAGCGATATGACTTCCCCTACTTCTCAAGTAGCGGCTCTGATTAGCCGAGGCAAAGAGCAAGGTTACTTAACTTACGCTGAAGTTAACGATCATCTCCCAGACTCGATCACGGAAAGCGAACAGATTGAAGACATTATTCAAATGCTTCAAGACGTTGGCATTCCAGTGCATGAACGTGCGCCTGAATCTGATGACACCATGTTCGACGGCAATAACGCTGAAGCAACCGATGAAGTCGCTGAAGAAGAAGCGGCAGCCGTTCTTGCTTCAGTTGAAAGCGAACCTGGTCGAACCACGGATCCAGTACGTATGTACATGCGTGAAATGGGAACGGTTGAACTTTTAACACGTGAAGGCGAAATTAGCATTGCTAAACGCATTGAAGAAGGTATTCGTGACGTTCTTCATTCTATTGCGTATTGGCCAAATGCAGTTGAAGTTGTATTAAAAGAATATAACGATGTTACCGAAGGTGAACGTCGTCTTGCTGATATTTTATCTGGTTATTTAGATCCAGAATCTGATGAAGAAATTCCAGAAGTTCTAGAAGTAGCAGAAATTGTTGTTGAAAAAGCTGAAGCTGCAACCAAAGCGACTAAAGATGTAAAGTTGGATGATGACGAAGAAGAAGAAGCTGAAAGCGATGATGAGTCTGAAGCCGAATCAGGTCCAGATCCAGAAATTGCCCGTATTCGTTTTACCGAATTAGAAGATGCTTGGAAATTAACCAAAACTGCTATTGAAAAACATGGTCGTGATAGCAAACAGGCAGAAGAAGCGCTTCAAGCACTGGCAACCGTGTTTATGATGTTTAAATTTACCCCGCGTTTATTTGACATCATTTCAGAAATGATTCGTGGTACGCATGAACAAATTCGTACCGCTGAACGTGAAGTAATGCGTTATGCAGTACGTCGCGGCCGTATGGACCGTAATCACTTCCGTACTTCGTTCCCGGGCCATGAATCAAATCCAGCCTGGTTAGATGAACAAATTGCTAAAGCACCTGCTGAACAAAAAGTTTATTTGGAAAAAGTACGTCCAGATGTGCTTGCATTCCAACAAAAGATTGCAGACATCGAAAAAGAACTGGGTCTTGATGTTAAAGGCATTAAAGATATTTCTAAACGTATGTCGATTGGTGAAGCCAAAGCGCGCCGTGCGAAAAAAGAAATGGTTGAAGCAAACTTGCGTCTGGTGATTTCGATTGCGAAAAAATATACCAATCGTGGCTTGCAATTCCTTGACTTGATTCAAGAAGGTAATATCGGTTTGATGAAAGCCGTAGACAAGTTTGAATACCGTCGTGGTTATAAATTCTCGACCTATGCAACTTGGTGGATTCGTCAGGCGATTACCCGTTCTATTGCCGATCAGGCACGTACCATTCGTATTCCAGTACACATGATCGAAACCATTAACAAGATCAACCGTGTATCACGTCAGCTTCTTCAAGAAATGGGCCGTGAACCGACGCCTGAAGAATTGGGCGAACGTCTGGAAATGGATGAAGTTAAAGTGCGTAAAGTACTCAAAATTGCCAAAGAGCCGATTTCTATGGAAACGCCAATTGGTGATGATGAAGATTCGCATTTGGGTGACTTCATTGAAGATGGCAACATCACTTCTCCAATTGATGCTGCAACTTCAGAAGGCTTAAAAGAAGCGACTCGTGAAGTACTTGAGAACTTGACTGAACGTGAGGCAAAAGTCTTGAAAATGCGTTTTGGTATTGATATGCCAACTGACCATACTTTGGAAGAAGTCGGTAAACAGTTTGACGTAACACGTGAGCGTATTCGTCAGATTGAAGCTAAAGCATTACGTAAATTACGCCATCCTTCTCGTTCTGAACACTTACGTTCATTCCTAGAAAACGACTAATTCTTGATGATACCGATGGGGGGCTTGAAAAGTATTCGAGTATCCCCATTTAAGTATTCAGAAGACATATAACGCCTGCATTCATGCAGGCGTTTGATATAAGGGGACTACTATGACCATGTTAGACCGTACGCCATCTCGCGAACTTCAAGAAGATCTTTGGGTTTTCCCTATGGATTATCCAATCAAACTGATTGGTGAAGCGAGTGATGATTTACATGTCGCCGTTGTAGAAATTTTAGTGAAACACTTCCCTGACTTTGATAGCACGAGTATTAAAATTCAAGTATCTCGCACAGGTAAATATCACTCTTTAACTGCACAACTGCTTTTCTTGGAGCTTGAACAGGTGCATGCGCTTTATGCCGATTTAGCTGCATGTCCATTGATTAAAACAGCCCTTTAAGATAAATAAAAAACACGCTAAGCAGCGTGTTTTTTTATATCTATAGAAAACCATTGAATCCCTTCCAATAAAAATGGCAAATCATCTGGGTATCATTCCCTATCCAAGCCTGATTTCATTATAATCATTTATAATATTTAAAATTCTTTAAGGACGCACTTTACGTGACTGATGCTGTTCTAAAACCAACCCTGATTATTCGTCAATTTAACCAGCTCACGCCCTATCCAGATCGTTTTCAGGACATGAAAAGCCTGACTGAAAACCGTCATGAAAATACCCCAGATGAACTGTGGATTTTGCAGCATCATGAGGTTTTAACTCAAGGTCAAGCAGGAAAGCCTGAACATATTTTGATGTCCAGCAACATTCCAGTAGTACAAACCGATCGTGGCGGACAAGTCACTTGGCATGGTCCGGGTCAACTGGTTGCTTACTTCATGTTCGACCTAAACCGTTTAGGCTGGAATGTCCGTACTTTAGTGTCTTATGCAGAAAACCTCATGATTGAACTGCTCAACAAATACGGGATTGAAGCCTATGCCAAACCGGATGCACCTGGGGTTTATGTCAATGAACGTAAAATTGGTTCTTTAGGCTTTAAAATCCGTAAAGGCCGCAGCTATCATGGACTCGCACTGAATATTGATTGCGACCTGTCTGGCTTCCATACCATTAACCCATGCGGTTATGCAGGACTGGAAATGGTTCGTGTTATGGACTTGGTTCCGAACTACCCGCACTTTAATGATTTATGTACGGATATCATTGAAACTTTAGACAACAGCGGTTACTTTAATCAAGTCCAAGTCATGCAACAATAACTTTGCTTTTGACATAAAAATAAATTAGAGTATTTACTCTAAATTAATAAAATATTTTTTAGATAAGGGATGCGCGAGTGATTTCAACAAAATCCGTAAAGCCCGCTTTACAACTGACCTATGTCAAACTCATGATGGATGTGATTGGCAGAGGTCTGGTAATGGCGAGTCAAGTCGATGACGAAGTAAAACAGGAAGTCTCTAACTTTCCTGTCGGTTTTGTTCTATCGATGAAAGTATTTCCCAATGGCCCGGCATTTATTGCGAAAGTCACGGAAGACCATCAATTAAAATTACTAAAATCTGTAGACATCAAGCCTGATCTAACCATTACTTTCAAGCACTTAACCCATGCTTTTCTCGTCTTTTCTTTTCAGGAAAGTACTGCACAAGCATTTGCTCACGACCGTATGATTGCCGATGGTGATGTATCAAATGCCATTCGTCTGGTCCGTTGCTTAAATAAAATGGAATCACTGATTTTACCTAAACTCTTGGCCGAGCTTGCTGTAAAACAATATCCAACCGAATTGAGCCTAAAACAAAAACTCACCGGAGCTGCAAATATTTATTTGAAACTAGCTCAATCCTATTTTAAACGGAGTGCATAACATGGCTAAGCCTTATTACGAATTTTTCTGCCCAGTAAAAGTTATCGCAGGTCATGCCGCGTTAGAACACATTCCATTTGAACTTGCAACTTTGGGTGCCAAACGCCCACTGATCATTACCGATAAAGGCGTACGCGCAAATAATTTACTAGTTCCGATCGAAGCTGCATTTGAATCTACCGATGCGGTGATTGGTTATATTTTTGATGATGTTCCACCCGATTCAAGCGTACAAACCGTTCGCAATGCAGCCAAGGCATATCGAGACAATAACTGTGATGCAATTATTGCGGTAGGTGGTGGTTCAGTGATTGATACTTCTAAAGCGACTAACATTTTGGTGACTGAAGGCGGTGATGACTTACTGAAATTTTCAGGTGCGCATAATCTTCCAAAACCGTTAAAACCATTTTTCGTAATTCCTACGACATCAGGCACGGGTTCAGAAGTGACCATGGTGGCTGTGGTTTCCGACCTTGAAAAAAATGTCAAAATGCCATTTGCATCTTATTATTTGATGCCGCATGCAGCAATTCTCGATCCGCGTATGACACAAACCTTGCCACCGCATTTAACCGCTATGACAGCAATGGATGCATTAACCCATGCGGTTGAAGCCTACACTTGTATGGCTGCGAATCCAATTAGTGATGCCTATGCCACTGCTGCGATCAAAAAGGTCAGCAACAGTTTATTCAATGTACTTAATAACCCAACAGATGAGTTTGACCGCCTTGAATTGGCTCAAGCTTCTACCATGGCAGGTATCGCCTTCTCGAACTCAATGGTGGGCTTGGTGCATTCATTAGGACATGCCTTGGGTGCTGTTGCGCATCTACCCCATGGTTTATGCATGAACCTGTTCCTTCCTTATGTACTGGAATACAACAAAGAAGTGAATGGCGACAAAATAGCAGAATTATTGCTTCCTTTAGCGGGTGCAGATATTTACGCCCAGACTCCTGCGCACTTACGGGCAGATAAGGCTATTGCAACAATTCTCACCATGCGTGATCGCTTATATACCCTGACCAAATTACCCCGTACATTACGTGAAACAGGTAAGGTATCTGAGGCACAGTTAGATGAAGTGGCAGAAAAGGCTTTAAATGATGGTTCTATTATTTACAACCCGAAAGAAGCGACCTTAAGTGATTTAAAAGCGATTCTAAAAAAAGCTTGGTAAATATTGAAAAATAAGCCAATATAGCAAAAAATTAGCCTGATGTTTTTTTAAGCATCGGGCTTTTGCTTTGTGGAAAGTTGAAGCTAATTATTTATATCGCATGGCATATTTTCTGCATTAACAATTTATAAAGATACTGGCAAAAGATACCAAACTAGAGTAGATTGGCGGACTTTTGTTTTATTCGTATAGGGGGGATCGTTCGTCTCAAACGATCCTTATAAACATGACTGATCCTTGATCAACGATTAAGAGGATAACGCCGTTGACAAATATCTCTGGGACTCCATCGGCAGCTAAACTGCAAAAAACGCTGGGACTCTGGCACATCATTATTATCGGTTTAGCTTATATACAGCCCATGACGTTATTTGACACTTTCGGCCTAGTATCGGAAGAAAGTCATTTTCACGTACCGACATCCTACATATTTGCACTCGTTGCAATTTTATTAACATCCCTGAGTTATGGCCATATGATTCGTCGCTACCCTTCTTCGGGTTCGGCGTATACCTATGCTCAAAAATCGATTCATCCCAATGTTGGCTTTATGGTGGGCTGGTCTTCTTGGCTAGATTACTTGCTGTCTCCAATGGTCAACATCATTCTTGCGGTAATTTACCTTGAGGCATTATTCCCCGATGTAAATCACTGGGTTTGGGTCGTTGTGCTCACGGCATTCATGACTGGTGTTAACTTAAAGGGTGCACGCTTTGTTGCGAATTTTAATAGCTTGATCGTGTTGATACAATTGGTTGTAATTGCTGTATTTACCTATTTGGTTTACACCAAGCTACAAGCGGGCTTTAATGCAGATGGTCCAATCTCTGCAGAACAGCGTTATCAGCTTTGGAGCCTTGAACCGTTTTGGAACGAGCTGACTTCAGTCGGTGCACTGATTACCGGTGCCACTTTACTGTGCTTCTCATTTACCGGTTTTGACTCCTTAAGTTCACTTGCTGAAGAAACCAAAGATACCGAAAAGACCCTGCCTAAAGCGATTTTCTTAACTGCTTTGATTGCAGGTGTAATTTTTATTATCAGCACCTACTTCATGCAAATTTACTTCCCGAACGATCCGAAAACATATTTTGAGGATATTGCAGCGACTCAGCCCGATATTTTAATGCTTGTTGGCGGTTCACTATTCCAATCCTATGTTCTTGCTTTTGCAATTGTGACAGTGTTGGCATCAGGTATTTCAGCACATGCTGGTGTATCACGCTTGATGTTTGCCATGGGTCGTGATGGGGTCATTAACAAGAAAATCTTTGGCCATATCAGTCCTAGAAGCCTGACACCTTCATACAATATTTTAATTGTCGGTGCTGTGGCTTTAACTGCTGGCTTTATGAATCTTGATACAGTGATCTCACTCATCAGTTTTGGTGCTTTAACGGCATTTACCTTTGTAAACCTGTCGGTAATTTCACGTTATGCATTGCGTGATGGACGAACCAAAAACTTTAAAGATCTTTTAAATTTTGTGATTGTGCCATTACTGGGTTTCATTAGTGTATTTGCACTCTGGTTAGAAATTGAAGAAACATCATTGAAATATGGTTTATGGTGGGCGATGTTCGGTATTTTATACCTGGGTTATAAAACCAAAGGCTTTAAACACCCTGCTCCACAACATAACGAGTTTGATGACTCTCATTAATACGTTGAATTTTCTGTATAAAAAAGACGCTTGATGCGTCTTTTTTATTTAATCCGACAGTTAAAATCCATCTGGATATCTATCATATTGTCCTTATAACCCAGACGCTGAATAAAAGCGTTTTGATCCTGCAGCAGTTTTTGATCTTACTCAGGTAAAGGCGCCTTGTTTTCAACCCCCAGTCGATAGATATTATTAATGATGTTTTGATAAATTCCACAGACTTCCTGACGCTTGGATTTCTTCAACTTGCGTCCAGTCTAGCTTCGCTGAAAATTCTCAGCCTTTAAGTTTTTGCTCCATGCCTCAATCTGTTGGTTCATACGTTGCTATCTAGCTGCATATTTTTAAGCCTTGCTAAATTTCAGCTTGTGTAAGGGGTTCTACTTTTTCAGCCCCACTTCCTGCTGTCTGACTGGCAAAAATAGATACAGATGTAGTAACTGCCATACCTTAATTAAGCCATTCAAAATACTTTAAAAGTTTTATTGTTTTTATCAAATTCAACATGTTGCTTATCTTATTTCACTTTTTTTATTTTTTATGACCCAAACCAATAGAAACCTGAAGATAGAGTGAGTGAAGTTTACATAGAAAAACCACCCAAAGGTGGTTCTTAATTAAGCCTAAATCATTTACTTTAGTTCCTGAAAGCCTTGCTGACGCCAAGCTTCATAAAGGATCACAGCAGTTGCATTCGACAAGTTCAAGCTGCGTGAAGTCGCTGCCATCGGCAAACGAATCCAGTGTTTTTCCGGAAACATCATACGGACATTTTCAGGCAAGCCCCGTGTTTCAGGTCCCATTAACAATGCAACC
Source organism: Acinetobacter sp. ANC 3781 (assembly GCF_004331285.1). GTDB lineage: Bacteria > Pseudomonadota > Gammaproteobacteria > Pseudomonadales > Moraxellaceae > Acinetobacter. The sequence continues at coordinate 300,582 of NZ_SJOH01000001.1, forward strand.
GGACGGTTTAAATCTGAAGTATGCGGCGTTTCAAAACCTTTGGTGGTTAAAGGATAAATCGCATCAGTTTCAATGCCCTGCTCTTTTAAATGAGCTACACATTCTGCAAAGTTTTCCCAAACCTTCATATGTGCCCATTCATGATAATCCAAGCCTGCACGTCTGAGCTTTTTATCATCCAGCTCAAAACCCAGCGGTTTTACCAAGTGCAATTGCGCACCGGTATTGGCACATAAACGAATAATATTCCCTGTATTTGCAGGAATTTCTGGCTCGTACAATACGACATGGATCACAGGAGTTCTCTACTTTAAATAAAATGACAAGCTTGATTAAGCTTGCCACTGCAATTGTTCACGCAATTTCACCACTTCACCAATAATGGTCAGGGTCGGCGCTTGAATTTGATGTTCTGTCACTTTAGAGGCGATATCTGCCAAAGTTCCCACCACAACCTTCTGGTCTGGTGTCGTTCCTTTAGAAATAAGCGCAACCGGCATATTAGGTCGTTGGCCATGTGCAATCAGTTGCGCACAAATTCTTTCCAATCCCACCAAACCCATATATAACACCAGGGTTTGGTTTTCATAAACCAGTTCATTCCAAGGTAGCTCCGGCGAACCTTCTTTTAAATGTCCAGTCAGGAAGCGGACACTTTGCGCATAATCACGATGCGTTAAAGGAATACCGGCATAAGCAGAACAGCCCGATGCCGCGGTAATTCCGGGCACCACCTGAAAAGCCACACCTGCAGCAAAGAGTTCTTGAATCTCTTCACCACCCCGGCCAAAGATAAATGGATCACCGCCTTTTAAACGGCAGACACGCTTACCTTGTGCTGCGTATTCCACCAATAAAGCATTAATACCGTCTTGAGGAACACTATGATTGGAACGAGCCTTGCCGACATAGATTTTTGTCGCATCACGACGACACAAATCTAAAATCGGCGGTGATACCAAACGGTCATAAATAACCACATCGGCTTGTTGCATCAAGCGTAAAGCTTTTAATGTGAGTAGTTCCGGATCACCCGGACCTGCGCCCACTAAATAAACTTCACCTTTTGGGGTTTTCCACTCAATTAAAGCTTGTTCAATTAAACGATCTGCTTCCGCAATATTGTCATTAAATACCTGTTCTTTGAGTGGGCTGGCATATAAGTCTTCCCAAAAGATACGGCGTTCATCCGGGTTTTCAATTTTAGCTTTGACTGCAGCCCGCCATTTTCCGGAAAATTCCGCCAGCTTGCCCATGCCATGAGGAATACTGGCTTCAAGCTGAGTTCGGATTTGACGGGATAACACCGGCGAAGTGCCATTGGTGGCAATGGATACCACTAAGGGTGAACGGTCAATAAGGGCCGGAACCATAAAACGACAATGCGGTGGATCATCGACACTGTTCACCAATATTTTTTCAGCTTCACAGGCTTCAAAAACTTGAATATTGGTGGCTTTATCATTGGTTGCGGCAATCACCAAACGGTAATTGCGTAACGGAATATCTAAACTAAAAGGGGCTTGGACATATTGGCCTTGGCTAGTTTCAACAATCTCAAGTAAAGAACTTTCGATTTCTGGTGCAATCACATCAATGACTGCGCCTGCTTTTGCCAAAAGAACTGCCTTACGATAAGCAATATGTCCACCACCAACAATCAGACAAGGTTGCTGTTGCAACTTTAAAGAGATTGGAAAGATATCCACGCATTACCTCAGTATTTTAGATCTGACTGTCTTAAGCAATTTTCATGCACAAAATTGTGCCATTGGTATATTTATTGAGCAATCCGGAGATTAATCAATAAATTCTGCACCGCCCATATATGGACGAAGTGCTTCAGGAACCTCAATCGAACCGTCTGCACGCTGGTAATTTTCCATCACCGCAAGTAAGGTACGGCCGACCGCCAAGCCGGAACCATTTAAAGTGTGTAAAAATTCAGTTTTCTTTTGATCGACACGGTAACGTGCTTTCATACGGCGGGCCTGGAAATCACCCATGCATGAGCAGCTTGAAATTTCACGATAGGTATTTTGACTCGGTACCCAAACTTCCAAATCGTAAGTCTTGATCGCACCAAAGCCCATATCCCCACCACACAGGATGATTTTACGATATGGCAGACCTAAAGCTTGCAAAATACCTTCAGCATGACCGGTCAATTCTTCTAAAGCCTGCATGGAATCTTCAGGTTTAACAATTTGCACCATCTCAACTTTGTCGAATTGGTGTTGACGAATCAGGCCACGAGTATCACGGCCATACGAACCTGCTTCACTACGGAAACATGGCGTATGCGCAGCATATTTCAGTGGTAAACGGTCTGGATCAACAATTTCATCACGCACGAAATTGGTCACTGGCACTTCGGCAGTCGGAATCAGGTAATATTCTTTTTCGCCTTGAAGCTTGAACAAGTCTTCTTCAAATTTAGGCAACTGACCTGTACCACGCAAAGAATCCGCATTCACCAAATAAGGCACATAGGCTTCGGTATAACCATTTTTTAAGGTATGGGTATCGAGCATGAACTGGGTAAGCGCACGTTGTAAACGTGCCAATGGACCTTTAAGAACACTGAAACGCGTACCGGTTAATTTGGTCGCAGTTTCGAACTCCAGACCGCCCATCCATTCACCGAGGTCAGTATGATCCTTGATTTCAAAATCAAATTGACGCGGCGTACCCCATTTTAAAATTTCAACGTTGTCGTCTTCATCTTTACCCTCAGGCACAGATTCATGCGGCATGTTTGGAATACTTAACGATTTGGTTTCAATTTCATTTTGCAATTCAGCAAGCGCAACTTCAGCCGCTTTAATTTCATCACCAATCGCTGACATACGTGCCATGATTTCAGATGCATCGCCACCAGATTTTTTAATTTGGCCAACTTGTTTTGCACCCGAATTACGTTCTGCCTGTAAAGCTTCAGTTTTCGACTGAAGCTCTTTACGGCGAGCCTCAAGTGAAGCCCACTCTTCTACATTCAGCTGTACACCACGTTTTGCCAAGGCTAAATTTACAGCCTCAATATTATTTCTGATTAATTTCGGGTCGATCATAGCCAATCTTTTGCAAAGAAAAAAACTGGCTATAGTGTAAGCGCTAAACAGCAAAAAAGACAGTGACCGGGCTTACAGCTGTGCCTTATTAAAGCAAATTTCACCGAATTAACCCAAAATTATAGGCTTGGATACTTCGGCAAACTTGGCAGATATTCCGCTTTAACCAATTTGGTCAACGCAACATAAGGCAAGGTAAGTTCGGTCATCCCTTCTGCATAGGAAGCCAACTCATATAGAGGATAGACAAATACAATCCCGTTGGCACCAAAGTAAAAATTATCACTTAATTTAAGTTTGTCTCTTTCTATACTGTGCTGATCTAACCAGAGCGAATTTGAATCATACAGGGTATCTAATACTTGCTGCTCTGCACCTTTCACCAAAATATCTTGCAACGCCAAACGTTTCTTGTTTTTCAAATCAAAATTCACAAATTCCTGATGATACATACCATGTGCCGCACCTGCAGAATAGATATAAGTTTGTATGGCAAAAGTGGCCTGATCATATTGCTGGCTGACAAAGCGAATATAGGTCGAACTTTGACTCAAGTTGGGATTCGCACCCTCAGCAGTATTGATTTTTTGATTCGGTGCGGTTGAGAAGGCAATCGGATCGGCTTTTTTAACCCGATCAATAAAATAATCATCTATCCATTTAACATTCGTTTCAACCGTTTGAATATCATATTGCATGCAACCTTCCGCCTCGCACGCTTCAGGTTTACTCAGTTTCACAGGAACAACTTTGGCTTGAATTAATGGAATAGATTCCGCCTTTTCCTGCTTTGTTGTGGCTGCCAGTTCAGCTTGTGGGGCAGGTCGTTCCTGACAGCCCGTCATTACCAGTGCAGCAAAAGAAAAAGGAAGTGCCCAGAGCCATTGTTGATTCATGCGTATTTTCATCTTATTTTGACAACCTACTACCTTTTATCATGCCCCTGCACTATACAAAGCTCAGTAACTAAATGAAATTTTAAATATGTATCTTTAAGAAGATAAACTAATCGTGAGGAATAAAAATTAAATTTACTTTATCTATAAAAGCATCGCTATATTTTCAGCGGAACATGAACGAAAAAAGCAGCCACGGATGACTGCTTCTAAACAAAAATTATTTAAATAACTCATTATAAATCAATTTATTACTGATCAATAATATCCGTACCTTTAGGTGGTGTGAAATTAAAGGTTGATGCTGGAATTGAAGGATTCACTTTTACATTGTTAAATCGAACATAAGTGGTTTGCCCCAGTGAATCTTCCAAAATCATTAAACTTGGTGCTTTGTTGACACCAAAACTAATAGTCAAGCTTTGGAATGCACCATCACGGTCTTTAGGAAGCAAGGTGTAATAAGTCTTGCTTTTATCCGGTTGTGTCACCCGGTAAGATTGCATAATCTGACTGGTATTTCCCGACAATAATAAAGCTGGTGTATTCGCTACTTGGTCATCCAGACTTTGACGAACTGCTTGTTGCAAGTCAGGGTCATAAATCCAAACGGTTTTACCTGAGGTCACAATAGTCTGTTTTGAGGGACTGGTGGTTTCCCAGAAAAACTTACCAGGACGGGCAACCTTCATTACACCTTTAAAGGTCTGATTCATATGTTGTCCGGTTAAGCCTTTTTTCTGAGCTACTTTACTACCCGACGTCGCTTTGGTCGTTTGTTCAAAATTTGCTGACAAACTACGGATATTACTTAACTGTTTGACCAAATTGTTGGTTGCTTGCTGCTCCGATGCTGCAACAGGCGCAGCAAAAACAGTAGTACTCATTATCGGTGCAAGCGTTGCTGTACCTAATGTCATAGCACATAGGGTTTTACGAAGCATTTTCATCTCATCACCTTTTTATTTGCTGTATAACAATTTCTTCAATGTGCCATCTTAAACCAATTTTTCTTTGTAATAATTGAGAAAATAAGAAGTTTTGTATTGTTATTAATATTCAATGTCATTTTTTCTACATCATGATGAAGACGCTGATTATTTTTATCCAATTTACAAGCATAAAAAAACCCACATCAAATGTGGGTTTTTTTCTGTTTAAGCTTAAGCTTCAACAGATACGTAGCGACGACCGAACTGGCCTTTCACTTCGAATTTGATCACGCCATCAGCGGTAGCAAATAAAGTATGGTCACGGCCCATACCTACGTTTGTACCAGCGTGGAATTCTGTACCACGTTGACGAACGATAATGTTACCAGCAGTCACAGATTGACCACCGTACATTTTAACACCTAACATTTTAGGGTTCGAGTCACGACCGTTACGTGTCGATCCACCAGCTTTTTTAGTAGCCATGTTTCATAATCCTCGTAATTAGCCTGAAATAGCAGTAATTTTCAACTCGGTAAACCATTGACGGTGACCTTGTTGTTTACGGTAATGTTTACGACGACGCATTTTAACAATACGGATTTTGTCGTGACGACCGTGGCTAACTACTTCAGCAGTTACTGTAGCACCAGCAACAACTGGAGCACCAATTTGAATGCTTTCGCCGTTTACAAGCATTAATACGTCATCAAACGTAATAGTTGTACCAGTTTCAGCTTTCAACAATTCTACTTTAAGGGTTTCACCCTCGATAACACGGTGCTGTTTACCACCGCTTTGGATTACTGCGTACATAATGTACTCCAAACATGCCCGTGTCGTCGTGCCGATAAAGGAATATACCGATCTTAATACGAGCGCCACTGGGGTATATATTAGGGCAAACATATTAAGTGATAATAAATCAAACAACAAGCCATTTTACGGTTTTTTTGCGCTGATTGAATGTTTATTTTATATACGATCAAAATCTAGAAAATAAATGACTTTTAGGTCGAAATCTTGCATTTTATAAAATGAAATAGATTTTTAAAATCAATTCGCTACTATAGACTACCCAATACCGGCTCAGTCACATATGAGATGAGCTATTAGAATGGTCACTTGTTTAAAACCATTTGCCTAGCCAGGATTTAAGCAACTATATTAAGATCTTATCTATATCATCAGATATAGTTGTTACACTATAGAATAAGCAATTCAATTTTTAGAGGTTTCTCTTCATATGGCCATCGACTTTAAGCAAGATATTCTCGCTCCTGTTGCTTCAGACTTTGCTGCGATGGACACGTTTATTAATGAAGGGATTACTTCAAAAGTCGCTTTGGTGATGGCGGTAAGTAAACATGTCGTTGAAGCAGGCGGTAAACGCATGCGTCCGATCATGTGTTTATTGGCGGCAAAAGCCTGCGGCGCGACCGATTTAGAACGTCAGCGCAAACTGGCGGCCATTATTGAAATGCTACATACTGCAACTCTTGTACATGATGATGTGGTGGATGAATCGGGATTACGTCGTGGCCGCCCGACCGCCAATGCAACCTGGAACAATCAGACTGCAGTTCTGGTCGGTGATTTCCTGATTTCACGTGCTTTCGACTTGTTGGTCGATTTAAACGACATAACTTTACTCAAAGATTTCTCGACAGGAACCTGTGAAATTGCTGAAGGTGAAGTTCTACAATTACAAGCACAGCATCAGCCTGAAACCTCAGAACAGATTTATCTTGATATTATTCACGGTAAAACTTCACGTTTATTTGAACTGGCGACTGAAGGCGCAGCCATTTTAGCCGGTACACCACAATACCGTGAACCGCTACGAATTTTTGCCGGTCACTTTGGTAATGCCTTTCAGATTATTGACGATATTTTAGACTACACTTCCGATGCTGAAACATTAGGTAAAAATATTGGTGATGATTTAATGGAAGGAAAACCCACTTTGCCATTAATCTCTGCACTGCAAAAAACCACCGATGAAGAACATGAAATCGTTCGCCGTAGCATTGCAACTGGTGGTACGACCCAATTAGAACGTGTCATTCAGATTGTGCAAAGCTGTGGTGCACTGGATTACTGCCGCCAACGTGCAACCGAAGAAACGGAATCAGCACTGCAAGCTTTAGATGCACTTCCTCATACTGAATATCGCCAGGCCCTGATTAACCTGACCCAACTTGCCTTAAACCGGATTCAATAATGGATTCTGAAAAAAATAGACTTAATCTCCGCTTATGCATATAAATTTTAATGATCTATTTTTAAAAATGCAGGAGCAGCTTGAATCTCATCAAGCTGTTCTTGATGACTTATTGTTAATTGAGCTGGTCAACCGGATTCGACCAGATGACTCAACCAATACTGAAGAAATTAACTGCAAATTTCGTGCACTTGTACAAGCACTGCTGATTACCCCCAATGCAGTGTCTACCTTACAAAACTTTGTCTTAAAACTGATTAGCCAATACAAACAGACCAGCTTGTATGCCGATACCGGCATTTTATCTCTCGATGGTTTCTGGAATCAGCTCGCACAACGCGTAGGTGCTCATTTTTTACCGCTGATTAATGATGAAACCCAATTACAAGATTTAGTCCGCCGTGTGTTTTATCAACGTAGTGATAAGTATTGGTTGGACAGCATTTCTAATGAGGATTGGCAAAAGTTATTTGCATTACTCAATCAAGGTCATGGCAACCAGGCAGAAAAGCTTAAAATTAAAAGTGAACTGATTAAAGCCATCACGGTTCTGTCCTATCGAATTAGCGGGATTGGACTGTATCCGGAATTCATCAATGCACAACCTGACCTAACAGAATATGAATCGCCTTTTCTGGTACAGAACCGGGAAATTATCGAATTCATTCAGCATTATAAAAAGCTGCATCAAAATACCGACCCTCTGGCAGTCATTGCCCCACCCGATGCCTCGCAGGCTTTGGTAATGATTGAACAATGTCGCGATGTGGTTTCAAAAATTCGTCGTGCCATCAAGCGTATTGGCGTAAGTATCAGTCTGAATTATTTATTATCGCTTCTTGAACAATGTCTAGATCGGATCGAACTGTTAATTAACTTGATTGTTGAAGAAGACAAAATTCATTATGAATCACTCAGCGCTTTACTGGTCGACTTTACATTCGCTATTTATAGTGAACGGAGTGTTCGTTCTTTACTTGCCAATAACAGTGAATTAGTTGCCTTACAAGTCACCGAAAATGCCAGTAAAACCGGCGAGCATTATGTAAGTACCGACAAAAAGGGTTTTTGGTCGATGTACAAGGCAGCAGCAGGTGCTGGTTTCATTATTGCCACCATGGCGACCTTGAAAATCTTGACGGCACGTCTGGTCATGGCTCCCCTCATGCAGGCATTTATGTTTAGCATGAACTATTCACTGGGTTTCATGCTGATTCACGTGCTCCATTTCACTGTCGCAACCAAACAACCGGCCATGACCGCAGCAGCACTTGCGGCCACAGTACAGCATCAAAAAGGTTCTAAAAATGCGCAAATTGCGGAACTTGCTGCACTCATCATTAATATTATCCGAACCCAGTTTATTGCCATTCTCGGTAACATCTCGATTGCCATTCCTACCGCAGCAGCGATTAGCCTACTTTGGCAATACGGAATGGATGAACCACTGCTAACACATGCCAAAGCAACCACAACTTTACATTCCCTTAATCCGTTTACCTCACTGGCCATTCCGCATGCTGCCATTGCCGGGGTTTGCCTATTTTTCTCGGGTTTGATTGCAGGTTATTTCGACAATATGGCGGTATACCGCAAAGTGGGTCCGCGTTTGAAAGCGCATGTCCATTTAAAAGTGTTACTCGGTCAAGAACGCTTAAATCATTTTGCTGCATATATTGAACGGAATTTAGGCGCCCTAGCCGGGAATTTCTTATTCGGGATCATGTTAGGCAGCATGGGAACGTTTGGTTTTATCTTGGGTCTTCCGCTAGATATTCGACATATTGCCTTTGCCTCTGCCAACTTTATTCAAGGCTTGATCAATATTAATGGCAGTCCTGAAATTGGCTTGATTCTTGTATCTTTTTTAGGGGTATTATTAATTGGCCTGACAAACTTATTTGTCAGTTTCAGTCTGACCATTATTGTGGCACTACGCGCACGCCGCGTGCGTTTTGAACAATGGAAACCGTTAGCCAAACTGGTGCTGACTCATTTCTTAACCCGTCCGAGTGACTTTTTTTGGCCACCGAAGGTTCCTCTTGAAGTGGAAGAATCTCCGCAATCACAAAAATCTACTTATAAGTAATTGGTTATTTTTTATTTTACTTTACATTAAAAAATCGGTAAAAAAGAAATCAGCATAACTTACACATACTTGAAATAAAGTGTACTGATGAGTACACTTTAAATATTAATTAGTCTCGCTCCAATCGGCTAAGATAATAAAGGTTCCTTACATGCCGTACCTATTGCTTTATGCAGGATTTTTCTTATTTATTTTCAGTGTATTAATGCTTTTTACTCCCTCACTTAACCCATTCGATTTAGTCATGGTTGAATGGATGAGTCAGCATCGTACAGTGCAATTAAATACGATATCTATCACGCTTTCTGTTCTAGGTGGTATGCCATTTGTGCTATTTTTAACCACAATCTGGTGTTTATATCAAGCATGGTATAAAAAATATACAAATGTTATTTTTATAAGTTTAGGGCTTATAGGGAGCATTGCCACGGCTTGGCTGCTCAAATATATAATTTCAAGACCTCGCCCACCCGAAATTTATCACCTGGTTCAGAGCTATGGTGCTTCATTTCCCAGTGCACATAGTGTTTATGCCGCTACTTTGGGTTTTCTTGCTATTTATCTAAGTCTGGAACATCCAAAGCACCGACTGATTTGGCTATGTGCTTTTATATGGTTGTTGATCATGGGGATTTCAAGGATTTACCTTGGGGTACATTTTCCCTCTGATGTTTTGGCTGGTTGGAGCATAGGTTTTATTTGGATCACCCTACTTTATATGCTGTACGTCAAATTCAGTAGAGCGAAAACAAATTAATTTTTAGATAAAAATCTAATCGAGGTGGAACAATGATGTCTGCAAAGCTATGGGCTCCCGCCTTTACCGCTTGCGCATTAGCAACAAGTATTGCACTTGTTGGTTGTAGCAAAGATCCAAAGGATGCGCAGCAAGCTGCAGCAGCCCAAAAAATGCCACCGACTGAAGTCGGTGTCATTGTTGCTCAACCCCAGAGCGTAGAACAATCGGTGGAACTTTCAGGCCGGACCACAGCATTTGAAATTTCTGAAGTGCGCCCACAAACCAGTGGTGTCATTCAAAAACGTCTTTTCACTGAAGGCAGTTATGTTCGTGAAGGACAAGCCTTGTATGAAATTGACTCGCGCACCAATCGTGCTGGCGTGGATAGTGCTCGTGCAGCACTAAATCGTCAACAAGCCAACTTGAATGTATTACGCGTTAAAGAAGGACGTTATCGTCAACTTGTCGGCACCAATGCCATTTCAAAACAAGAATATGATGATATTGCTGCACAAGTAAAATTAGCTGAAGCAGATTTGGCGGCAACCCGGGCTGAACTTAAAAATGCCGAAATCAACCTCGGTTACTCAACTGTGCGTGCGCCAATTTCAGGTCAGACCAACCGTTCAACAGTTACAGTTGGTGCATTGGTTACGGGCAGTCAAGCCGATCCTTTAGTGACGATTCAACGTTTAGATCCAATCTATATCGACATTAACCAGTCAAGTGCTGAATTATTGCGTTTACGTCAACAATTGAGCAAAGGCAGTTTAGACAGCAGCAACAATACCAAAGTCAAACTTAAGCTTGAAGATGGTAGCGACTACCCTGTGGAAGGCCGCCTTGCTTTCTCTGATGCTAGTGTGAATCCGGAAACAGGTACCGTGACTTTACGTGCTGTATTCCCGAATCCGAATCATTTGCTGCTTCCGGGCATGTATGCCACTGCAAAGATTGTACAAGGTGTGATTCCAAATGCCATCTTGATTCCTCAAGCAGCGATTACCCGTACTCCAACTGGTCAAGCGATTGCCATGATTGTGAATGCTGAAGCTAAGGTTGAAACACGCCCTGTAGAAACTGCGGGTGTACAAGGTAAAGACTGGATCGTGACTTCTGGTTTAAAAACCGGTGAAAAAGTGATTGTTGATGGTGTTGCCAAGGTCAAAGAAGGTGCGGCCGTAGTTGCTAAGCCTTATCAACCAGCCGCCGCTCCTCAAGGTACAGGTCAACCTGCAGCAGAAGCCAATAAAGCCGCTCAACCTGCGCAGCAAGCACAGCCAAAAACTGAACAAAAATCTACTTTAAATACATAAGGGGTAGACTAAATGGCTCACTTTTTTATTCATCGCCCGATCTTTGCATGGGTGATTGCATTGGTGATTATGCTGGCGGGTATTTTAACCATCAGCAAAATGCCGATCGCACAATATCCGACCATTGCTCCGCCAACGGTTAGCATTTCTGCAACATATCCAGGTGCATCTGCGGAAACTGTAGAAAATACAGTGACCCAAATCATCGAGCAGCAAATGAATGGCCTTGATGGTTTGCGCTATATTTCTTCAAATAGTGCCGGTAATGGTCAAGCATCCATTTCATTGAACTTTGAACAAGGGATCGATCCGGATATCGCTCAGGTTCAGGTACAGAACAAATTACAGTCGGCGACTGCATTACTTCCTGAAGATGTACAGCGTCAGGGACTTCGAGTCACCAAGTCTGGTGCAAGCTTCTTGCAGGTATTAGCTTTCTATTCACCTAATGGCGAATTGACCGATGCCGACATTAAAGACTATGTGAACTCGAATATTTCTGAACCACTTAGCCGCGTTGCCGGTGTCGGTGAAGTTCAGGTCTTTGGTGGTTCATATGCAATGCGTATTTGGCTTGATCCTGCCAAACTAGCCAGCTACCAGCTTTCTCCAAGTGATGTCGTTGCTGCCTTACGTACCCAAAATGCACAAGTTGCAGTGGGACAATTGGGTGGTGCTCCTGCCGTTGCAGGTCAAGTTTTAAATGCGACCGTAAATGCGCAAAGCTTATTACAAACAGTAGATCAGTTCCGCGGAATTTATCTAAAGAGTGCTGGAACTGGGGCGAAAGTCACTTTGGGTGATGTTGCCAAAGTTGAATTAGGCTCGGACAACTATCAGTTTACCTCTAAATTTAATGGCAAGCCTGCGGGTGGTGTAGCGATTAAACTGGCCACTGGTGCAAATGCATTAGATACAGCAACTGCTGTAGAAGAACGTTTAGTACAGTTACGTAAAAATTATCCAACTGGTTTAAAAGATCAGCTGGCGTTTGATACAACCCCATTTATCAAACTTTCAATTGAAAGTGTAGTTCACACTTTAATTGAAGCAATCATCCTTGTGTTCCTGGTAATGTTCCTGTTCTTGCAGAACTGGCGCGCAACCATTATTCCAACCATGGCAGTGCCTGTGGTGGTCTTGGGTACATTCGCGATTATCAACTTGTTTGGCTTCTCAATTAACACCCTCACGATGTTTGCCATGGTTCTTGCCATTGGTCTACTGGTCGATGATGCGATTGTAGTAGTCGAAAACGTTGAACGTATTATGGCGGAAGAACACCTGGAACCTGTTGAAGCGACTGAAAAGTCGATGAGTCAGATCTCGGGTGCACTGGTTGGTATTACCACAGTATTGTCTGCAGTATTCGTCCCAATGGCGTTCTTTAGCGGAACCACCGGGGTGATTTACCGCCAGTTCTCGATTACGCTGGTTACCGCAATGGTTCTGTCACTGATTGTGGCATTAACATTCACCCCCGCACTGTGTGCGACCTTATTAAAGCAGCATGATAAGAACAAAGAGCAAAGCAATGGTTTCTTTGCCCGCTTCTTCCGTGGGTTTAATAGTCGTTTCGACCGTATGGCGCAAGGCTATCAAAACTGGGTCGGAAAGCTGCTGATTCATAAAATCATTGCGGGTGCGATTTATACGGTAGTGATTGTCGGTCTATTGTTCTTGTTCAAGAGCCTGCCAAGTTCATTCTTACCGGATGAAGACCAAGGTGTGGTGATGACGCTGGTTCAGCTTCCACCAAATGCCACGCTTGACCGTACTGAAAAAGTTATTGATCAAATGACTGGCTTCTTTCTGGAAGGTGAAAAAGCCAATGTCGATTCGGTATTCAGTGTCGCTGGTTTCTCATTTACCGGGGTCGGTCAAAATGCCGGTCTTGCATTTATTAAACTGAAAGACTGGGAAGAACGTACCACTAAAGAATCTACTGTGGGTGCCATTATTCAACGTGGTATGGCGCTTAACGTGATTGCTAAAGATGCCTCTTATGTCATGCCTTTACAGCTTCCTGCAATGCCTGAACTGGGTGTTTCTGCAGGCTTTAACTTGATGTTGAAAGATGCTGCGGGTAATGGTCATGAGAAAATGCTGACTGCGCGTAACATGATCTTGGGTATGGCTGCACAAGATAAACGTCTTGCTGGTGTCCGTCCAAATGGTCAGGAAGATACGCCACAGTACAAGATCTATGTCGATAATGAAAAAGCCAGCGCTATGGGCGTCAGCATTGCAGAAATCAACAGCACCATGAGTATTGCATGGGGTGGTTCATATATTAATGACTTTATCGACCGTGGTCGTGTAAAGAAAGTTTATGTACAGGCCATTCCTGATGCACGAATGATGCCGGAAGATCTCAACAAATGGTATGTACGTAGTACCACAGGTCAAATGGTGCCGTTTTCATCCTTTGCGACCGGTGAATGGACTTATGGTTCACCACGTTTAGAGCGTTATAACGGTATTTCATCAGTCAACATTCAGGGTACGCCTGCTCCGGGTGTCAGCTCGGGTGATGCCATGGCTGCCATGGAAGAAATCATCGCCAAACTGCCTGAAATGGGTATGAACGGTTTTGACTATGAATGGACAGGTTTATCTTTGGAAGAACGTGAATCTGGCTCTCAGACCTTTGGGCTATACGCACTTTCAATGTTAATCGTGTTCCTGTGCCTTGCAGCACTATATGAGAGCTGGTCTATTCCATTCTCGGTTATGCTGGTAATTCCGTTGGGGATTGTGGGTGCAGTAGGTTTAACATTCTTAGGTATGGTGCTGCTGAAAGATCCAAACCTGTCGAATAATATTTACTTCCAGGTGGCGATTATTGCCGTGATTGGTTTGGCAGCAAAAAATGCGATCTTGATTGTAGAATTCGCCAAGGAACTGCAAGAAGATAAAGGGGAGCCTTTACTTGAAGCAACCCTTCATGCAGCAAAAATGCGTTTACGTCCAATTATCATGACTACCCTAGCCTTCGGTTTTGGTGTACTTCCTCTTGCTCTTTCTTCGGGTGCAGGCGCAGGCAGCCAGCACTCTGTCGGCTATGGTGTACTGGGCGGCGTAATCAGTTCGACTCTACTGGGTATTTTCTTTATTCCTGTGTTCTATGTCTGGATTCGAAGTATCTTTAAATTTAAACCTAAAAAACCAAATAATCAGGAGCAAACATCGTGATGCAAAAGGTATGGTCTGTTACAGGTCGTAGCATTGCGGTATCTGCACTTGCGCTTGCTTTGACAGCGTGTCAAAGCATGCGTGGGCCAGAGCCCGTGGCTCAAGCCAATATTCCAGAACAAGGTTATTTAACCAGCAACTCTGGTCCTTCTATTGCTGAACAGGGTTATAAGGACTTTTTTGCCGATCAGCGTCTATTACAGGTGCTCGATCTGGCATTAGCCAATAACCGTGATTTACGTACCTCGACATTAAATATTCAACGTGCGCAGCAACAGTATCAAATCACTCAAAACAATCAGCTTCCAACCATTGGTGCCAGCGGTAGTGTGCTGCGTCAAGATACGCTCAATACCAATGGTGCAATGACCAGTTACAATGTGGGTCTGGGCGTAACTGCCTATGAGCTGGATTTTTGGGGTCGTGTCCGTAGCTTAAAAGACAATGCTTTAGATACTTATCTAGCCACTTCAAGTGCACGTGATGCTACTCAAATTGCGCTTATAGGTCAGGTGGCTCAAGCCTGGTTGAACTATTCGTTTGCCAATGCAAATTTAAAACTTGCAGACCAAACCTTAAAAGCTCAACTTGAATCTTATAATCTCAACAAAAAACGTTTCGATGTTGGAATCGACAGTGAAGTTCCTGTTCGTCAGGCACAGATTTCTGTAGAAACTGCACGTAATGATGTTGCCAATTACAAGACTCAAATTGCGCAAGCACAAAATTTGCTTAACTTGCTTGTAGGTCAACAGGTTCCTGCAAACTTGTTACCAACTCAACGTGTGACACGTATTAGCAAAAGCAATGCCTTTAGTGCCGGTTTACCAAGTGACTTGCTAAATAACCGTCCTGATGTCCGTGCTGCCGAATATCAACTTTCTGCAGCGGGTGCCAATATTGCTGCAGCTAAAGCACGCTTGTTCCCGACCATCAGTTTGATGGGTAATGCAGGCTATGCTTCAACCAGCTTAAGTGACTTGTTTAAATCTGGTGGATTTGTCTGGTCAATTGGTCCAAGTATTGATCTTCCAATCTTCGATTGGGGCACACGCAAAGCCAATATCAAGATTTCAGAAACAGATCAGCAAATTGCATTATCTGACTATGAAAAATCGATTCAGTCCGCTTTCCGCGAAGTGAATGATGCTTTGGCTGTTCGCCAAAATATTGGTGACCGCTTGGCAGCACAACGCCGTTTAGTTGATGCTACTAATACCACCTACCGACTTTCTAATGCCCGCTTCCGCGCGGGTATTGACAGTTACTTGACGGTACTGGATGCGCAACGTGCGTCTTATGCTGCTGAACAAGGTTTATTGTTGCTTGAACAAGCCAACATGAATAACCAGGTGGAAGTCTATAAAACACTCGGTGGTGGTATTAAAGCCAACACCGGTGATGCCCTTCAACAAGCGCCATCTACTGCTGAACGTAAAGCTGCAAACAGCGCTAGATAATTTTTAAGCGTTGTAAAAAAGCCTGCACTCTGCAGGCTTTTTTATTGCTTTTTAAAGCATGATTTCCTATCTTCACTACAACCTCCCTTATTTGAATACCAAAAAATGCTTTTAAGTAATTTAGAATCTGTTCCGGGACATACCATTATCCGTCAAATTGATGTGGTCTATGGCAGTACGGTGCGTAGCAAACACGTTGGACGCGACCTGCTGGCTGGCTTAAAAAATATAGTCGGCGGCGAACTGACGGCGTATACCGAATTGCTTGAAGAATCACGTCAGGAAGCCATGAGCCGCATGATTGAAAAAGCAAAATCAATCGGTGCGAACGCTGTAGTGGGTATCCGATTTTCGACCTCAAATATTGCTCAAGGGGCTTCTGAACTGTTTGTATATGGCACTGCAGTCGTGGTTGAAGCAAATGCACAACACTTACCTGATCCCTTCCCGACTCAAGGCTAAGCTATGGATGCCTTGATATTAAAAATTGTTATCTTTGTGATTTTATTTGCCATAGGCTGGGGCTTCGGTCGCCATACCGAAAGAAAGCATTTAAATGAACTGAAGCAACAAGAACATCGGCTAGCCTATATCACTCTGGATAACAGTCGCTTTAAGACCTCACCTCATCACGGGCAATTGGTGAGTAGCAATGTGGTCATCTCACATGATTACTTCAAATATGTGACTGCCAATATTCAGAACTTTTTCGGTGGGCGTTTAACCAGTTATGAAAGTGTGGTTGAACGTGCTCGACGTGAAGCGATTGTGCGTTTAAAACTGGAAGCAGAAAAGATGGGCGCGTCTCATATTATGGGCCTGCGATTGAGTACCACTGAACTGGGCATGCAAGGCGGGATAGTGGAAGTGTTTGCTTATGGAACGGCGATACAGAGTTAATAACTCTATTTGAATCCATTGCTCAGTATTGATATTCATCTACAAAACTTTTGGAAAATTAATACTGAGTTCCGTCAAATTTAAGTCTGAAGTTTTTCCGGGATAATTTAAAGTTTAGCTTTTATAATTTCCCCGACTCCCTGTCCTTTTATGATGCTTTATTTAACTGCATAACTGAATGTCTTAGTAGCGATTCGTTTTTTACTTTGCATCACTTTTTTATTTTGCATCATGTATACAGAATTCCTTTCATCCATCTGTGCCTTAAGGATTAGCTAAAGCTGAGTTGTAAAATGAAAAAGAGCTTAGACATGCACTCCATAAGAAGAATCTTTTTTCATCATTAAAGTACATGCTCAACTCAAATTTGGCTTAAAGTAAGTCTGCCTAGCTTTAAGAAAACGGTTACTTCACCTTCATCTTACGGATCATTTTATAAAGGAGGGGTGGCGACAAACGCGAAACTAAAACGCCGAGTTTCTCTTTAGTACCACCAACGACAATATATTCTTCATCATTCAACAGAGACTTGACTACAGTTTTAGCAAATTCCTCAGGTTGCAAGCCATTTTCAATTGCTTCATCTTGATGACCTTGGGCTTTGCCTTCGCCATTTAAAGCGTTGAAAGACACATTGGTTTTGACAAAGCCGGGGAAAATAACCGAAACCGCCACCCCATCATTAGCCACTTCTGCTCTTAGGCTGTTTGCCCACATATGAATCGCGGCTTTTGCTGCTGAATAGCTTGCGCGGTATTGCGTACCCAATAAACCTGCAACACTGGATACAAAGGCAATTCGACCTGATTTTTGCTTTAAGAAAGTCGGTAAAACGGTTTTAGTGAGGAACACTTGAGAGAAATAATCCACTTCCATAATTGCACGTTCAGTTTGCATGGTGGTATCGCCAATTAAGGCACGCTGACTGAGTCCAGCATTATTAATTAACCAGTCAATACGTCCTTTCTCATTTAAAACCTGTTCATAAGCATGACGAACTTGAGTTTCATCAGTAATATCGGCACTGATACAAATATGTCGATCTGGACTAACTAAACTTTGACGAACATTTTCCAGTTCATCCATACGACGAGCGGTGAGTACAACCTGTGCACCCTGTAAGGCACATTCTTGTGCAAGTGCCTTACCCAAACCTGAAGATGCACCGGTAATCCATACCACCTTATTGTCTAAACTGTCCTGCTGCGCCATATTGCTGTCCCTCATGCTACTTATAGATTGATAATGTATTGATATCTTAATGAATTGATCTGTTATTAGTATTTTCCTCGTGATTTAAAAACATCAGAAAATGATCAAAATAACGATGCGTCAGTTGCGAATCGTAGTGGGTACCCAGCCTTTCTAAACGCTTATAACCCATCTGTGTAGTCAAATGAATCACGCCATTTAAGGTTTTATCGACCACCAAATTGAATTTTAATATGTTTTTAGGTTCACGAACCAGACTGGTCACCCCTTGATCGACCAACTGGGTAAATGCCTTTAAGCCTGGCGAAACATAATGGGTATTGCCCTGTTTCATTTGCTCTACACATTCCAGCAGCTCAACCACCAAGACATGATCGACGCTATAGGAAATATAATTTTGACCATTTTTCTCATAGGCCTTATCTTTTAGATAATTTACCATCGGGACCAAGCGATCATTGCCAAAGAATGAAACCGACCAGGGCATATATTTACGTACGGTCTCTAAAATTTGTTGGACCATCTTTTCGGATTCTCGATCAACCGAAGTCGATAACCGTGCAATTTCCCCAAACACCTGATCGACAATTTCACAGGAAATATCAGCCAAAACCTCGCCTAAAGGTTTGGCTAAACTCTGGCTTTCACCTTGGTTCAATTGCTGATGAATCTGCTGAAAGCGCTGATGGGTTTCCCGGGTTAATTTTAAAGAAATAAAATAGCTCATACCGATAATGTCCTTTTTAGAATTGTTCTGCGACCATTCGCGCTGTTTTTATTCAACTCTTATCATAAGATCTTATTCAGTGTATGCCAATTGCATAAAGTTTGCATTTGGCGAAGCTGCCTCATTCGGTAATTTTTTTGCTACAATAGTCCTAATTTTTCATTCACTTTTGATCTGTTCTGACTATGACTGATTCTGCGCAAAATATTGCTACGACATACGATCCTACCGAGATCGAGAAAAAATGGTACAAGACTTGGGAAGAAAACGGCTACTTTAAGCCGTCTGAAAAAGGCGACTCTTTCTGTATCATGATTCCGCCGCCAAACGTCACTGGTAACTTGCACATGGGTCATGGTTTTAACAATGCCATTATGGATGCCTTGACCCGTTATAACCGTATGTCAGGTAAAAATACCTTGTGGCAACCGGGAACGGACCATGCCGGTATCGCAACCCAAATGGTGGTAGAACGTCAATTGGCTGCACAAGACATCAGCCGTCATGACTTGGGTCGTGAAAAGTTCATTGAAAAAGTCTGGGAATGGAAAGAACAGTCTGGTGGCAACATTACCAATCAGATTCGCCGTTTAGGTTCATCGGTAGACTGGTCACGTGAACGCTTCACCATGGATGATGGTTTATCCAATGCAGTGAAAGAGGTATTCGTACGTTTGCATAAAGAAGGCTTGATTTACCGCGGTAAACGCCTGGTGAACTGGGATCCTAAACTGCAAACTGCGCTGTCTGACCTTGAAGTTGAATCGATAGAAGAAAAAGGTTCACTCTGGCACTTTAAATATTTCTTTGAAGATAAAGACCTTCGCACCAAAGATGGCAACGACTTCCTTGTTGTAGCAACCACGCGTCCGGAAACCTTGCTCGGTGACTCGGCTGTTGCGGTACACCCTGAAGATGAACGTTATGCACATCTTGTCGGCAAGAATATTGTTCTGCCAATTTCAGGCCGTCTGGTTCCTGTGGTTGCCGATGAATATGTCGAAAAAGATTTCGGTACAGGCTGCGTAAAAATCACTCCTGCACATGACTTCAATGACTATGAAGTGGGTAAACGTTGCAACTTGCCAATCATCAACATCTTCAACAAAAATGCTGAAGTGTTGGCTGAGTTTGAATACATTGCCAAAGCGGGTGAACAAATTTCTAAAACCATTGCTGCACCTGCAGACTATATTGGTTTAGAGCGTTTTGCTGCACGTAAAAAACTGGTTGAACAAGCCGAAAGCGAGGGCTGGTTAGAACAAATTCAACCGTACGACTTGAAAGCACCTCGCGGTGACCGTTCAGGCGTCATCGTTGAACCACTTTTAACAGACCAATGGTATGTGAAAATTGCACCGCTTGCTGAGCCTGCAATTAAAGCGGTTAAAGATGGCGACATCAAATTCGTGCCTGAGCAATACAGCAACATGTACATGGCCTGGATGAACAACATTCAAGACTGGTGTATCTCACGTCAACTCTGGTGGGGTCACCGCATTCCGGCTTGGTACGATGTAGATGGCAACATTTATGTAGGTCGTTCTGAAGCGGAAGTGCGCGCGGAAAATGGCATTGCGGCGGATGTAGAACTGAAACAAGACGAAGACGTTTTGGATACCTGGTTCTCCTCTGGTCTTTGGACATTCTCAACTTTAGGTTGGACTGGCGATGCGAAAAAAGATGCTGAAAACTATTTCCTCAATACCTTCCATCCAACAGATGTATTGGTAACCGGTTTTGACATCATCTTCTTCTGGGTTGCCCGCATGATCATGATGACCATGCACTTCATGAAAAATGAAGATGGCACGCCACAAGTTCCGTTCAAAACTGTGTATGTACATGGTTTGGTACGTGATGGCGAAGGTCAGAAAATGTCTAAATCTAAAGGCAACGTGCTTGATCCTTTAGACCTGATTGACGGTGTAGATTTAGAAACGTTGGTACAAAAACGTACCACTGGTCTGATGAACCCGAAACAGGCAGCGAAGATTGAAAAATCAACCCGTAAAGAATTCCCGGAAGGCATTCAGGCTTACGGTACGGATGCGGTTCGTTTCACTTTCTGTGCGCTTGCCAACACCGGCCGTGACATCAAGTTCGACATGAAACGTGTTGAAGGCTACCGTAACTTCTGTAACAAAATCTGGAACGGTACACGTTTCGTTCTGATGAATGTGGAAGGTCAAACTGTAGGTCAAACTGCACGTCCAGATCTTTGGGAATTGCCTGAACAATGGATCATAAGCCGCCTGCAAAAAGCGGAACTTGCAGTTCAACAAGCCTTTGCAACCTATCGTTTAGACTTGGCTGCACAAGCGATTTATGAGTTCATTTGGAATGAATACTGTGACTGGTATGTCGAGCTGACCAAGCCTGTTCTGAACGATGAAAATGTGTCTGAAGAGCGTAAAGCTGAAGTTCGTCGTGTTCTTCTTGCGGTGATGGAAGCATCTTTACGTCTTGCACATCCAATCATGCCCTACTTGACTGAAGAAATTTGGCAAACTCTTGCGCCAATAATTGGTTTGGGCGGTGAAACCATTATGACTGCAGCTTACCCTGTTGCTGACCCAGCGAAAATCAATGACCAAGCTGAAGCTGATATGCATTGGCTACAAGGTTTGATTGGTGCAGTACGTAACATCCGTGGTGAAATGGGCTTGGGTAATGCGCGCTTACTTCCAGTATTGATGCAAAACATCACTGATGCTGAAGTGGCGCAAATTTCACGTATCGAGCCATTGTTTAAAGCATTGGCGAAAGTGGAAAGCATCACTTACTTGGCAGATGGCGAACAACCACCATTGTCGTCTTCATCCGTTGTGGGTCATGCCTCTGTATTTGTTCCAATGAAGGGCTTAATTGATCCTAAAGCGGAATTGGGTCGTTTGCAAAAAGACTTTGATAAAGTTCAAAAGCAACATGACCAAATTGCAGGAAAACTTTCAAATGAAGGTTTTGTGGCAAAAGCACCTGCTGCTGTGGTTGAAGGCGAGAAAGTAAAACTTGCTGAATTTGCTGACCAGTTAGCGAAGATTAAAGCGAATATGGATCAGATTGCAGCGCTTTAAGATGTTGTAATTTAAAAATTAAGATGTAATATAAAAGGCTGATTATTCAGCCTTTTATATTTATGAAGCTTATTAAAGCAATTATCATTAGAGATAAAATAATACCTTTAAACAATAAGAATCTCATTATTATTGGCAATAATGGCTCAGGAAAAACTTATATACTAGATAATATTTATAGTGAAATAAAAAAAATAGTAGCTGGAACAGACTATATTAAAAAAAATACATATTATAAAAGAGAGAAAATACTTGATGAGCTTGGTATTGCATTCAATAATTTCTCAGCTGTATTGGATCTAGATGAGAATGAAAAAAATAGATTTAAAGATTTATTAAATAATATTGAAATTTATAATACTCATGAGTTTTCATCAAAATTATACAATTTGAAAAK
>NZ_SJOH01000010.1 GCF_004331285.1 Acinetobacter sp. ANC 3781
ACTATTTTATTATTTATATAAGCCTGGAAGAGCAAGCAATCATTCTAAATGATTAAATTTTTAAAACCAATGTTTTTGATATAAATGAATTTTCAATCTGCTTTATATAAAACTTAATATTATAAATTATTTAGATTAAACACTTAATTTGATTTAAATCCATTTTCTCTATTAAACTGTTAAAAATTTCCGCTCATTCCATTCGATTCAATAAGCCATTTTTTACTTGATATAACTGCCCCTCCCCAAAATCAATTTGTTGTTTTTCTCCATGTAATTTTGGAAATCCTACAATTTTTTCAAGTTGTGGTGAGCGCTGAAACTGTTGAGTTTTAGGATTATACATCCAGTAAATATAACGCTTATCCTGAATAGTGTGTTCCTCTGAAATATCGGATAAAACGATGTCGTAATATCCATCAAAATTAACATCCATATAACCGATACTTTTCGGGAAGGCGGTAAATCCCGTCAGAGTTTGTACAACATTATTATTATTTTTATTCACTATATCTAAACGTTTGAGTAATGAACCATAGGGCTGGTTAATATCTTCTAGACCATAAAATTTAAAAATGAAATTAGGTTTATCAGAAACTTTTATTGCAGGCTCAAATTGAATAGATTTTTCCGAAGTATCCTCACCATCAGCCAACATCGCCTTAAGATCACCGCTATTGGCATTGAGTATCCCTGATAATTGATAAGTCTTATTGGTTCTATTTTCAGAATCAGCATCAACGGATTTTAAATTCAGCTGATCTCCTTTTTGCGTTCCTTTTAAATTGATTGTCTGCTCTTCAACAAGGTCATATAGCGTGGCATGTGGATTCCAAACACCTGCATATAAGCTGAGGAAATATCTTCCCTCACTTGAACGCAACATGCGTTGCATGGAAACACGAACGCTATTGAGTGGTTTGTATTCTGGAGCATTTAAAACTATTTCAGCAGTACTGAGATTGGAAAAAGCCAACGCAGCAATACAAAGCAATAACTTAGTTTTCATTGTTCAGCACACTCAATAATGCAGACGATTATGAGTACTGTATCACAAAAAAACCGCTCAATTGAGCGGCCTTTTTGTATCTTTGAAACAGAAAGAAAATTTAGTTTTTCTCTTTGTCTACGATTTTGTTTGCTTGAATCCAAGGCATCATAGAACGAAGTTTGTTACCCGTTACTTCAATACCGTGAGCCGCGTTTTGACGACGACGTGCAGTCATAGATGGGTAGTTCAACGCACCTTCTTGGATGAACATTTTCGCATATTCACCAGACTGGATACGTTTAAGCGCATTACGCATCGCTTCACGAGACTGTTCGTTGATTACTTCAGTACCGGTTACGTATTCGCCATATTCAGCATTGTTAGATACTGAATAGTTCATGTCCGCGATCCCGCCTTCGAACATCAAGTCAACGATCAATTTAAGTTCATGTAGACATTCAAAGTAAGCCATTTCAGGCGCATAACCAGCTTCAACCAAAGTTTCGAAGCCCATTTTAACCAATTCAACCGCACCACCACAAAGAACTGCTTGCTCACCGAAAAGGTCAGTTTCAGTTTCTTCACGGAATGAAGTTTCGATGATACCTGTACGACCACCACCCACGCCTGAAGCGTAAGAAAGCGCAACGTTACGTGCATTACCAGACGCATCTTGGTGAATCGCGATTAAGTCAGGCACACCTGAACCACGTTGGTATTCAGAACGTACCGTGTGACCTGGTGCTTTTGGAGCAACCATGATTACGTCTAAGTCAGCACGTGGCACAACTTGGTTGTAAAGAATAGAGAAACCATGAGCAAATGCTAAAGTCGCGCCTTGCTTGATGTTTGGCTCAATCACGTCACGGTAAAGTTGTGACTGGAATTCATCTGGAGTCAAGATCATTACTACGTCAGCTTGCGCTACAGCAGCAGGAACTTCAGCAACTTTAAGACCTGAATTCTCAGCTTTTTTCCAAGAAGTAGAGTTAGCACGTAAGCCTACAGTTACGTCAACGCCAGAGTCTTTAAGGTTAAGCGCATGTGCATGACCTTGTGAACCGTAACCGATGATCGCTACTTTTTTGCCTTGGATGATAGATAAGTCACAGTCTTTATCGTAAAAAATTTGCATTGCTGTCTCCGCTTAAATGCTTTTGTTTCCTTTTATCCAAGCCAATGATGTTATTGGTATTCATTGGCTTAGAACCTCATCTACGAGATGAGCAGAATGTGTGAATAAAATTAAAATCTGTTAAATAGTTAAAACTTTTTCGCCGCGTGCGATACCTGAAACGCCAGAGCGTACCACTTCAAGAATGGTATTTTCCGCTAGAGCATCAATAAAACCATCTAGCTTTTCAGTGGTTCCCGCAATTTGAATGGTATAGGTTGTCGGTGTTACATCGACAACTTGAGCGCGGAAAATGTCTGCCGTACGTTTGATCTCTGCACGTGCTGATCCAAGTGATTTCACTTTAATCAACATCAGTTCACGCTCAATATGTGCACCTTCCGACAAATCTACAACCTTTACAACTTCAACCAGCTTGTTGAGCTGTTTAGTGATTTGTTCAATTTTATGATCATCACCATACGTAGTCAGAGTCAAACGCGACATGGTTGGATCTTCAGTCGGTGCAACGTTCAAAGTCTCAATGTTATAACCACGTTGAGAAAATAAACCCACCAAGCGAGAAAGCGCACCAGCTTCGTTTTCAACGAGTACAGAAATTATGTGTCTCATTTTGTGCGCTCTCCTTTTCCTAACCACATATCTTTCATAGACTGACCAGCAACCAGCATTGGATACACATGCTCTGAACGATCAACCATAACATTGATGAATACGCATTTATCATTGATTGCCATTGCTTCTGCAAGCTTAGACTCAAGCTCATCTGCATGGTCAATTTGAATACCGACGTGACCGTATGCTTCCATCAATTTGGCAAAATCTGGCAATGAATCAACATAAGAGCTTGAATGACGACCTTCGTAGTTCATATCCTGCCACTGTTTCACCATACCTAGGGCACGGTTATTCAAGCAGAGGATTTTTACATTTAAGCCATATTGCTTACATGTCGATAATTCCTGGATACACATCTGAATCGAGGCTTCACCAGTAATACACACCACTTGCTGATCCGGGAATGCGAGTTTCGCTGCCATGGCATAAGGCAAGCCCACACCCATAGTGCCTAAACCGCCTGAGTTGATCCATTGACGTGGACGTTTGTATGTATAGTAGTTTGCACCAAACATTTGATGCTGACCTACGTCTGAAGTAATGATGGCTTCACTGTTGGTGACGCGATCAAGTGCCTCAACCACTTGTTGTGGTTTCATTACACCGTCAACGCCCGCTTCATAACGTAAGCCATGGACTTTGCGCCATTCATTGATTTGAGACCACCATGCAGCAATCGCTTCAGGATTTGGCTTAGAAACATTCATTTGTTTCAATTGAACCAACATCTCTTGAAGTACAGGTTCTACTGCACCCACGATTGGAATATGCGCCATGATGGTTTTTGAAATCGTCGCTGGGTCGATATCAATATGAATCACTTTAGCATTTGGACAGAATTTTGCTGGATTGTTGGTTACGCGGTCATCAAAACGCGCACCGATACACAAAATTACATCTGCATTGTGCATGGTCATGTTGGCTTCATAGGTGCCGTGCATGCCCAGCATACCAATAAACTGCTCATCATTACCCGGAAACGCACCTAAGCCCATAAGGGTATTGGTTACCGGGAAGTTTAGAAGATGTGCAAGCTCGGTAAGTAACTCAGATGCATTACCCTGTACCACACCGCCACCACTATAGATGACTGGACGTTCAGCACTAATCAATTCTTCAATCGCTTTACGGATTTGACCCGAGTGACCACGATGCGGTGGTTGATACGAACGCATCTTCACTTTTTCAGGATATTCGTAAGCAAATTTTTCTGCAGGATTGGTTGCATCCTTAGGAATATCAACAACCACAGGACCTGGACGACCTGAAGAGGCGATATAGAATGCTTTTTTAATAATTCCAGGAATTTCACTGGCATGACGCACTTGGAAACTATGTTTCACGATTGGACGAGAAACACCAACCATGTCTGTTTCTTGGAATGCATCTTCACCAATTAGATGTGTTGCAACCTGACCAGACAAAATCACCATCGGGATTGAGTCCATATATGCGGTTGCAATAGGCGTTACTGTATTAGTTGCACCTGGACCTGATGTAACGAGAACGACACCAGTTTTACCTGTTACACGTGAATAGGCATCTGCCATGTGACCAGCAGCTTGCTCATGACGCACGAGGTAATGATTGATTTTGTCTTGTTGAAAGAGCGCATCGTAAATATGTAGTACTGCGCCGCCTGGGTATCCAAATAAATGTTCAACGCCTTCGTCCGCCAATGCGCGAACGAGCATTTCACCACCAGATAAAAGTTCCAACGTGATTCACCCTAATCTTTTCACTAACAAATGGAGGGCATTTGTAGTGGTTAATTCATTAACTGTCTGCACTGTTATAGCACACAAATTTCATAGTTTTCATAGCAATAGGAAAAAAATCTGACCTGACTGCTGTTTGAGCAATATGAGGTCTAAAACATGTTGGGATAAACACATTTTGTTGGCTTTGTTCAACTTCTCGGCTAGAGAGGAAGTCCACTGCTAAAATGACGCTGATTCGAAGGGTGATCAAATCAACGCATATAAAACTACAGTCAGCATTTTTGTGGTTTCGACTATTAAAGTCAAGTTTAAAAATTAGCTTTTTCTTGATTATTTACAGACCGTCTATTTTTTAAGCTTTATGCATGATTTTACAGTTTATTTGTTTATTGCAGATTTAATGAGAAAAACCAATCACTTTGTAATAAAAAAATATTATAAATTAAATAAATAATTTTAATGTGTTATTGCTTTGCAGATTCCTTCTCATTGATAAAAATTTAAAGTAATGCTGTCATTTACCTAATATTTTGTCTTTATTTTTATATTAGCCACAGTACTCAAAAGAGCATAAATCAATCAACATAGAACAGTCTTATATTTAAAAAATTACTGCCAAAATAGAATATGTTCGTGCAGAACTCAACAACCCATATCATTCATCAGCTTATCTTTTTTTTCTGCAATTAAATGAAAATCATATAAAATAGAACACATAGAATATGACTATATTTTATACTTTATAACTGACTGATTATTCTAGGAACTTATTCATTATGTCATCATCTTTCATTAAAACTGGATTCATGGCTGCATGCGTTACCTTCAGTCTAAGCTCCACCACTGGTTTTGCCAAAGAATATTATAAATGGGTCGATGCCAAAGGCTCTACGCACTATACCACCTCTCCTCCACCAAAATCGGCCAAGAAAAAAGGGAAAGTGGATACCTATGGTGTTACTCGTTCTTCAACGCCTAGCCAATCGGCACCTGAAAATATCAAGACCATAGAACAGCCGACTCAAAACACCACCATAGTGTCAGGCGAAAAAGTTATTGTTTTACCGCCACCCACTACAACTCCAGTTATCCAAGCACCTACCCCAATATCTACTCCAACGTCAACTGACACTTCAGCACCTTCGGCACGATGACCGATTTGGCTATATAAATTCACCCGCTAATATTTATCCAAAAACTTCAATATTTTTCTTATTTATCCATCGCCGCAAAATTCACTTTTAGGTGCATTTTGCGCTATGCTGTGCAACAAACTTTTAACCGTTGTTCTTAATTACGTTTATGACTACTCACATTGACCCTGAATATCAAGCTAGTGCGATTGAGCCAAATGTCCAACAAGACTGGGAAACTCGCAAAGCCTTTAAAGTTGCCGACACTGTAGAAGGTCCACATCGTTATATCCTCTCGATGTTCCCCTATCCAAGTGGCAAGCTGCATATGGGTCATGTGCGTAACTATACCATTGGTGACGTGATCAGCCGTTTCCACCGTTTAAAAGGGGAAACTGTACTGCAACCAATGGGTTGGGATGCGTTCGGTTTACCTGCAGAAAACGCAGCCATTGCCCATCAGGTTGCTCCTGCAAAATGGACTTTTGAAAATATTGCATACATGCGCGATCAATTGAAAAAGCTTGGCCTTTCCGTGGATTGGGATCGCGAATTTGCAACCTGTACGCCAGAGTATTACCACTGGGAACAATGGTTATTCGTACAGCTCTATAAGAAAGGTTTGATTTATCGCAAACTTTCAACAGTGAACTGGGATCCGGTTGATCAAACTGTTTTGGCGAATGAACAGGTTGAAAATGGTCGCGGCTGGCGTTCAGGTGCATTGGTTGAAAAACGTGATATTCCAATGTATTACTTCCGCATTACCGATTATGCACAAGAATTACTAGACGATTTAGATTCACTTAAAGACGGCTGGCCTCAACAAGTGTTGACCATGCAGCGTAACTGGATCGGTCGCTCTCAAGGTATGGAAATCACTTTCCCGTCAGCAAATCCAGAAATCTATGCCGATGATTTAACGGTTTATACCACACGTGGCGATACCTTGATGGGTGTAACTTATGTTGCGGTTGCCGCTGAACATCCAATGGCACTGAAAGCTGCTGCTCTCCAATCAGAAGCAGGCAACCCTGAATTGGCTGCATTCATTGAAGAATGCCGTATGGGTTCTGTTGCCGAAGCAGATCTTGCGACTGCCGAGAAAAAAGGCATGGCAACAGGTCTTTCTGTTAAGCATCCTGTAACGGGTGAAGCTGTTCCAGTGTGGATTGCTAACTATGTATTGATGTCATACGGTTCAGGCGCGGTAATGGCAGTTCCAGCACACGATGAACGTGACTTCGAATTTGCCAATAAATACGGTTTAACCATCAAGCAAGTGATTGATGCCAAAGGCGCAGACGATGCAGACTTTGACTCAACCCAATGGCAAGAATGGTACGGTTCTAAAGAAGGTAAACTGGTTAACTCGGATGAGTTTGACGGTTTAGATTTCCAGGGTGCTTTTGATGCCTTTATTGCAAAATTAGAACCACAAAATCTGGCAAATACCAAAGTTCAGTTCCGTTTACGTGACTGGGGTGTGTCGCGTCAGCGTTATTGGGGTTGTCCAATTCCAATGATCAACTGTGAAACGTGTGGTCAGGTGCCTGTACCTGAAGAACAGCTTCCGGTGATTCTTCCGACTGACGTGGTTCCTGATGGTTCAGGTAACCCGCTGAACAAAATGCCTGAATTCTATGAAACGACTTGTCCTTGCTGTGGCGCAGACGCGCGTCGTGAAACAGATACCTTGGATACCTTTGTCGAGTCTTCTTGGTACTACGCACGTTATGCATCTCCAGATTTTACGGGTGGTATGGTGAAACCTGAGGCTGCACAATCTTGGCTTCCAGTGAACCAATACATCGGTGGTGTTGAACACGCGATTCTACATTTACTGTACGCACGTTTCTTCCATAAATTAATGCGTGATGAAGGTGTGGTACAAGGTAACGAGCCGTTCACCAACTTGCTTACTCAAGGGATGGTACTTGCAGATACATTCTACCGTGAAGCAGAATCTGGTAAGAAAACCTGGTTTAACCCAGCAGACATCGAGTTAGAAAAAGACGAAAAAGGTCGTGTTCTTTCAGCAAAATATAAAGGTGACGGTCAGGAAGTTGTGGTTGGCGGTCAAGAGAAAATGTCGAAATCGAAAAACAACGGTATCGACCCGCAAGCCATTATTGATCAATACGGCGCAGATACTGCACGTGTATTCATGATGTTTGCTGCACCGCCGGATCAATCATTAGAGTGGTCTGATGCAGGCGTTGAAGGTGCGCACCGTTTCTTGAAACGTGTATGGCGTTTAGCGACAGGTTTCCTTGAACAAGGCAATAGCGCTACCACGATTGATAAAGCAAATTTATCAAAAGATGCACAAGATTTACGCCGTAAAACGCATGAAACCATTCAAAAAGTCGGTGATGACCTAGATCGTCGTCATGCATTTAATACAGCTATTGCAGCGATGATGGAACTGTTAAATGCCAACAACAAGTTTGAAGCGAAAGATGATAATGATGCTGCTGTAGCACGTGAATCTATCACCACCCTTCTGACTTTGTTAGCGCCATTTGCGCCTCATTTAAGTCAAACCTTATTGAATGAATTTGGCATTGAGCTCACCACTGCTTTATTCCCTGTCATTGATGAATCTGCGTTAACCCGCAATACTCAAACGATTGTGGTTCAAGTCAATGGTAAACTTCGTGGTAAATTGGAAGTGTCTGTCGATGCATCGAAAGATGATATCTTGGCGCAAGCAAAAGCATTACCAGAAATTCAACAGTTCTTGACTGGTCCAACCAAGAAAGAAATTGTTGTTCCAAATAAGTTAGTGAACTTGGTGGTTTAATTCTTATTTAAAATCCCTACCCTTGCGGAGCATGCTCCTCACCTTTGATAAAGGGAGGAGCTGTACTGGCTAGAGCCAATTCAAAACCTGGGAAGCCCCCCTTTGGAAAAGGGAGATTAAAATTTAAGATAAAACAAAAGCTAAACAAAGCCCGTTGCCAGCCAACGGGCTTTGACTTTACAATCAACTCAGAAATTCATTTACCCATCTTTGGGATAAACAGAGGAATAAGCATGCATTTAGTTCAACGTGTTGCAGCAGTTGTATTAACTTTGGGTCTAAGTGCCAGCTTAGTCGGTTGCGGTTTTCATCTAAAAGGGACTAACCCGAGCACAGCCCCTGTTGCGTACTCGAAAATGAGTTTAGCACTTCCAAATAACACAGAAGAATTACACGAAAAACTTGCCATTTACTTGGGTGCAACCGGTATACAACTCAGCAACAATCCAGATGCTTATGTGTTACATGTACTCGAGTACACGCCTCAACGTCATGAACTAAACGGTAAGTTGATTGAAACCTTGCTTCGCTTAACCGTGACTTTCCGTATTGAAGATGCGCAAGGTAATCCCGTGACTGAACCACGTACCCTGACCGCTTCACGCAGCTATCAATATGATGTCGCAACCGTAAACACCGATGACCAAGAACAGAAATATCTCAATCAAGTTATTGTTGATGATATTGCACAGCAAATTGTGCGTCAGATTTCATCGAACCGTTTACCGAAAGTCGTGACCAAACCAGCAGCTTCAACCACCCAACCTTAAAAATAGAAATTAAGCGCTATGAAACTTGACTATCCTCAAGCACTAAAACGTGTTGATGAAGCTCGCGGTGCCTGGATTATGTATGGTCAAGAGCCATTGCTTGAGCAAAACTTACTGGATGCTTTTCGAAAAAGCTGGCATACACAGGAAATTGAACGTCAACGCTATGACATTAACAATGTCAGCGACTGGAAAACTGTCTTTAATGCTTTAAATAGTTTATCGCTTTTTTCTAATCAACTTGCCATTGAAGTGCATGGCAATATTAAACCCGATGCGAATGGCATCAAGCAACTGAAAAGCTATATTCAGCACAATGAACAAAACCTGTTGCTTGTGGTGATGCCCAAACAGGACAGTAGCAGCTTAAAATCAAGTTTTTTCCAAGTGGTGGATGCCAACGGGGTGACCGTTCCTCTCACAGCCAATTATCCACAAGACCGACAACGGATTTTAGGGCTTGAGGCAGAAAAGCTCGGGATTAAACTCGCCAATGATGCGTGGCAGTGGCTTGAACAACATCATGAGCACAACTTGCTCGCAGCCAAAAACAGTTTAATGCGCGTCAGTGATACTTTTGCCGATGTCGATCTAATCCAGATTGAGCATTTGTATTCCTGTTTACAAGATCAATCCCGTTACACCACTTATGACTTAAACGATGCCGTGCTTGCCGGAAATCTGGCTCAGGCAATTAAAATTTTTCAATATTTAATTGCCTCAGGTGAGCCGATGAGTCTGATTTTATGGAGCATCAGTAAAGAAATGCGCCTACTGATGCAGCTGTTTGAACAACCGCAAAATGCCTTGCAACTCGGGATTTGGAAAAATAAGGTCAGTCAATATCAACAGGCTTTAAGACGACTGAACCCAAATAACTTTTTAACTTGGCCTTCGTTGCTGTTACGTATTGATGCATCCATTAAAGGGCTAGGAAAAGAGAATCCCGAACATCTGGTCTTGCAAGCCATTAGCAGCATGTGTGGTCAAAGTTTATTTTCAGAATAAAGCCAAATGCTGACGGTTTGGCTGATTGTTTTTCAGACTTAATACTTGCCTTTTAATATCTTTTTCAATCAAAAAAGTTCAGTTTACACATAAAAATTTGTCCAAGAAATCAATAACAATTCTCATTTATTATTAAAAAATTCACGTTTTATCCTCATTTAGCTTTTATAATCTGTTCAATTCTATTCATTTACCTGCTCACCATGCCAAAAATAAAACCGTCCAAAATCGTTGTCGCGGTGGTTTGCATTCTTGCTATCGCTTTTACCGCCTGGTATTTCTTAAAACCTAAAGAGCAACCCCCTCAATACATTACCAGCGAAGTCAGCCGCGGCGATATTGAAGACTCGGTACTTGCAACAGGTGTACTAGAAGCCACCAAAATGGTTAGCGTTGGTGCACAGGTTTCCGGTCAGGTTAAGAAAATGTATGTGCAATTGGGCGACCAAGTGAAACAAGGTCAACTGATTGCTCGAATTGATTCAATTCGCCAGGAAAATGATCTTAAAACGGCTGAAGCGAGTATTAAAAATCAACAAGCGCAACTCGCAGTCAAACAAGCAAACTTAGCCAAAGTTCAAGCTGAATATCAACGCCAGCAAGCTATGTATGCACAAGATGCAACTTCACGTGCTGAATTAGAATCAGCATTGGCCAGCTATAAAACAGCTCAAGCCGACATTCTGGCGATTAATGCACAAATTGAACAATCTCGCTTAACCTTGGCAACGGCCAAAGAAGATTTGGGCTACACCCAGATTGTTGCGCCTATGGATGGCACTATTGTGGCGATTGTGACCGAAGAAGGTCAGACCGTAAATGCCAATCAAAGTGCACCGACTATTGTTAAATTGGCCAAACTCGACACTATGACCATTAAGGCTGAAATTTCAGAAGCCGACGTGATGAAAGTTGAAGAAGGACAAACCGTTTATTTCACTACCTTGGGAAATAGCGACAAAAAACATTATGCAAAACTACGCCAGGTAGAACCTGCACCGAATTCAATTAATACTGAAACCAATAACAGCTCAACTTCATCTTCAAGTTCTGCAGTGTATTACAACGCCTTATTTGATGTACCAAATGAAGATGGCAAGTTACGTATTGATATGACAGCACAGGTTTATATCGTACTCAGTGAAGCAAAAAACACCTTAACAGTTCCTGCAGCGGCCTTACAAAGCTCAAACCGTCCTCAAGGCAAACGTGCTGATCGTAATCCAGATAAAGCTAAAGAACAAAAACCAACGGATACAGATCAAGCTAAAACTGAACGTCCAAAACGCTTAGAACTGTCTGCTGAAGAAAAATCACTGATTGAACAAGGCAAAGCCTCTATGTCAATGGTTCGCGTGGTTCAGGCCGATGGTACTGCAAAACCGCAACCAGTCTTGGTCGGTTTAAATAACCGTGTAACCGCTCAAGTGATTAAAGGCTTGAAACAAGGTGACAAAGTGGTGATTGCAGATGCTTCCGATACCTCGAATGATTCTGCAAAACGTAGTAGTAACCGTTCTGGCGGTGGTGCTGGCCCAATGAGAATGTAATGATGAGTCAAGATCAACAACCTTTGCTCAAGGTCACAGATCTGACTCGTGAATTCCCTGCCGGGGAAAACACCATTCAGATTCTGAAGGGCATTAATTTAGAGATTTACCCCGGAGAACTGGTGGCCATTGTCGGGCAATCCGGTTCGGGGAAATCAACCCTCATGAACATCCTCGGTTGTCTAGATCAACCGACTGCGGGTAGCTATCAGGTTAAAGGGCGGGAAACACGCAAATTGGAACCGGATGAACTGGCGCAACTGCGCCGTGAATATTTCGGTTTTATTTTCCAGCGCTATCATTTACTCGGTGATTTAACTGCAGCAGGTAACGTTGAAGTTCCGGCCATTTACGCCGGTGTAGATGCTTCAGCCCGTCAGCAACGTTCAACCGAACTGCTCTCGGACCTAGGTTTGGCTGAAAAAATCCAGAACCGTCCCAGCCAGCTTTCCGGTGGTCAGCAGCAACGTGTCTCCATTGCACGTGCCCTGATGAACGGTGGTGATGTGATTCTGGCCGATGAACCAACAGGTGCATTGGATAAAAACAGTGGTATTGAGGTGATGCGTATTTTACGTGAACTGAATGCCAAAGGTCATACCATCATTTTAGTCACCCACGATCATAATGTGGCGAAAAATGCCTCGCGCATTATTGAAATCAGTGACGGGAATATTATTTCGGATCGGGCCAATGTGCCTGAAACGGACGGCGAAGTGCTGAAAAAGCAGCAGCTTGACCGCACCCCACAAAAGAAAACCCCGTCTTGGCGTTCTGCTGCCGACCGACTGGCCGAAGCCTTCCGCATGGCACTGCTTGCCATGAATGCTCATCGTATGCGTACCTTCCTGACCATGCTCGGGATTATTATCGGGATTGCATCGGTGGTTTCAGTGGTGGCACTAGGAAATGGCTCGCAGAAACAGATTCTGGAAAATATCAGTAGCCTTGGCACCAATACCATTACCGTATTCCAAGGACGTGGTTTTGGTGACAACTCCAAAACAGCCCAAGTCAAAACCTTGGTTCCTGCCGATGCTGAAGCTTTGGCTGAACAACCCTATGTCGACGGGGTCAGTCCGTCGGTCACCAGTAGTGTTACTGCACGCTTTAAAGATACCGAAGCTTCAGCTACCGTGAATGGCGTCAGTGAAGATTTCTTCTATGTAAAAGGTATGACCTTCGAATCCGGACAACCTTTTGACAAAGAAGGAGTCACTGAACGTGCCCAGGATGTTGTAATTGATAACAACACCAAGAATACTTTCTTTAATGATGGCACCAATCCGGTGGGTCAGGTCATTTTATTGGGCAGTGTACCGAGTCGTATTATTGGCGTGATTGAAGCGCAAAAATCGATGATGGGTAACTCAGACAGCCTAAATGTTTATCTGCCCTACTCGACGGTCATGAGCCGCATGCTGGGTCAGTCCAATGTGCGTAACATTATTGTGCGGATTAAAGATGAATACCCAAGTGCTGCCGCTGAAAATGCCATTTTAAATTTATTGGTACAACGTCACGGTGCGCAAGATGTGTTTACCCAAAACTCCGACAGTATCCGTGAAACCATTCAGCAAACCACGCAAACTATGACCTTACTGGTTTCTGCGATTGCGGTGATTTCCCTGATTGTGGGCGGTATTGGAGTCATGAACATCATGCTGGTTTCGGTGACTGAACGAACCCAAGAAATTGGGGTGCGTATGGCGGTCGGTGCACGTCAAAGTGACATTTTGCAGCAGTTCCTGATTGAAGCGGTGTTGGTGTGTATTTTAGGCGGTGTCTTAGGGGTACTGTTATCTTTAGGGATTGGACAGCTGATTGGTCATTTTGCTGGCGGTACTTTCCAGATGGCTTACTCAACCACTTCGATTATTGCAGCCTTTGTCTGTTCCAGCATGATCGGGATTATCTTCGGCTTTATCCCTGCCCGTAATGCAGCACAGCTCAATCCTGTTGATGCACTTTCTCGCGAATAAGGATACTTAGAATGCAAATGAATTTTACCAAACTTGCCACTGCCCTTATTTTAACTGGTTCGCTGGTCGGTTGTGCTGCGGTGGTGAAAACACCGTATGAGCAACCTGCCGTAAATATTCCTAGCAACTTCCAGAACAGCAAAGCCATGAGTCAGCAAGTGCATGCCGATGTCTATGCAGACCAATGGTGGACCTTATTTGGCGATACTCAGCTGAATCAACTGGTTAATCAAGTTTTAGCGAGCAATAGTGATTTAGCAGTGGCGGGGATTAACTTGCAGCAAGCTCGTTTACAAGCTGGTTTGGCAAAAAATCAGCAAGGTCCACGTGTCAGTTCAAGCGTATCGGCAGGACATACGATTGACTTAAATTCAGGTGATGATTCGTCGCGTGGCTTGTCTTTAAGTGGCGGTGTAAGCTATGAACTGGACTTATTCGGAAAACTGGCTCGTCAAACTGAAGCAACTAAATGGGAAGCTTTAGCAACTGAACAGGATTTGCAAAGTACTGCACAAAGTCTGGTGGCAACGACTGCCAATTTATACTGGCAATTGGGTTATCTGAACGAGCGTTACGCCGTTGCACAGCAAAACCTGGCCAGTACGCAAAAGACGTATGAACTGGTGCGCATACAGTATCGTGCCGGGGCGGTTTCTGGTCTGGATTTAACTTCTGCTGAACAGTCTGTTCAAAGCCAGAGAGCGACGTTGAGCCAGATTGAGCAGCAAAAAGTGGAAACCAGAACGGCTTTAGCTGTTTTGATGAATCAACCTGTACAGCAACTGAATATAGCCGAACCGCAGCGCTTACCGCGTATAGCTTTGCCGAGCATTGCAGCCGGCTTGCCAGCAGACTTGCTGTCACGTCGCCCAGACTTACAGGCCGCTGAACTACGTTTACGTAAGGCTTTGGCCAGCAAAGATTCCACCAAAGCCAGTTATTACCCTTCAATTAATCTAACCGGAAATTTAGGTGCTTCAAGTACCTCTTTAACCAATCTATTACAGAATCCGGCTTTAACTTTGGGTGCCAGTCTCAGCTTACCTTTCTTGCAATATAACGATATGAAGAAAGATTTAGCGATTAGTGATCTGGATTATGAAAAAGCGATTATTCAATACCGTCAAACCTTGTATCAGGCTTTTGCAGATGTTGAAAATGCACTCTCGGCACGTACCGAATTAAACAAACAGGTGGCCTTACAAGAACGTAATGTACAACTGGCCGAGAAAACTGAGCGATTAACTGAAGTACGATACCGTAACGGCGCAATTGCACTTAAAAACCTGCTCGATGCCCAGGAAACCACACGTAATGCCCGTTTGTCTTTGGTACAAACCAAGCAGAGTCAATACAATGCCTATGTGACCTTGATGCAAGCCTTGGGTGGTAGTCCAATCAAACAGCTACCTTAACTCAGGCCATAAAAAGCCTCTGCGAAGCAATGCCAGTCAATTAAGAAATTGACTGGCATTTTCTATTTTTAAACTTGAAATGTTATTAGATACACAGAAAGGTCATCCGCAACTGTTTGAGTCAGGATTATCTTAAAAGAAACTGTTTCTGCGATAGATTTGTCATAAGAGGGTAGTGAACGAGTTTTGACGGTGAGAATAGCCGAAAATGTTTTTTCACATATTCGCAAGATGGTTTGACCTTGCACAACAATGTTGCTCATTCCGAAAGAAAAGTAGCATTTGAGCTGCAAACGTTTGACTTAATAAAGAAAAGACTCCAGCATAATATTTTAAAATATAAAAATATTTATGTTTTAGGACATTAACTAATCAGCATTATCCTACGAAGGCTTTTCTTATTGAATCAATAAACTTCTTCCATAAATCATTTTAAAAACCAAAATCGAAAATAGATTTTTAGCAAATATTAGAGTCATGAGCGTGACATGAATGCCTACAATAAGGTAAAAAAATTAAATCAATCAAATGAGGCCGTGCTGATTTAAAAAATCTAATATTGAATATTTTTTGATTTATGAAAGAGATCTAATGTTTATAGAAAAACTTTAAAAACTCGGACGATAATATTTATAGGTCAGCCCTTTTTCATTATAAACGTCATAACTTTTTTGCTTAAAGTCGGATACCCATTGCGTGCCATTAAACCCTGCAATATGTCCATAAACATGTTTTCCGGTTCGATCGATAATATAAATATCGCCTTCTTTCGGAGCATCAAATTTAGGATTAATTTGTCGATAGCCAATTTTCGTTAAAGTATTGCCCCAGTCTGCGGCAGCAACGGGATGACTTTGGAACCTTGCCCCTGCTGACTCCAAAGCAAGTCGGATACTTTTGGCACATTTTTGTGAACTACTGTATGAACTAATACCTTGCAAGAAATTCGTGAATTTATCAACATCAATTCGCTGCCCATTGCTTACAACGATGTTCTTTTTCGGAAAGGCTTGAACGGATTTGGACTCTGTATTTTTATTAGAATTGTTACCAGATTGGGAACGAATTACGATATTTGTTTGGACAGGAGCATAGACTTCATTCATGTTTACATTATGATCATACAGCATTCTTTACAACTACTCCTAACCCTTATAATTCGGGCTTTTCACTCATTTCGACGGCAAAGATAGTACCTTGTCAAATGTGATTTTTCATGCAATAAATGTAATTAAATATAAATAAATCGCTTTAAATTAACTTAACTGATTATTTTTTGTTAATTTTTATATTTGTAATTCTTCCCCGTAATTTAAAGTCATATTTAAATCATTCAAACTTTAATGAATCTTAAAATAAAAAAATAATCAGTTTTAAATCCTTCTATCATCCATATAGTTCAAGATTAGATTGATATTCTGTTTAGCTAATTTTTACTTTAAGAAACGACAAATAGGAACTGTGAGTATGCTCACCTATGAATTTATTTCTGTATTCAGATAATCCATTTCCTAATACCTATGTTTCAGTTTGTCTTTCAAAGGATTCTTCTCGCTCGAACTTAAAAATAGCCTGCTGAAATACAATCCACAGAAATTTTTATAGATTTCTATTGTTCGTTATAATTTTTAGTCAAACATTATTAGGCTGAAGATCAATCCTTCATATCAGATTCAAAAAAAATACTAAAAAAATTTAAAATCACTAACTTAAAATAAATCTAAATGTATTTTTAATTTCCTCAGATTTGATGAGATACAGTTTTCTGTAAAAAAAGGCTAATATGTAGGGTTAGCCAACAGATTCTAAAATTAGAGTTATCAAACAGATTCTAATGATAGAGACATAAACCAGATTCTAATGAGAGAGACATGCGTCAGTATTTAGACCTTTTACAACATATCCTCGACAACGGTGGTGACAAAGGCGACCGTACCGGTACAGGTACACGTTCTGTATTTGGTCATCAAATGCGCTTTGATCTTTCCAAAGGTTTTCCTTTATTGACCACCAAAAAAGTCCATTTCCGCTCTATCGTGATTGAACTGTTATGGTTCTTAAAGGGTGATACCAACGTCAAATATCTACAGGACAACAAAGTTTCAATTTGGGATGAATGGGCAACTGCAGAACAAACTGCCAGTTTTGGTCGTCCTGAAGGCGAATTGGGTCCAGTTTATGGTCATCAATGGCGTAACTTTGGTGCTACCAAAAAAGAAAATGGTTTATATGAGCAAGATGGTTTTGATCAAATTGAATGGTTGATTAATGAAATTAAAACCAATCCAAATTCACGCCGTTTAATCGTGTCGGGATGGAATCCAAATGAAGCAGGAACTGTGGCTCTTCCGCCTTGTCATACCCTGTTCCAGTTTTTTGTACAGAACGGCAAACTGTCTTGCCAGCTCTATCAACGCAGTGCGGACGTATTCTTGGGTGTGCCATTTAATATCGCCAGCTATGCCCTGCTCACGCATATGATTGCGCAAGTGTGTGGTTTAGCTGTAGGTGACTTTGTCTGGACTGGTGGTGATACCCATTTATATACCAACCACTTTGAACAGGCAAAATTGCAACTCAGTCGTGAACCATTACCGCTTTGCCAATTAAAACTGAATCCAGAAGTGAAAGACATCTTCGATTTTAAATTTGAAGATATCGAAATTGTTGGCTATGAGTCACATCCAGGGATTAAAGCACCGGTTGCCGTTTAATTTCTAAAATCCCCCTTTAATTCCCCCTTTTGCAAAGGGGGAAAACGTATCTGAGTATAAAAAATACAGGGAAA
The DNA here is from genome assembly GCF_004331285.1 of Acinetobacter sp. ANC 3781. Taxonomy (GTDB): domain Bacteria; phylum Pseudomonadota; class Gammaproteobacteria; order Pseudomonadales; family Moraxellaceae; genus Acinetobacter. The sequence goes on from NZ_SJOH01000010.1 coordinate 17,918, forward strand.
ATTATGACCTTCCAAAACTTAGAAGTTGTACATGTTGTAGCCATGGATCAACAGCGCTGCATTGGTAAAAACAATGACTTGCCTTGGCACATTTCTGCTGACCTCAAGCACTTTAAAGAAATCACCCAAGGTGGTGTCGTGGTCATGGGTCGTAAAACTTTAGAGTCTATGGGACGCACTCTGCCGAAACGTGTCAATTGGGTGATTACCCGGGACATGAATTGGTCATTTGAAGGAACTAAAGTGGCCTATTCTATTGAAGATGCTTTGGCTCAAGCTGTAGCGGATGTGCAAGCTTCAGAAAAACCAGATGCGATCTTTGTGATTGGTGGCGGTGAAATCTTCAAACAGACTATGAATATTGCCGACCGTTTGGAATTGACCCATGTCGAGCTTGACGTTCAAGGCGATGCCTATTATCCGGAAATTCCAGCTGAATTTAAAAAGGTCGCTTCTGAACAACATATTGACGACAAAACTGGGATTGCTTTTGAGTTCGCAACTTACAGAAAATAAAGACAATAATTACTTATAAAGTCAAATATGCATAATATTGGAAAAAGGGAATTTTTCACTGCACTGGGCATGGCTTTACTCCATTCCGTGTTCAGTCTCTTCGTTATTATGTCCTCTATTTGGCTGTGTCTTGCTTTATGGTTTCAAGAACCTTTTGGTGGGTTAGTCACCCGGCTACTGATTGGCATTTGGATTATCTTTGCTTTAAGCATTCTCGGCATTTATATCACCCAGCATTTCTTTAACCGTCATACGGATGTGCTGATTTATGTCCTGGTTTTTCTACTGGGCTTATTTTGGTATTTTAACCTGGAAGCCAAACAAGATCGTGAATGGAATCCGGAAGTAGCCCGAATGCTGTTCTATGAACAAGAGGATGACAAGATCATCTTGCACAATGTACGTAATTTTAATTGGCGTGCTGATGGGAGTTATGATGAACGCTGGGAAACGCGTGATTTTGATTTAAACCAAATTACCGGTGTGAATATCATCACCTCCTATTGGATGGGACCACAAATTGCACATACCTTGGTTAGCTTTGATTTTGCCAATAGCAAGCCACTGACCTTCTCGATTGAAGTTCGCAAACAAAAAAATGAAGAATTTTCGACTTATGGTGGTTTTTTTAGAAAATATGAACTCAGCCTGATTGCAGCAGATGAAAAGGATCTGATTTATACCCGCAGTAATGTCCGTGGTGAACATGTCTATTTCTTTCCGGTCAATATGTCCAAAACTGAAAGACGTGCCTTGTTTGAAGAATATCTGCGTAAAGTCCATGAATTAAAAAATCAGCCGAAATGGTATAACAGCCTCACCAGTAACTGTACTACGCTGGTTTTTGATATGGTGCAAGCAGTATCTAAAAGACACTTACCGACTGATTACCGCCTGCTGGCTTCAGGATACTTGCCCAATTACCTGTATGACTTAAATGCCATTTCACACGATTTAAGCCTGCAACAGTGGTATGAGGTTGCTTATATCAACCCACGGGTCAGTAAATTAAAGCATATCTCCAGCACTCAATATTCATCCCTTATTCGTCAGGGTTTACCACAACCTATAACTGTAGATAAACCCTAACAGGTAATCTAAAAAATATATAAAACATACATTTAACGCTAGTTAATTGGCTATTTTTTTGTTTATATAGAACATAAGTTAAATCAACAACGAGAATTCCAATATGTTAAAAAAATTATTTGCTGTTGGCATACTGGGTGCTGCTATTGCTTTTAGCGGTTGTGAAACTACACCGAGTGCCTCTACTACGATTGAAACTGCAAATTTAGTGCAACTGCAAAACCGCACCTGGATTGCAACACATATTGGCAATACTGAAATAAAAACAGCCCCAACTGGACATAATATTCCAAGCTTACAGTTTGATGCTGCAACGAAACGCGTCAGTGGTGCAGATGGTTGTAACCGTATTATGGGGAGCTATGAGGCAGGACGGGATACTTTGGTTCTTGGCCCAATGGCAGGCACCAGAATGGCATGTCTAGATAGTCACAATGTATCGCAACAGTTTAATGAAGCACTGACTAAAGTGGCAAACTATCAAGTCTTTGGTAAAACACTCAAGCTGCTTGATCGTCATGGAAATCTTCTCATCCAATTTACCAGTCCGGTTCTCCGTTAAATAATGCAGATAAAAAGCCTGAAAATGCAGGCTTTTGTATTTAAAATACATAAATAAATACATTGTAGCTTCATAAAAAACCCATATATTAAAAATAATAAACAAATATAGGATAAAACCATGCAACAGGCATTATTTGGTGGTGGATGTTTTTGGTGTGTTGAAGCCATATTTTTACAGTTGAAAGGCGTAGAAAAAGTGGTCAGTGGCTATGCGGGTGGTCACACCGACAATCCAAGTTATGACGATATTTGCCGTGGAGACACCAATCACGCAGAAGTAATTTTAATTGATTATGATGAAACGCAAATTAGCTTTACCCAGCTTTTGGATGTATTTTTCACTACCCATGATCCTACTACATTAAACCGTCAAGGTAATGACGTTGGCACTCAATATCGTTCCGTGATTTATTACCTGAATGATGAACAGCAACAGCAGGCACAACAAACCATTGACGCTTTAAAAGCAGAAGGCCTGAATATTGTGACTGAGCTGAGTCCTGCACCCAAGTTCTATCCGGCTGAAGAATATCACCAGAATTTCTTTGCCCGAAATCCATCTCAAGGCTACTGTAATTTTTCCATTCCACCGAAACTGATGAAATTACGCAGCAAGTTTCAAGATTTGCTTAAATCTGAGTAACTCCATTTTTTCAGCAAACGTTAGACATAAAAAAAGCGACCCTCTCGGTCGCTTTTTTTACATTTTTTCTTAGTTATCAGTTGCAAAAGCAATATCGCTGAGCCCGGCTTCGCTCGCACGAGACATCACTTGTGCAACAGCGTCATAACGTGATTCTTTATCTGCTTTCAGCACAATGGTCGGCTGACGCTCTTCCTGACCCGCTTCTTTAAATTTTGTCTGTAGCTCATCAAGCGTGAGCACATCGCCATTCCAAGCCACGTCTCCACCCGCATTAATACTGATGGTCACATTTTTAGGAGGCAAATCAATAATATCTGCCGTGGTTTTTGGTAAGGTTAATGGAATTGAGGGGTTAGCAACGGTTGCTGTCACCAGGAAGATGATCATCAATACCAACATAATGTCGATGAGTGGAATGAGATTCATCTCATTCATGCCTACATCGTTGTCTTCGCCCAATTGAAAGCCCATTAAGCTTGACCTCCAACCAAATGATTCGAGGTTGCTTTAGCTTCAGTCACTTGAGCCGTGCTATCTTGTTGCAACATGGTATCAATTAAAAGACTGTGTGCCTGGTCTTGTAACTCATGCGATAAACCACGGTTTACACGGGTACAAATATTATAAGCCAATACTGCAGGAATTGCCACGGCCAAACCTAAACCGGTCATGATCAGGGCTTCACCCACAGGGGTCGCCACTTGTGCCAAACCGGCTTGTCCACTTTTACCGACTGCGACCAAGGCATGGAAAATACCCCAAACTGTACCGAACAAACCCACAAACGGTGCAAGTGAAGCAATAGTACCGAGAACTGCTACACCTTTTTCTGCACTCGATTTTTCAGCAGAAATTTGACGCAATAAAGCTTGTTCTGCAACAGCCTTACGCTGTTCAAAACTGAGCGGGGCAAATTTCGCTTTTAACTTGCTTAACGCTTGAGAAAGTTGAGCATAAGCTTGTTGCTTCAGTTGGCGAGTCCCCATTAAACGTAAAACGAAGACTGTCCATGTCGTGATCGACATTGCCAATAACACGAAATACAGTGTTTTACTCACTGCATCGGCGTGTTGCCAATAAACTGAAAAGTTCATACTCGAACTCCTAAAAAATGTTAGCCGTGTGGATTCAATGTCAATTCAAATGGTTGGTCAGCACTAATTGGGTAAGCCACGCCATTTTCTTTGTACGGTTTGAATTTGGAACTACGCACTGAGCGCAAAATCTTGTCATCTAAAGCAGGAATGCCACTTGAACGTGAAATGTGGGCAGAAGTGATCACCCCTTTTTCATTCGCTTCAATATGAACCACAATAGTTCGCGTCTGCCCTTCTAAATCATTGTTATTATAAGAAGGTTTTGGCGAACGACTCCATTGCACGCCTGAACCGCCAATTGATACACTTTTTGGAGATGGCGGTGCAGCAGGTGCCGGTGGTGTTACTGGCGCTGGCGGTGCGGGTGGCGCTACCGGTGCCGGTTTCACAGCTCTAGTTTCAGAAATCGTTGTAGTGACAGTCGGTTTAGGTGGTGCTTCAACTGGCTTTACTACAGGTTTTGGTGTTTCTGCTTTCTTAACCTGTTGAACCTTCTCTACCTTTTTCGGCGGTGGTGGAAGTTGTTTTTCTACAATTTCAACTTTTTTCACTTCTTTAGGCTTTGGCTGCTCTTTTTTTGGTTCAGCTTTTGGCTTCGGCGGCAAAGGTTTTGGAGGTTCTTGAATTTTAACAAAACGAACTTTTAAAGGTTCTTTTTCAATCGGTTTGAGTTCTGGGGTTTTCATTTGCCCCACCGCCCACAATACGCCCATGTGACCGACCACAACGGCTATAAGCGCTGTGATAATTTTCTTTTTCATCGGATTGGGAGTTTGCATATTTAGAGCGGGAGATTGACTCATTAAAATCAGTTACCTAATTAAAGCGATTGCAGGTCTATACAAATTTAAGCAATCAAGCTCATCGATTAATACAATTAAAGCAACGCAATAATAAATGAGAAGTGTTTTCATTTGCAACTATTAAATCGTAAGTTTTGATGAGTTTTTTGAATCAAAAACAAAAAAGGCAAGCCTAAAGCACGCCTTTTGAATGAATTATTTTAACAATTATTATTGGAAAACAACTGTTTTGTTGCCATCCACAATAATGCGATCTTCAAGATGCCATCTTACCGCACGAGCCAACACGTTTCGTTCGACGTCTTGTCCCAGTTCACGCAGTTGATCGACTGTAAAATCGTGATTTACCCGTTCTACATCTTGCTCAATAATCGGCCCCTGATCGAGATCCGCAGTCACATAATGCGCTGTAGCACCGATCAGTTTCACACCTTTTTCATAAGCTTGTTTATAGGGATTTGCACCAACAAAAGCAGGCAAGAATGAATGGTGAATATTGATCACTTTCATTTCCCATTTTTTGACAAATTCTTCATCCAGAATTTGCATATAACGTGCAAGAACTAACAAATCATTACCTTGCATCAATTCATCAATTTTTGCATAAGCTTCACGTTTGTTTTCTTTATTGACCGGCACGACTTCAAATGGAATACCAAAGTTTTCCACTGACTCGCGTAAATCTTCATGATTGGACACTACTTTGGTAATTTCACAAGGTAAACCGCCACGCGCATGACGCCATAAAAGCTCAAGCAAGGCATGATCGACTTTAGAGACTAAAATACCGACTTTTTTGACATCGCTGACCAAAGCCAAACGCCAATTCATGTTATAGCGCTCTGCAACATTGGTCGCAAAAGTTTGAGTCAAATTTTCTTTGCGGCTTTGCAAGTTATCCAGTTCAAACTCAACACGCATGAAGTAACGCCCGCCCTGAGCTTCAGTCGCGTATTGATCAAGTGCGGTAATATTTGCTCCCTGATGATACAAAAAGCTCGATACAGCTTGCACGATTCCCGGTTTATCCTCGCAAGTAATCAGTAAACGTGCTGTGTTGGCAGTGGTCATATTCATGTTGGTTTATATCACTAATCAGTTAAATTGAAAAACAAGCCGAGCATTCTAACGCTTTTTTAAGGCTTTCTAAATAGGCTATGTCGCATCGTGATTTTTACTTGAAGACAGACTTTCAAAAAGTTCTGAAGGCCCCAGCGTTTCAAGCAAATGTTCATACGTTTGACGACTTTCACCACGCAAATACGCCCCTTCCAGGAATACCATTTGACGTAATGCCTGCCAAACCCACTTTTCCTCTAAAGTATTGGAGTCGGTAATATGACCCGACATATATAAGAAGTTGGTCCAGTTGGTCAACACAATCCACAAGTTAATAATCAGAGCCTCAATTTCCGAGTCCGTCATTTGCATTAACCCTGCATTGACAAAGGCTTTATAAATTTTTTGCCCCTGCTGCATCACCTGACCGGCAAAACGTGGATACATTTTTCGAAAATCATCATTATTTTCAACCAAATGATAAACATCACGATGCAAAAAGCGATAAGCCCACAGCTGGCTGCTCAGCACTTGAAAATAACGAATCTTATCATTGGCATCGAGCAAGCGATCATCCGGCAATGCAAGCATTTCCAGAGTTTCTTTTTGATACTGCTCCATCAACTCTTTGATAATTTCGTTTTTATTACGGAAATGGTAATACAAATTACCCGGACTCATACTCAGTTCAGCTGCAATATGATTGGTTGTAACTGAACGCTCACCGCGCTCATTAAACAACTGTAAGCTGAGCTGTAAAATACGCTCTTTGGTTTTCACCGTTTTGGAGTGAGACATCCTGAAGTGACCATTTATTCAATAGGTTAGCGAGCTAACACATAAAGTAACTTGACTATTTAGAGCTTTTACTCTAAAAACTAACTTAATCGCTTTTTATTTAATGGTAGCAGGTCATGAATAGTCAAACAAAAACAACTTCAATGACACCACATTCTTTCGATATTCAGCACTTGCATAATGTGCTGGAACAGCAAAAACATGCCTATCAACGTCATTCTTTGCCAAGCGCAAAAGAACGTATTGATCGTTTAGCACGTTTAAAACGTATCTTAGTTAAATATCAAGATCAATTCGCCGAAGCAATTAACCAAGACTATGGTAACCGTTCTATTGGCGAAACCAAAATCGGTGAATTACTCACCTGTCTTGAACAGATTAAATATTATAGCAAGCATTTGACCAATTGGATGAAACCTTCGAAACGCCATGTCGGAATTATTCATCAACCGGCAAAAGCCTGGGTTCAGTATCAACCGCTCGGGGTAGTGGGAATTATTGCCCCTTGGAACTATCCTTTATTATTGTCGGTTGGTCCATTGATTTGTGCAATTGCTGCCGGCAACAATGCCATGATCAAAATCTCCAGTGCATCAAGCAATTTTGGTCGTGCCCTGGAAAAAGCCTTAAGCGAAGCCTTTCCGATCGAATTGGTTGCAGTCATCAATGGGGGTGGTCCTATTTCTGATGCCTTTAGCCACTTAGCTTTTGATAAAATTATTTTCACCGGTTCTACAGAAATTGGTAAAACCGTGATGGCAGCTGCATCAGAAAATTTAGTGCCTGTAATTCTAGAATTGGGCGGGAAATCTCCTGTTCTGGTTCATCCATCAATTGATTTAGAAGATGTCGCCCAACGTCTGGCTGCCGGTAAACTTTGGAATGCAGGTCAAACCTGTGTGGCACCTGACTATATGTTCCTGCCTAAGGGTAAAACGGCCGAATTCATCGAGCAGTTTAGGCTGTGTGTGGAAGAGATGTATCCAAATTTTGCCTATAATCAAGATTACACCTCGATTATTAATGACAAACAGTACAATCGCTTGCAAGGTTATTTGGAAGATGCCGTTAATCAGGGTGCCGAAATAATCGAAATCAATCCTGAACATGAAGATTTAACAGCAGTTCGAAAAATTGCGCCGACTTTACTGACCGGTGTAACCGCTGAAATGCGGATTATGAAAGAAGAAATCTTTGGGCCAATCCTGCCAATTCTAGAATATGATCAAATTGACGATGTTATTGACTTTATTAATAGCCGTCCGCGTCCACTTGCATTATACTATTTCGACTTTGATCAAGCGCGTGCCGACTATGTCGCACAGCATACTCATTCAGGGCATTTCGGGCAAAACACGGTATTGACCCATGTGGCACAAGACGATTTACCATTTGGTGGCGTAGGTGCTTCAGGTATGGGCAAGTATCATGGTCCAGAAGGTTTCTTCAGTTTGTCTCATGAACGGTCGGTGATGTCGAATCCTAAGCTCTATAGCTTGAAATTCATTCTCCCACCATTTAACAAGCCGATTCATAAATTGATTTCGAAGACCCTTCTTCGCTAACTGATCAAGGCATGAGCTATTGTACATATTCATGCCGGGTTTTTATTAAATTCGCTTGTCTTTTAAGCGCATTTTTGGTATAAAACGCCCCTTGAATGATTTCATCCGTTTACTTTTAATGACTAGCCGCACAATCGGTGCTGTCTAGCAATGGAGTTCACCATGTCTAAGGTTTGCCAAGTTACCGGCAAGCGTCCAGTCGTTGGCAACAACGTCTCGCACGCCAATAACAAAACCAAACGCCGGTTCGAGCCGAACCTGCATCACCACCGTTTCTGGTTAGAAACCGAAAAACGTTTCGTACGTCTTCGTTTAACCACTAAAGGTATGCGTATTATCGACAAATTGGGTATTGAAAAGGTTGTTGCTGACCTTCGTGCTCAAGGTCAAAAGATCTAAGGAGTTCGAACCATGCGTGATAAAATTCGTCTAGTTTCTTCAGCTGGTACAGGTTATTTCTATACTACGACTAAGAACAAACGTACTATGCCGGAAAAAATGGAAATCAAAAAATTTGATCCAAAAATCCGTCAACACGTGATTTTCAAAGAAGCTAAAATTAAATAATTTTGCCTTCTTAAAAAAACGACCTTTTAGGTCGTTTTTTTTGCATTTTTTTTATCCGACTTGATACACTTTAGCTACTTTTTTGGCACCACTTGTGCTTTTGTATTTTACCCTTAACTAGGCTTAAGGAGTTTTTAGTGCCTCATGACGTAGATCTCATTATATTATTAGCAGTTGGCTTTGGACTGGCGCTTATTTTTGGCTATATTGCGGCTCGTATACGCCTCCCCCCTCTGATCGGCTATTTAATTGCCGGTATCCTTATTAGTCCGAACACGCCCGGTGTGGTCGGAGATATTCAACTTGCGAATCAACTGGCTGAACTTGGGGTAATGTTCCTCATGTTTGGTGTCGGAATGCATTTTTCCTTAAGTGATTTAATGCAGGTGCGTCGAATTGCTTTACCGGGTGCTATTTTACAAATTGCTGTCGCGACCTTATTAGGTATAGGCGTTTCCATGATGTGGGGCTGGAGTTTTGGTTCTGCACTGGTGTTTGGTTTAAGTCTTTCTTGTGCCAGCACAGTAGTTTTACTTAAAGCTTTAGGTGACCGCGGTTTACTGAATTCCGTAAATGGTAAAATTGCCGTGGGTTGGCTGCTGGTTGAAGACCTGGTCATGGTGCTGGTCTTGGTTTTATTGCCTGCCACGGCAGTTTTACTTGGTGGCACACCCATTGCCGGAACAGATCCAAATGCAAACATCTGGCTCACTTTAGGTGTGACTCTACTTAAAGTTACAGGCTTCATTGCCTTTATGTTGATTGTCGGTAAACGTTTAGTTCCTTGGATCATGCAAATGGTTGCACGCTTGGGTTCGCGTGAACTGTTTACTTTAACCGTTGTTGCAGCTGCGGTTTCAATTGCCTTTGGTGCCTATAAAGTTTTTGGCGTTTCAATGGCACTGGGTGCATTCTTTGCCGGTATGGTGGTTAAAGAATCCGACTTTAGTCACCGGGCCGAAGAAGAAACTTTACCCTTACGTGAAATTTTCTCGATTTTATTCTTTGTTTCTGTCGGTATGTTGTTCGATCCACGCATTCTGATTGAGCAACCCTTACATGTACTTGCTGTAATTGGCATTATCATGATTGGCAAGACTATTGCAGCGATGGCTTTGGTTTTATTCTTCCGTTATCCGATTAACACTGCGTTAACCGTCGGGGCTAGCCTTGCACAAATTGGCGAGTTTTCTTTTATTCTGGCGACTTTGGGTCTCTCACTCAATTTACTCTCTATAGAGGGACAAAACCTGATTCTGGCAGGTGCGCTTATTTCAATTACACTTAATTCATTTATATTCTCTGCTATTGAACCCGTGCAAAACTGGATTCGTGAACGCTCGCATCTGGCGCGTTTGCTGGAACGAAGCGGTGATCCTCTTTCCATGCTGCCTGACGAAGTATCTCAAGAGTATTTACGTGATCAAGTAGTGCTGGTAGGCCATGGTGAAGTCGGTCGTCGTATTACCAAAGAATTAATGGCGCAAAATATTAAGGTGGTCATTGCCGAAGAAAACCGTGAAATTGTAGAAAGATTGCGACAAAAAGGGATTGCAGCGGTTTCCGGTCATGCCACCGAACCGAGTGTATTAATTCAAGCGCATATTCAACATGCGCGGCTTTTAGTTCTATCCCCAATGGATATTTTAGATATTCATAAAATTGTCGATATTGCCAAAACACTGAATCCTCAAATTCAGGTTCTAGTCTGTGCAGAAAGCAAGGAAGAAGCTGAAGTGATTCGGCGTGACAATATTGGTGAAGTCTATTTTTCCAAAGAGGAAATGGCGAAGAATATGACCAATCATATTCTCAATCAGATCCAGATTGCTCATCATCAAGAACCGACGCATTAATCTGGCATCGTAAAAAAACGCACTCATGAGTGCGTTTTTTAGCTTACTTCGATGAACGATCAGCTCAAATACTTCGGTTGCTCATCTACAATTTCTGCCTGCCATTCATTGACTTGCTTTTCCATCATGGCGAATAAAGCAGCTTGCACCATATGTTGTGCAATTTCAGGCATTTGGTCACCTAATAATGACTTTACTTCATCATTAAACTGAATTTTAACCAAGGGTTCTTTTTGAGAGCCTGCATTGCGTAATGCCAACTCACCACCTTCAAGTTGAACCAATTCTAAAATAGCTTCTTGATTACCAAATAATTCTTTCAATTGTTCTATAGACATAGTTCCTCCATGTTCAACATGGTGGCAAAGGCGGTTGCACTTTGCATTACATAGACTATTTATATCGGGTCGATGCTAAAAACTTCAAGAGCAGATAAAAAAGATTAAAACTCAACCATCTCATTACGAAAGCCATCAATCAGCTGAGTTAAATCACGATGCCATTCACGTATAATTTTGGTGTCTGGCAGCCAGGCCTGAGGCGTTTGCGTCACTTTAATAATTAGATTTGAAGATGTCTCACTCTCAGGTTCTGGCGCACTCGGTTCTGGCGCATACTGGCACATACGATAAGCACGCTTCAATTCTGCAATAAAACCTTGTTTTGCCAATTGCTGCATCACGTTTACTTCAGGAGAAACTTGCCCCTTTTCTGCCATGCCGTCTTCAATCGACTTGAGTGTCGGCATAAAGTCATTTAAGCGATAGTAACGTACTAATTCCTGTAAAAATGCCAAGACTGCACCATGTAAATGGAATACAGCAGCTTCACGATGTGCCTGTACCTGTTGAATATGATCGGTTTGCTCAGCTTGCTGACATGAAAGTCGTGCAAAATACAGTTTTTGATTGGTACGATCAGCATGGAAACGAGCAACACGGGACATAGCGATATTCCTAAATTTTGGCATTTGTTACATGCTTAAGCTTAAACTTTATTTTAGTCAATTCACAATAAAAATTATGCCTGATCCCTTACATTTCTTTTATTTATAAAAAAGGAGCTTTCGCTCCTTTAATTATTTGTTTTCAGTTTTACTGGTCACTTCAGGCTTATCATCCGCCTGTTTTACACGGATACCATGACCATGCAAACGAAGCGTATTTAAACCTTTAATCGCTTTGATCGCTTCACGAGCATGTGGCATTTCAACAAAAGCAAAACCTTTCGATTTACCGGTTGTCGCATCAAGTACCAACTTGCATGACTCAACTGTGCCAAAATCTTGAAATAGCTTCAATAATTCAGCTTCTGTTACTGTACGTTCTAAACTACGAACTAAAATTTTCATCTTACAACCTTAAAATAGGCAAAATCATCAAAAAGCACTCGCCTACTCGACTTTTTGAACTTCGCAATAAAAAACAGAATGACGCAATTGTGATAGTTTAATCGAGATCAATGCCAAAATCTAAATTAATCGACTGTCGTTCAATTAAAGCACTTTTTACGGTTTGCTGGCGTTGTTTGTAATGGGTTTCGCTAATACACAAATTTCGGCTTAATTCATTCAGAAAATAGCTTTCAATCTTACGCCCTTGATCATCGACCTGATCACGCGCCCATAAATTCAGATTCTGCTTGGTGAGAATCAATTCATTTTTGGCTCGGGTTAAGGCCACATACAACACACGGCGTTCTTCTTCGACGTCATCGAAATTACCCTGTGCCCTTGCATGCGGATACTGTCCTGCAGAGACATTCGCTACATAACAGACTTTTTGCTCTGTCCCTTTAGCAGAATGGATGGTGATAAGTGTGACCACATCATCCTGTGACTGACGCTCAATTTCACTGATCGACACGGGATCGAGCACATATTCCTCCAAAAACTCACTCAGTTGATCGTGTTTAGAGGCGAGTTGCTTTACTAAATCAAAATCGCCTAAACGTTTTGACCAGTCTTTTTTAGCGTAATTTTCTTCAAGCTGATCTTTTAACGCTTCAATACCCAGCGATACACAAGCCTGCACATGATCTTTCAACACCAGCATTTGTTTCATGATCAGCAAAGTATTGTCTGGAATACGGCCAAATTGTTCTAACTTTTCAAAAATACGGTCGGTCTCAGACTCAAGCAATAACTGTTGAGCCAGTTTACTTGCCCCGACATCACCCACACCATTCCACAGCGTCAGGAAGCGCATCCAGGCAATATCATCCAAAGGATTGGCAATCACACGCAATAGGCTCAGCAAATCTTTTACATGCGCAGTCTCGAGCAATTTCATACCGCCAATAAAACGGTAAGGTACATTGGCCTGAATAAAAGCCGCTTCAATATGTCGCGCGGCAAAACTTGAACGAACCAGCACCATGTGTTCATGCCATGCCGAACCTTGCAGCAAATGACGCTCTTTAATGTCGATGGCAATCCATTTTGCTTCATCAAACTCATTCGGGAAAATATGCATGCGCGGTTTGATGCCCTCACCGCGATAAGCCTCCAAATGCTTGTCATATTGAATTGGACTCTGATCGAGCAACCAGTTGGATAGATCTAGAATTTCTTGCGTAGAACGGTAATTTTTTTCCAGTTTAAAAATCTGTGCATCAGGCACACGCTCTTTAAAATGATGAATATTTTCAAAGTCCGCACCGCGGAAACCATAAATGGATTGTGCATCATCACCGACACAGAACAGGCGGGTTTTATGTTTGAGGGGGTCAAGCAAAGCCCATTGCAAAGGATTGGTATCCTGCATTTCATCCACCAGCATGTGCTGACAGATCGATGAAACATAATCCACCAAGCCTTCTGATTGTGTCAGAGCTGAAGCCACCACGGCCAAGATATCGTCATAATCCAGAAAGCTACGTGCCTGTTTTCGGGCTTCATACTCTTTCATGATTTCGGCAATTTGATCTTTATATTCCAGAAATTCTGGCATTTGCTTTTCTAGCGCCAGACTTAATTTTTGCCGCGTATTTCGTGCAAAAGAATAGAGGTCACATAATTCTTTCGGCTTTGGCAGGGCATTTGGATTTTTCTTATCATCTTTGCCCCGAATCAGGCGAAACATCATTAACTGATCATCACGGTCGATAATCGAGAATTGTTCCAAGCCAAACGCTTTCGGAATGCGGCGCAGCAAGTACATACAGAAGGTATGAAAGGTTGATGCTCGAAGCCCTTTGGCCTGTTCACCTAAAGCCAGTTCTACACGTGCCACAATTTCACTGGCTGAACGACGGGTAAAGGTCAGAATCTGGATTTGATTGGCAGGCACACCTTGATCAATCAGATAAGCTGCACGCGCCACAATGGTTTTGGTCTTGCCACAGCCTGCGCCTGCAAGTACCAAACTGTGCTTAGATTCGGTGGTTGCAGCTTGCTTTTGTTGAGGGTTTAATTCATCAATCAGGGTGGCTAAACTCATGGTGTCTCATCGTGTTCGGTAGACGAATAGTTTAACAGAGCTCTCCATAGAAAACTTGATGAGCAAACATGACGATATATTTTCAGCGCAATGCAGAACCGCTTTGTTGCTATCACGACTCATCTAAATTCACGACTAGGACGGCATGGATGCCGTCAGTTGGATTGGGGTATAGGGAAGTACCCTCAATCCAACAAAGGATTTTTGTTACTTTTCATCCATGAAAAGTAAATGTGCCTACCCGAAAACCGATGCTAAAGCTATTCATTCGAGGCCGTGAATATATGTAGATTATTATCCAGTTTATTATTTAATATGAACCTCATCAGAAAATTAAGAATCTTTTTCCAAGAAGTTGCTTAGAACCTCAACTACCGCATCCTCTAAATGTCTTTCTGCATTTTGCATTGCATCTTCTAAATCAAAATTAAGTGGATTAATCCCTATAATTTGACTAAAGCCCAAGTCATATAATTCATCTACACCATCGCCAACTAGACCCGAAAAAGCAATCACAGGCTTATTGAGTCTCTTCGCGACCTGCGCCACACCATAAGGGGTTTTGCCAAATTTGGTTTGAAAGTCGATGCAGCCTTCACCGGTGAATACATACTCTGCCTGAGCAATTTTCTCTGCCAACTGAGTTTGTTCAATGACAATTTTGACACCTGAATGAATACTTGCACCTGCAAATGCCATTAAACCAAAACCTAATCCCCCCGCAGCACCTGCACCTGGGATATTTTGTTTGCTGAGTTTTAAAGCTGATTCAACCACCTCGGCAAAATGTGAAAGATTTTGATCAAGCTGTTGTACCATTTGAGGCGTGGCCCCTTTCTGTGGCCCAAAAATATACGATGCGCCATTTACTCCACATAAAGGATTATTCACATCACTGGCAATCATGATTTCTACTTTTTTTAAACGCTTATCCAAACTTGCAGTATCAATTATTCTGATTTGATCAAGTTGCCCGCCACCTACTGCAACCTGAATATTATTGTCATCTAAAAATTTCACCCCTAAAGCTTGTGCCATACCTGCACCGGCATCATTATTAACACTCCCGCCCAAACCGATAATGATTTTAGAAACGCCTAAATCCAGTGCTGCTTTGATCATCTCTCCTGTGCCCAAAGTGGTGGTGAGCAAAGGATTATGCTGAGCAGGTTCAATCAGATGAATGCCATTGGCTTTCGCCATCTCAATGACTGCTGTTTTGACTTCATTCAGCAAGCCAAAATAAGTTTTTACTTTTTGTGTAGGTAAAGGTCCTGTGACTTCACATAAATTTTTTTGCCCATTTAAAGCTGAAATCAAGGCATCGACTGTCCCTTCACCACCATCTGCCATAGGAACCGAAATGCAAATTGCATCTGGACATACCTTTTCAATACCACGTTGCATTGCCTGACAAGCTTGTTCAGCAGTCATGCTTTCTTTGAAAGAATCGGGAGCGAGAACAAAAGTTTTAGGCATGATCTTGAAAAAATGAAATGAATAAATCTTTTATACAATAAAAAAAGAGCGCATATAGCGCTCTTTTGTCAAATTGTGCTTTATACATCAGCAGAACTTTTGGGCACATCGTGTTTGATATAAGAAGCTAAAGTGAGATAATTAATCCCTTGGAATAAAATATCCACGGCAAGAAATAAACCCAATACCCAGAATGGTGCATTAGGTGACATCAAAATAAGAATCCCTGTCACCAAGGTTAAAATGCCTGAGAATAGTGTCCAGCCCCATCCTTGATATGTCTTAAAGATCACAGCACTAAAGATACGAATTACACCCGCAATAATCAAAACGATGGCTAAAATATTGGTCAGGACAATTGCAGTTTTTACTGGCGTAGTAAATGCATAATAGCCTGCCACCAAATAAAGCAAGCCGAACAATGCCCACAACCAACGATATCCTCCATCAAAGATTTTAAATGCTGCAATGAAGTGTAGAACGCCGCCAATCATCATCAGTATTCCAAACAGGAAAACCACCGATAAAGTTGCAAACGGTAAAGATGCCAGCAACACCATTCCGAATAGGATCAGCAGAATGCCCAAACCTAAATACCATTTCCGATTTTCATGCAGTTGATGTCGAACTAAATCATTTCCTACTGTTTTCATGTTTCTTCTCAAGTCTTTTGTTGAGGAACAAATTTATTTTTCAATCTTTTAAAACTGATTTCTATTAGAAATATGCGACATTTTTACCCACATCAACAAGCTCAACTGTGGATAAATCAGGCATTATCCACAGCTTTTATTTTTTCCAACCCAGTTCAAGCGCACTAATTTCATTGATTAATGTCTGTTGCAAAGTGTCCGGCATCTTACTTTTGTCGCTTGACACAGGAATATGTCCTGCCATTAACTCTGCTTTGGCTTGGGGAAATAAAGGCTGTTGATTTGGATAAGCATAACCCACCGGATACAACGGTTGTCCTGTAGCTAAATCATATTTATCACTCGCACCGAAAGCATGGAGTAATTCATGTACCAGTACAATTTTATTTTGTTGCGACTGTTTTTTAGAGGCAAATAAATTGACTGAACCAATCCGCCCTTTTTGTAAGGCTGTAGAATGCTTTAATTCTTTGCTGTGCTTTGGATCATAATAATTTAAAAATAACGTCACACTGGGTGAGCCATCTTTGCTTTCATGCTGTTTCCAGGCATAAAAACGGAACCTTAAACTCCATAGAATAGTATCCAGCATATTTGCATGCTCAGGTACTTTTGGAGGCATTTTTTTGAGTTCGCGTCCCATTTGAAAATACAGAGAGATAGGTTGTCCACGGTATTGTGCCGACATATATTTGAGATATTCTTGTGCAGCAGTTAACTCAGACAAATTCAAAGATTGAATATAGTTTTGGGTAGCAACCTGTCCGTCTGCATTGATGGGATGCAGCATGACAATAATGGGTTTAGACCAATCCTGGTTTTGGTCACGGTAAGCGTTGACTGCCACGATGAATAAAATGATGAGTAAACACAGTACCCGAATTTTTTTCCACATTACAATTAAATACTCTGCTTTTTAATTTTGCGTAAGTACATCTGGCTCATTTCTATTTTTGTTTCAAATAAATTTAAAGTTTTTATTAATCCAGATAGTTTTGCTCTACCGTAGTTGCGAGAATCAAAATCAGGTTTTACAGCGCTAATATATTGTCCCACCATTCCCAAGTTGGCCCAACCATTTTCGTCCGCGTTATCTTTTACAGCTTTATAAATCAAATTTAAAGTTGCCCGATCCATTGATTCAGGAATATTCAAATTTTCCTTCGTAGTGGGGCTTGTTTTATTCTCGGGTAGTTTATCAGAGGCCAATGGTTTTTTCTGTATAGGACTTAATCCCTCCTCATCATCTTGTTGTTTAATATCTATATCAGCAATTAGATTTTCGACATAAATAAATTTATCACATGCTTTTTTAAATGCTTCTGGTGTTGATTTTTTACCGAAACCAAAAACATTTAATCCATTTTCACGAATTCGCGATGCTAAAGGCGTAAAGTCACTGTCACTTGAAACGATACAGAATCCATCTAATGCACCAGCATATAATAAATCCATAGCATCAATAATTAAGATCATATCTGTGGCATCTTTGCCCTTTGTATAAGCAAATTGCTGCACAGGTGTAATGGCATGAGGAAGTAAAACGTCCCTCCATTTTTTTAGTGTGTCACTACTCCAATCACCATAAACTCTTTTTACACTTGCAATTCCATATTTGGCGACCTCTTCTAATACAGAGGAAATTGCATTAATGGATGAATTATCTGCGTCAATTAATACAGCAAACTTTTTCGTTTGAATTTCCACGATTCCCTCAAATTAATTTTTTAAATTCTTATATAAATCATTCTGACATAAAAAATGCCGACTTTCGTCAGCATTTTTTCACTTCTTAAAATTAGGCTTCAACCCATTTTCCATCTTGGTAAACAAGGCTCCACTTGGTTTGTTTGCCTTCAGCATTTTCAGAACCAATATATTGTACTTGATTCTTACGACTGAATTTCACCAATGCTGGATTACCTTCAGGGTCTGTATCTGGTGCTTGTAAAATAAACTGGTATTTCGGGTCAAGCTGTTCAGCTACAGAACGTAGTTCAGCGACTTTCGGTGCACGCGTTTCACGAACTTTCGGGAATTTGCTGGCTGCCAGGAATAAGCCTGCTGCACCATCACGAAGGACAAAGAAGTCATCGTGTTTGGTTGAACGTAAATGTTCCATTCGGATTGGATCGACACGCGGAGGTGCAGGCTGGCCACTCTTTAATACTTTACGCGTATTGTCACAGCTGGTACATGCAAAGTAAGGTCCAAAACGACCGGTCTTAAGTTGCATTTCACCATCACATTTGTCACATGGAATGGTTGGACCATCGTATCCTTTAATCTTGAACTCGCCTTCTTCAAGCTCAAAACCGGCACAATCTGGATTATTACCACAGACATGCAGTTTGCGCCCGCCATCAATCACATAACTGTCCATTGCCGTTTCACAAATCGGGCAACGTTTTTTCGACATGAGATCAGCTGTTTCTGCTGTATCATCGTCAGACAAGGCCGCAAGTGACTCAACCGGAGTCAGGTTCAAGGTTCCCTTGCAACGCTCTTTTGGCGGCAAGTTATAACCTGAACACCCCAAGAACACGCCTGTGGTACCGGTACGAATCTGCATTGGACGGGAACATTCAGGACAATGTACTGCTTCAACTTCAACAGGCTGATTACGACGCATGCCGTTTTCACCCTGTGCTGTGGTTAAGCGGTTTTTAAAGTCACCGTAGAAGTTATCCAGTAATTCCTTCCAGTTGCGCTGTCCGTCAGCCACTTTATCGAGCTGACCTTCAAGATCTGCGGTAAAAGCATAATTCATCAGATTGTTAAAGTTTTCATCGAGACGATCCGTCACGATTTCACCCATCTTCTCAGCATATAGACGACGATTGTCGAGCTTTACATAACCACGATCTTGAATGGTTGAAATAATTGCTGCATAAGTTGATGGACGACCGATGCTTTTTTTCTCTAGTTCTTTAACCAATGAAGCTTCGGTAAAACGAGCCGGTGGCTTAGTGAAATGTTGAGAGGGATCAAGCTTCTCAAGTTGGAGAATTTCCCCCACTTTAACTGCCGGTAACAAAATATCATCATCGGCTTTGTTGGCACCGCGGACTTTGGTAAAACCGTCAAAAACTAAAGTACGACCTTTGGCTTTAAGTTCCACCCCATTGGCATCAACTAAAATGGTTGAAGACAGGTATTCTGCCGATGTCATCTGACAGGCAACAAACTGACGCCAGATCAGATCATACAAGCGCTGTGCATCACGATCGACACCGACCAACTGATCACCTTTCAGGGCCACATTTGAAGGACGAATTGCTTCATGGGCTTCTTGCGCGCCTGCTTTATTACCATAACGGTTGGGCTTGGCAGGTAAGTACTTTTCTCCGAACTCAAGTTCAATGTGATTACGAACCATATTGACTGCATCATCACTTAAGAAGGTTGAGTCAGTACGCATATAGGTAATAAAACCTGCTTCATATAGACGCTGCGCCATCGTCATGGTTTTCTTCACAGAGAAACCTAAACGTGTGCTTGCTGCCTGTTGCAAGGTCGAGGTGATATAAGGTGCGCTTGGATTAACCTTGGTCGGCTTATCTTCACGCGTCGACACTTTATATTCGGCATTATTCAAGACTTTTAATAAAGCATCCGTTTGTGCCTTATTTTGCAGTTTTAAGGTTTTTCCGCCTTGTTTCACTGCTTCCAGACGAATGTCATCGCTTGAAGATTTGGTATCTGCAAACACTTGCCAGTATTCTTCAGGAATAAAAGCGCGAATCTCACGTTCGCGTTCCACCACCAGTTTTACGGCAACTGATTGCACACGACCTGCCGATAAACCGCGGGCAATTTTTTCCCACAGCAATGGCGAAATCATAAAGCCCACCACACGGTCCAAGAAACGGCGTGCTTGCTGGGCATTGACCTTATCAATATCTAAACGTGAAGGCTGTTTAAAAGCTTCCTGAATCGCATTTTTGGTAATTTCGTTAAAGACTACACGTTGATAACGTGAATCATCGCCACCAATCACTTCTTTTAAATGCCAGGCAATGGCTTCCCCTTCACGGTCCATATCCGTTGCAAGATAGATTTCATCGACTTGTGATGCCAGCTTTTTCAGTTCAGCAACGACATGTTCCTTACCCGGAAGCACTTCATAGTGAGCTTTCCAATCATGTTCAGGATCGACGCCCATACGATTAACCAACGCTGATTGGGCTTTTTCAGCTTTTTGCTCATCGGTCAGTTTGGCACGTGATACAGGTTTTTTTTCTGTACTTTTAGAACCACCAGTCGGTAAATCACGGACATGACCAACGGATGATTTCACAATATAATCCGAACCTAGGTATTTATTGATTGTTTTCGCTTTTGCAGGCGACTCCACAATCACTAAGGCACGCTTTTTCGCAGCACTCGGTGATTTTGCTGTGGTGCTTTTGGATGTAGACCGAGGAGCGTTCGCCATAGTTAACCGTTAATCCTGTTTGTTTCGTATATAAATTAAATTTCAGCTAAAGACTGTAAATAGGTTTTGATGTCATCTAACTGTGTCGCTCGAAGGTCAGATTCTTCTTCCCAATAGAGTCCTACACAGTTTGCCTGCATATCAATAGCATAAATGCCCTTTAATGCAATGGGCAAATCGTTAAACTTATCATCACCCTGCACAATTTTTAGCTTTTGATCTTCAACACGCGCACGCATTAAAGGCAGGCGAGCATCTGGAATCAGTATGCTGTAATAAGCCACCATACTGGCACGGCTTTCTGTTGCCATAGGAATTTTGGTCCAATCGGGAGCGGCCACTAAACGTGGGTGCAGCCCCATTTTGCGTGCCTTCTCACGCATTATCCCTAATGCTTTTTCTCGCGGACTAACGCGAAGACCCAAAATTGAGCCCAAAACAAATACAATAATGAAGCCAATGACCCAAATACCGGTATTTTCCATAGTACAACCTTGTCTGTTCCTTTATTAGAGTTGCATAAGCTGAATATAAAACGCAAGTTACAACGATGAAATTAATTCAAGAACATCTCGTGACTATACAGCACTTCACTGCCATTCCAGTAGATATATCCCTTTTCAATCAACTCTTTAAGCAATAATCTGACATCCGATTTCGGAAACATTTGCTCCAGCAAATCACGTAAAGCATAAATATCTTTAGGTTTATCCGATTTTAATTCACGCAATTTACGCGCAACAATGACCTGCACCGGATCAATTTTAGAGAAGTTTTTAAATAAATCTTTTTGTGCCTGATGAATGGGATTTGACTGCTTCGGCTCTTCATCTACAGGAAGTTCTGTTTGTAGTTGAGCAAAAATTGGGGAAATGTTGTCTGCTGTTTCTAAAGGCATTGCTTGCTCTAAATTAAGTTCCGCCCATTGTTTCAACAGTTTTTTACGGAAGTTAATTTGCTCATCATAACGTTTCACAATTTTTAGATTGATCAGTAAAGCAATCAGCTGCTGAGCCTGATCACTTTCAATTTGCAAAATATTACTGATCGAGTTTTTAAGTTTCTCAATCGAGTTAGGTTTACCCTTCATTTTACCCAAAACATCACAATATTTTTTGATCAATAACAACTCTGGTTTTTGCTTAATCGTTTCAACACTTGGAAGTTTATATTTTGAATTTAAAGAAGAGCTTTCTGGCTGAATTTGAATCCAGTGACAGTTCATGTCTGAGGATTGCATCATTTCAAGCAGAATTTCACTGCTTGGCATGGCAGAAATGACTTCAATCGTCGTTTCAGGGTCTAACAATGCAATCAATTGTCCAACTACAACTGCATATTCAAATTCTTTTTGATCGATTTCTGCGGTTTCTAAAATCACCACTTGTCCACTACTGACCCAACTTGAAAACTCGGTTAAATCTTCAAGTGAGTATTCAAACTTTCCTTGGCAGTTAAATAAGTAAATTACAGCGTAGTGTTGAATAATCTTACGCAGCAATTGAGCGCTCGGCATATTATTTTCAAGATCAAGAAGAACGACTTTGTTGGACATAATCTCAATAGACAAGTAAGTAGACTTTGAGCCCGCATTAGAGCGAGCCTGAATAAAAAGGTCAAATCAATTCAGCAAAAAGACCAATAAATATTGACTCAATAATGCGGTGGTCGATTGGTCATTGGATCAAAATTGGCAATTCCATCGGATAAATCGGAAGACTCAATGCGTTGATACAAAAACTGCATTTGTTTTTTCAAATCAGCTATTTCGGCATGTTGCAGAGACACCTGCTCATTTAATTGTTCAACTAAATCATCTAAAAATGTAATTCGCACTTGCAAATCTTCTATGGGTGCGGAAAATGACGCCTGATCATTAAGATTTTTTTGTTTAGTCATTTTAAGTCCTCATTTTGGATTTCAGGAAACAGTATGGCCTATATTACGTTAAGGGATGTCCAACTCGCGTTTGGCGGACCTTCCCTGCTCGACGGCGCGAACTTCAATTTGGAACGCGGTGAACGAGTGTGTTTGATTGGCCGTAACGGTGAAGGTAAGTCTACTTTACTTAAACTCATTGAGGGAAGTTTACTGCCGGATCGTGGTGAAGTTTCTATACAAAATGGCATCACCATTTCCATGCTGGCTCAAGATGTACCCATGGATTCCGGTAAAGTTGCTGATATTGTAGCTGATGGTGCAGGGGAAGCTGCTACAGTCCTCAGAGCTTATCATGAAGCCAGTGACGCATGTGTCTTGGGCGATATGGACGCCTGTGACCGCATGGGTGAACTCCAGCACAAACTTGATCAAGTAGATGGTTGGGCTTTAGAAACTAAAGTAAATTCTATTTTAAGCAAGATGGGGTTAGACCCAGATGCTGATTTAGCCGATTTATCGGGGGGTCGTAAACGTCGTGTGCTATTGGCACGCGCATTGCTGACCCAACCGGATGTACTTTTACTTGACGAACCAACCAACCACTTGGACGTTGAAAGTATTGAATGGTTAGAAAAATTCCTCCTCGATCAGAATAATTTAACTTTATTATTTATTTCACATGACCGTTCATTTGTCGACAGCATTGCCACGCGTATTGTTGAACTTGATCGCGGTACTTTGCGCAGCTATGAAGGCAACTACACACGTTACCTTGACCTTAAAGCACAGCAAATGGAAGCGGAAGAAAAGCAAAATGCGTTGTTCGATAAACGTTTAGCTGAAGAAGAAGTCTGGATTCGTCAAGGCATTAAAGCCCGCCGTACCCGTAACGAAGGTCGTGTTCGTGCGCTGAAAGATTTACGTGAAGAATCAAAAGCGCGTCGCTCGCAACAGGGCAAAGTCAGCATGGCAACGCAAGATGCCAATCGCTCTGGTAAGCTTGTCTTTGATATTGAACACTTAAGTGTTGCTTTCGGCAATCAGGAACTGATCATCAAAGATTTCTCTGCTTTGGTACTTCGGGGTGATCGTATTGGGTTGGTCGGTGATAACGGTGTCGGTAAAACCACCTTAATCAAAGCCATTTTGGGTGAGCTTGAGCATGGCGGCACAGTAAAAACCGGTACCCAGCTTGAAGTCGCTTATTTCGATCAATTGCGTAATGCACTTGATCTGGAGAAATCGGTTAAAGACAACGTGTCTGAAGGTTCGGACTTTGTTGATGTTAACGGCGGTCGTCGTCATATCTACAGTTATCTTCAGGATTTCCTGTTCTCTCCTGAACGTGCTCGTACGCCAGTCAAAGCATTGTCGGGTGGTGAACGTAACCGGATTCTGCTGGCAAAACTACTCCTTAAACCATCGAATTTAATTGTTATGGATGAGCCAACCAATGACTTGGATATGGTGACCCTAGAGCTATTAGAAGAAATGTTGGGAGGATATACCGGTACATTACTTTTAATTTCGCATGACCGTGCATTTATGGACAATGTCGTAACATCAACATGGGTATTTGATGGTAAAGGTCATATCGACGAATACATCGGCGGTTATCAGGATTATCTGGAACAACGTCCTGATCAAACTGCTGTAGATCAAAAAAGTGATGTGAAAAAAGCCTTGGCAAAAGCCGAAGCAGCGGCTGCCGCAGCAGCACCTAAAAAAGTAAAACTCAGCTATAAAGACCAGCGTGCTTTAGAGCAGTTACCCGCTGAAATGGAAGCACTTGAGAAAGAACAAGCCCACATCAATGCACAACTTGCCGATGGTTCTTTATTTACTTCAGATGCTGATCAAGCGATGAAACTTTCTAATCGCCTGACGGAAATTGACGAGCAATTGCTTGAAAAATTAGAACGTTGGGAAGAATTAGACAATCTTAGTAAAGGCGAGTAATTTAGCCGCGTTATAAAAGCACCTGTAAAGTATTTTGCAGGTGCTTTTTTATTTAAAAAATAACTTCATGTTAAACTGCAGATAATTTTTGGTATAAACAGTCATTATGAGTAAAAAGCCAGACTACAAACCGGGCGAGTTTCAATGGTCTTTCCTGCTGCCTCAATACTGGGGCATTTGGATTGGAATCATCTTTTTAATGATTCTGGCAATTTTACCGTGGGCCATTCAACACCGTTTAGCCACCTTTATTGGCAATCTAGCGTTCAACAAACTAAAATCTCGCCGTAAAACTACAGTACGTAATCTGGAAGTCTGTTTTCCTGAATGGACAGCCGAACAAGTTCAGGAAAATACCCGACAAGTTTTTGTCGACCAAATGATTGGGATTTTTGAAACCTTAAATGCCTGGTATTGTCCACAATGGTTTAAAGGGCGTGTCACTATTGAAGGCTTAGAACATCTGCAAAAAGCACAAGCCGAGGGCAAAGGAGTTTTATTGCTAGGCACACATTCAACATTATTGGATGCCGGTGGTTATTTATGTGCCCAGTATTTTGAGCCAGATGTGGTCTACCGCCCGCAGAATAATCCATTGCTGGATATGCTGATCTACCGCTGCCGAGCCACTATTTACACCCACCAAATTGATCATGATGATATGCGTGGTTTAATTCGTCATTTAAAAAATGGGCGTGCCATTTGGTACAGTCCCGACCAAGATTACGGTCTAAAACAAGGCGTGATGGCACCCTTTTTTGGTACACCTGCTGCAACGATGACCGCACATCGTCGTTTGATTAAAATGACCAAAGCTGCTGCAATTCCACTGTATTTTTATCGGGCTGGTGATATTGCCAATCCACAATATAAAGTACTGATTGAAGCTGCCGTAGAAAATCTGCCGAGCGAAGATGAAGTTGATGATGCGACGCGTGTTAATAAGATTATTGAAAATCAGCTACGTATCGCACCCACTCAATATATGTGGTTTCACCGCCGCTTTAAAACTCGCCCTGAAGGCTATGACGAGATTTATTAATCAATTCCCCCACCTTTAAAATAATGAAGATAATACCGATGAAAATTATGCAGCTTCTTCCTGAATTGAACAGTGGTGGTGTTGAACGTGGCACACTAGAAATTGCACGTGCGCTTATTGCAGATGGTCACGAATCTTTGGTGGTTTCAAATGGTGGACGTTTGGTCGCACAACTTGAAGCAGAAGGTTCACAGCATCTCAGTTTAGCCATTCATAAAAAATCATTATCCAGTCTTTGGCAAATACGCCCTTTGCGTAAACTGATTGAGCAACATCAACCAGACATCGTACATGTTCGTTCACGTGTCCCTGCATGGCTAACTCATTTTGCATTAAAAGGCATCCCGGCAGATAAACGCCCACATCTCATTTCAACGGTACATGGTTTTTATTCAACCAATCGTTATAGTGCCATTATGACGCAAGCTGAAAAAGTCATTGCTGTCTCGGACAGCGTGGTGCAATACATTACCGAGCATTATAAAAACTGTCCGCCTGAAAATATTGTGCGCATTTATCGCGGTATTTCACCGCAAGAGTTTCCTCACGGCTATCAACCTTCTGCACAATGGATTAATCAAACCTTTAAAGATTTCCCTCAACTGGAAAATAAGTTTTTAGTTTGTCTTCCTGGACGGATTACTCGCTTAAAAGGTCATGAAACCTTGATTGATTTGATGGGCAAGCTCGTGCAGCAGTACCCTCATGTACATGCTGTAGTGGTGGGTGGCGCAGATGCGAAAAAACAGGCTTATTTGGAAGAATTAGAAAACAGCATTCAAGCCCAGGATCTAAGAGAAAAAATCACTTTTGTTGGACATCGTTCTGACATTCGAGAGTGGCTAGCATTCAGCGATGTGGTGCTTTCGCTGTCCAATCAGGCCGAAACATTTGGCCGTACGGCATTAGAAGCATTATCGGTGGGAACACCCGTAATTGGCTGGAATCGTGGCGGTGTCGCAGAGATTTTATCGAAGATTTATCCGCAAGGTTTAATTGATGTTGATGATCAATCTGCACTATTAAATGCAGTCAAGCAACATATTGATCAGCCTCAAGCAGTAAAACCTGTTGAAATGTTTAGTCTAAAAGAGATGTGTGATCAAACCATTGCTTTGTATAAACAGGTTTTGAAATAAACCCAAGTTTCTTTCTCCCAGCTGCTTTTAATCTCTTTGTTAAAGATAAAAGGAAAATTGGGAGATACCAATAAATGCGGAAATACACCACTCGATGTCCATCAGAGATTATATTTCCCAGACGAATAAGTACTCCATCTCGTCTGGCTGTAACCAGACTATACGAATGATGTAATGCTGCCATCAGCTGAACTGACTTTTGCGCTCATGACCAATGATTTACTGGATAAATTTTTAAGACTTCTGCTTCAGCAACCTGATCATGTGTGGATATTTTAAAAGTCATAGCACAGTTATAGAGATGTACAGCATCACATGTTAAATCAGTAAAGTTAAAGATATATTTTAAATGCTTGGAATTGGGATAAATCCGTAGCTGAATTTCCATTTTTAAGACCCGCTATAAAAGTAGAACCCGAGTTCTGCATCCTGCAAAACTCGGGTATATAAGGTTGTGCTTTCCAAATCATATTTTTATTATAGTGTTGCTATCCATTGCTGCATCATATCCATGATGACTCACTATCAGCCTATACCGTCTTCCATAATGGGATTTTCCATTCCCAGCTCCTTGGCTGATGAGTCTAGATTAAGTGGAAATGGAAAAAAGAACTATTCGCAATTAACCTCTATCCTTGTAAGCCATTTCGTACACTTTTCCTCTAATTGTCTTAAGGTACTTTCGCACCATTTTTATAGTCCTGTGCAATTTCATCAGTGACTAATTTTTCTTCTTTTTCTGCTTTTTGAATACCTTCCTGAATCGCCTCTTGAGCTTCTTGTTCATCGGCATCAGTTTGTTCCAGCTCGTCCTGAACCTGTTCGAAAACACGACCAGTTTGTAGCACCACATATACCGGAAAATGATCAGAACCGATATGCGGCAATCGTTCCATATGAACCAGAGCAAAATCGGTACTATGAAATATATGATCCAGTGACCAGCGTAACAACGGATAATCTGCATGGAAGGTATTGATATAATGCCGCCCTACACGTGGGTCAAGCAGTCCACTAATCCGCTGAAATAAGCGTGTGGTTCTTGACCAAGCCACGTCATTCAAATCCCCCATCACAATACAGCTTTCATCCAAATCTTTAATTTGATCACCCACCAATAAAAGCTCCGCATCACGCAGGGTGGAATCTTTGGCTTCAGTTGGGCTTGGCGGTTTAGGGTGCAAGCAATAGAGTTGTACAGGTTGGCCTGAGCGTAAAATTATAGTGGTATGAATGGAAGGAATCTCATCACTTAAAATGAATTTCACTTCGGTATCTTTCAACTCAAGACGACTATACAGATGCATGCCATATAAATTATCCAACGGTACCGGCACACGGTATGGATAATCTTTTTCAATCACTGAAAGCGCATTTTGCCAGATCTGATCCGATTCTAATGTCAATATCACATCAGGTTGATGTTTTTGAATCTGCTCTATCAACAAATGATATTTATGATTTGGAGTCAATACATTACAAACAATCAAAGAGATCTGCTTATCGGGGATGAGCTGATTCTTATGGACTTTTTTGACCTGTTTTTTCCAAATAAAAGTATAAGGCAGTACCATTTTCAGTTGATATGCGAGTGCCGCAATCAAGGCAATAAAGATAATTTCACGCCATAGATCCCACGGCTGATCCCAGACCACCAATAAGACAAAAGCGATCAGTCCCAAAACCAAAATTTGCAAGCGTGGAAAATCCGCCCCTCGAATCCACCATTCATCACGCGGGATCAGCGACCAGAAAGTCAGCCAAACCACAATGACTGCGATTATTTCCACCCAAACCATAGCCATTTACTCTTGTGTATGTTTTTAATTTATTTAGATTTAAAAAAGTTTATCAATTTTGTATGTAACATAAACAAGATATTCTCCTCAATAATATTGATGTTTTGATTATGTAGCACTTGCAGTTGTGGTCTCTTTTGATACACTCAAGCCCCCTTTTTATTTTTTTACGCACCGAGGCAAAATGACATGAAAGTAGGTCTGGTCGGTTGGCGCGGGATGGTTGGTTCTGTCCTCATGCAACGTATGGTTGAAGAGAATGATTTTGCTCACTTTGAGCCATTCTATTTTTCTACCAGTAATGCCGGTGGTGAAGCCCCTGCGTTTGGTGGTAAGACTGCCCCAGCACTTATGGATGCATCAGACATTAACAGTCTGAAGCAAATGGATGTCATTATTACCTGCCAAGGTGGTGATTATACTTCGGACGTTTTCCCTAAATTAAAAGCAGAAAACTGGAACGGTTACTGGATTGATGCAGCATCTACCCTGCGTATGGATGATGAAGCGATCATTGTACTTGATCCAGTAAACATGAACGTGATTAAAGATGGCTTAGTTAATGGGACTAAAACATTTGTGGGCGGTAACTGTACCGTTTCCTTGATGTTGATGAGCATGGGCGCACTTTACCAAAACAATTTGGTTGAGTGGATGACTGCAATGACGTATCAGGCAGCATCTGGTGCAGGGGCGCAAAATATGCGTGAACTGATCACCGGTATGGGTTATTTATATAACAATACCAAAGAATTGCTAGATGATCCCCGTTCCCCAATTCTAGATATCGACTCTAAAATTGCGGACTTGCAACGTGGTGAAGGCTTCCCTGCTGCCAACTTTGGTGTGCCTTTAGCTGGTTCTTTGATTCCATATATCGACAAACAACTTGATAATGGTCAGTCTAAAGAAGAGTGGAAAGCGCAAGTTGAAACCAACAAAATCTTGGGCAATCAACAAATTGTTCCGATTGATGGTCACTGTGTGCGTATTGGTGCAATGCGTTGTCACTCTCAAGCCTTAACTTTGAAGCTTAAGAAAGACGTACCACTTGATGAAATTGAAGATATGATTCGTCAATCTAACCCATGGGCGAAAGTGGTGCCAAATACCCGTGAAGCGTCAATGACTGACCTGACTCCTGTCGCGGTAACAGGTACCTTAACTGTTCCTGTAGGTCGTTTGCGTAAATTGAATATGGGTAAAGAATACCTCGGTGCCTTTACTGTAGGTGACCAATTACTTTGGGGTGCTGCAGAACCTTTACGCCGTATGCTTCGCATCCTTATTGAATATAAAAATTCTTAATTTTTTAAGTCAAGAAAACAAAAAGCCGGTCACAATTGACCGGCTTTTTTATGTATCCTTTATGTTAGTATTTTACAATTATTCAACATCTCGTTAATCTACAACTTTCGCAATGCGATATAAGACCGAGCTAAAAATTAAGATGACTGCATATAACAAATTAAAGATTGCCATTTTAGCTATTATTGCTTCACAGAATATTCATGCGATTACTATTGATCCTATCCAAATTCAATCTGCACCGGGCGAATTACTCTATGCAGAAATGAATTTCCGCCAGGCGGATGCTAATGCGCAAATACAGGCCAGCTTAGCCAGTGCATCAGATATCACCACTTTAGGCGTAGTCCATCAACCACCTGGCCATCTTAATTTTTTTACCCGTCGTGATAGCTCTGGTAATGGCGTGATTACTGTTACCTCTTCCCGTCCACTGACTGAAGCAGAACTGAATATTATTATTAAAATTCAAGAAGGCAATACGACGCATCTAAAACATATTAAAACACCGCTACCACGTGGTAACACAAATACTCAGGCCCGTATTCCAAACAATGAAAAACCTTTAACGCCTATCACGATTGTTAGTGAAAAAGATATTGCCTTGCACTTGCCTGAAAGCACTCAATATCAGGTTGCAAAAGCACCAGCCGCTTATCAATCCTTTGAAGCTCCGTTAATGGTAAAAAAAGCAGCGCCACCGCGCTTAAATACCATGAATCCCGCACCTGTGGTCATTTCAGCAATGAGTATGCCAGCAGCTCAACCGAATAAAACTGCTTTAGCCGAAATAAAAATACCAGAACCAATCACAATAAAAAATGAGATTAAAGATACTGCGTTTGCGTCTAACAAAACGGCATCCAATGCAATTTTTTCTGCAGACCCCTTAGTGAAAAAATATGCAGCCTCCCCCACTCAAAAAATAGCCGAAAATAAACTAGCGAATAAACCTGCAGAACAAGCGACTGCAAAAACCAAACCGGAAGCACCTAAACCTACTCCTAAACCACCCAAACAACAAAATGAAAGTGTAGCTACTGCACCAACCACTAAACATGTGGTGCAATCTAATGAATCTCTTTGGGCAATCGCTACACGTGTGGCAACTGAGCAAAATCGCCCGGTCGGTGAGGTCATGAAACAGATTAAAGCGAATAATGAACATGCTTTTATTCAAGGTGATATGAATCGTTTACGGCGCGGCGCGGCACTGAATTTAAACACCACCAATAGTCAAAAAGAAGATAAGAAAGTCAGCGTTGCAAACTTGGCAAATACACCGTCCAACCAATCGGGTAAAGCCAAATATCGCCTAAATCAAGCAGAGATGAGTCTGGTTGCAGAGAAAGAACAAGATTCAGCCAGCGGTTCTGCTAAAAAGAACACAGAAAAAAATCAAACATCGAACGAGTTATCATTAAAAGTTATGACATCGCGTGAAAAAACCGTTAAATTACAGAGAAACGTAACACAGTTAGAATTTGCATTACGTCATAAGGATCACAGAATTCAACTATTAAATACTCGTCTTGCCCAATTGCAACAACAATTGGAAGCACAACAAGTAGAGAAAAAGCCAACACACTAAGGTGTTATACAATTTGATTTTTTGGATGAGTTTCATTGATAGAAACTCAATCCTGTAAGGGGTAACAACATGCTGCTTTATGTGATTCCGTTTATATTATTATTAGTGATCGCAGTTGTATTAAAAAAGCGTGACGCAAATAAACAGGCAGAGCAAACATCCGCATCGAAGGCTAAAGCTAAAAAAGTAAGCTCAACAAAAAAGCCCTCACAAAAAACTCAAATTGTGGCAAGTACTGTTGTTGAGAAGAAAAAAACCACCCCTTTGTCTGTTGATGTCCACAATAAAATTGAAGCGCTCATCCGTGAGCGTAACTTTTTCTCGGCTGAAGCACAGATTAATCAAGCCTTAAATAAAGACAATTCTCAGCATGAGTTGTATTTGCTGTTGCTAGATATTCACATCTTACAAAAAGATGAGTTTGCAATTAGCCAACTGATTAATCATCTACGTTCATTAGAACTGGATGAATTTTTAGAACAAGCGCTCGCTAAAAAAGCCGCGTATGAAAAAGAAGCAGAAGGTTCTAGAGATACCATTGATTTCAAATTAGAATCTACAGTTCCAACACCTGTTCATACAGCACCGCTTGAACAAAAAAATATTGCTGATTTTGATGCATTGATGAGTCCTACTGCAGCTTCTGCGACAGTACCTCATCAATCTTTCGATCAATTACAGCAAGACTCGTTTTTGGCCAAGACAGAAGCAGTGGATGAAATCCAGCCCTTAGATTTCAATACCTTTGCCCTCGATACAAAAAAAGCAGAAGTACCACCCCCTACTGTTGAAGAAATCAAACCTTTAGACTTCAGTACACTTTCTTTAGATCCGAGTCCTGTAGCAGTCACTCCGAAGCAAGAAGTAATTCCTTTAGCAGAAGAAATCAAACCTTTAGATTTCTCTTTTAGTTTGGATACCCCAGCAACAGAGCAAATAGCGAATACTGCTGAACCTGTGCTTGATGAGAAACCTGAATTTAATTTTGATTTTTCAGCGACAGAAACTGTTACACCGACTGAAGTAAAAATTGCGGTTGGAGAAACCAAACCAAGTCTAGATTTAGACTTCAATTTAGAACCAGTAACAGTCACTGAACAACTGCCTGCAGAACCAGTTTCAGGTGTGAATTTTGATATTAGCAATATCAGCTCATCTGCATCTAAAGCAGATCAAAATGATCCGCTGGCTCAATCCTTTCCTGAACTGATTGAAGTCAATGAAATCAGTCTTAATTTAGATCTTGCACAGCAATATATTCAATTGGGTGCGTTTGAATCGGCACGGGAATTATTAGCAGAGCAAGAAGCTGAATATACGGCTGAACAACGCCAACAAGCGGATCAGTTACGTAATCAGATAGCTTCTTAAGGTATTTCGATCTACTATAAAGCAGTCATCATTGACTGCTTTTTTATTATGAAAAAAATAGCTTTAATTTATATGGGGGGAACATTTGGTTGCATTGGCGAGCCACTGAGTCCTATGCCGGCTGAAAACTTTATTCCCCAATTACAACGCGTTCTTCCTTTACATCTTCATATCGAATGTTTTGTCGCACCCAGTATAAAAGACAGCAGTGCCTGCACAGCAACTGACTGGCTGCAACTTATTCAGTTAATTCAAAATTTACAACTTAAAAATTATCAACATTTTGTCGTAATACATGGCACTGATACCCTGAGCTATGCCAGTGCTACACTTGCCCGATTTCTGGGACAATCTGCACATGTGGTCATGACCGGTAGCCAATACCCACTACTCAATATAAGCGGAACCAATACCCGTGAATTTACCGACGCCATCGATAATCTTAATTTTGCCCTTGATGCGGTAGCAACTAGTTCTGTCGGTGTATATTTAGCTTTTCATCACCAGCTTATTCATGCCCAAACAGCGTTGAAACAACATACGACTGAATTAGATGCATTCGCTGGATTAAACGCCCAAGAGAACTTGGTTACCCATCAGCAAAGCTACGTCGTACATGAACATGATATTGAAAAGGCACAATCATTTAACTGCTTAAGTTTAATGGCACAGCCCATAGTCATAGAACAACAAATTAAAAACTTAAAAAACTTACAGCAACATCTTCCTCATGTTCTGATCTTGCAGGGTTTCGGTATAGGTAATCTGGCAGTGAATCAGGAATTCATTACCACACTTCAAGATATACGTGCACAAGGCTGTGCCATTATTCTCACCACTCAAGTGCCTTTCGGTATCATTGACCAGCGCTATGCCGTGAGCGAATGGATACACCATGCCAACATCCTGATCAGTGATTGTCTGGGACATGCAGATCTTTATGCAAAAGCACTGAAAATGTATTTACAATACGACAGCGTAGACCAGTGGCATGCTCACTGGCATGATTCATTGTAAATAGAGGTAAATATGCAGCGTTTTGCGGTCGGTATTGAGTTTTCTGGGGTTGAGTATCGAGGTTGGCAAACTCAGCAAAGCGGCGTGCGTAGCGTACAGGAAACCATCGAAAAAGTACTGTCCAAAGTAGCAAATGAACCGATCTTGTTACATGGCGCAGGGCGTACCGATGCCGGCGTGCATGCTACCAATATGGTAGCGCATTTTGATACTCATGCCATCCGCAGTATTGATGGTTGGCTGATGGGCTCAAACAGCCAACTCCCTAAAGATATCTCAATACAATGGATTAAAGAAATGGATATGGCATTCCATGCCCGTTTCAAAGCACAAGCACGACGTTATCGTTATGTGGTATATAATAATCCGGTGCGTCCTGCGTTACTTTATAAACAAGTTACCCATGTATATTATCCGCTTAATGCCGACAAGATGATTGAGGCTGCAAAGAAATTTGAAGGCACACATAATTTCGAAAGTTTTCGCGCCTCCTCCTGTCAATCGAATCAACCGGTTCGTCATGTCAGCCATTGCCGTTTAATCCGTCATGGTTGTTATTTGGTGCTCGACATTCAGGCAGATGGTTTTTTACATCATATGGTGCGCAACATCATGGGATGTCTACTTGAAATTGGTCAGGGGATGTATGAAATTGACCATATTGACAAAATTTTTGCAGCCGA
This sequence comes from Acinetobacter sp. ANC 3781, assembly GCF_004331285.1. Classification (GTDB taxonomy): domain Bacteria; phylum Pseudomonadota; class Gammaproteobacteria; order Pseudomonadales; family Moraxellaceae; genus Acinetobacter. Next base: position 52,278 of record NZ_SJOH01000010.1, read on the forward strand.
AGACCGTAAAGCGGCGGGCATCACAGCCCTACCCGATGGCTTGTATTTTATTCACGCTGATTATCCAGAACAATTTGATTTACCCAAAGCACCGCTTGGCCCACATTGGTTAAATATGCCGGAATAATTTACTTCTATAATCCTCCCCTTTTGCGAAGCTGTGCTTCTCATCTTTTCAAAGAAGGGAAATTTTACTGTCACTTAAAATGGATGAGAAAAAACCCCTCCTTCAGGAGGGGCTTAGGAAGGGGTTTTTATGAAACTTAACGCTGCTTTCTTTTGCGATATTCCACAGGCGTTTCATTGGTCCAACGCTTAAAGGCACGATAGAAAGTACTCGGCTCAGAAAATCCAGTGAGATATACAATTCGTTCCACACTTTCAGCAGTATTGGCCAGTAATTTTTTCGCCAAACGACAGCGATAGTCGGACAGAATTTGCTGAAAACTGGTATTGGCTTCACTCAACTGTGTGCGTAAACGGCGCGGTGTAATATTTAAATGCGTCGCAACAGTTTCTAAAGTGGTTTCACCACTTTCTAGCGTCGAACCAATCGCACGGCGAACCTCACCCACCAAATCATAGCGCGCCAGCTCTTGCAACTTTTCAAGCGCCAATTGCTCATGCAACTGCAATAGCTCCGGTTCAGCTTGCCATAACTGGTAATCCAAAATAGCAGGATCAAAATATAAGCGGGTTTCCTTTTGACCTAAACTCACCGGGCATTCGTAAACCCGGAAATACTCTTCGTCAAAAGCACCTTGGTTAAAATTAAAATCGATATAAATGGGCTGAAAACGGCCTTCAGTAATAAATTTAAAGAAGCGCAATACTCCAGACATCGCACATTCAGAAAAATGACGATTGACCAAATTGTCCGCCCAGGCGCCCTGCTCACCATTAGTGAGATAACAACGATCATCTTCAATAATCAGTTTGGCATGAAAGGCATCACTAATCAGTCGTTGGTAGGCCAAGGCCCGTTTTAGCCCTTCACCAAAGTTTTCACTCGAAATAAACAGATGTTCAATCACCTGTCCGCGATATAAAGGCAGGTGTTCACCTAAATGCAAACCGATGTCAGGATCTTTACTTACTTCCTCTGCAGCCACCCAAAACGCATATTGGGCACTGAGCGGAGTACGATCATTCGTTTCGACCTGATTTAAGGCCACACCAGCTTTGGTTAAAATTTCTTCAGTTGGCAAACCTGAACGACGAATGGCTTGGTAGCCCAATCGCAAAACAACCGATGCATCAGTTAACTGACCCACGCAAAGACCTTCCTTATATATTATTTATTTATACTTAAAAAGATTAATTTTAGATTAACTGTGATTGACCAAACTGACAACAGAACAATACGCTTTTTTGTAGAAAAAATTTAAACCGGCGGTTCGCTTATTTAACTGACAGATGATCGGGCAAAGCCGCATTGCGCCTTGTTTTATGCAAAAAAATTGACTATAATTTGCGCCTTTCCAATTTATTCATTCAGGTAGGCTATGGCCAATAAAGAGGAACTCATCGAGTTCGAAGGCGTTGTCACCGAGACGCTTCCTAATACTATGTTCCGTGTACGTTTAGAAAACGGTCATGAAGTGATTGCCCACATCTCTGGTAAAATGCGTAAACATTATATTCGTATTTTAACTGGCGACAGTGTTAAAGTAGAAATGACCCCTTATGATTTGACCAAGGGTCGTATTACTTATCGTGCGCGCTAAGTTTTAGCGAAAGCAAAAGCCACTTTCAAGTGGCTTTTTTATTCCCTTAATTTTTTATTATTCAGTAAAATAAATTCGACAGGAGTCTTTAAATTCACGACTATCAATTGAATTAAAATTAAATTGATACCTTTAAAAATGATAAAACTAAAGCATTTAGCCCTACTTTGCAGTTTAGTCCTAGCAGCTTGCGCGACAGGTGGTCATCATCGTCTTAATAAGTCTTTACAACAATATGTAGGTCAAACTGCAGAACAAGTTCGCAGCCAACTTGACCTTCGTGCAATGAGATTTAGAACCACTCAAGAGCCTATTCAAACAGTAGAATCGCTCAGCTACACTATTATTCGTGATATGAATATTCCGATAGGCACGCCCAATATTAGTCACAGTATTTCGATGGGTGCACCCATGCCTACCCCCTCAAATGGTGGGTATAACATCGAGATGAAATGTCAGGTCTGGTTTAATTTGAAAGATGAGATTGTTCAATCCATTCGCTATAGCGGTAGAGCTTGTTAAACAGCGAGAATAGCCGGTAACAAATTTTAAAGGATCAGATCGGATCTTATCATGACTATCCATCTGTACCGTGTATCAAATTACAACAGTATTTTTGCCTGTAATTTGCTTAAACTGATTTTATTTGGTGTGAGGATAACTCATGAAATTCACACTGATTTTGGGCTGCTGTACCGCTTTTGGTTTAGTTACTGCGTGTACTACCACACCTACCACAACTACTATACAGCGTGATGCCTATTTACAGCAATTCATTGGACAGAGCAGCCAAGCTATTCAAGCCAATCTAGATTTGGGAAGTATTGGGTATCAGCAAGTATTATCGCCTACCGTAAATGACCAGACACTCACTTATACAGTGATTCGTCCCATGACCATTCCGGTACCCATGGTACAAAATCCTGCTGATATTGATTCGGGCGCTATCCCCATACAAATCACTCCTAGAGCACAAAGCTATGATGTGAACTTGCAATGCAAAATTGTCTATTATTTAGAGCAGAACATTGCAAAATCTGTTCATTACACAGGTCGTACTTGTTAAACAGAATAAAAAAACGCAGCACTTTGGCTGCGTTTTTTTATTCAACTAAAACTTAGTTCAAAGCTGTAACCACAGCTTGACCCATTTCAACTGTACCGACTTTGTTCATTCCTTCAGACATAATATCTGCTGTACGCAAACCTTGGTCTAGAACTTGACCTACAGCCTGTTCAATGGCTTGTGCGGCCGTTTCTTCACGGAAAGTATAACGAAGCATCATGGCAACAGAAAGAATCGTTGCAAGCGGGTTTGCCAGGTTTTGACCTGCAATATCTGGTGCAGAACCGTGGCAAGGTTCATACATACCTTTACCATTTTCATCGAGTGATGCAGATGGCAACATACCGATTGAACCAGTCAACATTGCCGCTTCATCAGACAAAATGTCACCGAACAAGTTAGAAGTTACAATCACGTCAAACTGTTTTGGTGCACGGACCAACTGCATTGCTGCGTTATCCACATACATGTGTGACAAATTGATCTCAGGATATTCTGCTTCTTTCATTGCAGTCACCGTTTGCTTCCAAAGCTCAGTCACTTCAAGGACATTGGCTTTATCAACAGAACAGACTTTACCACCACGTAAGCCAGCAAGTTCAAACGCCACTTTAGCAATACGCTTGATTTCAGATTCTGAATAAACGTCAGTGTTAAAACCTTGTTTCTCACCATTCTCTAATTCACGAATACCGCGCGGTTGACCGAAATAAATGCCACCTGTCAATTCGCGCACAATCAAAATATCTAGGCCGGATACAATTTCCGGTTTCAAGCTCGAAGCGTCTGCCAATTGCGGATATAAAATCGCAGGACGCAAGTTAGCAAACAAATTCAGTTCGCTACGCAATTTTAATAGTCCGCGTTCAGGGCGAATTGAACGCTCAATCGTATCCCACTTAGGACCACCGACCGCACCGAGTAAAATTGCATCTGCTTTTTTTGCCTGTTCAGACGTCACTTCCGGATATGGCGCACCATGTGCATCAATCGCGGCACCACCCAATAAACCTTGTTCCCAAGTCAAACCTAAATTGAATTTTTCATTTACGCGTGTGAGTACTTGCTCTGCGGCTTTAACAATTTCAGGACCGATGCCGTCACCAGCTAAAATCAAAATATGTTTAGACATGAGTTTTTCCATTTTTCAATTCAGTCATTTGACTGATGGGGATTTTAAATTTTTTTGTTCTACAAACTCGCCTAAGCCATTCAGGACATTATACGGTTTGCAGAAACGCCGAATGGTCTTTTGTTCTTGATGAAGTTCAACACACAGTGGATCTGGTGCAGATGCGTTCAACAAATTACCTTTATGATTGCTTCGGTCACGATACATCTTAAAGGTATAGGTTTTTTGCGAAATAAAATTGTGGAATACATGCAGCGTTTCAGCGCGGTCCTTGGACACAGGATAGAAGCGAATCACTAATTCATGCTGCCCGGCAGGTACCGACAAAGACAAAGGATTAGCATCATTTAAAGACTTGGCTTGCAGACGAACCAGACCTTGTTGAATTGCTTCACGACTCACCCGATGACTTTTAGCATCGACAATGTGAATTTGATCGAAACGCTCAAATTCACATTGTTCTGTACCGGCACAGAAAATCAACGCATTTAATTCCGTCGATTCTGTTTCTTTTACCTGTTTAATACGTACTGTATCAATGCTTTGGCATGCACTTAAGGATGCGACCATAAGACTGAGTACAGCAAGCCGACCATAAACTTTTGCCATTGTTCGAGCCCCCTCACCAATTCAAGCCAACGAGATATTTTTATGGACTCGATATTAGCAAGAGTTAGGCTCCGATACTACTAGGGCTGAAAATTCAAATAATTAAGCGCGAATTTCCTGAAACACCCAAGGACGCGATTGCTTGGTTTTTTCTTCATAGGCACGAATATCATCCGCGGCCTGAAGGGTTAAACCAATATCATCCAAACCATTCAATAAACAATGTTTACGAAACGGATCAACTTCAAACTTAAAGCTTTCACCCGATGGTGTGCGTACTTCTTGGGCGTCCAAGTCAATCGTCAGTTGATAACCTTCAGTTGCAGCACATTCTTTAAACAACTGATCCACAATCTGTTCAGATAAAATCACAGGCAACATGCCATTTTTAAAGCTGTTGTTAAAGAAAATGTCTGCATAGCTTGGCGCAATTACGGTACGAAAACCGTATTCTTCAAGTGCCCACGGCGCATGCTCACGGCTTGAACCACAACCAAAGTTGGCACGTGAAATCAAAATTGAAGCACCTTGATAACGCGGCTGGTTCAAAGCAAAATCTGGATTTTTTGGACGTTTAGAATTATCTAAACCCAAATAACCTTCATCCAAATAACGCAATTCATCAAACAGGTTTTCACCAAAACCGGTACGTTTGATCGATTTCAAAAACTGTTTTGGAATAATTAAATCTGTATCGACATTGGCACGGTCTAATGGTGCAACGATACCTTGTTCAACGGTATATTTTTTCATGATTATTTCCCAATGAATCCGTAACCTCTCCCTAGTCCTCAATTGTGCTTCGTTTTAAAGCAGTGCTTAAAACTCACTCAGGAGAGGGAACCCCTTCTCTTACACCATTCATGGCTCAGGAAGAAGGCGGGGATGAAGGCTTAAACTTAGAATGAACGAACATCAACAAAGTGACCTGCAATTGCAGCAGCAGCTGCCATAGCTGGACTCACCAAATGGGTACGACCGCCATTACCCTGACGACCTTCGAAGTTACGGTTAGAGGTTGAGGCACAATGCTCACCCGGTTGCAATTTATCGGCATTCATCGCCAAACACATTGAACAACCTGGTTCACGCCACTCAAAGCCAGCTTCCAAGAATACTTGATCCAAGCCTTCAGCTTCAGCTTGCTGTTTCACCAAACCGGAACCTGGAACCACCATCGCCTGTTTAATTGAACCGGCAACTTTCCGTCCTTTAATCACTTCAGCAGCAGCACGAATATCTTCAATACGAGAATTGGTACACGAACCAATAAATACGCGGTCTAACTGAATATCTGCCAATGCCTGACCCTCATTCAAACCCATATATTGATAAGCACGTGTCCAGTCATTGCGTTGTACGTCATCTTTGGCCTGTTCTAAAGTCGGTACAGACTCTGAAACAGGAATTACCATCTCAGGAGAAGTTCCCCAAGAAACTTGCGGTTCAATCTCTTCGCCTTTTAACACGACTACAGTGTCAAAGTATGCGCCTTCATCCGAATGCAAAGTATTCCAGTATTCAACTGCTTGATCCCAGTCTTGACCTTTTGGTGCATAGTTACGACCTTTGACATATTCAATCGTTTTGTCATCGACAGCCACCATACCGACACGTGCACCGGCTTCAATCGCCATGTTACACACGGTCATACGACCTTCAATCGACATATCACGGAACACTTGACCACCGAATTCAATCGCATGACCTGTACCGCCAGCAGTACCAATTTTACCAATGATCGCTAACACCACATCTTTTGAAGTGACACCTTGACCTAATTTTCCGTCAACACGCACCAACATGTTCTTCATTTTCTTTTGAACCAAGCATTGGGTTGCCAATACATGTTCAACTTCTGAAGTGCCAATCCCGTGTGCCAAACAACCAAATGCACCATGCGTTGCCGTATGTGAGTCACCACACACCACAGTCATACCCGGCAAAGTCAAACCTTGTTCAGGGCCGACCACATGCGCGATCCCTTGGCGAATATCATTGATTTTAAATTCAACGATATTGAAAACCTCACAGTTATCATCCAAAGTTTGTACCTGAATACGTGAAGTTTCATCTTCAATACCGGCAATCCCCTGATCACGTTCAGCTTTTGAGGTCGGTACGTTATGGTCTGGAGTTGCAACATTGGCACTTAAACGCCAAGGTTTACGACCTGCAAGCTGTAAACCCTCAAAAGCTTGTGGCGACGTGACTTCATGTAATAAATGACGATCAATATAAAGTAAGGCTGAACCATCATCTCGTTGTTTTACTAAATGGTCATCCCACAATTTGTCATACAAAGTCTTTGCTTTTTGGGTATTGCCTGCCATGTCGACGCGCTCCATAGAACTGGGTAATGCTTTCATTAACTTCGATTATAACCACGTATTCGCATAAATCTAATTTATCATTTTTATTAGTTTGAAAACTTTTTGGAATTAGTTTTTAGTCGATACAATCCGATATATTTACTCAATTATCTGCTCAATTTTTTCGACCAACCTGCTATTTCTACATCATTTTTGAACAGCCCCATATTCAGGATGGCTCTATAGAACGTTTAGATTTTAATAAGACAACTGAATCTGTGCTGCTCACGCAACCCTTATTTACCCAAATTTACTTAGTCCCAAAAATATTGAACTCTTGAGACTCAGCTTTTTAACTAGAAGAGTTCGGTTTGTCTGCTGCTAGTTGCTCAATGGCCCTGATTAATTCTGCTTTCGCAATATTACACTCAGCAGCGGCTCTGTTTTCATCACCTTCATCATCTGCAATCTCGTAGACACCCATCCGCTTTTCGACCGCTTCTTCGAAAATATCGAGTAAGAATTTAATATGTTTAATGTCCATAATTTACATCCTTTTAGTCGCACATCAGTAGTTGATACTGTTTATTTATTTTTGTGATTGACTCACCTTAAAATTCATAAAACCGATTAAAAAATTCAAAATATTCGCTTTTACAAATCAAATAAGACTGATTATCATTTAGTCATATCCCGAGTAAAGATTGAGGACTTATCCCATGGCTCAGATTCAAAAATTCGTTGATAACAACCAACGCATGTTTAAGAAAACTTTTAGCTATTACATTATGCACATCACTATTGCCATGTTGGTGGGCTATTTCGTGACAGGAAGTATCTGGATGGCTTTAACCCTAAGCTTGCTTGAACCAACCATTCAGGCCTTTGCCTTCTTTTTCCATGAAAAAATTTGGGAAGCTAAACCTTCAAAAAATAACGAACAGCAGGAATATGGACAGCTCAACGCAGGTTAAACCCTATAAATCTTGGGTATGGGTGTTCTCTTCTTGATCAAAATCACTTCAATTATAGGGGGGATTTTTTTATGGCCAAGACTTAAATTCACATCTTTATACATTTTTATGTATAGATTTTTTATGATTTGATTCACTTTTAATATAAAAATATTTTATAATTATTTAAATATTTCATAACCAGACTACCCTTATGAATCTTGCCGCCTTTGAAGCGTTTGTTAAAGTCATGGAAACCGGCTCTATTTCTATGGCTGCCGATCTGTTGTTTATTACCCAGCCGGCTGTTACCAAACGTATTCATAGTTTAGAAGAATATTTTGGTGTGAAACTTTTTGAATCTGCGGGTCGTGGTGTTCAAGCCACCCATGCCGCACATTCCTTACTACCAAAAGTGAAAAACTGGTTAAATGAACTGGGCGATATTCACCACACTCTCAGTCATGAACAAGGACAAGTTCAGGGCAAACTCAAAATTGGCACCAGTCATCACATTGGCTTGCATCATTTACCCAGTCACCTGCGTAATTATGTGCAAGAATTTCCAAATGTGACTTTGGATGTGCATTTTGTTGACTCTGAACAGGCGCATGAAAAAGTGCTAGCCGGTGACCTGGAACTGGCATTTTTGACGCTTCCTCCTCAAGGCGATGCTCGTCTCAGTTATGTCACCATCTGGGATGATCCTCTGGTTTTTGTGGCAGCACCTTTTCACCCCTTAGCCAATCAGAAAGATTTACAACTGCAAGATCTGATTCAATATCCGAGCCTATTGCCGGCGGCCCAAACCTATACCACGCAAATCACCGTGGCAGAGTTTGAAAAGCAAGGCGTTAAACCGAAAATCACCATGAGTAACAATCCGCTTGAATCCATTCGGATGCTGGTTTCGATTGGACTGGGCTGGTCGGTATTGCCCAAGACGCTGGTTAATCATGATTTAAAACAACTGGATATTAACCTGCAGATGAACCGTCAATTGGGCATGGTCTGGCATCCTGGACGCACCCAGTCACGTGCAGTACAGGAACTGGTTGCCATGATGCAACAATCGATTTAAATCTAAATTGCTCTTGCTGCATCTAAACTGATGCAGCATTTTGTTACCTAAATCCTGAGAACAGACAGCTTGCTTTCGAGTACTTTTAGACAGAGCACATCAAGAATGTAGTTTCAAATCTAAAAAAAGAACTCAACGGAGTATGGCCATATGTTGATGGATTCATTATCTGTAACCTCCAAGAAAAACCTAGCTTTAAGCTCACAGCGCAAGCCCGGTCTCTGGCAAACTGCCCATGTCTCCCTACTGCCTACCCCGAATTTAAATTTTCCAGACGAAGCGACTGCACGACGTACATTGCGTGAATATTTCCTGAATACTTTTGATACCTATGAGCTGTTGTTTGAATGCCTGAAAGATCAGGAAGCTTATTCCCTTAGACCCATTAATTTACGACATCCACTGATTTTCTATTTTGGTCATACAGCAACTTTTTTTATCAACAAGCTGCTGTTAAGCAAACTGATGAGTGAACGTGTAAATCCGCAGCTAGAAAGTATTTTTGCGGTGGGTGTCGATGAAATGAGTTGGGATGACTTGAATGATGCCCATTATGAGTGGCCAAGCCTAGAACAGGTTTGTACTTATCGGCATCGGGTTCGTTCAGAGGTGCTAAATGTGATTGAACATGCGCCGTTGAGCTTGCCCATCAACTGGCAGAATCCATGGTGGTCCATCATCATGAGTATTGAACATGAACGGATTCATCTTGAAACCTCATCAGTACTGATTCGTCAGCAGCAGCTGGAGCATGTGCAAAATCATCCCCAATGGCGTGCCAATATCATCACAGGTATTGCGCCAGAAAACACCCTAATTGCCGTTCCCGAAGGGCAAGTTAGCTTGAACAAGCGTTTAGACAGCTGCTTTTATGGCTGGGACAATGAATATGGCCAGCACCAAGCTGAAGTACCCCGTTTTGCAGCCTCGCAATATCTGGTGTCCAATCAGGAGTTCTTAAGTTTTGTTGAAGATAATGGCTATTCAACTGACAACTACTGGACCGAAGAAGGACTGGCCTGGTTACAGTTTACCCAAGTCAAACATCCCAGTTTTTGGCTTAAAACTGCTTCAGGCTGGTCACTCCGAATTATGCTGGAAGAAATTCCAATGCCCTGGGATTGGCCAGTAGAAGTCAACTACCATGAGGCCAAAGCTTTTTGCAACTGGAAGGCACAGCAAACCGGTCAAAGTATTCGCTTGCCTACCGAAGATGAATGGTACCGTTTATATGATGTTGCCGGTTTAGAAGCTGAGCTGCCCAGTCCTGACCATGCCAATATTGAACTGAAATATGGGGCACAGCCCTATCCGGTCGACTATTTTCAACAAGGGGATTTTTTCGATATTCAGGGCAATGTCTGGCAATGGACTGAAACCCCGATTTATGCCTTTGAAGGTTTTCAGGTGCATGCCATTTATGATGACTTCAGTACACCCACTTTTGATGAACGACATAATTTGATCAAAGGCGGCTCCTGGATTTCTGCCGGCAATGAGGCTTTGCATAGTGCACGTTATGCCTTTCGGCGGCATTTCTTCCAGCATGCTGGGTTCCGCTATGTTTCTACAGCACAAGAATTGAAACAGTTCCACTCCCAGTATGAAACTGACCAGCTGATTTCTCAGTATTTAGAATTTCAGTACGGTGCCGAATATTTTAATGTTCCCAATTTTGCCAAAAGCCTGGTTGAGCTTGCCCAACCTCATTTCAAGCATCTTGCAACCCATAAAGCCTTGGATATCGGCTGCGCTACGGGGCGTGCCAGCTTTGAACTGGCACGCTATTTTGATCAGGTCAACGGACTGGATTTTTCCGCGCGCTTTATTCAGCAAGCGGTACAGTTGGCGCAAGGTGAAACGTTACGTTATACCCTTCCAGTCGAAGGCGAACTGCTCGACTATAAAGCCTGCAACTTAAAAGAACTGGGGTTGGATGCCTATGCCAATCGTGTAGATTTTTTTCAAGCCGATGCCTGCAACTTGAAAGCGCATTTTAGCGGCTATGATTTTATTCTTGCAGCGAATCTGATTGATCGCCTGCATCATCCAAAAGATTTTTTAGCCGAGATTCACACCCGATTAACTCTGGGCGGAATTTTAATGCTGAGCTCACCTTATACTTGGTTAGAGGAACATACAGCACATAGTGAATGGCTGGGTGGCTTTAAAAAAGACGGGGAAAACTTGAACACGCTAGATGGGATTACTGAGCTGTTACAAGAGCATTTTGAAATGCTGGCTGACCCTCAGGAGGTTGCCTTTGTCATTCGTGAAACCGCACGTAAATATCAACATACTTTATCGCAAGTAACGCTATGGAAACGGGTAAAATAATCCTTTCAAGCTTAAAAAGCCAATCATTTGATTGGCTTTGATCTTTACTTCATAACTGAGTCTTCATGCAGTGATTCGTTCAGCTGATCGACAATAATGGCCCAAGAACCATCTGACTTAATTTTTTCCGATAAAAACTGGCGTTGGGATTCTGTCCAATAACTCGCTTCGCTAATTTTAATATGAGCGCTGAGTTGATGTGTGGCAATGAACTGCGCAATGGCTTCATCACTTGATTCGAGTCCAAGTTGCTCAAAAAGATTGGTCATTCTTGGTGTTACAGTAATCATTCTCCCCCTCCACTGATTATTAATTAATCGCATCAGCATAGCATCATTCAAAAACTTTAAAAGCATCCTGGATGATTTAAAAATGTATAACCTGGCGGCAGGTTTTAAAAAAAAACCTGACTCATCTTTCAATCAGTCAGGTCTTAAGCATTTATTTAAAAAAGATTTAAAATTTTACTAAATAGACCAGTCCTGAATTTCCCAGTTTTGTTGTTTGGCTAAAACCGCTAAACGGTCATCTGGGTTAACCGCAATCGCATGGTCGGCATGTTCCAGCAAAAAACGGTCATTGATGGAGTCCGAATACGCCCAAGATTCTTCCACATTGCGTCCTGAAAGCCACTGTTCTAAACGGATCAATTTACCTTTTTGGTAACAGGCAGTATTGATGACTTTACCGGTATATTTCCCGTCAATGACTTCTGCATTGGTAGCAATAATTTCAGTAATGCCAAACTCATGAAAAATCGGTGCAGTAATAAAATCAGAAGTTGCAGTAATGCCGACCAGCTCATGTCCGGCATCGCGATGTTTTTGAATGGCAGCAAAACCTGCTGGACGCATTTGTGGACGAATCACTTTTTTCATGAATAATTCATGTAATTCAGTCAAATACTCATTTTCATGCTGGGTTAAAAATTCAAATACAAATTCGTTATAGGCAATCGGGTCAAGTTGACCTGCTTTATAGTCTTCATAAAACTTGTCATTCATTCGACGATGTCGGATTGGATCGACTAAACCTTCGTTAACTAAAAACTCACCCCATGAATAATCTGAATCGGTATTTAGGAGGGTATGGTCGAGGTCAAATAAAGCCAATTTCATGAAAATACTCGTAAAAACTGCAATTTAAGAAAAAAATTGTAAATCTATCTCCGCTAGTCGATAGAAATTCGTTAAGATCATAGCAATTTTTAACATTTAAGCTGTGCTTTTTTTCGAGATGGATATAGAAATAACAATCCCCGGAGAAAAAGCCATACATTATAGAAGATTTAGGTAGCCAAATGATCGACTCAGAAGGTTTCCGACCGAATGTCGGGATCATTTTGGCAAACGACGTTGGACAAGTTTTATGGGCAAAACGCATTGGACACAATGCTTGGCAATTTCCACAAGGAGGTATCCAGTATGGAGAAACCCCTGAACAGGCACTTTATCGAGAGCTGAGAGAAGAAATTGGTTTATTGCCCGAACATGTTCAAGTTATAGCGCAGACAAAAGGCTGGCTGCGTTATCGTTTGCCACAACGGTATATACGCTCGGATTCAGACCCCGTGTGTATTGGCCAAAAACAAAAGTGGTTTTTACTCAAACTCACAGCATCCGTAAAAAACATTCAGCTGGATTTGTCTGATCCACCCGAATTTGACCAATGGCAATGGGTAAGTTACTGGTATCCATTAGGACAGGTCGTGAATTTTAAACGCGATGTATACCGAAAAGCGATGGTGGAACTGTGTAACCAGTTACCGTCTATATAAGCATAAAAAAATCGTATGAAAATGCAGATTTTTTAGTAGCATATTGTTATAAATAAAACGAATTTAGACTTTTTTGGAGCAGATTTTATGTCGAATATGCAACTGGACACCTTAAGACGTATTGTACAAGAAATCAATGCGTCCACCAGTTTGCATGAATCGCTCGACATTATGGTCAATCAGGTGGCAAATGCCATGCACGTTGATGTCTGCTCTATTTATTTGCTGGACGAACGTAACCAGCGCTACTTGCTGATGGCCTCTAAAGGTTTAAAAGCAGAAGCTGTAGGACACGTTTCACTGCATACCGGTGAAGGCTTGGTCGGTCTGGTCGGGCAACGTGAAGAAATCGTCAATTTAGACAATGCACCCAAACATGAACGCTTTTTATATCTGCCGGAAACAGGTGAAGAGATTTATAACTCTTTTCTTGGCGTTCCAGTGATGTACCGTCGTAAGGTGATGGGTGTACTGGTCGTTCAAAATAAAGAATCTCAAGACTTTAGTGAAGCAGCAGAATCTTTTCTGGTGACCTTATGTGCACAGCTTTCTGGAGTGATTGCTCATGCACATGCGGTCGGAAATATTGATGTCTTTCGCAAACCCAACAGCTTGCCGGCTTATAAAACCTTCCAAGGTGTATCGGGTTCAGGTGGCATTGCCCTAGGGCGTGCAGTCATCCTGTATCCCCCTGCCGATTTAGCATCTGTTCCTGATCGTGAAGCCGATGACATTAGCGAAGAGCTGCAATTGCTTGATCATGCCATCAGTTCAGTGCGTCAGGAAATTCAATCGCTTGATGACAAAATGCAAGATGCATTGATGGCAGAAGAACGCGCACTATTTAGTGTGTTCTTGCGTATGCTGGATGAAAATGCCCTGCCTGCCGAAATTAAGGCTGAAATTCGAGATGGTAATTGGGCACAAGGCGCGGTTCGTATCGTGATTGATACCCATATTGCCCTGTTTTCTCAAATGGAAGATGACTATTTGCGCGAACGTGTTTCAGATCTTAAAGATCTTGGACGGCGCATTTTAGCGTTCTTGCAAGAAGCTGATGCCAGTCATCGGGAATTAACGGATGAAAGCATTCTGATTGGTGAGGAAATTTCCACTGCGGCGCTGGTTGAATTGCCGGTAGATAAAATTGCCGCCATTGTTACCACTGAAGGTGCGATGAATTCGCACATGGTGATTGTAGCGCGTGCACTTGGCATTCCAACCGTAGTGGGTGTAACTGAACTGCCGGTTAACACACTTGATGATGTCGAGATGATTGTCGATGCACATCAAGGCCGGGTCTTTATCAACCCGCCGCGGCGCTTGCGTACCCGCTATAAAGAAATTCAAAAAGAAGAAGAGCAAATTGCCAAAGATTTAAAGCAATATGAAACCAAAGATGCCATTACCCCTGATGGCGTTTCGGTTAAACTCTTCGTCAATACCGGTCTAATGATTGATGTGGTTCGGGGTGTGCAACGTGGGGCCAAAGGAGTCGGTTTATATCGCTCTGAAATTCCATTTATGCTACGTGACCGCTTTCCCGGTGAAGAAGAACAGCGCGCCATTTACCGTCAGCAGCTGAGTCACTTTGCCAATAAACCGGTGGTGATGCGGACTTTAGATATCGGTGCAGATAAGGATCTGCCTTATTTCTCCATTGAAGAAGAGAATTCGGCACTTGGCTGGCGTGGTATTCGCTTTACACTGGATCATCCGGAAATTTTCTCATCGCAAATTCGTGCCATGCTTAAGGCCAGTATCGGCTTAAACAACCTGCACATTTTGTTGCCGATGGTGACCAGCGTCAGCGAAGTTGAAGAAGCTTTATATTTGCTAGAGCGCGACTGGACAGCGGTTCAGGAAGAAGAGCAGGTTAAAATCACCAAGCCGAAAATAGGCATTATGGTCGAAGTACCCAGCGTACTTTTACAAATTGAAGAATTTTCAGAATTAGTCGATTTCTTCTCGGTGGGTTCAAATGACTTAACCCAATATTTACTGGCGGTTGACCGTAATAATCCACGTGTTGCTAACGTCTATTCACATTTCCACCCTGCAGTCTTACGTGCTTTAACACGTTTGGTTAAAGAGTGTCATAAGTACGATAAACCGGTCAGCATTTGTGGCGAGATGGCCGGTGATCCATTGGCTGCCGTGTTATTGATGGCGATGGGCTTCAATACCCTGTCGATGAGTTCGAGTAATATTCTGCGGGTACGTAAAGCGATTTGTCATGTTCCGATGACCGAGGCACTGCAACAACTGGAACATGTCTTGAAAATGGATAACCCATTGATCGTAAAAAGCTGGATGGAGTATTACTTTAAGACCCATGGTCTGGCGGATATGGTGAAATCTGCAACACGCATTGTCGGCGCTTAAAACAGCTTTATAGAATAGCAACTACCGGGAAAGAAAAAGGGAGATAGTCATTTGAGTATCTCCCTTTTTTGTGCTTGTCGTAGCCACGTTTTGCATTTTTCTTTCGATCTACAAACACTTGGCTTTTGTTGACCTCATGCATGTGTTTTGCCACAAAGTTGTGAATCACAACCTCTGGCAGAGCTTTTTTCTTTGCCATTTTACTCACCTGTTTTCATTCACCATCCGCAGTGGATAGCAAAGTGATATTACGCTTTTTTGTACAGAATTCAAGCGGTTTTTCTGGTGAAATCAATTCTATATAAAAAGTATTTATTTCAACAACTTAATCTTACATCTTCAGTCTTTATATAAACCCCTTATTACAATGCCTGTCTATTGATAAAATACAGGGCTAAATAGCCCAGAAAAAGCAGCCAAATTAAAATGATCACGCCTTCCACCCAGCGATTGACAGGCCGTTCCGCCAATAGCGAAGCACGCATTCTACAACCGTCTATAATTTCTTTTGGTGTAAGCTTAATCACCAATAACAGCCCCAAGGGCACAATAATAATATCATCCAGATATCCCAGCACTGGAATAAAATCAGGAATTAAATCAATGGGCGATAGCGCATATGCCGCAGTAATCAGTGCCAATATTTTGATCCAGACAGGTGTTCGCTCACCTTTAGCCACCAGCCAGACGACCACAATATCTTTTTTAAGTGTTTTGGCCCACTGTTTAATTTGGTGATACATACAGGTCGCGATCATCAAAACTTTCTAGACCATATTAAATAAGTTTTCTTAAATAAATATAAATTTTCCAGTTTCAACCTTATGTTTGTGGAAGCGTTAGCCAAGTAGAATTGAGAAAAAATAGAAGACATCTGATTAATTTATAATTGTATCTTCCATTCAAAATGAAAATTCTCCCTTCTGTTAGCAGATGAGCACTCTCAAAATATATTTTAAATGCGCAAGGGAGAGGTTTTAACATTTAATAATTTAATTCGCCCTCTCTTGCGAAATGTATTTCTTATCCTGAAAGCAGAAACTGCTTTTATCCTGAAAATATCAGTTAACATGAGCTAAGGCCCGCTCCAACAAGCGATCTACCTCCACCTGCTTCGCTTCCAGCATACCCACCACGCGGCCATAAAACTGACTATAACGGCTTTGAATAAAAGCATTTGCCACATAATCAGGCGAATAGCGTTTTAACAAGACTGCTTGAGCTAAAATTACCAAACGACTGACCAGACTACGCCCCATAAACTGCAAGTCCTCTGCGGATTGATGAAATAATTTGAACAAAGCCTGTAATTCATGATTCAGCCTTTCATCTTGCGTGGCAATGGATGCCAGATCTTTAAAGAGTAGTTCAATAGATTCAGGTTCACGCCCAATCGCACGCAGTACATCGAGGCACATCACATTGCCCGAACCTTCCCAAATGGTATTCACCGGTGCTTCTTTAAAAATACGCGCCATAATGCCGTTGTCGACATAGCCATTACCGCCAAAGACTTCCATCATTTCACCAGTTAACTCGACTGCCCGCTTGCAAATCCAGAACTTGGAGGCAGGTGTCATGATTCTTTTCCACGCCAGAGACAGAGCATCATCAGATTCATAACAATTTGCCAGATGAAAACTTAAGTGCAATGCTGCTTCAGTTTCCAAGGCTAAATCTGCCAGTACAGCACGCATTAAAGGCTGTTCGGCCAAATGCTTGCCAAAGGCTTTACGTTGGCGGGTATAGGCGACGCATTGTACCAATGCTTGGCGCAGCATCGCCGTACTGCCAACTGAACAGGTCAGGCGGGTGTAATTCGCCATTTCAATAATGGTGGGAATGCCACGTCCTGCTTCCCCCATCATGATGCCCCAAGCATCTTTGAATTCAACTTCCGAACTGGAGTTGCTGCGGTTGCCGACTTTTTCTTTTAAGCGTTGCACATGAATATTGTTCTTACTGCCATCCTCTAGCCAACGCGGGACAAAGAAACAGGCCAAGCCATCCTGCTCGGTTTTTGCCACCACCAGATGCGCATCACACATCGGAGCCGAGAAAAACCATTTATGCCCAGTCAGCAAGTAAGCCTTGCCACGACCTGACTCAGCCACAGGCATGGCAAAAGTTTCATTGGCACGTACGTCTGAGCCGCCCTGCTTTTCGGTCATGCCCATACCCAACCAGATCGATTTTTTCTGGGCAATCGGCAAGTCACGTTCATCATATTCAGTAGATAGCAGTTTCTCGCCAACCTTGGCCCACAGTTCAGGTTCACGCTGAATTAATGCAATGCTGCCCAACGTCATCGATGTGGGGCACAAACTGCCGCATTCCACCTGCCCGCTTAAGTAAAAACGCGCTGCCCATTCCACCCATTTGGAAGACAATTTTGTATGAATAAATGGATAAGCATGGCTATCGAACTTGCGATTTAGTTCCATCCATTTGTGCCAAGCAGGATGAAACTCAATGCAGTCTTTACGGCGGCCGCGAGCATCGAAGGCATGCAAAATGGGCGTGTGTCTATTGGCTAAATCGGCATATTGATAATATTCAGACGAGCCTACGACTTTGCCCATCTCAGATAATCTTGTCTGATCCTGACTGCCATAACGGAACAGGATTTCCTGCAAGACCTGATCGGTTTCAAACAGATTGTAGTCTTGCAGTTCGTCAAACTGGTTGCTGATCTGATGGGTCATCCATGAATTCATTGTGTATACTTCCTGCTTGTTGTTCTAGGCTTTTCATTCCAGTATAAAGAAAAAATAGCCACAGGATGTTCGGCTTTACTGGATCAAAATTTTTATGAAAAATCCCGAGATTCAAGTACGGCGCAAGCCACGCCAGTCCAGAGCCAAGCTGACTCAGGAAGCCTTGCAGGACAGTTTTGTTCGGCTTTTGCATGAACGTTCGGCGAATAAAATTCCCATTCGAGAAGTCACTGATCTTGCAGGCGTGGGTTTAGGCACGTTTTATGAGTATTTTTCCAAAAAGGAAGATTTGATTGCGCTGACCATTTACAGACATGTGAAAAACAATGCCGAGGACTTAAAAACTTATGCACACAGTCTGATCAAGTTATCCCCAAATCTGGTTCTAGATAATTATTTAAAGCTAGTGATTCATTATCAGCTTGAGCAGATTCAGGCTCAGCAGTTCTTATGGGCGCAGACGTTTTTGCTGGAACGGCAGATTTCCAATATTGAGAGTTATCGCAAGAGTTATGAAATGATGCTACAGATGTGGCAAAGCATTCTTGCGCCATTTATTCAGGATACTGAGCAACTCAAACGGATGAGTTTAAATGTGCAACGGATCTGTTATGGCTTTGTGTCACAGACGTTGCTAGTGGAGCCTGAATTTGGCCAGTGGAAAATACTGGAAAGGGATATTTTTCATAATTTAAACAACTTGATTTTTAATAAAAATCTCCTTTTTTGAAGTTAAAGATCCGTTTGGAATGGGAAACACATACAAAATTAGCTCATAAAAAACCAACTTGTTTCAGAATTGGCCTTTTACTGTTTTTCAGGTTTTCTATTTTAATATAACCAATTGATATTAAATTATTATTGCAACCGTGTTTCGTTTAAGCAACCTTATGTTAAATGGGTAGAGATTTAATTAATTTAGTAATGTTATTTAATAAAGATTCAAAGCTACACTACAATTTTCTCACTTTAATAAAATAGATATTTGATAATGAAATTCACTAAAAAAATATTATTACCACTCACTTTATCTCTATTTATGAATCCTACATTTGCTAATACAGATAATTTTCAACAGCTTCAAAAAATAGCTCAGCAAGGGCATGCAGGTGCACAACATGATCTTGGGATGATGTATGCTTATGGTGAGGGTATAGCTAAAAATGATGTCAAAGCTTTTGAATGGTATAGCAAAGCAGCCAATCAAGGATATGCACTTTCACAACATAACCTTGGGGTAAGGTATGAAAAAGGTCAGGGCGTAACTAAAAGTGATGTCAAAGCTTTTGAATGGTATAGCAAGGCAGCGGTTCAAGGAGAGGCATTTGCGCAATATAATCTTGGTAGGATGTATGACAATGGTCAGGGCGTAACCAAAAGTTATGCCAAAGCTTTTGAGTGGTATAGCAAGGCAGCACTTCAAGGGCTTGCATCTGCACAACATAACCTTGGTTTAATGTATGTCTATGGGCAGGGTGTAAGTCAAAATTATACCAAAGCCTTTGAATGGTTTAGTAAGGCAGCAGCTCAAGAACATGCAGGTGCGCAATATGATCTTGGATCAATGTATGCAAATGGTCATGGAATAGCACAAAGTACAGCACTATCAAATAAATGGTATTTAAAGGCGGCTAATAATGGTAATGCAATGGCACAATTCAATATTGGGAAGAAATATTTAAATGGTGATAATGGATTACTAAAGAATCGAGGACAAGCACTGAATTGGCTAAAAAAAGCATCAAATAATGGACATACTGAAGCTAAGTTAATGCTTGTTAGACTTCAATGATTATTAAGTATTTTTGAAATTACCATAATACACCTTATACGAAATGCAATATAAGTTAAATGATATCAATCCCTTGAAATCTGTAAAAAAGCCTGAGGGGCTAAAAATTCAGGTTTTGCATGAAATTTTAACGTTTCATTAAAAAAACCGCCTTTTCGAGCGGTTTTTTACTTCTCAATGCAAATTATTTCTTCACATCAAAACGGTCTGCATTCATTACTTTGGTCCAAGCGGCAACAAAGTCTTTCACGAATTTTTCTTTATTATCATCTTGTGCATAGACTTCTGCATATGAACGAAGAATCGAGTTGGAACCAAACACTAGGTCCACACGTGTTGCAGTCCATTTCGGTACACCGGTTGCACGGTCTACAATCTGGTAGCGGTTCTTGCCCACTGGTTTCCAGTTGTACTTCATGTCGGTCAAGTTCACAAAGAAGTCATTGCTTAATACGCCTTCCCGGTCTGTGAACACACCTTCTTTCGCGCCATCGTAGTTAGTACCAAGCACACGCATACCGCCAACAAGTACCGTCATTTCAGGTGCAGTTAAGCCCAATAACTGAGCGCGGTCTAACAGCATTTCCTCAGGCTGTACCACATAATCGTCTTTCAACCAGTTACGGAAACCGTCTGCTTTAGGCTCGAAATCTTCAAATGAATATGCATCGGTTTGTTCTTCCGTTGCATCCCCCCTGCCTGGTGTAAATGGAACCTTGATGTCCACACCCGCAGCCTGAGCCGCCTTTTCCACCGCAGCTGTACCACCAAGTACAATCAAGTCGGCAATGCTGACTTTCTT
Organism: Acinetobacter sp. ANC 3781; assembly: GCF_004331285.1. Classification (GTDB taxonomy): domain Bacteria; phylum Pseudomonadota; class Gammaproteobacteria; order Pseudomonadales; family Moraxellaceae; genus Acinetobacter. The sequence goes on from NZ_SJOH01000010.1 coordinate 72,968, forward strand.
CTCAAGACCTGCCTGAATTTCTCCAAATTTCGCCAGCACCTTAACCAGACGTTCAGGTTCATTACCTACCCAGTCTTTTTGCGGCGCCAAGCGGATACGCGCACCGTTTGCACCACCGCGGTAATCTGAACCACGGAAAGTACGCGCGCTGTCCCATGCGGTATTGATCAACTCGGCAGACGTTAAACCGCTGTTTAACAGTTTCGCTTTAAGTTCATCAATTTCTGCTTCGGACAAAACGTAGTTCACAGATGGAATCGGATCTTGCCAGATTAAATCCTCAACGGGCACATCCGCACCGAGGTAACGCGATTTTGGCCCCATGTCACGGTGAGTCAACTTGTACCATGCACGCGCAAACACTTCCGAGAAGTACGCAGGATCTTGATAGAAGCGCTCTGAAATTTTACGATATTCAGGGTCAATTTTCAGTGCCATATCGGCATCTGTCATCATCAGGTTACGGCGAATATTCGGGTTGTGTGCATCAACAGGTTTGTCTTCCTCTTTGATGTTGATCGGTTCCCACTGTTTCGCGCCTGCCGGGCTGATGGTTTTTTCCCACTCGTAGGTGAACAATAAATAAAAGAATTCGTTGTCCCATTGGGTTGGATGGGTAGTCCAGGCACCTTCCAGACCACTGACCATAGTATTGGCACCATTACCGGTACCTTCAGGGTTATGCCAGCCTAGACCCTGGAATTCAACATCTGCACCTTCAACGTCTTTACCCAGCAATTCAGCTTTACCGTTACCGTGCGCTTTACCAATGGTGTGACCACCCGCAGTCAATGCAACAGTTTCCTCGTCATTCATGCCCATACGGTCGAATGTCACACGCATATCCTGTGCAGTACGCAGCGGATCCTGCACACCATCCACACCTTCAGGGTTCACATAGATCAGGCCCATTTGCACTGCAGCAAGTGGATTTTCCAGTGATTTACGGTCTTGGTCATTGTCATAACGGTTTTCAGTCGGTGCTAGCCATTCACGCTCCTCACCCCAGTAAATGTCTTTTTCAGGATGCCAGACATCTTGACGTCCTCCGCCGAAACCGAAGGTTTTCAGACCCGCTTCTGCATAGGCAACTGTACCTGCAAGGACAATCAAATCACCCCATGAAATTTTATTACCATATTTACGTTTAACAGGCCAAAGTAGACGACGGCCTTTATCGGTGTTGACATTATCTGGCCAGCTGTTCAATGGTGCAAAACGCTGGTTACCGGTATTGGCACCACCGCGACCGTCCTGCTTACGGTAAGAACCCGCCAAGTGCCATGCGGTACGTACGAACATGCCAATATAGCTGCCGTAGTCTGATGGCCACCAGTCTTGGCTGCTGTTGATGAGTTCACGTAGGTCTTGTTTGACTGCTTCTAAATCCAGGGAATTAAATGCCTTGGCATAATCAAAGTCAGGATCCATCGGATTGGTTTTTTTATCATGCTGGGAAAGAATATTGAGATTAAGTGCATTCGGCCACCAGTCTGAGTTCTGAGTTCCGCTGGAACTTGTATGGCCGCCGGCTTTACGAAATGGGCAACCTGAAGTTTGTTGATCTTGTGACATGTTTGAACTCCCAAAAATACGTTCAAATGATTATTGTGAGGAACCGTTTAAAAAATTTAATTCATAATCAAAATAGCTGTTTTCTATGACAATATAAAGCAAGTTATATGAATGGGAACGATCGAAAAAGCCTATTCAAGATCAGCTTAAAAATAGGATTAATATATTTTTAAATAATGAAATAAAAATTTAAAACAACATGTTCACTGCATGAAAAAAGAAGCATGATCTGATTTTTTGACAATATTTCTTATCAAGAATAATTTGCTATAGTGGCGTTATAACAAGCAAGAATAAATCAAGTCATGAAACATCACATTGCCGCAATGATTCAAAAACATGACATTATCTTATTTGATGCCGTCTGTGTGATCTGTAATGGCTGGGCAAATTTTTTGATCACGCATGATCAAAACTCGAAATTCAAACTGGCTTCCGCCCAATCTGCGTTGGGTGAACAGATTCTGCAATATTACGGCATGTCCACCACGCACTATACCACCATGGTAGTGATCCTGAATGGACAGCTCTATACCGAATCGACAGCTTTACTCAAAGTCATGCAGCATTTAGGGCTACCTTTCTCGCTAATGAATGCAGGCTATCTCATTCCTCGCCCAATCCGGGATTTTCTCTACCGGCGTGTCGCACTCAACCGTTATAGGCTCTTTGGTCAAACCCATGATTGCCTGATTCCGTCTGCTGAAAACAAGCAGCATTTTTTGGAACATTCCATTCGTGAATCATAAGCTTCAATTAGAAAGATCACTGTAACTTATTCAGATCACGCTTGCTGTACTTTGGATTTATCAGGGGTGGATACCCAAAATACTGTTTCAGTCTGCTGCGGAAATCGCCATTTGGCAGACCATGGGCTTCGAACAAGAGTTGGCAAGAATCTGTGTTGCCCTATCAGGCCTGATCGAGATTATGTTTGGCTGTACTTTTCTGCTTTGGCAAAAAACGGTCTTCATCCATCAGCTTAATATTCTGGGCTTGAGTGGTTTATTACTGCTGATTATGCTCACAGATCCTTTACAACTCACCACTGCATTTAATCCCGTGGTGATGAATATTGCCATGATCACCCTTTCAATGCTTGCCATTCAACTTTTCAAGCTTAACCAACAGCAAGCTTAAACAAAATCAGACCACCAAACGCCGTCCTTCACGAATACAGACAAAAGGATTCATCAGCTTTGAGCTGTTCTTCATTGCCACTTTTAAATCGATTTCCGGTTGTTCACGACTTTCATCAGTCAGTTGAAAGGTTCGATAATGAATCGCCAGCGAACATTTTGAATGTAAATCCTGATGCGCCTGAAAAGCTTCCTGCGGATTCATATGCATATAGCTCATCAGCTCACGTGGCTCATAGGCACCTATTGGTAACAATGAAATACGCGGTGCCCCCAAACGGTTTTGAATTTCCTTAAAATGCGGTGAATAACCGGTATCGCCGGCAAAGAAACAATGATCCTTTCCAGCAAACACTGAAAAACCGCCCCAAAGCGCCCGGTTGTGATCGCGTAAGCCTCGACCTGAAAAATGCTGCGCCGGGGTATAGATAATTTTTAAATCATGCAATAAAGACGATTGCCACCATTCCATTTCCAGCACATGAAAATTTTTCGGTAAATACCATGAATTGCCCAATCCGGTATAAATCGGCATGGCAAATTTATCATGCAACCATTCCAGACTGGCTAAATCCATATGATCATAATGATTATGACTGAGCAGCACCGCATGAATGGTCGGTAATTCTTCTAAAGCAATTCCCGCAGGAATGACCCGCTTTGGACCTTTACCCTGCTTCGGACTGACATGTTCACACCATACCGGATCGGTGAGCAAGTTATACGGACCAATCTGTAACAGTACGGTGGCATGTCCCACAAACCACACTTGCCAATCATCCATGCTGGCCTCTGGACGATCTTGAGGAAGTGCCCGTTTAGTCGCATGGAATTCTGCATATTCTTTATCAATATCCACATTCCAGGTCGATGACTTACGGGTTAACAGCCATTTAAACAAATCTGCACGGCCATGCCCTTCTGGACGTGGTAGTGCATTGAAGAATCTTTCACCATCATAATGATTCGAATGCATAAATTGAAATGAAGGCTGACGCCAGGTATGTGACCAACATTCTTTAGTCGGGAGTCGAAAGTGTAATTGCTCAGGCATTTGCTTCATGTACATTCAATTTCTTAGTGTGACTTAAACATTCAAAATCCGATATTTTGAATATTACGCCATATATATCACGTTTTTATTCCAAACGTCCTTTCATACGTTCCAACCACACCTTTTTAGTTTGTGGTTTAATAAACAATGCCACAATTTCAGGATGAATCTGTTTGATTTTCGCTTCAATTCTGTTGACGCAGGCTTCGATGTCATCAGAACTCAAGTTGTCTTCAAACTCAAGACTTAAAGATGCCAGAACTTGATGGGCCCCCATCTGTTCAGTCAGTACGCCATTGGCAGAAAGTACAGCGTGGTCTTCCTGCGCAATCATCAAGATATTATTGCGCAATTGTGGATCTGCGGATTCCCCCAATAAGAGACCCTTGGTTTCCCGCGCCAGTAAAATAGCAGAGATGGCCAATACAACACCAATTAAGATTGATGCTACACCATCTAACTCCGGGATATTTAAGGCATGGGCCAGATAAATTCCGATCAAGGCAATAAACAGACCACATAACGCGGCGGTATCTTCAAACAGAACGGTAAAGGTGGTCGGATCTTTACTACGGCGAAAAGCTTCAAAATAACCTTGCTGGCCTTTAATCTTCCGAAAGGCTTTTAAAGCCACAAACCAGGATATCCCTTCACATACAATCGCAATCGTTAAAACAATATAATTTAAGGTAGGATTCAGCATTTCTTCGGGATGGCGCACATGCTGAATCCCCTGATAGATTGACACAACTGCACCTAAAGCAAATACCATCAAGGCAACAATAAACGCCCAGAAATACAGTTCACGTCCATAACCAAAGGGATGCCTGACATTGGCCGGTTGTTGCGATTTTTTCATGCCATAGAGCAATAAAATTTCATTCAGGGTATCGACGACCGAGTGAATGGCTTCACTCAGCATGGCCGAACTATTGGTAATATAGGCCGCGACAAACTTGACCAAAGCAATTGCCAGATTGCCCAATAAGGCAGCATAGACCACGACTTTATTCGAATCAGACATGCAAATTGGTCCTAAATTTATTGTTCTCAAATAGATTGATTTGATTTTTCTGTTTATCCAAGTTCATATTAACCAAACTACACGGATAAATTCTTTACGTTTTGTTGTTGTATGCCTTAGAGCACTCACTGATTTTAGAAATTGCCAGTAACTTTAAACTACATAACCGCCCGAAACGAAAATTGAAACGAATCCGTTTTCGATTTTGCATCTCAAATCAATGACAAAAAGGCGGCTTAAACTTCGTTTTATACTTCCTGAGATGAATTCAAATTTTAGAAAAATACTGCTCGCGCCATTCTTTCCAGAAATACATCACAATCCCGAACATCACCACTGCAATACCGACAAAAGCATTTGGGCTGATATGCTCGTGATTTAAGGTTGCTCCCAATACCAGAGCAATGAGGGGCGTCATCACGTTACTCAGCGATACAGTTGAAGCCGCCAAACGGCGAATCAGCCAGAAGTAACACAGCATTGCCACAATGGATGACATGATCATGGTAAAGACAAAACCAATCATGGTGTGCATACCCGGCATTTGAGTCGGCATGTGCTGCCAGATAAAGGGCAATAAGCACAACGAGCCTAGCGCTGAAATAATCAGTGAACCTGTGGCTTGTGACATTGGACTTAAAGGCGCATTAAGCTGTTTGACCCAGAAGATCGAACTGATATAAGACACGATACTGATCAGCATCAATACCACACCAATCGGGTTAATTTTACTATCGGCGGAATCGGCAAAAACAAAACTTAAACCAGCGACGGCAATCGCCATCCCCAACCACTGTAGCCAGATCAATTTGTGGGTTTTTAGAATCACATGCCCAATCAGACCGGCAATTAACGGTGAGAAACCGAAAATCAATGCCATTAATCCTGAAGTTAAATAATTTGCGGCCAAGTAAATAAACAGCTGCGCACCAATTAAATTTAAGCTCCCTGCCAGATAGCTTTTCATTGAAGTCTGGTCAAATGGCAAGGGATCACGCATTAGCTTCAATAGAAAAAGCGCAATGATGGATGCGCCGAAGTAACGAATGATCAGCACCCACATCGGGTGAATCTCGGCCACACTCCAAACAATCGCCAAAGGCGTTGCTGCCCAGATCAGGACCAGTAAAGCGTAAATACTTGCCGTGACCGGCAATGAAGATTTCATATCATTCTCAAATCTGATTGTTGTAAATAGTAAACCTGAAATCTGTTATTCAGATCTGTAGAGAGTATCGTGACTGACGGCATGGGTGTCGCCCGATCGTTTCGGGTATATGGACATCTTGCGAGGTACACTTCTCTAGATCAGCAAAAGATTCTTGTTACCTTGCGCCATATTTGGCTCATCTTTGAAAATTAACAAATGCCTGTGCAAAGACATTTCAATTGATAATCTAATTTGAGGCTATGGCCTCAATGATATAACAACCATAAAAAAACAGACCTATGAAAACATAGGTCTGTCCAAAGATATCTCAATAAAATTTAAGCAATTTTGCGTAAATCTTGTGCCAAATCTAAATGTTTTTCAGCTTCAAAAGCAGTATTTTTGCTGATCATTTTTTTCAAATGACGCATTTCTTTCGCCGCATTGACGGTAATACCGGCAACGATTTGACCATCCGTCACACCGTACATCACGAATGAATTGTCTGCACCTTTGGCTGCATCCATTTCACCGCGGACCAGCCATTGCTCTGCTGCCATATCACCCACGAACTGGAAATTGATGTCCAGTTGATCCGTCCAGAACCAGGCTGGACTGGCTTTCGGATGTTCAACACCCATTACGTGACGCGCGAAAATACCTGCTTGAAGGTTGGCATTTTCCCAGGTTTCCACACGGCGGTGATGACCACAATCACGAATTTGAGTGGCTACGTCACCCGCTGCATAAATATCAGCATTGGAAGTCTGGCAGTTCTCGTTGACTTTAATTGCAACATCCACATCCAGACCAGCATCTACTGCAAGCTGAGCATTGGGTACGATCCCAATGCCGTAAACCACCGCATCAGCACGAAGTTCTTCGCCACCTTCAAGAGTCACAATAACTTCTTCACCATCCAGTCGGCAAGCCGCGATAGATGTTGAAAGACGAACATCCACACCTTTAGCACGGTATTGTTCAAGCAGGAATTCGCTCAGAATCCGTGGTGAACAGCGACCCATTACCATTGGACCCATTTCAATCACGGTAACGATACAATCTTTGAAGCGTGCAGATGATGCCAGCTCTAAACCAATCACACCGCCACCGATCAGGATAAGACGACGGCCGGCTTGAAGTACCGGAACTAAGGCTTGTGAATCTTCAAGGTTACGCAAGGTATAAACGTGTTTACCCAGAGTATCGAAATTTGGTAAACGACGCGCTGCACCACCGGTTGCAAGAAGCAACTTGTCATAATCAACAACTTCACCATTTTTAAGTTCAATGCTGTGCGCTTCCGCGTTGATTTTCACCACGCCATTGCCACGAATCACTTCAACATTCAAATCTGCCAGTTTTTGTTCTGACAGAATTTCAATTTTGGTGTCTTCCGGTTTCAAGATCACATCTTTAGATAAAGGCGGACGTTCATAAGGAAGATGGATTTCATCACCTACAAGAATGATTTTGCCTTCGTATTTGTTACCGCGAAGTTCTAAAATGGCGCTCGCACCGGCTTGGCCAGCTCCAACAATAACGATGGTTTCGATGTTACTCATGTGCTTACCCTTTCAATTCTGCAGATACAATGCCGAAGCCTGCAATCCATTCACTGATTGCTTCATAAACTTGCGTGGTCATTTCGTATTCGCCCAATTCAGACAAGGCTGCAAATGCTGCAATCCATGAACGAACTTCCTGACCACCACGACCACCTTCACGGCGAATGTCTGCTTCAGTCATGGCTTCAATCGCTGCGAAATCGGCATTCTTGAAGGTTTCAAGCAATGCGATATCCCATTCAGCATTTAAAGGTACGGCAACAGAAGTATCTCCTGCTGCCAGCTTTTGACCGACTGCAATAATTTTTGACTGACGTACTTCACGTGCTTCAGGACTAGGATTACGGCCACAAATCAGGAATTCTTCCACTTCAGGTGGCACAGAACCCATTTGCGGTGTCGGTGGATCATGCGAAAGACCACCCGTACCTAAAATAAGAACCCGTTCATTTTCAAGATTTAAAGATTTGATGAACTGCCCAATCGCACGACCTAAAGCCACGGTACGCTTGGTGGTTGGCATCGGTGCTGCTGCACCATTAATAAACACCGGAATGGTTGGATAACGATCAAGCTGACCATCGCACAGGAAATGCAAAGGCTGAGTCACGCCATGGTCAGCCTGCATGCGGTAAGAATAGGTAACATCCACACCTTCATCCAATACGCGGCGCACGAGAGCAAGCGCAGTATCTTCCGGCACATTAATCTTGTTGTTCTCTGCACCATAATTCCAGTCGCCTGCGGCTGTAGCACGAATGCCCACGCAGAAACTTGGCATCAAGTCGTAAAAGAAACCGTTGAAATGGTCAGGTCCAAAAGTAATAATTAAAGTTGGATCAAAGGCTTTGACTTCAGCCGCCATTTTTTCAAACGCAGCACGAACATTTTTTTCTTGTTCTGCATTTTGAGGTGCAGCAAATTCCATAAGTGGACTATGTGACGCACAAATCAGTTTAACGGACATGAGTCGCTCCTAAACGAAGGCAGCCAAATGGCTGCCAGAGTGTGATTCTGAGTTTTTCAGAATAAGGTTTGATGAAGACTTTAGACTTAGTCTTCAAAAAAACCTGCACGTGGCTGACGTAAACCACGAATTCCCAGACCACAGTCAGCATTAATTAAAACACCAGTCAGCGTACGGTTATTGGCACGAGACGCCAGCAACACATACGAACCGGTCATATCTTCAGGTTCTGGTAAAAAATTCAACGGCATGCCACGGGCAATTTTCTCGGGATCACGTGCATCCAGCAGACCTAGGTTTTCTTGACCCAGTGATGCCGCACCTTTGATATTGACGTTCATGCCTGATGGTGCAACTGCGTTGACTCGCACTTTCGGTGCAAGTTCATAGGCCAATTCTTTCATGATACCCACGCCCGCATGTTTAGATGCGGTATAAACTGGACCACCACCCGCTGAATACAACGCAGAATTAGACAGGGTGAAGATGATTGAACCTTCAGATTTGACCAATTCATCCAGCGCAGCTTTGGCACCCAAAATGAGTGACTTGGTGTTAATGCCCATGATTTCATCAAAGGCTTTTTCCAGCTGCTCACCTGAAGTATTGACGATATCAGCATAATGATCCCAAATGCCGGCATTACCAACAAAGCAATCCAGCTTGCCAAAACGCTCAACGGTTGCATTTACCGCACGGACATTATCTGCATAGTTGGCTACATCACCTTCAATCGCAAGAACTTTACCACCGAAGTGTTCGTTCAATGCATCCACTTTAGTTTTTGAACGTTGAAGAACCGCAACTTGTGCACCCTCTTCCAAGAACCGCTCAACCAAAGCCCAGCCTAAACCTGAACCACCACCCGTAATAAGTGCAACTTCGCCTTGTAGCCAACCCATGATTATTCTCCTGCCATCTCTACAAACAATTGACCATCTTCAACAATCACTGGGAAAGTTTTGATTGGATCAGTTGCAGGTAGACATAAAGCTTCACCCGTTTTCAAGCAGAAACGTGCTGAATGCAGTGGGCATTCAACCGTACCATCATCTTCAAGATAACCTTCAGACATAGACGCATTACCATGTGAACAACGGTCATTCATGGCGAAGAATTCTCCGCCATTGTTGAACACTGCAAGCGCTTCAATACCATTCACGCCGCAATCTACTTTTAGCGCTTCGCCTTCGTCTAATTCGTCAACTTGGCAAACAAAAATCTTATTCATTAGAAGAATACACTCAGGTTATGTGAGTTATAGGTCACTTGATCTAACGTAATTTTACGGTTGAAGATCTGGAAGCCCAAATCACTTTCAACTTTACGGATTTTGTCGTGACGCTTACCACAGTAAATCGTTACGTCTTTCTCTTTTTGGGTACGGTATAACAAATAAGTTACGTACACGTCGTATTCGCCTTCCACTTCAGTCGGCTCTACAATCACGTTGCTCACCATGTGAGTGGTACGTGATGGAGGCTCTTCAGCCCAAGCCATACCGGTTTCAAGACGCGCAACACGGCGTTCAAGCAAATCTTTGGTGTCGTTAAATACCCAAGTTGTCGGTGGTTCAACTGAACGGCGACGGTCACGGGTTTGAGCGTTTGGCGTGGTACGCAGCGTATAAGAAATATCTTCTGCCAACATGTCTAGCCAATCGCGGAATTTCCAGTCGTCCAGTGCTTTGCCTTCACGATACAGAAACTGACTGATTTGATGATGAAGTTCTAAACTGATCTGACTCATTTCATTAGCTCCTTCTCGTATTCGTCAGCGGCTTTCTCTACGTCTTCCCATTTTTCATGGATCAACAGGTCTGCCCAACGGCGGTATAAGCCACGTGCAGCAGTTTCAGAGAAAATGTAGTTGGTAATCCCTGGGATACCATCTTCACGTTTTTTCTCGTTACCCAAGCCCATTTCCATAATCAGTTTGTTATTACGTGCTTTATAACCACGTAATACTTTTTGAATCTCAATCCAGTTCTCAGAGTCATCTTGCTCTAAGAAACCGGCAGGACCGAAGGCACGGGTTGCAGAACGTTCGAATGCTTCTTTCACTTCTTGCGACGCTTCAGCATCGGCAATACAGAATGCCCACACTTCAGTTTTATTTGGACCACGTGGATGCCAAACACGAAGTGTTGCAGTACCGTTTAACCAGGACATGGTCGGGAACATGTTGTTATGACCCGCAAGACGAAGTGCACGCGTTTCACCCAGACGTTCTTTTACTTCCTCGAAAGTTTCACGGAAGTAGTTGGCAACTTCACCGTCTACCCAAACGTTAGCGTCTGGTTTTTCAGTAAAGAAGAAACCTGAACCATGACCGCGCGCGCCATACTGGATCGCGTCTTTCGCGGTTTCCCAAACTGGACGAGCCGTTTGCGCTGCGCCTAATTTTTTCGATGATTCATCATCTGGTTTTGCACCCAATACTTGAATGGCAGAGGCGTGAGAGAACAGTGCGTGATACTGGTCAGATGCAAACTGTTCAGCTGCAAATTTCCAGTTACATTCAATTTCCCATTTGTGCACGCCACCAATGATTTCAGTACCACCTGGACGACGGTCTAATACACCATCCAGATACCATGCGATATCACCCATGTATTCGATTAAATCTGGTGTGGTTTCATCCCAGCAGCCGAAGATCAGGCCTTTATAAGACTCAACCCGATTCACTTCAACCAGACCCCATTTCTCTTTGCATGCGCCTTGCGGGAAAGCACGTTCTTCTAATGGAATATCTTTCAATGAACCATCAATACCGTAAGACCAGCCGTGGTATGGGCAAGTAAATGCACGCGTATTACCACAGTCTGCGAAGCTCACACGCATAGAACGGTGACGGCATTGATTTAAGAATGCTTTGATTGAGCCGTCTTTTTGACGTGTCACAATAATCGGATCTTCACCCATATAGGTATTGAAGAAGTCGCCCGATTTAGGAATTTGGCTTTCATGACAAAGGAACAACCAAGTACGGCCAAAAACGCGTTCAAGCTCTAATTCATATAAATCTGGATCTGTATAGATCGATGGCGAGATACGACCATTTTGTGCATCGACCAAAGCATCGATTTCGCGCACATCAATTTTTCCACTCATGAGAAGCTCTCCTGTGACGGACTCAGTCACAAAGTAAATAGACTCAACTTTTAGTGGATAATGGTTTTATAGCGACTTTTAGTGAAATATTTTTTTTGTTTCAATTAAGATATTTTATGGATTATTAGCAGTGTTATTTTCTATATTAATTTCGTCATGAAAAAAGCAAGACCATTTATTTTCTAAATGGAAGAATCATCTTCACGGCATAGTTGTTTATAGATTATACTCTCCCAAAATTATAGTAAGACATTTTTTGGATTACTCATGGGACTGCTTATATGGAATTACGACACCTTCGATATTTTATCACCGTTGCAGAAGAACTGAACTTTAGTAAAGCGGCGTTAAAGCTTTATACTGCCCAACCTTCTTTAAGTCAGCAAATTAAAGACCTTGAAGAAGATGTAGGCGTACAACTGCTGTATCGCACCAAACGAAAAGTTGAACTCACGGAAGAAGGGGCTGTATTTCTTGAACAGGCACGCTTAACACTGGCTCAAGCAGACAAAGCCATTGCCATGGCACGTCAAGTCTCGCAAGCGAAACAGCAAATGCTGCGTATTGGCTTCGTTCCGGTCGCGGAAATGAAGATTTTCCCTTATGTCTTGCCAAATTTACGTGTGCAAAACCCTGATGTAAAAATCGAATTGCTCAGCCTCAATAACAATGAGCAAATGAAACTGTTGAAAAAAGGTGAACTGGATGTCACGTTTACCCGGCATAATTCGAATAGTGAAGACATCGAAAGTTTATTTGTTTTACGCGAACCGCTGATTTTTATTTTGCCCGAAAATCATCCTTTGGCGAAGTATGAACGTATCCCGGTTAAGGCATTGAATGGAATAGATTTTATTATTCCTGCTGCTGAACAGTCCCTGACATTACATAATGCCATTCTGGATTTTGCCAAATCTAATGCCATTGAATTCAATATTGTGCAGAAAGCCGACAATATTTTGTTCAATATCAACTCGATTGGTATGGGTTTAGGTTGTACGATTTTACCGGGCTATGTAGCACCCTTGACCATGAACAATACCGTCATTCGTCCTTTAGACGTTGAGCTTCCTTACCTCGACTTGTATGTCAGTTACCATAAAAACAGCAGTTCTATGGTTGTGAAGAAATTTATTGAATTACTGACTCGGGTTTTTTATCTGAATATCAATCGTGATTGATTAATGTTTACCAAAATGTTCTCTCAATTCGGCCCCATTATTTTCCTGATAAATAGTGGTGGCTTTTTATGCACCTTTTTGGTTATTTCTCCCTCAGATTAGACTGAAGTCTTATAAAAATTTATCATTTCGAAACCCGTCTTGATGGGAAATAACGTATAACTTTTGCTTATCTAATTTATAAAAATATCTCATAATTATTAAATTACAACTTAAGTCTAATAAGCTGATCACAATATTTTTAAAATGCTTGTAAAAAATAAACACCACTGTAGAGAAGATAATGAAAATACACCCATTGCATCGAATAAAAACAGCTCTTCAATACCATCCTTATTTCTTTTTTACTTTTCCTGCTATTGCGGTGTTTTATTATTTTCTACACTGGCTGACCCAATGGGGGTGGTCTACCTGTCTTTTAATCAGCTGGAATATCGCGATCTATAGCTATTTACTCTTAACCCTGAAGAAATTATGGCGTACAGAACATGAAAATATTTTACAGCGCGCACAACAACAAGATGCCAGTAAATGGCTGATTTTACTGCTGGTGATCCTGACTTTAATCATGTGTTTCATTGCCATCGTTATTGAAATTAATCATTTACCCCCAGGTACCACCATTCGTATAGGACACTTAACCTTATCGGTTCTCACCCTTGTTTCTGCATGGTTTTTTATGCATACCATTTTTGCCATTCATTATACCCATGACTTTTACCTGGCATTACAAAAACATACAGATGGTGGCCTGGATTTTCCCAAGACACCACGCCCAACTTACCCAGATTTTATTTATTTCAGTTATGTGGTCGGAACCTCAGCGCAAACCGCAGATGTATCCGTCACTTCACGCTCCATGCGGGTATTAAATACCTTGCACCTGCTGTTGGCCTATGGATTCAATACCACTATTCTGGCGATCAGTATCAATGTTGCGGCTAACTTTATTAGCACTTAATTATTGACACTTAATTATGAGTCCTTAATTAACGGCATAAAAAAGGATGACCTCAGTCATCCTTTTTCATTTTATTCATACAGCGCGATTAAACACCACGAGCTGTTAAATAGTTTTTGATCACAGTATTAAATTCTTCAGATTTTTCAACTTGAGACCAGTGACCACATTGGCTGAAGATGTGTGCATCAGCATGCGGAACTATATTCAAGATATCCCATGAACGAGACACAGGAATCACCACGTCTTGTACACCATGAATCAACAGCACAGGAACTTTGATTTCTTTCATTTTTTCGAAGTCTAGCGGAAATTCGAAACGGTCACGGTCACGTGCGCCAACCACGTCCATCAGACGGTCAGAGGCGTAATCGTTTTTTGCAGAATCAAAACGTACTTTCACCAATTCATCAGTGATCAAGTCTTTGTTCACCACAAACATAGAAAGCGTTTTCTTGATTCCTTCTTCAGTAAGCACTGGATTAGCATGCGCTTTAAGTGCAGCAGTCTGTTTGGCGCCGCCAGTACCCATAGACACGATACCCAAAACACGTTCAGGATAATCAAGTACCATCTGGAAAGCTAACCAGCCACCCAAAGAGTTGCCTACTACCCAGGTCTTTTCGATACCCAAAGCATCTAAAGTACGGACTGCATGATCTACCCAGGCACGGATACCGTAAGCAGTGTTTGGTGCAACTACACTTTGACCATAACCGATGGTGTCAATTGCGATACAACGCGCTTGCTCACCAATTTGTGGCAAGTTTAGCCACCAGTTTGCAGCAGCAGATACGCCTGTACCTGAACCGTGTAAAAATAGAATAGGTGTACCTTCACCAATTTCGTGGTAATGCGTCAGCTCGCCTTCCGCGGTTTCAATCCATTTGTCTTCTAAGCCAAAGAATGGATCTGTTTGATAGTCAGGGATTTGAACAGTGCTCATATTGATTCCTCTTACAGTCTTTAGCTTGCGTGTCCCTCTATTACAAGAATTCGACGTCAAGTTGACTCATTAAAATGACTTTTTACATCTTTATATTAACCGTTCAAGACCTGCAAACTGATACAAATTTACGATCAAACCCTATAAAAAAACGATTATTTAAGTCTTTGTTTTTTATATAATAAAAATAAAATTATACCCATAATTTACTTAAGGTATTTAAAACCAAAATATTCTAAAGACAAAAAAGAGCGACTGCTCAGCAGCCGCTCTTTTTAAATTAAACGATTTAGAACTTATAAGTATAGGTCGTTGCTACACGATACTCTTTAAGGTCAGATTTATAATCGAAGTCAGCATCGATATACATCGCCTGGAAGCCTAAACCTTTCAACTGACCTTCAGGCACTGTGTAGTTCAAGATTAAATTAAGCTCATCCGAATCCTGGTTTTTCTTGCCATTTACTTCAGCATCAAAACCCATCATATAGACCGCAGTAGCATTCAAGCCTTTTGCGCCCAGTTCAGAGAAGTCATAACCATAAGTTAAACCTACGGATTTCTCATCGATTGCAGTGAAGGTCGCAACACCCCAGTTAACTAAATAAGGCTGTGGCACCCAGCCGCCCAATGTCGGGAAAGCACTGTCACCGAACATTTGCTGATAGCCCAAACCAACGGTGTGCGCGCCGTAATTAACTTTTGCACCGGCAGATAATGCCTGATTATCAATTCGGCCATACAGTTTGTTGCCTGAATCCGAGTTATCGAAATAACGGATATGGCTATCCAGTTTGGCCTTTTCCCCTAAGGTAGTTTTGTAATTCATACCTGCATAATGCTGTTGGTAGATATCTTTTACATCTGCATACCAGTAGCTTGCACCCAGCTCTTTATTAAATTGATGATCCACACCTGCAATATACATACCGTCTGCTGTTGCACCATTATCATATGCAGGCGGAGCAAATTTGGTTAAGTCACGGAATTGGTTGTCATAACGGTTGTTAATGCCATCAATATACGCAAGAGTTAACTTGGTATCTTTAATGTCTTTCGATTCCAACCATGCACCGCTAAAAGTAGTCAACAACTGACGCGATGGATCGAAGACCAATACTGGAGATACCGGTAATAACTCCCCTACTTTTAATTCGGTTTGTGAAACCTTGGCTTTTAAGGTCGCGCCGACTTTACCGAAGTTATCTTTGGACTCTTTACCATCATGTGGCAACACAAAGTCCGGATTTTTATCACGGCCCTTCAATTTAAATGCGTGCTGTACCAAAAGATCTGCACCCACTTGAATGCCAGCGCCAATATCCTGATAACCGGATTTTGCATCCAGGGTAATGCCTTGTGACCATGAACCCCAGTTTCTGTCTGGTGTTTCTGCAATCTGGCGATCAAGATAGAAATTTTTGAATTTTAATTGGACTTGGCTATCGTCGATAAAATCTGCATTCGTTGCAGTTGTACCTAATGCTAGAGTCGCAGCACAGATGGCTTTCCATAAAGTTTGACGACGCATGGCTTATTCCTGTAATCAAATTAAGCTATGCCACCATCATGCTCAACCATGCCGCTAAAAAAAATCAGACCAGAGTATTAAAGAGCAACTTATATAACTTTATTTTTCTTTTTTCTAACATTTAATTCCAAATTTTAATATTTTTTAACAATAACTAGTTTTTGCTTACTGCTATTACGATCCATTTAAAATACTGTTAATTAAATTCTTTTTTTTTAGAAATGAATTAATATCGATTTATTAAGTGTTTTTTTAATTAAGCAGTCTCATAAGATCTTAAATCTATAAGCGGTATTTATAATAAATATCTAATAATTGAACTCAATTAAAAAATTAATATATAAATACATAAATAGTATGACTTAATATTTAAAATGTATTAATTATCACTAATATTCCATCCAATTACACTCTATATATTTGATTTTTATAAAAATAACGTTTTGTCTAATATAAGTTGACCTTAAACCATTTACACTACTCTAATAGTTGTAAATCATAATCAAGGATGAGTGAAATGAAATTCAACAAATTGGCCTTAATTACATCATTATTAGTTTCTACTCAGCTATTCGCTCAAAAGCCGAATGTGGTCATCATTCTGGCAGATGATTTGGGATATTCTGATCTAGGTTCATTTGGTAGTGAAATCAAGACTCCCAATATTGATAGTCTTGCTCATCAAGGAACCCGCTTTACCAATTACCATACTCCTAGCACGTGTTCTCCCACGCGTTCCGAGTTGATGTCCGGTACAGATCATCATCAAGCTGGGTTAGGTGCAATGGCGGAGACTATGCGGGAAGATGCAGCAAAATTTGATTTAACGCCCCGTCCACAATTTTTAGGTAAACCTGGTTATGAAGGTTATTTAAATACTCGCTCAATGACCTTGCCTCAAGTATTAAAAGACAATGGTTATAAAACACTGATGGCAGGTAAATGGCATCTTGGTTATACCCCCGAAACCAATCCGGCAAAGAGAGGTTTTGATTTTTCTTATGCATTATTAAATGGTGCAGACTCTCATTTCAAAACACTGCCTAATGGTATCGAACGTAAAACCATTTACACTGAAAATGGTCAAAAGGTGGAATTACCAGATAATTTTTATTCAACAGATTTCTTTACTCAAAAAGTGATTGAATATATTGGTAATGATAAGAAGCCAAGCCAACCTTTCTTTGCGTATGTTGCTCTCACCGCCCCACATTGGCCGCTTCAGGTACCGACAAATTATTTGAATATTTATAAGGGCCACTATGACCAGGGTTACGATGCAATCAAACAAAAGCGTTTAGAAAAAATGCTTAAGCTAAAGCTGATTAATTCTACAAAAACAGCCAATGTCGTTAGTAAAGAACTTGCTCCAATGAATTTAGATACCTGGAACAATCTAACGGCTGAACAGAAGAAAATCGAAGCGCGTAAGATGGAAATTTACGCGGCACAGATTAAAAATATGGATGACAATGTCGGAAAACTGATTAAACATCTGAAAAATATTAAGCAATACGACAATACTCTGTTTATTTTTATGTCAGATAATGGCGCAGAAGGGTTTTATCGCCCACTTCCAGGTTATGACAATAGTTATAATAATTTAGGTAAAACTAAATCTTATGAACTTATTGGTCCGCGTTGGACTGAAGTGAGCAGTGCACCATTTTCACTTTGGAAAGGAACTGCAGCTGAAGGCGGCGTCAGTGCACCTGCGATTGTTAAACTTCCAAATAGCACCACAGCTAAAATCAGTAATAGCTTTGTTAATGTAAAAGATGTTTTCCCAACTGTTCTTGAAGTGACCCAATCTTCATTAAAACCAGATTATCAGGATCCTAGCAAGTTCAACCAGCTTTCCGGTAAATCGTGGATCAGTTATCTTAAGGGTAAAACCAATTCCGTATATGGCGAAAACTTTATCTATGCAGATGAATTGCATGGCGATGCCTATGTGCGTAACAAGAAATGGAAACTCACGCGCACCATTACCAAAAACCTGAGTGGTCCGGACTGGAAGTTATATGATCTAGAAAATGATCGTACAGAAACCACTGACCTAAGTAAAAAACATCCTGAAATTGTAAAACAGCTCCAGCAAGAATATGTGAAATATACTCAACGTGTAGGTGTACAGGATTTCGCGGAGTAATACCCCATGTCAAATTTGATGAAAGGGAGTTGTCTGGTATTGCTCGTGTTCAGCCTTGCAGGATGCGACTCTTCAAAATCTGAGCAAGCTACAGAAACTGTCACTCTTGGAAGTGTCAGTCAATGTAAGCAATATTCAGGCTTGCCTGCGCTTTGGGGAAAATCCAAAACATCCGGTATGGTTGAAATTCCGGCAGGTGAAATTCTTTTTGGCTCAAACGCGGGTTATGAAGACGAACGCCCTTTCGATCAAAACAAACTCAAAGTAAACGCTTTCTGGGCTGATCAGACAGAAGTTACTGTTGCCCAGTTTAAAATTTTTGTAGATGCAACTGGCTATATTACCGATGCTGAAAAACAAGGTGGCGCAGCTGTTTTCATCAAACCTGAAACAGATAATGTTGCCATGATGTCCTGGTGGAAATTTTTGAAAAATGTTTCATGGAAAAACATTGATGAGAAATTTCCTGCGCTGAATGAGCCAGTTCGTTATGTGACTTATAATGATGCATTGGCATATGCAACATGGCTGGGTCGTGATCTGCCTACCGAATTAGAAAATGAATACCTCTCCAAAGGGTTTAGTGATCAGGAAGATATCGGCCCAAAATCGCATGGCAAAATTACCGCTAATTACTGGCAGGGTGAATTCCCTTATTCAAACTCTAATCAAGATGGATTTAAAGGTATAGCACCTGTCGGCTGTTTTGAAGCCAATCCTTTTGGCCTACATGACATGATTGGAAATGTTTGGGAATGGACAAATTCTGCATACAAAGGCCCTCATTCCGATATGCATATGGGCAATCCACAAATGACCCGTCACCACTCAGAACAGGTCATGACGATGACCATCAAAGGCGGTTCCTATTTATGTGCAGATAATTATTGTGCACGTTACAGGGCTGCTGCACGACACCCGCAAGAATTTGATCTTGCCACCTCACATGTTGGCTTCAGAACCGTACTACGAAAATAAACTTTAAATTTACAAGGATTGATTTTTAATGAAAAAATTTATTTTTTCAGGGTTACTTTTGTGCCTAGGAAATGCACATGCAATAGAAGACCTGAAAATAAGCAATACCGTTACTTTAAAAAACCTGTATGCAGAGCGGGATTATAGTGAAAGTGATGCAGACCTAGGCAGTTGGACACAAGGGCTGATTTATCGAGGAAAATTTAGCTATAAACTGAATCAGGACTGGAATGTCGCGTTAAATCCTTCTTTTCAATATGCTTACCGACTGAGTAATGATAAAGGTCTTGCAGATACTATTTTGCCTTTTGATCCAATCGCCCAAGAGCAAAAACAACATCAGCACAAGCAAGGGATTAATTTCGAGGCTTCATTTCAAAATCATACGCTAAGTTATGGTGAACAATGGATTAATAATCCAATGCTAGTGGTAGATCCATCTCGACAATTACTCCCATCATTTCATGGTGCGGTATATACAGGGAAATTTAAGGATACTACCGTTTCAGCAGGTTTAATTGATAAGTATTCACGTCGTAGTGCTGAACATTTCAAAAAAATTAGTGTAAAAAATATTGAATCTGATGGTTTAACTTATTTAGACATTCAGCATGCAATATCACCTAATTTAAAATTACATGTGTTCAATGGTTATCTGGAAAACCTTTATAACCAAAGTATGTTGGGGTTAGATTATAAATGGCAATTTCTTGATACAAAAATGCAAACCAACTTCCGTTACTTTAATAACACAGATATTGGAGATGCAAAACTAGGTTCAGTAGACAGCAACAACATTGGCATTATCAACTATGCAGAAGTACTGCCAAAATTGAAAGTAGGTATCGGCTACCAAAAAATATTTGGCGACAATAATTATCCTTTAATTGATGGTCCTATTCCTGTACTTGATTTTATTAACTGGACTCAAGGCTCGTTCATTAAAAAAGATGAAGAGTCATATCATCTAACTTTAAGTTATGATTTTGATGCCCTCATACCCGGTTTAAAATTAGACACCAAATATATTCGCGGTGAAAACTTTAAGACCCAAGGCAAGGACGACAATGAAACAGAGTTTAACTATCGTTTTGGCTATACAATTAACGACGGTCTGTTCCAAGGCTTAAGTTTCTCATGGCTCAATATTGATTATAAATCTAAGTATGGTCGAGATTATAACGAGAATCGTGTCTATACCATGTATACCTTTAAATTTTAAAATCCATGATAAAAACAGCTGAATTATTCAGCTGTTTTACACGCTAGATACTCAGAATAAAATACAGTAAAGATAAATCTAGCGCTCATTCCAATAAAGCAATGAGCAAAACAATTCAGGATTATTGATTAAATCACATCGAAAACACCAATCAAATAATTGATTAAATAATTTTAAATCAAATTATTCAAAATTAAAAAGCACCCATATTCGGGTGCTTTTTCTTTGAAACTTAATACTTTAATTAAGCGTGAAGCTCTTTTGCTTTGGACATGGTCAAAGCAAGGTCTTCAATCATGTCTTCCTGACCACCTACCGTACCGCGGCGACCCAATTCCATCAGAATTTCACGCGCGGAAACACCATATTTCGCTTCAGCACGTTTAGCGAATAACAGGAAAGAAGAGTAAACACCAGCATAACCTAAAGTTGCTGCATCACGGTCGGCACGAATCGGTTGCTGCATCATTGGAATAATCAGTTCTTCAGCAATATCCTGAACTTTAAACAAGTCCACCCCTGTGTCCATTTGCATACGGTTAGCAACCGCAACAAACAATTCAAGTGGTGTATTACCTGCACCTGCGCCTAAACCGGCAGAAGCCAAATCGACACGCGTTGCACCGGCTTGAACCGCTGAAACAGAATTGGCAACGCCCATACCCAAGTTATGGTGACCGTGGAAACCGATTTCGATCTCTGAAGCCAAGTTGGCACGTAAGATACCCACTCGGTCAGTCACATCATTCGGTAACATATAGCCGGCAGAATCCGTCACATAGATACAGTTTGCACCGTAAGACACCATTTTCTTCGCTTCTTCAAGAAGATGCTCAGGTGATGCCATGTGAGCCATCATCAAGAAGCCCACAGTGTCCATGCCCAGTTTGCGCGCAGCAGTAATGTGCTGTTCAGAAACATCAGCTTCTGTAGAGTGTGTTGCAACACGAATTGTTGCTACACCTACATCATGTGCCATTTTTAAGTGGTCAACCGTACCAATACCGGGAATTAAAAGTGCAGATACTTTGGCTTGTTTAAGCTTTGGAATTACCGCAGTTAAATATTCTTCATCCGTTGCAGCTGCAAAACCGTAGTTCACAGAGTTGCCGCCTAAGCCGTCACCATGGGTTACTTCGATTAAAGGTACCCCAGCATCATCAAGGGCAGTTGCAATCGCAACCATTTGCGCTGGTGTAGTTTGATGGCGCATCGGGTGCATACCATCACGTAACGTCATATCATTAATAATAATTTTTGACATGGTCTGCTCCTTAAACTTCTGCTTCAGCGTGCGCTGTTTGGTTAGCGATGAGACGTTCTGCAAACATTTCTGCAGTACGTGCAGCAGCTGCAGTCATAATGTCCAGGTTGCCGGCATATTTAGGTAAGTAATCGCCTAAGCCTTCAACTTCCATAAATACTGATACACGGTTGCCATCAAAGACTGGACCATTTACAAGTTTGTAACCTGGTACATATTTTTGAACTTCCTTGATCATGGCATGCACAGATGCTGTGATTGCAGCTTGATCCGGCGTACCTTCAACAAGACAGTGCACCGTGTCACGCATCATGAGCGGTGGCTCAGCAGGGTTGATAATGATGATGGCTTTACCTTGTTTCGCACCGCCCACTTGCTCAATTGCACCGGCAGTGGTGCGTGTAAATTCATCAATGTTTTTACGTGTGCCTGGACCAACCGATTTCGTTGACACAGTGGCAATAATTTCACCATAGTTCACAGGTTGAACACGTGAAATCGCTGCTACCATAGGAATAGTTGCCTGACCGCCACATGTCACCATATTTACGTTCGGCAATTCACCTTGTTCAAGCAAAGCTTCTAGGTTGACCGGTGGTACGCAGAATGGACCAATCGCTGCAGGCGTCAAGTCAATCATCTGTACGCCAAGTTCGTTTAACTTGCGGCTGTTTTCAGCATGGACATAAGCAGACGTTGCATCAAAGGCAATTTGAATATTGTCTGTTAAAACGTGAGGCAATAAACCGTCTACGCCCTCAGCAGTGGTTTTAATGCCCATTTTCGCAGCACGTGCCAAACCTTCCGATGTCGGGTCAATCCCCACCATCCAAACTGGCTCTAACCATTCGCTACGTTGAAGTTTGTAAAGCAAGTCAGTCCCAATGTTCCCAGGACCAATCAATGCACATTTAATCTTTTTCATGAATGTGTACTCTCAAAAATTCTGTGTTTAGCTCAATGCTTATTCAGCTGCAAACGCTGCTGTCACTGAACCAAAGCCTTCAATTTCAACTTTAAATTCATCACCTGGGTTTGCAACAACCATCGGGCCTAATGCACCGGTTAAAACGATGTCACCCGCCAACAGTGGACGGCCACGACGAACCATTTCATCAGCCAACCAAACCGCAGCATTGAGTGGATTTGCAAGGCAGGCTTTACCTACACCTTGAGAGACCACTTCATCCCCGCGGGTCATGGTCATTTTGCAGTTCACCAAGTCCAGGTTTTCAAGTTTCACTGGACGTGAACCTAAAACAAATGCAGCTGAAGAGGCGTTATCGGCAACGGTATCAATCAAGGAAATTTTCCAGTTTTCAATCCGGCTATCCACCACTTCTACCGCTGGCAAGGCATATTCAGTCGCACTAATAATGTCTGCATAGGTATGATGTTCTTTGGTAAGATCTTTATTGATGATTAATGCGATTTCTGCTTCAACTTTAGGCTGAATCAAGAGACCTACCGGGATTGCTTCGCCATCACCATACGACATGTCGGCAAACAACATCCCGAAGTCAGGCTGATCTACACCGAGTTGAGCTTGTACAACTTTTGAAGTCAAACCGATTTTGCGGCCGACTAAACGACGTCCTTCGCTTAGGGCACGTTGGGTATTTACTTCTTGAACTGCGTAAGCAATATCTACATCCGCACTTTCACCACCCAGTTGCGGGCGAATCGGTGCAATCGCAGTTTGTGACAACTCAGCTTCTCTAAGCGCTAAGGCGACTGATTCAACAACAGCAGAATTCGACATCAATGTTTCCTTAAACTGCAAAAAATTGGACTTATACCGTGATCGATGGAAATGGAATGAACAATCAGAAAAATTCTATGCAAATGATCAAACCCATCAGCAAATGGGTGCTGCCCATCTTGGGAAAACGTGTATATGTATAAACTAATTTAGAATCTGAAAAATGCGCTTTTTATGCCAATACTTATTTTATTTTTTACAATAGCTATTACCTATAAAAGGAATTCTACTTTTTTGAGTGATACAAAGCAGTTAGCCTAGATATTCTATGATATCCGAGTCAGCAGCTCTGCAATGCAGGTGATTCATTTTAACAATCAATCCCGCCTACGACTAAAAGATGAGACTATTGCTCCATTTTGAAGAAAAACGACATATTCATTGTTTTATCAAAATGATATTTTTAAATAATTAAAAACAAGAACTTAAAATATGAGTAATGAAAATCAGGACACTGCTATTAACGGCTTTACTCACCCCTTTATGTCATACAGCCCTTGCATAAAATTATCAAAACAAAAACAAATATTTAATTTTAAGCGGCGCAAGTTGTCCGGGACTAAAATTTAATCCTCAAGCGACCGCTGCGGCCTAGCAAAATGAAATGAAATGTAGTCGTGGCTACTCCAATACCGATGCATGGCGTATTAGCTGGATTACACCAAAGATTTTTATGATGACTGAAGTCATTCGTCCCAATGAAATTTCACCACCGCGTAATGATCTTTATAAAATTATGAGTATCCAAAATAAAACCGTCATTGTGGTCAATTCCTGGACCGGTTGGGGTAATCACAAACCTGATGTGCAAAAAATTTAGAATTCAATAAGTCAATTTAGAATTTACTACGTATAAAAAAGGGTGATTTGAAATCACCCTTTTGAGCATCCGATAGATCTTAAACTGCTTGTTTTAAATTCACCTGATTTAAGAGAACCTGATGCAAACTTGCGACATCCTCTGCAATAGCCAACGGATTAAATTGTGCCAGCGTCTCAGGTGTATGCACCCCATAACTCACTCCAATACGGGGCATGGCAATGTTCTGTGCCATTTCCAAGTCATAAGAGGTATCACCGACCATAATCGCATTTTCAGCGTTTACGCCAGTAATGTGCAAAATTTCTGTAAGCATCAGTGGATCAGGTTTAGATTTGGTTTCGCTTGCTGCACGAGTCACGACAAAAAGCTCATGACTCTGGGTCTGACTTAACACACGGTCTAAACCTTTACGGCTTTTCCCTGTGGCAACCGCAAGTTTTACATCCTGCTGCGTTAGATCATTCAACAATTCCGCCACACCCTCAAACCATGCATCACCTTTCGAGTTTTCAACATAGTGAGTCGCATAACATTGCAAAATATCAGCGTGCAATTCAGGTACATCCGGAAATAACACTTGCGCGACTTCCGGCAGACCTAAACCAATGATGCTTTTCGCAGCTTCATCCGTTAAAGGCTGTTCATATTCTTGAGCAGCAAATTGCAAGCTTTTTACAATCTGACCGACTGAATCAAATAAAGTGCCATCCCAATCGAAAATGACAAGTTCTACTGCTTTTTTCATGAATTAATCCAATATTTGATTCAACGCAAAACCTAGCATTTATCTTTAAATCTCTCGGCCTACCTCTGTACCCACGAAAGAGGAATAAAATTTTCATAGAAAATTTAAAACAAGTATCTGCTATGCAATGGCGACATGGATGTCGCCTTATGCATATCGTTTTCGCATCATAAATTTTTTAATTACTCTTGGGTGACGGGACTATTCATCGAATACTCCCGCTGCTTGAGAGAAGAAAATTCAGTCTTGGTCACGATCCGTTAGAACCGGTTCCTTATCTTTCTTCTGCGCACGTAACTGCGCCACCAGACTCTGCATATCTTCAGGCAATGGTGCTTCAATGGTTTCATAACCCGGAATTTCCAGGCGCAGTGCATGTAAGCATAAACGACGTGCTTTCGGACCTTTGTAGGCAGTTTCATGACCATATTTTTCATCGCCAATTAAAGGATGACCAATACTTAAACCATGCACACGAATCTGGTGAGTACGACCTGAAAGCGGCGATGCATAGACAAGCGTTGCATGCATAAAGCGCTCCGCCACATTCCATTGCGTCTTAGACTCTTTACCTTCTTTAGATACGCATACACGACGCTCGCCATTGGCAAGCTCATAACGATGCAATGGTGCATCAATCAGTTGACGATCGATCACGACATTGCCTTTTACAATTGCCGCATAGGTTTTTTTAATTTTGTGTTCACGCAGTAAATCTTGCAGGGTTTTTAAAGTGCTGCGTTTTTTACTGATCATCACCAGACCGGAAGTATCACGGTCAATACGGTGAATCAGTTCAAGATATTTCTTGCCGGTTGCTGCGCGCAAGCCTTCAATCAGACCATAGGCCACGCCGCTGCCGCCATGTACGGCAATGCCAGAAGGTTTATTGACCACCATCAAGCCTTCATCTTCATAAATCACGCGGCTGAGCAGGCTTTGAGCCACTTTGTCCGATACCGGTGCAGGTGTTTCATCTTTAGGCTCATAACGAATTGGCGCAACACGAATTTGGTCGCCAATATTCAGTTTGGTTTCGGCTTTGATACGCTTTTTATTGACCCGAACCTGCCCTTCACGCATCAAACGATAAATACGACTTTTAGGCACGCCTTTAAGTCGGGAAAATAAAAAATTATCAATGCGTTGGCCTGATTGATGCTCGTCCACTTCAAACCAAGTGACACTTTGCCATTCTTGCGTAGAATTCATACAGTTACTATGACCCAAAAAAATACTAAAATTGATTAAAAACTGATCACTTAGGCTATGCTTTACACAAGAAACATAAGCTTAACCCATAGGCAGATGCTGCAAGGTTTGATATAGTCAGCGCACGGATACCACCGTTAGTGTGAAAAAATTTAATTCCTTCAATATTTTTGAAGCTCAAAATTAAATTTCATAATTCACATTAAATACGGAAAGGTCCCTAAAGAATATGCCGACGCCGAAGGCTTATTATATCGGCAAAAAAGCAAACTGTTGCGTTTAATTGTACTTCGGTACATAAATCAGTCTGCCCTAAAAAATATGTCGCCAACTTAAAGTTGGTTTTAAACGTAAACTGATACACATCAGATTAGTCGCACCCTGAAGTCGCATTCAGGCTACAACGTTGATGCATTGGATCTGCACCTAAAGCAACGATACGATGATAATTCCGTATCAAGACGCTCTATCTTAATGAAGGGATGATCTTCAAGCTACGTGACAGTGAAAGTTACTCACATCTAATGCACCGTTTGTCCGCCAGTGAATTGTTCAGGTGACTTTAATCGTTTAAAGATTGAAGCCGTATTGGTCATCATCAATACATGAATCAAAAACCGAAGCCCAAAAAAAGGCCGGTAAAAAAGCTCAGACCACAAGCGTTTATTTGAGATCTGAGTATTGATCCGTAATGTGTGATGTTCGCTACGTGAATAGCGATGTTTTGCTGTGTATCACTATTAGGTGTTACACCCATGAAACGTATGTTGATTAATGCAACACATGCCGAAGAGATTCGCGTTGCACTTGTCACTGGTCAGCGTCTTTACGATTTTGATTTAGAAAATCGTACCCGTGAACAGAAGAAATCCAACATCTATAAAGGTCACGTGACTCGCGTCGAACCTTCTCTAGAAGCTGTTTTTGTTGAGTATGGTGCAGGTCGTCAAGGCTTCCTGTCTATGCGTGAAATCGCAAATTCATACTACAAGGCAGACCCTCGCCAAACTTCAAATATCCGCGAATTGATTACTGAAGGCACCGAACTTCTGGTTCAAGTGGAAAAAGAAGAACGTGGCAATAAAGGAGCTGCGCTTTCTACCTTTATCTCGCTTGCCGGTCGTTATTTGGTGCTTATGCCAAACAACCCGAAAGGTGGCGGTATCAGTCGTCAAATTTCAGGTTCAGTTCGTGAAGAGTTGAAAGAAATGTTGTCGTCACTGAATATTCCACGCGGCATGAGCGTGATTGTTCGTACTGCAGGTATTGGTCGTTCACAAGAAGAATTGCAACTTGACTTGCAACACTTGATGGATCTTTGGGCACAAATTCAAACTACAGCAAGTTCTGGTCCATCACCAATGTTGGTGCATCAGGAAGCGGGTGTGGTCACTCGTGCCATTCGTGACTATTTACGTGACGATGTTGCAGAAATTTTAATTGACTCTGAACAAGCCTATAACGAAGCTTACAACTTCGTTAAAGCCGTGATGCCACGTCAGTTAGAAAAACTTAAAACTTATACTTTAAATGAGCCTTTATTTGCTCATTTTGCAATTGAAAGCCAAATTCAAACTGCTTATGAACGTGAAGTAAAACTTCCTTCCGGCGGTTCAATCGTGATCGATCAAACTGAAGCTTTAGTGTCGATTGACATTAACTCGGCTAAATCAACACGTGGTCACGATGTTGAAGATACAGCGCTAAACACCAACTTGGAAGCGGCGGAAGAAATTGCACGTCAACTGCGTTTACGGGATATCGGTGGTTTGGTGGTGATCGATTTCATCGACATGACTAAAGACCGCAATCAACGTATGGTTGAAGCAAAACTTCGTGAAGCAACCCAAAGCGACCGTGCCCGCATCCAATTCGGTCAATTGTCACGTTTTGGCTTAATGGAAATGAGCCGTCAACGTTTACGTCCATCGCTTGAAGAAGCAACCGGTTATGTTTGCCCGCGCTGTCATGGTACCGGTATGGTGCGTGACTTACGCTCTTTATCACTTTCAATCATGCGTAAAGTGGAAGAAATTGCACTGCGTGAACGTCATGGTGAAGTTCAGGTTGAAGTACCTGTTGAAATTGCAGCATTCTTATTGAATGAAAAGCGTCATACTTTGGTATATTTAGAACAAACTTCAAATGTACGTGTAACCGTGTTACCTCATCCGCACTTGGAAACACCGCATTACGAAATCACTTATAATGCTGAAGGTTTTGCACCAACCAGCTATGAACGTACTGAAGCAACACGTTCAAGTGAAAAAGAGTTGGGTTACGAATCTTCTGAATGGCATTTAGAAGGCGAGCAACAAGCTCAAGCTGCTGCGCAAGCGCCTGTTCAGCAACAAGCTAAAAACCAAAACAACAAGCAACCACGTGGTTCACAACCAGCAGCTCAAGAAGTACAGCAACCACAGCCAACTCAAGTTGCGCCTGTTGCTCAAGCTTCAGCAAGCCCATGTGCATGGCTAGAAAACCTGTTTGTACAAAAGCAGGCCAAAACTGTTGATCAAGCCCGTACTGCAAACAATGCTGCTGCTGCGATTGAGCAAATGGTGAATGGCGGTGCAGTAAGCCGTGGTCAATTCGGTCAGGTTGCAACCTCTGCACCTGCTCAGAGTGCACCACCTGTTGCAACTACAAACAACAATGCTTACTTATCGCCAACTGTGCCTGTAACACCAAAACAGGAACAGGGTGAAGTTGCGGACAAATACTCTGATCGAGAAGAAAAAGCGCAACGTCACAATAAAAAGCGTAATAAGCCTAAAGAACAACGTGAACAAGTTCAGCACGACAATCAACAAAATCAAGTGCATGAGGAAATTGTTCAAGTTCCGCGTCATGAGCAGCGTCAAGAAGCACGTCAGGAACAGCGCCCAGAACCACGTCAAGATCAGCGCCATGAACAGCGCCAAGATCAACGTGACAACAAGCGCCCGACTCGACGTCACCACGTTGAACAGCAGGCTTCTGAAGCTCAAACAGAGCAAAATGCTGTTCCACGTCGTGACCGTAATAGCCCACAACGTCCAAACCGCCCAAATCGTCACCGCGATCAAAGTGTATTGAACGAACAAGCTGTTCCTCAGCAAGCCATTGCTGCTCCGGTAGTTAACGAACAACAGCCTAAAGTCGAAGTGATTGATACGCCTCGCCAGGATGTGATTCCAACTGCATTGGTCGTGAATGTCGATCAGGCGAAAAGTGAAATTGTTGCGTTAAATGCATCAGCAGCTGTTGTTGAAGCACCGATCGCTCAAACCGCACCTGTGGCTGTTGCAGAAACCAAAGCGCCTGTAATCGAAAAACCAGTGGTTGCGAAGGAAGAAAAACCTGCACCAGCAACTGAAACTCGCGAGCCACACCAACCGCGTTCTGCTGACAAACGTGCGAGCAATGATCCGCGTATGCGCCGTCGCCAAAAGCGTGAAGCACAAGTAAAACAGGCTCAAGCTCCAAAATTGAATCCATCTCAGGTTCCAACTTTGGGTCAATATACCGTGGGCAGCCTCATTCGCCATGTGTATGGTGAAGACTGTTCAGTGCTGATTGAACAATTTGGTTTAATCCCAACCTTCAACCGTGCATTGGTGAAATTTACCGAGCAATATGCGGCAACTCTCGTGCATCACACAACTGAAGCGGAAGTACCAGCACAGCCGGTTACCCGTGATGTTGCTGTAACCAAAGCTGCGCATGAGGCTGAACCTGCACCCGTGCTGGACTTAACCCCACCTCCTGCTGTTTCGGATAACCGTGTTGCTAATGATCCACGTGAACGTCGTCGTTTGGCAAAACTTGCTGCGGAACAGGCTTTAGAGCAAGCTAAGCAAGCACATAGCGAACCTGAAGCCACCAAGGAAGTAGTGGAAACAACAACTGCTGAAGTTGCTCCGGCTACAGCACCAGAAACTGTGATCGAAGAAGCGGCAGTGACTGAAAAGCCTGATGTGGTCACAGCTCCTGAAGTGGTTGCTGAACCGATCAAACAAGCTGAAGCTGTTCAAGCTCCTCCTGCTCAAAAGGCAGTAAAGCCAAAACCGGTTCAACCTGAGTTAGCGGTAGAGAGTGTTCAAAATGCACCAGCACAGGCTGATCCAAAAGCTGATCTAGACAACCCAGATGCTGATGATGATGCTGACAAACCTGTCCGTCCTCGTCGTCCTCGTGGTCGTCCACCGAAGAAAGCAACTCCTGCCAATGAGTCATAATTAGCTCTAATGCAGCGAATAAAAAAAACCTAGTCATTTCGGTGACTAGGTTTTTTTTGTTACTTTTGTCAAATTAGGTTGATTGCACTAGGATTAAACGATTAAAAAGACACCTGTACAGATAGTCGCAAACAAATAGACATATTGGATTATGAAAAATAAATAGGATTCTTATGAACCACACCCCACAGAGCGATCTTATTGGCATTGCTGATGTTGCAGCAAAACTACCTAAATTTATGAGCAAAGTCCCCCACCTATTGAGTGGTCTCAAGCAAGCCTATTTACGCACATCCGACACCCCTGCAGGATTAGGTATTGCCTTTGAAAAAGCGGTCAAGCGTAATCCTCGCGGTATAGCATTATTATTCGAAGATCAAAAATTCAGCTATCAAGAACTAAATGAATGGGCTAACCAAATCGGGCACTTTTATCTGTCCCTTGGCGCCCGTAAAGGCGATGTCATCGCGGTGATGGTGGAAAACCGTCCTGAACTGGTGGCGACTGTTGTTGCTTTAGCGAAAATTGGCGTGACGGCCGCTTTAGTCAATACCTCACAAACAGGTAAAGCACTCACGCATAGTATTAATTTGGTTAAGCCAATCGCCCTTATTGCCGGAGAAGAATGCCGTCCTGCTGTAGAAGAAGTACATCAAGACTTAGCGCTCGCAGCAGATCGTTTTCACTGGTTTGCTGATCAAGCCACTCAAATTGATGCAGGTCAAGCCCCGAAAGGCTGGGCAAATCTTGCAAATAAAATCGATAACTTTCCCAAATTCAACACACCAACCACGCACACCATTCAAGGTAAAGATGGCTTATTTTATATCTATACCTCAGGTACGACCGGTCTGCCTAAAGCAGTCATTTTCACGCATAGCCGCTGGACTTTGGCCTATGGCACCTATGGACATGTGTTAAATCTGAATAAAGAGGACGTCATGTACGTGACCTTGCCGCTATATCATGCAACCGGTATCGTGGTCTGCTGGTGCGGTGTCATTGCCGGCAATGCCACACTGGCCTTACGACGCAAATATTCCACTTCTTCTTTCTGGAAAGATGTGCAGAAATTTGATGTCTCGGCAATTGGTTATGTCGGTGAATTGTGCCGTTATCTGATGGATGCTCCGGTTTCTGAACTTGAACAGGGCCATCGTGTTAAAAAAATGATTGGCAATGGCATGCGCCCCAATATCTGGGATAAATTCAAGGCACGTTTTGGAGTGGAAGAAATTCTTGAACTCTATGCATCCAGTGAGGGTAATGTCGGTTTCAGTAACGTGTTTAATTTTGACAATACCGTGGGTTTCTCCCCTACCCCTTATGCAATTGTTGAGTTTGATAAAGAAACCAATGCACCGGTAAAAGACGCCAAAGGCTGGTGTAAGAAAGTTAAAAAAGGTGAAGTCGGCTTATTGATTGGCAAGATTACCCGTCGTTCACCCTTTGACGGCTACACCGATCCTGAAAAGAACAAATCGGTCATTATGAAAGATGTGTTTAAACGCGGTGATGCATTCTTTAATACTGGCGATCTGGTCCGTGATATTGGCTTCCGTCATGCCCAATTTGTAGACCGCTTAGGTGACACTTTCCGCTGGAAAGGTGAAAATGTATCGACTACTGAAGTTGAAAATACAGTTAGTGAATATGAGAAAATTGCTGAAGCCGTGGTATACGGAGTAGAAATCCCAAATACCAATGGTCGTGCAGGTATGGCAGCAATTACCTTGGCAGAGGGTGCACAATTAACTGCAGAAGATTTACAGCAGATGGTAACCGAATTTAAAAAATGCTTGCCTGCTTATGCTGTTCCGGTGTTCTTGCGTGTTCAAGCGCAGGTGGAAACCACAGGTACTTTTAAATACCAAAAGAACAAGCTAAAAGAACAAGCTTTTGATCCCCATAAAACAGACGAACGCTTGCTGGTTTTACTGCCGAGTGCCACGGGATACTCTGACTTAACAGCAGAAATATTCGACTATATTCAAGCTTATCAATACCGTTTCTAGCTCAAAATGGCTGTTTTTTGAGTAGATATAGCAAATTTGTTGCATTTATAATCAAACATCAACAAGTTTGCTAATTTTTACTTGCGCTCGTTTAATAACTTGCTACAATACGCCCATCAAAACGAAGTGGTGTTTAGGAAATTCCTTATTTTCTTACACTGTGCATTCAGGCAATGCTTGAATGTTGGTTTCGGGCCGTTAGCTCAGTTGGTAGAGCAGTGGACTTTTAATCCATTGGTCCCGCGTTCGAGTCGCGGACGGCCCACCACTTATTTTGATGATCTTGGGCCGTTAGCTCAGTTGGTAGAGCAGTGGACTTTTAATCCATTGGTCCCGCGTTCGAGTCGCGGACGGCCCACCAAGATTCTAAGAAGCTTCTCAAAAGGGAAGCTTTTTTACTTCTCAGATATTTTCTCTGAAAATATGGGCCGTTAGCTCAGTTGGTAGAGCAGTGGACTTTTAATCCATTGGTCCCGCGTTCGAGTCGCGGACGGCCCACCATATTTTTCTTAATGCTTCTTTCTGTACTAAAATATCTATACTACAATAGAAACGAAACCTGCACATATTCCGACCAAGACAAACCATACCATTTCGGTAGATTTGCCATTCTCAAAATTTTGCTATACCGATGTTTTTAAAACACAGTACTTTAATGCATCTTTAAAAAATCTTCGATTTTTTCTTGGACTCGGGTGAACCCTTAAAGCGAGGCTTTAAGTTCACCAATCCTCGTTCAGGGTTGTTAGCTCAGTTGGTAGAGCAGTAGACTCTTAATCTATTGGTCGAGGGTTCGAGCCCCTCACAACCCACCAAGTTTATGCTTCGCCTATTATGTTAAACATAAAACATGTGTCCATTAAATCAAAATATTTCAAGTTTTCTATTTCGAATTAGATAAATCTCTCACCAGCTCATATGCTCTAGAAGGTTGAGGGTAACCTCGTTCAAATATTTTTTTGTTTTTACCCTTATTAATTTTTTCCAGATCCATAACTAAATGGTTTTGATCTTTGATCTGGTAATAAATATCCACCCCCTCCTTGCGATGTACAATCAATTCTGCTTCTGCCTGGTTAACTGACCAGCTATCACGGCGATAATTTGCATTGCTGAATTCAGGTCTAGTTTTTTCAGTAAAAATTTTCCCATATTGCACAATACTGCGATGTACTGATCCATCTTCACCTAAATTAAGAATATATTCAGCAGTCCCCTCAGTGCAGGGCATAAAATCATCACTACACAGAATTTGGGCATGATAACGCCCAACAAATGGCTTTTCATAAGACTGAATGGGTGATGAGGTCTTAATAGTGTCTTCTGGAATAGTTGCTCGGCCTGCAACTTGAGTGAGTGTGTTTGCCTGCTCGATTTCTTTTAACTTCTGTAATTCATTAGAAGGTGGATGAATGTCTCTGGGTTCTTGTCTAAAATCACATGCAGTTACTCCCCCTAGCCCGATGAGAATCAAACTCCAGCGGAAATAAAATCCCAAATGCGCAACTGAAAACACCGACCACTCCTTTTAAATACTGTGTAAGCTCATCTCATAAATAAAAAAATATGATTTAAAACCTAGACGAGAATTAAATATTAATTTATTAATTATGTATTTATTTGATTTTTATAAACAAAAAATCAAACTTTCAAGCCAACTTTATTCTATGGTGTACTCTGGTAATAACGAATACTCAGTTACACAACTTAACCATTTTCCAGTCTTCCTCACTTTAAAAAAAAATTTACATCACCATTTCTAAACTATA
Organism: Acinetobacter sp. ANC 3781; assembly: GCF_004331285.1. Taxonomy (GTDB): domain Bacteria; phylum Pseudomonadota; class Gammaproteobacteria; order Pseudomonadales; family Moraxellaceae; genus Acinetobacter. Next base: position 107,339 of record NZ_SJOH01000010.1, read on the forward strand.
GGTAAGTTGATTTAACCTCATACCTTTTCTAATTTAAGGAGACCTAGATGGCCAATGTTGGTTTATATCGCTCTAACCGACAAAACATGATTGCAGGTGTAATGGGTGGTATTGCTGAACGATTTGGTTGGAATGCAAATTTACTCCGCATTATATTTGTCCTTGTTTCCATCATGAGCGCCGCATTTCCAGGAATTTTAGTCTATTTGGTTTTATGGTTGATTATGCCTAAAAAACAGTTTCAGATAGACCCTGCTCACGGCTATAAAAATCCGGTTCGCATGGTAAATCAAGACGCTAATCCATACCATTAATACTTTCCTGTTTTATGCTACGACTACTACCCCAATCAGTCGTAGCTTTTTTTTGCCCGTGTTAAATTTTAGCCACCAAATTTAGTTCTTGATTCAATGCGGCAATCATATCGGCGCGGCTAATAATTCCGACCATTCTCTGGTTGTCCATCACAGGAATATAATTAAAAGAACGTTCCACAAAATACGGCACCAAATCCTGAATCGGTTGTTCGGGTTTCACGGTGACGACTTGACGCACCATGATATGTTTCACTTGACGCTCCCAAGTGGTTCTTAAATCTGCGGCACGTTTAAACCACTCCACCACTTCATATAAAGCCAGTGTTCCCACCAATTGATGCTGAGTATCTGTCACTGGCAAGCTCATTAAATTCATATGCTTGAATTTATCCAAAGCGGAATGGATATCATCGTTTTCATTTAAGCTAATGACATCCTTTGTCATGATGTCCTGACACTTAAAATGACTCACGCCTCGTGCATTGGCCTTTTCTTGTGCTGCTAAAATAATTTTCTGTAAGTCATATTCACTAATATCCAAAAGCTCGGTTTGCTGATCCAGAGTGTCCTGAATATCTTGCGGTTGAATGGTGACTTTTTGGGTGGGTGTTGGGTCTTTAGAACGCTGATTGATTTGTGCCACTTGCGGATATTGTTTGCCTAGCAAGCGGTTAAATACAATCGCAATTACCAGCAACAACATAGAATTCAATAAAACCGGATAGAAAATAAAGTTGTATCCAAGTTGGTGTACCGCCTCTCCCCCCAAAACAGCAGTGATAGCCACCGCCCCACTCGGTGGATGCAAGGAATCTGTGGTCATCATTAAGACAATCGAGAGACCGACCGCAACACTAAAGGCTTCCGTTAAGTTAGGAATATACATTGCACAGGTCACACCAATAATGCCTGCAAGACTGTTTCCAACCACCATATTCCACGGTTGAGCCAATGGACTGGCCGGTACGGCAAACAGCAATACTGATGAGGCACCCATTGGCGCGATATACCAGGCGTTGATATCGCCTAACACCCACCAGCTGATCAGCGATGAAAGTGCAAGCCCCATCAATGCACCTATGCCACACAACAGGCGGTCTTTTAGCGGAAGGATTTTAAAATTAGGTTTTAGGGTATTGAGCCATTCAAGTTGTGGATGAAACACGGCACGCCTTTTGTGGTTTTTAAGTGGAAGTCGCAAATTATAGAATGATGCCAAATAAAGGTGTATTCATTTTATATCTTTTCTTTATCAATTTATTGATAGACTTTTAAAATAAAAAACCTATACATTAATTACAGCCTTCATAAAGATTGAGCCATATTTTTCATTCATTCTCCAGAATGATTTAACCAAATAATGCTGCACAGTGAACATTTCACCTTGCTTTAAAAGCATTGTACTTAGCAACACCTTTAATCACCTTTAATCTCCTCCTTAGCCATCCACCTGATCAGTAATAAGGGGTTCAATCTTTATCAGCTCAATCTCACCATAAAATGTCGAAAATGCGACATCCCCGGCATCCATTCCAGTGCCAATTCGAATTAAATTTTCTACAGGCGCCAAACGGGTCGGATCAAACAACACCCAACCACCTTCTAAATAGGCTTCAAAAATGGCATGAAAATCCGGTAGAAATTTTTCAATCTCGACATAACCGACTACCATCCGTGCCGGAATCCCTAAAGCACGACACAGGGCAATTCCCAAATGAGCAAAGTCACGACATACCCCCGCGCGATGGATAAGTACGTCTGTTGCTGTGGTAAACTGGTCAGAGCTACCAGACACATAAAAAATATTGTTATAAATCCACTGCTCAATGGCTTTGACACGACTATAGCCCGGCTTCATCCACCCAAATGACCGGTTCGCCATATCCCCCAACAGGTCTGAATTACAATAGCGACTGGCCAACAAATACGGCAAAACCTCATCCGGCAGATTAGGAACTGCCACTTCATTAAGGTTTTGCTGAACAGCTGCATTGACTACAGAATGACGTTCAACTGTCGCGTTATAATTTATTTCAAAAGCATCGCATGGTTCGACATGCAAACGAATATGACGATTTTGATGGCTTGAATCTTGGAATTCGCGCCATTCGATTGGCGGATTAAATATCAGCTGTTCTTCAATAATGGTCTGGTCAGGATGATGTGCAGCTTGAAGCTGAAAAACAAATTCTGTGGCTTGGACAATCTTGTATTTTAAATGGCATTGAATTTTACAAGTTGTCATGGTCTTCCTTATTTTTTAAACATTATTTTTACTGTATGCAGATTAAACCAATTTCACACAAATAATCGTATAAGATCAGTTTATCTTTCTCATAATGCCCTTTAAATAACGCTCTATATCTGCTTTATTCTTAATTTTTATATCATCGTAAAAAATAGTCATAAAAATAAACGACTAATCTAAATTTAGCATTGTGATCAAAGCAAAATCACTACATCTAGTACTATGCAGGCACTTGTCGATTGGCTCTCTCAGTCTTTACAACCCAAGCTTGGATATTTATGTTTAGCGCTTTTAGTCAGTCCATTTGGTACACTTGTTTTTAGCCCCTTATTTTCTGTTCAAGCTTTATAAGCGCAGTACAGTATTAAAGAGCATCATGCTCACTTTTAATGCGCCATTTTTTTACTTGTCTGTATTTATCTTATTTTCTTCATGAGCATTTTTCCTTTGCTGCTTCTGAGTTAAATTATTTCAAAATACTTAAAAATCTTAAATTTTGTGACCATCATTTTGAATTATTGGGGCTTCAGTGATTTGTTAGGATTTATTTTTCCGCCAAATCTGACGCTGCAAAATTTAACTGTCGTGTTGTATATCTCGCCCCTTATAGCCATTCTTTATATTTTTCTGCTTTTTCGATACACCCTCCCTATCCGTCAAAAGCCTCGATGATTCCTGTATAACCCTTTGCCACTCCTCTACAAAGTCCTTATAATTGAGCACAATTTTTCTCTAATTCTAAGTGGATGACCATGAGTCGCGCCATATCGCATATTGATACCTTCCAAGGCTTAATTCTTGCCTTACAAACTTACTGGGCTGAACAAGGTTGCGTCATTTTGCAACCTTACGATATGGAAATGGGTGCAGGGACATTCCACACTGCGACTTTCCTTCGTGCGCTTGGCCCTGAAACCTGGAATGCTGCATACGTTCAACCGTCACGCCGTCCGAAAGATGGTCGTTATGGTGAAAACCCGAACCGTTTGCAGCACTACTACCAGTTTCAGGTGGTACTGAAACCAAACCCGGATAACATCCAGCAGCTTTATCTTGATTCATTAAAAGCAATCGGAATTGACCCGCTGGTACACGACATCCGTTTTGTCGAAGACAACTGGGAATCTCCAACACTGGGTGCTTGGGGCTTAGGTTGGGAAGTTTGGCTGAACGGTATGGAAGTGACTCAGTTCACGTACTTCCAGCAAGTCGGTGGCGTTGAATGCTACCCGGTGACTGGTGAAATCACTTACGGTCTGGAACGTCTGGCAATGTACTTGCAAGGTGTAGACTCGGTTTACGATTTGGTTTGGACCAAAGGTCAGTTCGGTACGGTGACTTATGGTGATGTATTCCACCAAAATGAAGTGGAACAATCGACCTATAACTTCGAATATGCCAATGTTGAAAAAATGTTTGAATTGTTCGACTTTTATGAGGCTGAAGCAACGCGTTTAATTGAAGCGGAACTTCCACTGCCTGCTTATGAGCAAGTGATTAAAGCTTCACATTGCTTTAACTTGCTGGATGCACGTGGCGCGATTTCAGTGACTGAACGTCAACGTTATATTCTACGTGTCCGTACTTTGGCACGTTCAATTGCACAAAGTTATGTGGCAGCGCGTGCCAAGCTTGGCTTCCCGATGGCAGAACCTGAATTACGTGATGAAGTCCTTGCACAGTTAAAAGCACAAGTTGAAGCGGAAGCGGCTCAAGCAGAAAAAGCAGCGGAGAAGAAATAATGTCTAAACATACCGTATTGTTCGAATTGGGCTGTGAAGAACTTCCACCAAAAAGCTTAAAAAAATTACGTGATGCACTACAAGCAGAAGCCGTTAAAGGCTTAAAAGATGCAGGTCTTGCATTCGATTCTATTGAAGCTTATGCAGCACCTCGTCGTCTGGCTTTAAAAATCGTTAATGTTGATGGTGCTCAAGCCGATACACAAAAACGTTTTGACGGCCCTGCGCTACAAGCTGCTTATGATGCGGAAGGTAAGCCAAGCAAAGCATTAGAAGGCTTTATGCGCGGTCAAGGCATCACGGTAGATCAAGTATCGACTTTCCAAGCCGGTAAAGTTGAAAAGGTTTGTTACTTGAAAGATGTCAAAGGTCAAAGCCTAGACGTTTTACTGCCGCAAATTTTGCAAAATGCTTTGGACAACCTGCCGATTGCTAAACGTATGCGTTCTGCGGCTAGCCGTACTGAATTCGTACGTCCGGTGAAATGGGTTGTATTGTTAAAAGACAACGATGTTGTTGATGCAACGATTCAGGATCATAAAGCAGGAAATGTGACTTACGGTCACCGTTTCCATGCACCTGAAGCGATTACACTGAACCATGCAGATGAATATCTTGCTAAGTTAAAAGCGGCTTATGTAGTTGCGAACTTTGAAGAACGTCAAGCGATTATCGACCAGCAAGTGAAAGCCTTGGCTGATGAAGTAAATGCGATTGCGATTGTCCCAAGCGACCTGCGTGACGAAGTAACGGCATTGGTTGAATGGCCAGTTGCACTTCGTGCCAGCTTCGAAGAACGCTTCCTGGCTGTGCCTCAAGAAGCATTGATCACCACCATGCAGGACAACCAAAAGTACTTCTGCTTAGTGAATGCTGACAATAAACTTCAACCGTACTTCATTACTGTGTCGAACATTGAGTCGAAAGACCCGACACAAATTATTGAAGGTAATGAGAAAGTTGTTCGTCCACGTTTGTCGGATGCTGAATTCTTCTTCTTGCAAGACCAAAAACAACCGCTTGCATCTCGTAAAGAGAAACTTGCCAACATGGTCTTCCAAGCTGAGCTTGGTACACTTTGGAACAAGTCTGAACGTATTGCAAAACTGGCTGTTGCCCTGGCTCCTATTACAGGTGCGAATACTGCGGATGCTGAAAAAGCTGCCCTTCTTGCGAAGTGTGACTTAACGTCTGAGCTTGTGGGTGAATTCCCTGAACTTCAAGGGATCGCGGGTACTTACTACGCACGTCTTGAAGGTGAAAATGCGGAAGTCGCTGAGTCTTTAGGTGAGCAGTATTTACCTAAATTCGCGGGTGACGTTTTACCGAAAACCAAAACAGGTACAACCATTGCTCTTGCCGACCGTTTAGACACGCTCACAGGCATTTTCGGTATTGGTCAGGCACCTACAGGTTCTAAAGACCCGTTTGCATTACGTCGTTCTGCAATTGGTATTCTTCGTCTTGTCACTGAAAACGAGCTTGATGTGTCGATTGAAGATCTGATCAAGCTGGCTTTGGCTGCTTATGGCGATGTATTGAAAGATCACGACAAGACTTTAGCTGATGCTGTTGCATTCTTAGAAGGTCGTTACCGTGCGAAATACGAAGACCAAGGCGTTGCTGTTGATGTGATTCAAGCTGTTCAAGCCTTGTCACCAAAATCTCCTCTTGATTTTGACAAGCGTGTAACTGCGGTAAATCACTTCCGTGCCTTGCCTGAAGCGGCTGCGCTTGCTGCTGCAAACAAACGTGTTGCAAACATTCTTGCAAAAGAAACTGCGCCTGCAGGTTCAGTGGTTGAAGCAAACTTAGTTGAAGATGCTGAAAAAGCATTGTTCGCTGAACTTGCGAAAATTGCGCCTGTGGTTGAACCGTTATTTTCTGCCAAAGACTACACCGCTGCATTGTCTGCACTTGCTGCTCTTCGCGTGCCTGTCGATGCGTTTTTTGACGGTGTAATGGTCATGGCAGATGATGCCGACCTTAAAGCAAACCGCTTACGTATGCTTGCTCAGCTTCGTGATTTGTTTACGAAAGTGGCTGATATTTCGGTGTTACAGCACTAAGCGTAAATGCTTGAAGTTTAAATAAAACCCCGCTATAAGTTAGTGGGGTTTTTTAATGAAATTAATAATATGTCTTCTAATACTATAGCTAAGATAACTTTATACAAAGTCAAAGAATGTGGTCTTTATGAAAGAGGAAATGATGAAAAGGCAATTTTCGGTAATCTTGAAGTTTTTTTAAATGATTTAAAAGAATGGGTTACCCAAGGTGATAAAGAGTTAAAAGAAACATGTACTTATGCTCCATTTGATGACAAAGATGTAAAAAAAACTTTTTGCTATGACATAAAAAAAATAAAAAATGATTTTTTATTAGTTACATGGAATGAGTCAGCGACTACTAACAATAAAGTACCTTCTATTTCAGGCTCTTCTAAAGTTGGTGAAGCTAATATTAATTTTAACAATATATCGGATGATGAGATTCCTGGATTTCCAACTTACTTTTACTTCATGGTTAAGGAGGGGAAAGTTGCAACTATTAGCTTTGATTACACACAAAATGGTAGATTGAATTTAGAAAAATATCTCAAAGAGTTTTTCTCTAAATTAAGTAGTTATGTGCTAAGTAGCTTGCAAAGGAATACGGATGACTCTTTTGAGCACATTATTACAGGATGGGGTGATGATGAAGGTAATGTATATAAAAACTTAGTGGGAAGACTTCATTTACAATTGATTAGAAATAAAGGAAAAATTGATTTCCTTACAAAAAATCATTCACAAATTAGAAAAATTCATCAGCACAATAAGATTTCAACTATAGATTTTTTGAAAATTAGTGGTTGGCAAAGTTTTACAAATAAAATACTACGTAAAAAAGATCAAGTTAATGAAAAGACTATTAAGTTTTCATTAGAAACAGACTATCAACCTCAAAATAAAGAAGAACTAGTTAAAATTCTTGAAGAGTGGGAAGCACAGTCATCTCTTAATAGTAAATGGGATGATCTAGGTTTTTCCTTATTAGGAAATTCATCCAAAATTTATTGGCTTAGTAAAAGCATAGCTAATGACGAATTTAAACTAGATATCGAAAGAAACGAAAATAATATTTTTGATACAGATAAATTATTAGGTTGGCTTAATAACCATAAAAAGGACATCCTTCTTTTAGAAGAAGAAAAAGATGAATAAACGTGAACTAATTTTGCTCATAACTTTATTTACACTTATAGCTTTCTTTGTGGGTAAGTGGATTCCATTTGAAGATCAAAAAAATATTTTCGAAAATATAACTAGTACTACTTCCATTATTTTTGCAATCTTGGGAATATGGTTAGCCTTATTCTACCCTGATACTATTTCTAAGATTTTCAATCAAGAAGAACCATCTGGTTTAAAAAAAATCTATGAAAATGATAAAAATGAAATTTTTAAAAGATTGAGTTTAAGCCTTGTTATTATTACTTTCATATTAATACTTTGTATTTTGACAAATTTTGTTATTTTTATTGTCAAAAATATAAGTATTTTCGAACCCATAAAATATTGGCTTAGAAGCCTATTTTTTGCATATTTATTTTTATTAAGTATTTTTCAAATTTTTGCATTGATATGTACTTTGCTACCAAATAGTTTCCTCGAAATAACCTTAAAGAGAAATAAAGAGGGTGAAGATTTCGCTAAAAGAAATGGACCTGTTTCACAAAAGAAGTAAGATGGTTATTCTAAATTTCGATAATTTATGTGTCTTACAAGGAATTTCTTAAACTCTAAATTTCAAATTTACCAAAATTTATAGGCATATCCCTATATTTTTCATATACTCAAACTAACAACACTCAACAAGAAAGAATCATATGAAATTTAAAGCTCTTATTTTGACGGGTCTTGCGAGTATCGCAGTTACAGCTTGTACATCTGCACCAAAAATCCCACAGCTTGAAACAGGTGTATTACAGGAAGTCCAAAACCTGGAAGTCTATCCAAACACGACCAACAATAAAGCCAAACTGACCAAATTTCCCGGGAAATGCGTGATTGAATTTACGGGCAACCTAGAAGCAGGCAAGTCAGTCGAACAGTGGGCTTTTAAAGGCTTAACCCTCATTTCAGGTGGCTCTGCAACTTTTGCCAAAGACGGTACAAGTACAGCAAACAAATTTGATCTTAATGATACCGTAGTACAAAAGAACTTCTTAGCATTACGCCATCATTTTCATGAAGATGCTTTAGCACAATGTGACTAATACAGCCAAGAATCACTGATTCAAATTTGAATTGGTGGTTCTGCTCTTTTTCGAAAAATTTTAGTCCAGCATTCCAGTTTATACTGCAACCTAAAAAGTTTTTTATCCCTATTTCTGATGATGTTTCAAAATTCACATTTAGAATATCAAAAGGCTTATTTTCTTTATAAAAATAAATAAAATTCAAATCATTACAAAAATCAGGTCTATAAATTCCATTCATATTCCTATCAATATTGTTGATTCAGTGTTGCTAAAACGTGTGACTTTATTCTCCAACCAATCACTTCTCAATTAATCTCTTTATTATGTGAAATCTTATAACTCGGTGAACATTCGAGTTTCGCCATACAGGATACATTTAAGCGATGAAAACCCTTAAAACTGCATTGATTACCACTGCACTATTGGCCACTTCTCCTCTGTTCGCAAATACTACAGTACAAGCGACAGCAGATGTAAAAACAGAACAACCCGGTATATTGCACAGCTTGTCTAACGGGGTAAAAAATACCACCCACACAGTTGGTCAAGGTATTCATAGCACTGCTCACAAAGCAGACGAAGGTATTCAAAATACAACACAAAAAGCAGGTCAAGGCATTAAAAACACTGCGGTCAAAGTAGATCATGGTGTAGAAAAAGGCGTTGATAAAACTCGAACCACAGGTAAAAAAGCTGTAGAAAACACCAAAAAATTTACTGCAGAAAAGTCTCAGGCAGTCGTAAATAAAGCTGGAAAAGTTAAAGATGCAACCGTGAAAACAGCAGATAAAACTAAAACCTTCGTCGCTGATAAAGCCGATAAAACCAAAAACTTTAGCAGTGAAAAATTGCAAAAAACCAAAGATACTGTAACTTCACCGTCAGGCAATGCCGGTCTAAATACAAATGCCAAAGTTGAGTTAAATACTCCTGCGGCTAATGCAAAAGTAGGTCTAGACACAAATGCGTCAGTGAGTCACCAAAAATAACGTAGTGTTTAAAATTTATCTCTGAAAAGCTCATTTTTATGGGCTTTTCTTTAATTAAGGTGGCTAGTCGTTTATCTACAATCTAGTAAATCATGTAATTTGCTGTATCAATTTTGCCAGATTTCTTCTTGCCTGAAAAATTTGCCCTTACAATGAAAATGACGCTTTGGAACTGAAACTATAGTTAGAAACAGGAATAAAACTTACAATGAAAAAGATAAAAACTGCATTAATTACCAGCGTAATTTTGGCTTCAACTCCACTTTTTGCTCAAACGACGACGACAACCGAAACTGCGACTCCCACACAGCGTCAGGCTGCGCCATATGGTGATAATCCCAATATTTTTAAAGTGATTACCCACAAGGCGCAAACATCGGTGCAAAATACGGCTGAAAAAGTTGATCATGCTGCACAAAAAGGAATCGCGAAAGTAAAACCTAAAGTTGAAAATGCCTGGGAAGGAACCAAAGATTTTGCTACGGAAAAATCGGCGGTAGCAAAAGAAAAATCTCAACATGCAGCAGCAACAGTAAATAAAAAACTGAATGAAACCAAAGATGAAATTATGGGTAGTCCAAATGACCAGCCTGCGCCCATTGTTTCCCACCCTTTGAGTCAGTCATCGACAGGAGTGGATTCCGCTCCCGTTCAATCCGTACCCTCGATCCAAGTACAGCCAGTACAAAACAATGCAACCACCAACTTATAATGAATCTGCTCTCTTCTTTTCAGAAGATGGCGAAATTGGGAGTCGGTTAATTCACTTGTCGAATGGGTTGCCCTGTTTTAAACGCTGCTACATTGTCGAGCATCTGCTGCACAATGCGTTGTCGGGCATCAACACTGCCCCACGCACTGTGTGGGGTAATGATTAAATTTGGAATATCATCTGCCAATAACACATTGCCGTCTTTCGGTGGTTCAATGGTAAGAACATCGGTTGCAGCTCCGGCAATTTTGCCTTGGCGTAAAGCATCTGCAAGCGCTTGTTCATTGACAATGCCACCACGTGCACAGTTAATTAAAAATGCACTCGGTTTCATGGTATCGAAGGCTTGGGCATCTATCAAATCAGGGGTATCGTCGGTTAATGGACAATGCAGACTCAGGAAATCTACTTGAGACAATAAATCTGCAACAGGAATACGACTGGCATCAGTTGGACGATTTGGTAAAGATCCGACCAGTATTTTCATGCCAAACGCTTCAGCCAGTTTTGCAACCGCCTGTCCTAATTCACCATAACCAATAATTCCTAAAGTCTTGCCTTCCAGTTCAATAATAGGGAAATCCAGCAAACAAAATTGCGAGGCTTTATTCCATTCACCTTGTTTCACCGCGCGGTCATATTTGAGCAATGAGGTAGCCAAAACCAACATTAACGCCCAGGTATGCTGTGCTACAGCCGAAGTGCCATAACCCTGACAATTACCCACCACAATGCCCTGTGCACGTGCCTGAATCAGGTCAATATTGTTTGTGCCTGTTGCGGAAATTAAAATCAGTTTTAAATTCGGACATTGCTGAATCGTTGCCGCATCCACCAGCACTTTATTACTGATAATAACATCTGCCTGCCGCACACGTTCTAAAACTTGCGCTGGCTGAGTGCTTGGAAATAGGCTTAACTTATCAAAAGCCGCTTTAAGCCCACTAAAATCCAAATCATTTTTATCGAGTGATTCATAATCTAAAAATACGGCTTTCATGATGCATTCCTTGGCGGGTTCAGAGGGGGGCTGCAAATTATCCCCTCATGCATTAAAAGCCAGATGTATATGCTTTTTCAACCAAATTCAGGTAGCAGATATGAAAAAACCCACTATTTAGTGGGTTTGTTAATATGGACTTGAATCGACTTCCGAATTTCAAAAAATACATAGATTGCCAAGGCAAACACCACCAGCAATCCTCCGCCCATAATCATATAGGTGGCATCTGGACTCTGGGCAAAAACATAGGAAGGTATGAATATAGAGATAATGGTTAAAAGCACAGCCGGTATAAAATCACGTTTCATCCTTAAGCACCCTGTCGTGTTTATTTGTTTGTTGTTCAACATTTAGCAAATTTAACTTGCCTTATATTTTCTATCTTAGACCGATTAAAATATAAAGCAAGCGGTCAAAATAAGACCAAAGTCGGGTTTGTTTTAAACAATCACAGGCTATTCAATAAGGCTTAAGACAGTTCCGGTTGAGTGACGAATTGAGCAGTTGCGGGCGTGTCTTCAATAAAATCATGACTGCCGTATTCATTATTACTTAAGTTTAAATGCTTATAACTGAGCAAATAAAAATCGCTATATTTCTTGATCACAATGGGATGCATGCCGGTTGTTAAAGGTTCCTGTTCCTTAAACAGCTTCATCACATGACGGTCATTCATTGCCACAACATAGCGCTCATCATTTAAATTAATCTGCACCAAACCACTGCCCTTGGCAAAAATTGGGATCAGAAATTTATGATTTAAGGCAATGGCACCGGCGGCGTAGCTTTCAATTTTTTGGCTAATCACATTGAATACCAACCCATGGCCGAAACAGTCCAATAAATGACTACGGTTTTCTTGGGGCAGATTCACCTGAATACCGAGTTTCAGTAAATCTTGCTGACTGACTTGCTTGTTACTCAGCAATTCTCGCAGTAAATTCTGTTTCAACTTCGCATCAAAAAACTGGCTATCCAGCTGCAAATCATTGTTAATTAAAATTGAACCCAAGGCATTGCGATGTCGCGGCAATAAGTTTTCAATCACTTTACGATAATAGAACTTGCTGCTCTTTTTGACCTGACGAATTTTTTTATAGAAATAGGGTTCATCAAATTCATGCAATAAAAAGTCATGCAGTAATTCTGAACTGGCAAGCACAGCAATTGCATCGTGGCCGGTAAAGGGTAAATTTAAGGTGTGAATTTGAGGCAGAACCTGCTCAAGTTTTAAATAATGCGCGCGATCTTCTGGATAGTAAGGATCATAAACCACAATGTATTCACGCTCGGCGGAAACATCTTCAGGCTGCACCTGCATATTGGCATTTAGTTCCTCATGGAAAAACATGTTATAGCGCGGGTCTTCAACCTCTTCAGGATTGATTGAATACTGGGGTACCAATGCAACCACGCGTTTTAAGTCAAGTAAATTTGAATACTTGATTGCAGCATACCCCCCCATTGAACCGCCATAGCCAATCCGTGTTTTAAAGGACGCAATCAGTTCCTGAATCTCGGCAGACATCTGTCGCATTGAGCTTTCCGGAAACCACGATTTCTGCTTCGGCATAATCCCGATCACATTAAAACCATGTTTATGCAAGGATTTTTCGGCATTAATCGACAACCCTTTGGCACGGGTAATTAAATCGCCAAAAGAGAAAACCAGCTCATCCGATGAACCTTTTAAAAATATTGCACGAATTTGTTCGTCTTCAAAAATAATGTGTTTTTCCATTTCCACACCGAAGCAAATCGGCCCTTGTTTTGTACAGTCAATAGAACAAATAGACACCTTGCCTATTTACGAAAAGCGACTATGTTATTTTATAGATGCCAAGAATATTAAAAAGCGCAAAATATGACACAATCACTTCATCCAGCTGCTCAAAAAGGTTTCAGTTCTGCTGCAGAGCTTTATCAACAGGTGCGTCCCGATTATCCACAAGATATCGTCAGCTGGCTGCAAGATCAGCTGCAACTTTGCGAAAAATCGCATGTTATCGATCTCGGTTCCGGCACGGGCAAATTCTTGCCCTACTTACAGCAGATTACTTCGCACATCACCGCGATTGAACCGGTTCAGGAAATGCTGGCACAGCTGCAAGCTATATACCCAAAGATTCAAACCCTGCAAGCCTCTAGTGAACATTTGCCTGTCACTGCAAATAGTATGGATGCGGTCATCTGTGCACAATCCTTCCACTGGTTTGCCAATCTTGAGACTTTACAGCAAATTCATCAAGCCTTGAAACCATCCGGACATTTGGCCCTGATCTGGAATCAACGTGATATAAACATTGACTGGGTCAAGGCACTGGCAGATCTGATTGAACCTTTGGAGGGTAACACACCTCGTTATCATAGTGGAAAGTGGAAAAATGTGTTTCAGCATCAATCCTTATTTCAGCTGGAAAATGTCCAGACTTTTAAGCTGAAGCATGTTGGCACAGTAGAAAATGTAGTGTCTAAGCGTCTGCTTTCCACCAGTTTTATTGCCGCAATGCCGGACCAAGAACAACAGCAATTAAAAGCCCTATTTGAACAGATTGTCTTCAGCTACACTGGTAAATATCCACAAGATGAAATTACCTTCCCTTATGTAACCCATGCTTATGATTTTAAAAAAATCGATCAGAAATAAAGGAATCATCATGAAAAATATTAAACTGAAACAACTGGGTCTGCCTGTTTTATTATGTTCAAGCATCTTTCTGACGGCCTGTGATAACAGCAAAAATAGCACCACTCAAAACGATAAAATTCAGCCTGAAGATAAAGTCATGCAGGATTTGATTACCGAACCGGTCAAAGCGTTCGAGAAAACTGCAGATGATCAACATGATATTGCCTTACTCACCGACTTCGACACGCGCTTCACCCAAATGAGTGATGATATGGAAGACGAGCTGACGAAAATGCAGGAAAAGGGTTCACTTACCGATGAATTTGCGCATAACCGCAAACGTGACAATGTTCAGTCGGCACTCAATATGCTGAAAGATCTGGATTTGAAAACCCAGCAAGGTCGCTATATTCAAGGCTTAATTGCAGAATACTGGCAAGACCAAGCCAAACTGTATGATCAGAATAAAGATAAAAAAGTGGATGAAATGAAAAATTCAGGCGATCGAGTCAAAGGCTTAGGTGAGTTTTTACATGCTCAAGAACAGCTTGAACATTGGCAATCACAATATCCGGAAACGAGCAAAGCTGAAACAAAAAAAGCTGAAGCAGCTAAATCCGAGACCACTCAATCTAACTACTAAAATGGGGTACATAAAAAAGGGATCATTTGATTCCTTCATCTTTATTGCAATGACTTATGGTCGCCCGTCATGCTGTACCAAGCCATCGCAAATCGTATCCCATTCTGCCTTGGAGGCAGCAAAAATATGTTGGGTCGGCTTTTGCTGAAGTGGTGTATCCAGTGTGCCAATTCTTAAACGGTACAGATCCGGTGTTTCAGTTTTAATACTGATAATCGGCGAGCCACAATCAGCACAAAAACAACGCTGAGTGGTTGCGCTGGATTGGAACTTTTTCAACAAATGCTCGCCTTGCACAATTTTAAAATCGGCTTTTTTAATCGGAGCATTGGTGGCAAAAGCTGTGCCATTGGCTTTACGACACTTTCGACAATGACATTGCACGATGTCACCGATTTCACTCTGAATTTCATAGCGTAAACCGCCACACAAACAGCTTCCGCTATATAGATTTTGTTCAGACATAACAGTCGCATTTTTTATAAGGTTTGAGTGATCAACCTAACATGCTTTAAATTACGGTTCAAAATATTTGCTGTTATTCTTTTATCGCCAGATAACTCTGTACGCCTTCACCCGCAGCACGACCCGTGGCAAAACATGCAGTCAATAAATAACCGCCTGTCGGTGCATCCCAATCCAGCATTTCTCCACAACAGAACACATGCGGATTTGACTTTAATTGCAGTTGTTCAGACAACACCTCTCGTTTGACTCCACCGGCACAGCTAATGGCTTCTTCTATTGGACGAAAGCCAGCTAAAGGAATAGGTAAATGTTTAATCTGCTGTGCCAAAGCTCGTGGATCATTCCATAGATCTTTAGTCACCAGTTCACGAACTAAATTGGCTTTGGCATGGTCTAGACCGGCTTTGCGCCAGACATTACTTAATGACTGCTTTTTACTCGGTTGTAATTTTTGCGCGAGTTGCTCAACTGTCTGCTCGGGAATTAAATCCAAATACAGTTGCATGGCCTGACCATTTTTAAGCTGCTGACGTAGCGCACGCCCCTGTTTATAGATCAAACCACTTTCTAAACCATAATGGCTAATTACAATATCGCCCATGGTTTTGGCTTGATCATCCACCCATGCCTCAACCCGTTTTAAAGGCTGACCAAATACCGGTTGCATAAATCTGGACCAAACTCGTTCTACGCCGGCATTACTGGCTTGAAAGGCTTCAATTTCATCCTGAGAGAACCATTGTTGCCATGCCCCGTCACTGCCAAGTCGTGACCATGACACTGCACCGCAGGCCATTACAATGGCATCAAACTGCTGAGTTTCAACCTGCTCCGTGACCAGGTTTTTAAACTGTAATTCGGAACTGCTTAAGTCCAGACACTGATGCCGATAATGAAAAATCACCCCATGTTCGGCTAAACGTTTTAACCAGGCACGAAGCAGTGGTGCAGCCTTCATCTCAACCGGAAATACCCGCCCAGATGAACCGATATAGGATTCAATCCCCAAACCTTTCATCCATTGTTGAATCCAGTTCGCATCCCACTGTTTTATCCAAGCTGCAAGCCAGTCTGCTTGATCATAGTGCTGAATAAATTGTACTACAGGCTCGGCATGAGAAATATTTAAGCCAGTTTTACCTGCCATTAGAAACTTACGGGCGGCCGAGGGTTTTTGTTCATAGACATGCACTTCATAATCGTATTGACTCAAAACTTCCGCAGCCATCAGTCCGGCAGGACCTGCGCCAATAATTGCGACACGCTTTTTCATAGCCAACTTATTCAGCATCTTTTACATTCGTTTCTGATGCAGTTTCGATCACCGCATTTTGACCTTGCAGCGGCATAAAGTCATCAAAACGGGTCGTGTAGCCTTCTGGCTTGGTAATGATGAGTTGCTGACACAATTCACCACGTTCCAAATATTTAATTTCAAAATGGGTGCGTGCTGAAGTGGCTGGAATTACCTCTTTAATAAACGGTAATTTCCACACATCTATCAACTGTTGCTGTGCTTCTGCGATATATTCAGGAATATTACTGGCCAAAGTCACTGTGCCACCGACCTGTAAACGCGACAGCAAAAATTCAAAAAATGGCATATTCAACCAGCGCTGTGCCGGATTATGCGGTTCAGGATTGGGATATAAAATAAAAAATTGCTGTACTTGCGCCGGCAGTAAAGCATGCACGATCCATGGCATGGCATCAGCATGAATCGCCTGTAAGTTGCTTTGTCCTTCCAAGGCATGCTGTTTTTGCATAGCCACATATTTTTCACGGGTACGTTCAATTGCAATCAATTTATGTTCGGGATGCTGACTCGAAAAAAGCAAGGCATGCTTACCTTTACCGGCACCAATTTCCACACAAATTGGCTCTGGGCTAATCATTTGAAAATCACGAGGCGCGTGCATACGCTGTGCTTGAAATTGACGAATTGGCATAATCAGATCAAACTAACAAAAATCGGCTCAAGTCTAGCAAGAGCGGCTGAGTTTGACTAATTGAATCATCATTTTTATCCGGAGAATAAAATGCCTCGCACTTTTCCTTGCCCACGTTGTGGTAAACCTTCGACTTGGGAAGATAACGAATTCCGTCCTTTTTGTTCAGAACGCTGTAAAATGATTGATCTGGGCGCTTGGGCAAATGATGAATACAAATTGCCTACTCAAGATGCACCACAGGCAGATGGCGGCCGTGAAGAAGATGATTTTTAAAAGGATTTTTTAGAATAATAAATAGTATACAGGTTGGTGAATAAGGCTCATCAATCTTTAGCAAAGTAGATTAGAATCCAGCTTTTGTATGCTAAGCCTAAAACAACAATGCAAAAAACAAGAAGTATATCAACCGCCATAATGATCAGATCTTGACGGTAAAACCTGATCTTAAGCATAAAATGCCATTAAGCTAAAAATAAATAATGCTGCCTTGGTAAACCAGAGTTTCATGAACCTCCTCTGCCAATTTAAAGTAAATGTAAAATAATATGACTTAATAAATCTTTTTTATGACTGAAATCTCTTTTTTATTATTTTGTCTTAAATTACTTTATATTTTATCAACATATAATTAAAAAATTAGGGACTGAAAATATGTTTTATCATTGTTAAATTTTTCTTATTAATCAATAAAAATGATAACCAGTTAGCACTTTTTTAAATTATAATAACATTACGAAAATACCAGTAAATTTTTTTCTAATAACTAAACACTTAAAATCGATATATTTTAGTAATGAAACCTAATAACGATAAAAATTAACAACGATAAAAAAGGAGATCCCCTCATGGGACTATGGTGTTTAAAAATTCTATTTTTTTTATTTGTCTTACTGGGTATTGTAAGTTTAAGTTTTGGAATTTATACCCATGATGTCATTATTATTTGGATCGGCATCCTGTTTATTTTTTCAGCTATTATTATTGCCTTAGAACTAAAGCAGTTACATAGTGGTCCTTTTCGCAGAGACTGATGAAATTTATTCATCAATCTCTTAAACAAAGGTATTAACCTGCTTTATTCGCCACAAAAGGGTTATGTTGTTTTTCAAAACCAATACTACTGATTGGACCATGACCCGATATAAATTGAGTTTCATCTGGCAGACTAAAACATTCACGCTGAATTGAATCTAGCAACTGTTGATGATTTCCGCGTGGAAAGTCGGTACGACCAATAGACCCTTTAAACAGCACGTCCCCTGTCCATAATAGCCCATAATTTTCGTTATAGAACATCACGTGACCCGGGGTATGACCTGGTGCGAAACGGACTTCAAATTCTTCCTCACCCAGTTTCAGAACTTCCCCGCCTTCAAGCCATTGGCTAACCTCTACTTTTTCCGGAATTGGAAATCCATATTTTGCCGAGACTTCCTGAATCATGTCCAGCCAAAAAGCATCTTCTTTATGTGGACCAATCACAGGTACATTCCATAATTTGGTTAATGTACCTACTGCACCGGCATGATCCAGATGGCCATGGGTCAACCATAAAGCCTTGACCTTCAAACCCAATGCCTCCACTTCGGCTTTCAATTTTTCAGGCTCACCACCCGCGTCAATCAAAACTGCTTCTTTGCTGTCTGCATCCCATACAATTGAACAGTTTTGCTGAAAGGCCGTGACTGGCACAATTTTGACTTGCAACATAAGGGCGAAACCTCGGTGAAATTAGTGGGCGAATGTTTGCGTTAATGCATCAAGATTAGCTTGAAGTAAAGTTGTGAGCAATGCGATATGATCATCACGGGCATTTAATGCGGGAATATAGGCATATTGTGCACCACCCAAAGCCTTAAACAGTTCGGCATTTTGTATGGCCAGTTCTTCTAAAGTCTCTAAACAGTCTGAAGAAAATGCCGGACTCATCACTTGTACTGATTTCACCCCTTGCTCTGCCCATTCGGTTAAAAGTGCATCGGTATAAGGCTTAATCCACTCTTGCTTACCAAAACGAGATTGGAAACTGGCTGCCCACTGATCATCCTTTAACCCAAGCTCATCGGCCACGCGTTGCGCAGTAATACGGCAGCGGTCTGCATAAGGATCGCCTTTATCAGCATACGGCTGCGGAATGCCGTGGAATGACATCAACAGTTTTTCTGCGGAGCCATGTTCAGCTTGATAATCCCGTACACTTTGCGCCAAAGCCTGAATAAACAAAGGATGTTGATAGTAATCGCGAATAATTGATAAGCCCGGCAAATTACGTTGAGTCAGTATCCACTTTGCAACTGCATCATACAGTGGAGCGGTCGAAGTTGCCGAATACTGTGGAAATAGTGGCAGCAAGATAATATGGTCTTGTGGTTGTTCAGCCAAATTGGCTAATACACTTTGAATTCCGGGATTACCATAGCTCATGGCCGGCACAATATTGATTTCAAAGTCTGAATAGTGTTGGCTTAAATGCGATTGAACTGCTTGAACCTGTTGCAACAGAATTTCACGCATTGGCGAATCTTGCCCCCATACCATTTCATAAGCATGAGCCACACGTTTGGGTCGAAATGGCAAAATGAATAGTCTTAAAATGAGTTGCCAAACGGGTTTTGGAATTTCAATGACCCGCTGATCAGATAAAAACTGCTTCAGAAAGCGACGGACTGCAGGAACAGTGGGGTCGTCTGGCGTACCCAAATTGGCTAAAATAATGGTGACTTTCACTTTAGGTGCAGAAAACATCAAACCCTTTTCCAACATAGATGAACTGGCCTACTTTAACAGTTTTCTGCACTTTCTCTATATGAATTAATACGGTGACTTAAATTGAAAAACACGATTATTCTCAAGCAAATTACTATCTAAAAGCTTTTGCCCTTTGGGAGTGATGTGCCACAACATCCGCTGACGGTCATCACGTCCAGATTGTACAATCCAGTCATTTTGACGCATCTGCATTTTAATACTGTGTAAAGCACGAATATTAATTTGCGCACGTGCCACTGCATGGGCACGAGGCATTTCCACACGTGCATCTGCCAGACCTGTGTCATTTAAATATTCATTTATACATTTAGAAAAATATTCTTCTGGTGTCGGATTGACAAACATGCTGCCTAAAATATTCAGTAACTGTGCCCAAGTTAGTTTCTTTTGAACTTTCAGTTCTTTGAAATTACCGTCTTGATAAGCATGCATTCGATATTCAAAAGAAAATAATTCATGCATTGAAACTTTGGGTAAAGATAAGAACGGATCGACTTCTCGTTTGCCCACTTCTGTTTCAAGTTGTTCAATTTTAGCTTTAAGCTGATCAATTTCGTCATGCAAAGACTGAGTATTCTGTGGTCGAACCCATCCTGAAACAGGATAGCGTTCAAGCATTTGCGGCATATTAAAGCGTACCGCCATTTCTAAGTCACGAATGCTACGATAAGTAAAAATTTGATCGGCTTCTTGTTGTAATAATTTACGGAATTCTAGGAATTTTTCGCGAAGTTCCGGTTTTTGATCCTGCAAAGCAGGGTCCCGCGATGCCGGATTTTCATGCATAAATACAATAATCGGTTTTTGTTTGGTAACAGCGTAAATATATTCGAGGTGCATATACCCGACACCTGACACAGATTGCTCGCCATATTGACTGCCCAAAAGAATGACCACATAGTCGCAGTCATCAATTTGACGACGTGCAAACGCCGTACTTAGTGGGGTACGTTGTTCTAATCCCCACGAAAAGAACCCCATCCCCACTAGAGTTTGAGCTAAAACAATACGTTCTGGTTGCATTTCACTCCCAGACGTAGAAATAAAAACCTGATAACGCTTATCGAGCATTGGTTATCCTCTTCCAATTGCATATTACATACTCCAACTGTAGCTATGCTGAGCAGTTGCGCTGTAATCGAATACCCCAATTTAAAAATTTAATTTTTTGCTATATTTCAAAAGACTAGCTGCGTTTCTTTGCTTATTCAACAGTAATATTGCGAATATCCCAAGTTAAATTCTCTTGAATCAGGTACTGCAACACAGTTTTTAAATTTTCTGCATTATTGCCACTGACATGACATTCAATTCGTAAGCTGTCTTTTTGATCTTGCTCAAATAATAACTCATTTTTAATCAAAATTCGGGCTGTTTGTCGCGCAACTGGTACTCCAGAGTCAATTAATGTCAGTTTCTGACCAAAAATTGACTCAATCGCAGGTTTTAAGAAGGGATAGTGAGTACATCCCAAGACTAAATAATCTGCCCCTTGGTCTACCACGGGTTGTAATATTTCTTTTAATGTCGCTAAACATTCCGCACTCATCTGCGCACCACTTTCTACAAAGGGCACCAATTCCAGACAGGTCACAGGAATGACATTCACATGGGCAGGTAAGGCAAAACGTTGCATTACATCTTGAATCAGTTTGCCCCGAAAAGTCGCTGGCGTTGCCAGAACTGCAATTGTTTTTGACTTGGTTTGTAATACAGCAGGTTTTAATGCCGGTACTAAACCAATAATTGGAAAGTCTTCACCATAATGATCACGTAAATAATCCAGACTAAAGGCAGATGCAGTATTGCATGCAACCACGGCCACTTTACAGCCTTGGCGATAGAGCCATTCAATTGCATTTGCGGTCAGATCGCGAATATTTTGATCATCACGCGGTCCATAAGGTACATTTGCAGTATCTGCATAATACAGGATGCGTTCTTTGGGTAAATAATTTGCAATGTCCTGTGCGATAGACAATCCACCTATTCCAGAGTCAAAAATTCCAATAGGCGCATCAGGTTGCGCCTTAGGCATTGGATTTATTAAAGGATAAATAGGATGAATGGCTGTCATAGCTTCACTTTCAGCAGTTCGAAATTGGGGAGAACTAAGCTTAAACCTCAGGTGCCTAATTGCAAGTATAAATCGCCACTTTGTAGGCTTAAGATGGTACTACCTTGAGCGTTTTCAAGGAGCTGTCCCATTTCAATTAAATGGAAAAAAGCAGCGCGTTGAATTAAGGCATTAATGCCAAAACGAACATGCACATAGGGACGTAATTCACCTAAATATTCACGCATAAAAAGTGAGTGTTCCTGATCTACAATCACAATATCTTGAGTAGTAGTGGTCAATTGAATATAGCTTTTACCCTCAATTTTAACCAGATCTACCTGATTAACAAATAAAGGCTCATCTTCTACTTCTATTTCAATTTGCTCTACCGGGGTCTTTAGATAGAACTTACCGTCTTCTTTCCAAAGTACGGTTGAGAACAAGTCAATCATGGCTTGGCGGTTGATCAATTGACCTTCGTGCCACCATTCTCCATTGGCTTTTACCTTTAAATCCATTGCACCGCAATGCTTTGGCTTAAATTGATCCAAGGGGGGGATTGACCTTTTGTGACCGGTCTGTGCATCTTTTAAGTATTGTGTAATACCCATTAAATTTTTATTATCAGGAATATCGACATTTTTCGTCTGATTTGGTGAATTATTTTGATTAATCATACGGAATACCCCTGCTGACGGAAAAATAATATGATTCAGCCAATTGGCTAGATCACGGTTTAAAACTATACTAGCCCACAATATAAAAGACACGATAATAAAATTGTGTCTGGGCTTTAAGAACACTCATGGCAGCGCCGAGCAAAATCATGACGGTTGCCACCTTCAAATCATATGAGGAGTCCTACATGGAACACATCGAACGTGAATCGATGGAGTTTGACGTCGTTATCGTAGGCGCAGGCCCTGCGGGTCTTTCTGCAGCGATCAAAATTCGCCAACTTGCAATTGAAAACAATCTAAACGATCTGTCCGTTTGTGTCGTGGAAAAAGGCTCTGAAGTCGGTGCACATATTCTGTCGGGTGCAGTACTTGAACCGCGTGCCATGAATGAGTTGTTCCCTGACTGGAAAGAACAAGGCGCACCGCTTAATGTGCCTGTAACAGAAGACAAAACTTTCTTCCTGCTGTCAGATGAAAAATCAC
>NZ_SJOH01000011.1 GCF_004331285.1 Acinetobacter sp. ANC 3781
TGTTCTTCATAATCTCTTAATGAGTGTCTTGCAACTTCATCAGCAGCAAGCTAGGTCGGCTATATTACTCTCTATCTAAAGAAAGTCAACAGGTTTTATTGATTAATTTTCAACTTCTTCAAGACTTCCAGATTTAAACCCTTTAGGCTAAATCCTTGTTTCTCAACAAGTTTTAATCAACATCACCGCCGATGGATGTGCATTCTACAGCATTTCAGAGGGGTTGCAACCCCCTTTTTTAACTTTTCAAATCATCAGGATAATTTTTAATCATTTTAGCTTTTTTTCCTACACATTTTGATCAAATTTGTTTTAATACCCTCTATCAAAGAACTGTTAATATACTTTATTACGTATTTTTAGCTTTAAGCACCGGCTTATTATCGAGCTCTAGGATTTTTTATGCGTCACACTCGTTTTTTTTGGGCCAGCCTGTTCTCTTTTGGATTGATTGCTCCGGTATTTGCAAATGATTCACTTGATAATTCTGAATCTTCTACTCCAACAGATTTAGAATTTTCTTCTACACAACAAATACAATCGGTTCAGCATCCACGTCTTGAAGCCTTAAAAGAATTAAAAAATGTTACTGCAAAAGATTTGAAAGTAAATGCCAATGCTACTCAACCGGAAAGCCAAAAAGATCCTTTACAACCTTTAAATAGACAAATTTTTGCTTTTAATGATGTTCTGGATCGTCATTTGGCTCGTCCTTTAGCCGTTCAATACAAGAATAAAGTACCCACTGACGTTCGAGGCTCATATCGCCAGTTCCGCAAAAATTTAGGTGAACCTTGGAATGTAGTAAATCAACTGATTCAAGGTCGCCCTCTTCGTGCTGCAGAATCTTTAGGACGCTTTACTATTAATACCCTCACAACTTTAGGCTTTGCCGACCCTGCTCGACGTCTTGGCCTATCTACTGAAGAAGAAAATTTTGGTACAACATTAGGCTATTATGGAATCCCTTCTGGGGCATATTTAGTCTTGCCTGTTTTCGGTCCAAGTACTTTCCGCGATACTGCTGGTTTAGTTGTAGATGGTCAAGCACGCCCACAAAAATACCTTCTGGAAGATCATGATGGTCTTTATTGGGCAGAGCAATCTTTACGTGGGATTGATGCCCGGTCACAACTTTTAGATATAGAAGATGTTTTACAAGGTGATAAATATGCGGCAATTCGTGATATTTATCTGCAACGTAAAAATTTTGCTATTGCTGAAAAGAAAGGACTCGATCCTGAAACCATGTTCATTGAAGATGATCTAGACACCCCTGAAGATGAAGTACCACAACAAGATGTAGATCCAACAACCAAATAAGTCTTTTTATTTATTGGCATATAATCAGCAGAGCATCTTTCTCTGCTGATGATTAGATTGTTATAGTAAAGCTATTCGTTATCACCCTAAGGAACATACAATTTCTTTATGTATTTCATTCAACCGACTCGCAATATTCCTTATTTAGATCAGGTTCTAAGTACGCTTCCCGGTGTGCAAATGATTCACATAGATGATATTGATTTGTATGATCCCACAATTTTAGCCATTGCGGATGTACAAGACTATTTGACGCATCAGTGGTCGCTACCCACAATTGTGCTGGCTTTTGAAAATGAAGGCACCCCTTTAGCCCAAGCTTGGGAGCTGGGTGCTTTAGCGGGCTGGATCTGGAATAAATTGCCGAGTGATCCAGAAGAAGCGTTACTTAAAATTGATGCGCAATACAAGCGGAATCAAGATAGTCGCGACCTCCCTTCAGCGGCATACTTACAACAGTGCTTGCTTCCCAATCCCATTGAATTGATAAATTATAAAGTTGAAACCTTATTTCAACCTTCTGCATATCTATCAGGTGATTGGTATGACTACTGGAAAATCAGCGATAAAGAAATTATGTTTTATCTGGCGGATGTTTCTGGACATGGCGTCACCAGTAGTTTATTGACTTCTTGGATGGCTGCCTTTCATGGCCGCTCTAAAACCCCGCGGGAGTTGATTAAAAAGCTCAACGGAATGCTGGTTCAAGAAAATATCGAAAAGCATATTACTATGATTGCAGGGGTTTTAAATTTAGAAACGCATCAGCTGCGTTGGTCAAGTGCCGGACACTATCCCCCTGCAATCATCTTTGAACCGAACCAACCACCGCAAATTTTAAATACCAGCAGTTTTCCTCTGGGACTTACTGAAGATCTTGAAGTTGAAGAGTTTGAATGCGTGTTGAATCGTCATGCCCGGTTTATTATTTGTTCAGATGGCGCTCTTGAGCCTTTTGATGGTGGACTGAATGAACAATTTGAAAAATTAGTCTTCCACTTACAGAATCAATCCTTCCAGGCACCGGAACATGTTGCAGATGATATTGCTATCCTAAGTTTACGCCGAATGAATTAACTATATAATCAATACGTTAACTTTCAAGTAAGCGATATACGACCCTAGACTACTTGAGTCTGTAGTGGCCCTATGTGATAATTTTAGAATCCTTCTCTGCAAATGGCATTTATATGTCAACAGGTCATGTTGAATATGCAAGCTTGAATGGAACGCATATTTTTAAGCTTATTGGCGAAGTGCGTGCCCAATCTTGTATCAGTCTAGACAAACTCCTTAGTAAAATTGAACAGCAATCAAATGTCGTTGGGGCAATCGTAGACTTAACCCAAACCACGTTTATTGACAGTACTGTTTTAGGCATACTTGCCAAGCTTGGTTTAAAGTTGAAGCAAACTCACCAAATTCAGGCAGTCATGCTATCTACCAATCCGGATATTACCACCTTAGCCAATAGCATGGGCTTGGGTCAGGTTTTTGTGATCCTGAATTACTGCGGTGATCCGAAAGTATGCACTCTCGAATTAATGGAAGAACACATTACTCATAATGCAATGTTAACCACTGTTTTAGATGCGCATAAAACCCTGATGAAGTTAAACGAAAATAACCAAAATATGTTCGAGCCTTTGGTTAAGCAATTGCAAAAAGAACAAGACACCATAGAAAAAGTGTCTCAACAAATCGTATAAAAATTATTATTTAGAGCCATCCCATGACTTTACTCTCTGTTGTACAAATGAATTCCCAAGATGATATTGAAGCCAATTTCGTCGTGATCGAATCACTAATACAACAGAGTAAAGCAGATGGTGCAGAGCTGATTGTTTTCCCTGAAAACTTTATTTGTTTTGCAGGTGGAAAACAGCGTGAAACAGCAATGCAGTTTGAAGCCCTTCAACAGCGCCTGGAAAAACTTGCGCATCAATATCAAATCTGGATTGTGGCGGGCACTCTCCCATGCCCGTTCCGTCCAGATGGCTCTGTTATTACTGATGGTCGTGTACGTACGGTGAGTTTATGTATTAGTCCTGAACGCACTGAAGTGCGTTATGACAAGATTCATTTGTTTGATGTGCAAGTCGGTGATGCTGTTGGTGGATATCAGGAATCGAAATTCTTTGAACCCGGTACAGATGTCGTCGTTGCCAAAACACCTTTCGGCAATATTGGTTTAATGGTGTGCTATGACTTGCGTTTTCCTGAGCTCGCACTCACTTTACGTAGTCGAGATGCCCATATCCTGACGGCACCTGCGGCATTCACCTACACTACCGGTCAAATGCATTGGCAATTGCTCCTTCAGGCACGTGCAATGGATAGCCAATGCTATGTTTTAGGTGCCGCACAACAAGGTTGGCATGGAACAAAACGTCAAACCTGGGGTCATGCAGGTGCCAGCAATAGTCGCGGTCAAATTTTAGACATTATCCAGAGTGAAGGTGCGAGCTTAATTACAGTGCCTTTTGATCTGGATGAACAAGAAACTGTACGAACATCCATGCCTTTGATTCAGCATCGTAAAATAATTAATTTTTAATTCTATTTAGCGTTAAATTTAAAGTTTTCCTGTATAAAATTACAAAACAACTGCTTATTCTTCAATCAAAATCCCCCACGATAACAACTCCTATAAAAGTTACAGAGATTATAAAAAATGTCTTTAGAAAAAGTGGTCTATACAGCAAAAGCCAAAGCAACCGGCGGACGTGATGGACGTGCAACCTCTTCCGATGGAATTTTAGATGTAAAATTAGCTGTACCGAAGGAAATGGGCGGTGCAGGTGGTGGTACCAATCCTGAACAGCTTTTTGCAGCAGGTTATTCAGCCTGTTTTCTCGGTGCCATGAAATTTGTCGCCAACCGCGATAAACTTAATATCAGTAAAGATGCCTATATTGAAGGTGAAGTTGGAATTGGCCCCATCCCAACTGGATTTGGGATTGAAGTGACCTTGAATATTCATTTAGAAGGTATGGATCAGGCAGAAGCACAAAAGCTGGTCGATGCTGCTCATATTGTTTGCCCTTATTCCAATGCGACACGTGGCAATATTGATGTAACCCGCAATGTGATTACTTAAGCAAACTCTAATCCTATCCTAAAATCGAACTGATCATTTTAGGATAGGATTTATTCATCAATTTAATAATTAAAAGAAATATAAAAATCCAAGTTTGTAATATATAATGATTCCTATTTGCAATAATGGGTTTTTTTCATGTTTAAATATCTTCTGATAAGCTCCCTCCTGCTTTCTACCGCAAGCACATCTTTTGCAGAGATCAGTATTTCTGAAAACATAAGCCCTTCAGTCAAATCTCTAGTCAATCCAGACATTCAGCGTTTAGAAATTCCTCCTACACCGAACAACATGAAATTACCTGAATTTGGACAAGGGATTATTGGCTGGGGAACTGGCCCTATGGGTGCAGAAAAGCGACTAAATAACATAAACAAAGAAGATGTCGAAAAACTTAAAACCCAAGAGGTGACTTTAGAGATGGTGCAAACTTGGCAGAAATTTTATGAAAATGAAACCCGGCGCAATGCGGCTAATCCCGCTGCTCCATTTCGTGCACACCTGATGAAAAAAATTGCCGAGCTTTGGTAAGTTCGGCAATTGATCAAAAAATGAAAGACAAAAGTATTTCGTGTTAATCGGCTGCTTCATTGGTAACGCGCAATACTTCTTCCAGAGTGGTTTTGCCTGCCAGTACTTTGCGTAAACCATCATCACGAATCGAGCCTGACTGCTTACGTGCATAAGCTTCCAGTTCATATTCTGCAGCATTGCCATGCACTAAACGGCGCATTTGATCATCTACAGGGACAAT
Organism: Acinetobacter sp. ANC 3781; assembly: GCF_004331285.1. Lineage (GTDB taxonomy): Bacteria > Pseudomonadota > Gammaproteobacteria > Pseudomonadales > Moraxellaceae > Acinetobacter. The sequence goes on from NZ_SJOH01000011.1 coordinate 5,178, forward strand.
TTCATAAATAGCCGTACGTCCCATAAATCCGGTATGCGAGCAGTGGTCACAGCCTTTCGGTTGAGGCAGTTTAAGTTCAGTTGACACATCTAAATGCCGAAAAATTTCGGTTTCAAATGCATCGGCCTCATGCCATGTTGCACAACGTGGACATAAAGTGCGCACAAGACGCTGGGCAATTACCCCAATCAGAGAACTGGCCAACAGGAATGGTTCAATACCCATATCTTTCAAACGCGTGACCGCGCCAATAGCAGTATTGGTATGCAGTGTAGACAAAACTAAATGACCTGTAAGGGAGGCCTGAACCGCAATTTCGGCAGTTTCCAGATCACGAATCTCACCGACCATCACCACATCAGGGTCCTGACGCAACATCGCTTTTAAAGCACGGGCAAAGGTCATGTCCACTTTGGTATTCACCTGGGTTTGTCCAATGCCTTCTAGCTGATATTCAATCGGATCTTCTGCAGTTAAAATATTCTTTGAGCCATCATTCAGGTCAGATAATGCGGCATATAAGGTTGTGGTTTTACCTGAACCAGTAGGTCCAGTCACCAAGATAATGCCATGTGGACGATGCACTAAATGGGTTAAACGCTCATAATCAGGCTGCATCAGGCCCAAATGCGTCATATTCAAACGTCCGGCTTGCTTGTCCAGCAAACGCATCACCACACGTTCACCATGCGACGATGGCAAGGTGGATACACGAACATCAACTTCACGCCCAGCCAGTCTTAAAGAGATACGGCCATCTTGCGGAACGCGCTTTTCAGCAATATCCAGTTTGGCCATGACTTTAATCCGCGATACCAATAACGGTGCCAGTTCACGGCGTGGTTGGACAATTTCTCGTAGCTGACCATCGACCCGTAAACGTACCGATAATTTCTTCTCAAATGATTCGATATGAATATCGGATGCACCGACGCGAATCGCTTCAGACAATAATGCATTGATTAAACGAACAATGGGGGCATCATCTTCCTGATCCATTAAGTCTTCAGCTTCAGGTACCGAGTCCGCTAAACTGAGTAAATCCGGATGATCTTCCAGACCGGCTGCCACTTGTTGCGATTCCCCGGTATCTCCGGCAAAGCTGGAACTGAGCAATTGGTGAAATTCTTGTTCGCTGCATAATTGATGCTGTGCTGGATGACCTAAATAGCGGCGCGCTTCCTGTATCGCCAGCATGGAAGTATTTTCACGGCGTACAATAAAAGCCTGATCGCCTTCGTAACGAAGCAATATGCCGTGACGTTTGGCAAAACTATAGGGTATTTGTAATTGTTTAAGTATTTGCATCAAAGTTTATAATGATGGATAAATTGATTTGAGTGTACTCTAAGCATAAGACAGCGTGAAGTCTGTTTTTACCGATTAAGCAAGAAAGGAAATATGCCGTTGTCTGAAAGCAATGAATTGATCGAACCGGAATATCCGAATTTAAAATGGTGGGGTGAATCCACCTTTGAACTCAATCAGCCTAAAGCTTGGCAGTTTGGTTCACTGTTGTTTCGTCTGACCCGCAGTCTGCAAGAATGGCGCATGGAGATTCATCGTCCACAAGTTCAATATGACTATGAGCAAAGTTGGCATGAAATTGAAGATCCAAATTTTGGTTTTCCACAACCTGTCAAAGTGGAACGCTATATGTTCAAATCGACCAAAAATAAAATTCAATTGATGCCGCGTTTAGCCGACCGCTCGGTGGTGATTAAACCGGTGGATCCGATTTATATTCCTGCCGGACAACGCGGTACGCTGTATATTAGTACCCCGTTATGGATTGCCGGTTTTGTCGAAGGGCAACGCGAACCGTTATTTGATATTCCGGTAATTCTGCCTAAAGATACCTGGTTTGGTCCAAATCATCGTACGGGGGAAATTTGCTATGCCACAGCAGTGGATGGGCGTACAGAGCTGCATCAATTAAAACCTCGCGCCTTTCGTGCTGTGACTCCGATTGAATTTCATAACACCAGCCATCAACAGTTACGTTTTGACCGGATGAATGTGCCTGTTTCCGCCTTGCCGCTCTTTTATAGTGAAAGTACCGGAAGATTATGGACTTCACAAATTAAAGTGTTACATGAAGGGCTGGATCGTCCCCCACGCATTCGTATTGAAAACCGCACACCGCCGCATGCAGGTGAAGTGATGTATGTACATCCACCTCGTGCTCCCGCGATTGCCTTGTTTAATATGTTTGATTCATTTTTCTAGGGGGGCACTATGGCAGATTCCAATATTCCAAAAGAAATTACTCAAAGCGTGAAAGGCATTTTCACCAACATCAATACTGAACGCCTGACTGAAATTTTAGTGGCTGTAATTTTGTCGCTGATTGGTTTTCTGATTGCCCGCTTTATATCAAATGCCTTTATCCGCACCATTGGTTCACGTTTTAATGCACATCAAAGTCTGGTCTGGCGACGTGGCATTTTCTATTTCATCTTCTTGATTTTTGTGATGGCAAGCCTTAAAGAAGCCGGTTTTAAACTGAGTGTCTTTTTAGGCGCGGCCGGTATTTTAACGGTAGCCTTGGGTTTTGCTTCACAAACCTCTGCCTCAAACTTAATCAGTGGCTTATTTTTGATTGGAGAGGGTTCTTTCGAAATTGGCGATACGGTACAAATGACCCTGATTCGTGGTCATACCATCGAAGGTGAAGTAATTTCCATTGACTTGCTTTCGGTGAAACTGCTGACTCAGGACAATGTTTATGTGCGTGTACCGAATGAACAGCTGATTCGTGCGCCCGTTTATAACTTGTCCAAGTTCCCAATCCGGCGTATTCCGATTACTCTGGCCATCAACTTTCATGAAGACATCATTAAAGTACGTGAAGTTCTGCTGGATGTAGCCAACAAATATTCACTGGTTTTAGCTGACCCCAAGCCGGCAGTGACGGTAACCGCTTTCCGTGAATCCTCCATTGAACTGTTATTTGCGATCTGGTGTGATCATGAAAACTTTTTAAAAGTTCGTGATGAAATCCAGGAACGCATCCGTAATGGTTTCTTGGACAATCAAATTGAAATACCGGTACCAAAAATGGGTTTTGTCGACCGACCTGCAACTGTGCAGCCTTTAACTGAAGAAGATATTGATCCATATGCCAATGCTAAGGAAGCGAAACGAGAGGCGGATTTAAAATAGATTTTCTCGTTCCTATCAATCCGATTTATTTTTACCTCTCCCTAACCCTCTCCTATAAAGGAGAGGGAACTTCTCCTTCTCTTGCGCCATATATGGCTCAGAGAGAAGGTCTGGATGAGGGATTTATTTTTTCCCCTTCCGGAATCGGCGCGATATAAGCAATCACTAACATGACAAAACCTGCGCCCAAGAATGAAATTACCCGACTCAAAGTGCCGATGTGAGACAAATCAAACAGCACCAACTTCAAGGTCACCATCACCAAAATACTGCCACCCAGAATCCAGACCGAACGCAATTGTTTACGACTGGCGAGGCTCATAGTCATAAAGGCCAAGCTCACCCAAAGTAAAGTCAGACTAAGCTGGACCGTGCCATTTCCCCATAAAGCCAGTTCGTTAAACGGCGTACCCAAATACATGTGTAATGCACGTAGCACAATATAACTGCTGAGCCAAAGCAGACTGAGCACCATCAACACCGCGACGATGCCTTTATCCAGACCTGAGTTAAGCTGCAAGGACAACATCCAGATAAAACCGGCCAGCATGGCAATACTCACCAGGTCAAATGGATTCAAAATGGGCAAGAAATAGCCTTGGAATGCCTGCTCGGTAAATAGTTGTGAGCAGACAATCCAGGTTGCCATCAGCAGCAAAGTACTGCGCGCTTGCCAGAACATTTTCCAATCCGGATTATTCACCTGCCAATAACACCAAGCACAGAACAGCAAAGGCAAAATCACGACACTGATATAAGGCATACTCGGAAGCAAGGTTAGACTGGTCATGGCAAGACTGATTAAAGCCCCGAAACTGACCCATTCTTTTTCAGTTCGTACACCCAACATCGGGCGCAGCCATAACACGATCAACATTAAACCGGAAAGTGCAAAACCCACCCGATTAAATGTAGTTTCCCAAACAATGATCCCGTGCTTACTTTGATTAATTACAATAATCAGTGCAAAAACAAAGACGGGAATTAGACCGAGCCATTTCGGAAATAACCAAGACCAGGTCGATTTGCAGCGTAGCATGACCTCGTTCATCAGCAGATACAATCCACTGACAATCAACAGGCTCATCACCTGCTGATGAGGACCCTCAATTTCATCCAGCAATAGTACAATCAACATCGTGGTTGCAGACAGCATCTGCAAACAGTGAAAAGCGATGGTAGAGTTGCTTAATTGATTTCTAAATGTCTCCCGGCTATTGGCGACCAATACCACGGCAAAATAACTCAGACATAGTCCCCAATACATTTCACGTGGAAATTCACTCAGCTCAACAAGATAATAAAGACTGGATAAGCCAGCCACGATCAGTAATCCCATGGCCAGATAACGACTGATCTGCGATTTTCGATATAGGGCATAGCTAAAAATGAGCAGCCCTTCAACCGCCCAGCCAATCACGCTCCATTGTTCAGCAAGCAAAATGGGCGGAATTAAAGCCAAGAAAATCAGCATTAAACTAAAATAACTTTGTGAAATCAGCTGCACTGCCTGATTGCGTTTAGACAGTTGATACAAGCCTGCATAAACGGCTGCAAAGATCAGACTTGCTCCAGCTTGCCAAAACATCTCTTCAAAATGCATTAAGTAAATAAAAATATATCCAATAATCGGTGCACCAAAAATCAGGGTAATATCTAAAGCAGGTTTCAGCTTGAACTGCGCAAAGTCTTCTTTGGCAATCAGCTGACTAAAACGAAAACTCAGCCAGACAAATATTGTCGTATGCACTGCAACCAAGAAAGTTAAAGTATTTTTCTCAAATTCTTGCCCCTGATAAAAGGCATAACCGCCTCCTACAATCACCGTCATTAAAAAGGCAATCTGATTGAGGATTTTCCAGGGACGTAAGGTACTGAGTACCGCAACAGCCAGATTGATCACTACATAATAGACAATCAATTCGATCGCAGTCGCATTGCGAACCGGCAGGGTAAATGGTGCGATATAGGCAATGATCATCGCCATTAAGGCCAGTTCAATCGATTGTTGTTTTAAACTTAGGGCCAGTGTCACGGACATAATTGCCGCAAAACACACTGCTGCGATTCCCAAGGTCGGAATCACGGTATTGTAATAGGCAAAAAATAAGGTTAGAAATAATGCGGCCAAACCCAAGCCTTCCAAAGCCAATGCAAAACTGCGGTTTTTAGCCTGTAACCAATAGCCTAGTCCAGTTACTGCAGTACTGACACCGGCCACAATCGCCAGTTTTAGTGCAAGACTGAGTTGCCAATGTTCGGTGGCAAAGCGTAGTAATAATACGATGCCAATCACCAGCACCAATATTGCTGCTTTTAAAACAGGATTTCCTTGAAAGATCCACTGCTTTAACTGGTCAATCAATTCTAATGAATGGGGAGCAGTTGGAGAGTGAGAACGTTGAGCGGGTGGGTTTTCGGCATTAGAAGATAAGTTTATTGACGTCTGCTGTAATCGCGTTTGAATTTGAGTTAATAGACCTTCTACACGGCGCAACCATCTCAGAAAGAAAAAAATCCACGTTGTAATACCCAACCCTACAATAAACTTCCAATCGAGAATGCCCCCGACAACGGCAACAATTGAAGAAAGATATAAAGGTACTTTAGACGTTTCTGGGTAAGAAGATTTTTTTTCTAGAACAATTTGTGCTGCCGGTTTTTGAATGGCATCGACATATTGCATCACACTCATGACAAAGGCTAAGCCACATAAATATGTAAATATGTGTACATCTAAAAACCAAGATCCCACACCGACAATAATCAATACCATCAGCCAAATCATCCGGATTTCGCTCTGCCCTTTGTGCATCTTATCTCGTTCTCAATTCTTATTAATCTGATCATACAACAGCTCGGACTTTGATTTTTAAGCATTCATCAGATATTAGGTAACACACGACTTTCATCATGTATCTATGTTCATGTGCAAAATCACGTACAATAAGCCCGATATTTGAATTAGGAATCTTTCAATGCCACCATTTGTTTTGGTCGATGGCTCATATTTTTTATTTCGTGCGTACCATGCACTGCCACCACTAACCACTTCGACTGGTTTACAGACCAACGCAATTCGTGGTGCCATTTCTGCGATTCAAAAATTGATGCGCCGTATCCAGCCGACGCATATGGCGGTGATTTTTGATACCCCTGAGCCAACTTTCCGTCATGCGCTTTCATCAATCTATAAAGGTGACCGTCCGAGCATGCCGGATGAACTGTCGCAACAGATCCCCTATCTTCACAACCTGATTCGCGCTTTAGGTATTCCTTTGCACACCCTGCCTGGGGCTGAAGCGGATGATGTGATTGGCACCTTGGCGAAACGTGCTGAAAAAGCCGGTTATCAGGTATTGATTTCAACCGGAGATAAAGACATGGCTCAATTGGTCACCGACAAAGTGACTTTGGAAGACAGCTTTAAAGACAAGCCAATGGATGTGGAGGGCGTATTTGAAAAATTCGGGGTGTGGCCGAATCAAATTATCGATTATTTAACCCTGATGGGCGATGCGTCGGACGGCATTCGTGGCGTACCGGGTGTGGGGGCTAAAACTGCGGCTAAACTTTTGACCGAATATGGCTCCATTGGTGGCATTTTAGAAAATGTCGATAAGATTAAAGGTAAAGTTGGTCAAAGTATTAAAGACAATGTCGAAGGCATTACCCTAGACCACCAGTTGGCAAGTATCGTCTGTGATCTGGATATGGGACTGACCTATGAAGATCTTAAACTGCGTGATCCGAATGTCGAAGAACTGCGCCGCTTGTATACCGAACTTGAATTCCGTAACCAGTTACAGTCGCTCGATCATCCCAATAATCCGAATAATTCAGTTTATAAGCAGACTTCCAAAGGAATTGAAAGCGCTGTAGATACTGCAGTGGTGATTAATACCGAAGATGAAGCAGAGCTGACCAGTGTTGATGATCAACTTGGAAAAGCCAATTATCATACCATTTTAACTCAGACTGACTGGGACAACCTGTTTACTCGTTTCAGTACTGAAAAACGCTTTGCCTTTGATACCGAAACCACCAGTCTGGATTATCGTATTGCCGAGATGGTGGGTTTTTCAGTGGCATTTGATGCCAATGATGCCTATTACATTCCGCTTGCGCATGATTATGAAGGCGCACCTGAACAGCTGAATCGTGAAACCATCCTTGCGCAAATCAAATCGATTTTAGAAGATGTGAGCGTTGAAAAAATTGGGCACCATCTAAAATATGATGCCCACATCTTGCACAATCACGGGATTGAATTACAAGGCTGGTATTTCGATACCATGCTGGCCTCTTATGTTTTAAATTCTGTGGCCACCCGTCACGGCATGGATGATGTGGCACGTGTTTATCTGAGTCATTTGACCACCACCTATGAACAGGTGGCCGGTAAAGGGGTTAAACAAAAAACCTTTAATCAAATCGAGATTGAGACAGCTGCACATTATGCCGCTGAAGATGCGCATGTCACCTATCGTCTTTATGAAGTACTGTCTAAAAAATTAAAAGCCGTACCTGAACTGGATAGCATTTTGCATAATATTGAAATGCCGGTGGCACGTGTACTCACCATCATGGAAGAAAACGGCATTGAGCTTGATCTGAAATTCCTGGATCAATTGAGTGTCGATTTTTCCAATACCATTCAAAATCTGGAAAGCCAGATTATAGAAATGGCAGGACAATCCTTTAATGTCAGCTCACCAAAACAAGTCGGTGAGGTGTTATTTGATAAGTTGGGCATCAAAGGCGGTAAAAAAACGGCGACTGGACAATACAGCACCAGTGAAAGTATTTTAGAAAAAATTGACCATCCAATTACCGCTTTAATTCTGGAATACCGCGGTCTGTCAAAACTGAAAAGCACCTATACCGATGGCTTGCAAAAACAGGCCAACAATGACAGCGGACGCGTACATACCAGTTATCATCAGGCGCTAACCGCAACCGGGCGTTTATCCTCAACCGATCCCAACCTGCAAAACATTCCGATTCGTGCCGAAATTGGTCGTCAAATTCGTAAAGCCTTTGTGGCACCTGCAGGTCGGGTCTTGCTGGCAGCCGATTATTCACAAATTGAACTGCGTTTAATGGCGCATCTTTCTCAAGATGAAGCCTTGGTCGATGCCTTTAATCATGGTCAAGACGTGCATCGCCGTACAGCAGCGGAAGTATTGGGCATTGCCCTGGAAGATGTGACCAATGACCAACGTCGTCAAGCCAAAGCAGTCAATTTTGGTCTGTTATACGGTATGTCGGAATTTGGTCTGATTCGTCAGCTGGGCTTTACCCGCCAAGAGTCACAAGACTATATCAAACAATATTTCCACCGTTATCCGGGCATTTACGAATACATGCAACGTACACGTCAGATTGCCTTGGAACAAGGTTTTGTGGAAACCATTTTTGGACGTCGTCTCTATACCCCTGATATAGATGCCCGCAATATGATGGTACGTAAAGGTGCTGAACGTGCCGCCATCAATGCACCACTCCAAGGCAGTGCAGCCGACATCATTAAAATGGCGATGGTTGAAGTGGATAAAATGTTGCCGAAAGATCAGGCTAAAATGCTGTTGCAAGTACACGATGAATTAGTGTTTGAAGTCGATGCCGAGATTGCCGATGAACTGGCACCAAAACTGGCTGAAGTGATGCAATCGGTGGTGAAACTTTCCGTACCGCTGATTGTGGAAGTCGGTAAAGGCATGAACTGGGATGAAGCACATTAATCTTGTCTTAAGTTTCTTCTCACTTTTAAAGCTCTTTCTCTTGCGCAATATGTTGCTCAGGAAGAAGGCTGGGATGAGGGTTATTAAAAGAGACCGTCCTTCCTAGGCTATTTTGCGCTTTACTTGAAAGCCGTACTTTCAAGTTTGCTCAGGGAGAGGAACTGTCAATACTTTTCATATAGTATTTCAATAGACAATAAAAAAAGGACTCCATCGAGTCCTTTTTTTATTTCGCCAATTTTATAAACCAGTTAAAAGCACAATTGCCACTTGATTCATAATGATTTCAGCAATATACAAAGTCAAAAATGCAATAATTGGTGATAAGTCAATCATCCCCATATTCGGCAAAATACGACGGAACGGAGCCAGTAAAGGTTCTGCCAGTTCTTGAATTACTTCAATATAAGGTGAACGGGACTGTGTAAACATCACCACCCAACTTAAAATAATTGTCGCAAAAATTAAATAACGACAGAAACGAATCAAGTCCTGAATCATGGTGACAAAAGTCAAAATCACCAAATGCACCGGACTATTCGGCATGGCACCAGAAAGATACATTACCCCAAAAATTTTGAGTAAATATAAAATCACCACCAAGGCCAAAGCCGCTAAATTGACACGACCTTTAGCGACAGTGGGAAAAATACGACCAAAGACATCAACGATTTTCGTGGCTTTTACTGTAGACATTACCACTGGATTATAAGCATTCACCGCTGCCAATTGCATGAGAAAACGGAAGAATACGAGCAAAATCGCTACGTTAATGATAATGCCAAAAATTAGCGCAGAGTTTGCACCCATACTGGAACTTTCCTAAATAAAAACGAGTTATTTGCTACTTTCACTTAGCTCTTGAGCAAGTTCTTGACTGCGCTTTTGTGCAGCAGCCAAAGCGGCCTGAATATTTTGAGAGATTTGTGCACGATCAAAGACTTCAAGTGCAGCTTGAGTTGTACCGTTTGGAGAGGTCACATTTTTGCGTAATTCTGCAGGTGAATTTGCACTGGTGATGGCCATTTGTGCAGCACCTAAAGCCGTTTGCAGAGTAAGGGCTGTCGCCACTTTCTCATCTAGACCTAAGTTTTTTCCTGCACGAATCATGCTTTCCATCATATAAAAGAAATATGCTGGACCTGAACCAGACACTGCAGTAACTGCATCAATCTGTGCTTCGGAATTCACCCAAAGGGTTAAACCCGTTGCAGCCAAAACCTGGCTTGCAAGCTCACGATCTTTTGTATCCACCGCATCAGTCGCATACAAACCATGTGCCCCTGTGTGTACCAAAGCAGGTGTATTCGGCATGACCCGAACAATTCGATCAGTTTCAAGCAGATTTGCAATTGTGGCAATTTCAGCCCCCGCAACAATCGACATCACCAATTTACCGTCAAATAAACCTTTGAGTGGTTTTAATACGTTTGCCAACACCTGTGGCTTTACCGCAAAAAGGACGATATCGGCATCACGAATGGCAGCAATATTATCATCGGTCACATGCACATCTTTTTCTTCTAATAAAAGACGTACTTTTTCGACCGGGTCAGAAACTGTAATACGTGTTGGGGGCAAACCACGCGAAATCAGCCCGCCAATTAAGGCCTGAGCCATATTGCCGCCACCAATAAAACAAATATTACAATTTAAAGCTGCATTCATGAATCATACTCAAATTAGAATTTTTTAACTAAGAGATCAAATTTGGTTGCCAACCACCGACTTCACAATATTCAGATTGAGCTAACCAAAACCCTTTCGGTGTAAAAACACCAAGCATAACATTATCTATGCTTAATATTTGAATTCTATAACGCTGCCAAGGAAAAATTTGTGCTTCCTGAATGGCTTTTTTTAATGGCCAAGCTCCCACTCGTCCATATAAATGAATTTTCTCACCTCCTTCGCGCATCACCAAATTCAGTTTTTTAGCCAGTAATGATGCTGATAAACCTATTTTTGCAGTTTCAGCCAGATACTTTCCTGAAAGTAGAGTAATTTTTTGACCCAATTCCAGACAGACAGTTTGTTCGGAAATATGGCTTTGATTTTTTTCAGCTAGATATTCTTCAGGACTTAAACGATAAAGCTTTTGCTGATAGCGCACATAATAGTATTGATTCCAGTGCAACACTGCCTGTGCATCTGATTTGGATGCAATCACTTCATGCAACAAGCGTTCCACCATTTCAAAACTGGGGCGATAAATATCCTGCCCTTTCATCCAGGCAGATAACAGTTGTCTTTGCCGGGCAGTAGAGAGTTGCGCCAGTTTTTTTAAATCGAGTTCAGTTGCTGTTCCGCAAAGTGCTAAATCCTGCTGTAATACTTGTTGCAGAATTTCGTCAGCATCTTGCATTAAATAGCTGGTGCGACTGAGTGCCTGCTGCATTTTAGGATAGCGATTTTGTAAAACTGACCATAATTCATGACGGCACCAGGCACGGTCATAATGGATATCTAAATTGGTGGGATCGTGAATATTTTGCACATTCAGTTGGACGGTCCATTGGCAAATCTGCTCACGCGAGATATCGAGTAATGGTCGCCAAATGGTGAATTGCTCACGCGTATCGACCGATTTCATGGCCGCCAACCCCTGCACACCTGCACCTGAGAGCAAACGCAACATTAAGGTTTCAGCCTGGTCTTGCTGATGATGCGCCAGAACTAAAATTTCATTCGGTTTTAGATGTTTTAAGTAGGCTTGATAACGTGCCGTACGTGCCTGATGTTCCAAGTTTCCTGCTTGTACCTCGACAGGTTCAACGATACAAGGAATATTCAGCGCAGCACATTGATCAGACACAAACTGGCCCCAATCTGCACTCATTGCTTGCAGCTGGTGATCTATATAGATCGCACGAATTTTTTCAAGAGACAAATAAGACATTAAATGCAAAAGCAGCATGGAATCCATACCGCCACTACATCCAATTAAAAAGGTACTATCGGGAGGAAAACCTTGGATTTGATTTAAGACGCCAGACCTAAATTGTCGCTGCCAAACTTCATTAAACGCTGGTAACGTGCTTCGCATCTCTCATTCGCATCCATCGACTGCAATTCTTCTAAAGCCTGTTGTAACACATCTTTAAGGTCTTGCATGACTTGTTCAGGCTGCAAATGTGCGCCCTCACCTTCATCCACCACATATTCAACAATACCCATTTTTTTGAGTTTTTCAGCAGTGAGTGCCAATGCGTCACTGGCTTGTTCAGCTTTCTCTGCTGTTTTCCACAAAATGGATGCACAGCCTTCAGGTGAAATCACTGAATAAATACTGTGAGACAGCATCACCACACGATCTGCTACACCAATACCCAACGCACCACCTGAACCGCCTTCACCCAATACTGTGGCAATCACAGGAACTTTCAAACTTGAAAGTTGTGCAAGGCTGGTGGCAATCGCTTCTGCCTGACCGCGTTCTTCTGCACCTACACCTGGATATGCACCCATGGTGTCGATAAAAGTAAATACCGGCAGTTTAAAACGTTCAGCCATATCCAGCAAGCGCTGTGATTTACGATAACCTTCAGGGTTACTCATTCCAAAGTTATGTTGCAATTTTTCACGTGTGCTACGGCCACGATGCTGTCCAACAATCATCACTGCCTGACCATTAAAACGTGCCAAACCACCGATCATTGCACCATCATCACCAAATAACCGATCACCATGTAAAGCATCGAATTCAGTGAAAATTTCACCAACATAATCCAAAAATTGCGGACGTTCCGGATGACGTGCAATTTGAACCGTTGTCCATGCCTTAGATTTAGCAGCTTTATTTTTCATAGGTCGACCATTATCCCAAAACTAACAATAGCTTGTTAACCAATAACTTGTTAATAGATAAATTGTTCCGACTGAATATTCAATTCAATATCCCAATGCTTAAACTGCACCTGTTCATCATGCAAGTCTGCTACAAGCAAAGGCCATTGTTTGGCATCGCCAGAAACGCTTAGTTGCCATTGTTGCTCATTGTCGACACTTAATTCAATGGCAGGAAGCATCTCATCGCTACGACTATGATTAAGTAAAACTGCAAGACGAAGCAATAGACTTAAGTAAACTAATTTGCTACCACCTACTCTCATTACATCTACGCGGCTATCATTACGCAGCTTACGACGATGATGTGCAACTAAGTGTGAAAGATGATTTTGGTCAATTTGAGAGAAGCCTGCAATGTCTGAATGTTGGAGTAGATATGCCCCATGACGGTGATAACCCCCATGACTAATCGCCAAACCAATTTCATGTAAATAGGCAGCACGACGCAACAGGTCACTATCTTCACTGTTTAAATTCAGCGACTTAGCCACACCCTCAAACAAATGCTGCGCAGTTGCCACTACGCGTTCAGCCTGTTTAGGATCTGCGTTATAGCGTCCCATTAAAGCTTGCACACTTCGGTCGCGGATATCTTCATGCTGGAAACGCCCGAGTAAGTCATACATCACCCCTTCACGTAATGCGCCATCGGAATACACCAATTTGTTCAATTCAAGCACATCGAACACCGCATATAAAATGGCAACCCCTGCTGGCAAAACTGCTCGGCGGTCTTCTTTTAAACCATCAAAATCAACTTCTGAAATATGCTTAAATTTGAGTAATTTTTCTTTGAGTTTTTCTAAACCTTCGCGAGTCAAGTTTTCTTGTGCATCACTCCAGCCCATGTTTACGGTAATTTGACGACAGGCTTTAATGGTACCGCTTGAACCGACCACTGTATCCCAACCCGCTGTTTTATAGGTGTTGGCAATACCTGAAAGTTCTTTACGCGCAGCTACCACGGCTTTATCAAAATTTTTCTGATTGATCTCACCATCGCTAAAATAAGCTTTGGTAAAGGCGACGCAGCCCATTTGTAAAGATTCGGTATGGATGGGCTCAAATTCCTCGCCAATAATCAGCTCAGTAGAACCCCCACCAATGTCAATCACCAAACGACGACCACTATTGGCCATGGTATGCGAGACACCCAAATAAATCAGACGTGCTTCTTCACGGCCGGCAATAATTTCAATCGGTTTAGGGAGAATTTCAGCCGCTTTTTGAATAAATTCATGACCATTCTTGGCCTGGCGCAAAGCATTGGTGGCTACAATTCGCATCCGGTTTGCCTGTACCGAACTTAAACGTCCGACAAAGCGTGCCAAACAGGCTAAGCCCCGTTGCTGTGCGGCTTCAGTCAAGTTTTTATTTTCATCCAGACCTGCAGCCAATTGTACTTTTTCTGACATTGAAGCCACTTTTTTCACTTCGCCATGATCTACACGTGCAATAGCAAGATGAAAACTGTTCGACCCCATATCGATGGCAGCAAGTAACTCTTCATCAATCAAAAAATCCGACATTATTCAACGAACCTATAAGAATTATGCTTAGAGTAATTCACCTCCATCCAATTTAAAAGCCATTTATCAAAGCAAATAGATGAGTTTTTTATTTTTTTAAGTGATGTCGCAATTGCATGACACGATCATCAATATCGTGAGCATCAATTAGACAAACCCAACATAATGACTGAAAATTTACATATCGCACTACATAGTTAAACGAGGCTATGTAATACTTATAGTTATAAAACTATCTTAAAATTTTATTTGGAGCATATCCATGTCTGGCAATATCGTAAACACAACTGATGCAAACTTCGAAGCTGACGTTTTACAATCTGACGTTCCTGTACTTGTCGATTTCTGGGCAGGCTGGTGTGCACCATGTAAAGCCATTGCACCTGTATTAGAAGTACTGTCTACAGAATTCGAAGGTAAAGTTAAAGTTGTTAAAGTTGACGTAACTGATTGTGAAGCAACTGCCGTGAATTACAATATCCGTAACATTCCTGCCCTATTGATGTTCAAAAATGGTGAAGTGGTCGCTCAACAAGTCGGCGCAGCACCAAAATCTAAATTGACTGCATTTATTGAAGAAAATATCTAATTCAAAAACAGTGCAATTTGATTCAATACGCTATCTCTGGATAGCGTATTTTTTTCGTCTATAAATTGACAAAAGCTTTATTCTCTCTTATATTACATGTTCAAGGAATAAAGGATTTTCAATCCGCAATTTTCTTACAAGACACAACACATAAGATCGCCGCTCGGCAACAGAAATTGTTTTTACACTTTTTTCTTCAAAACAATGAATCAGACCTCTGAATTGTTATTGTGCAAATACAATTACGTTACTTTTATTGCGTGCAAGCGGCTGAATGTTGCTCCCTTTCCTCATCTGTATTCCAGAATTTTGATCCTATCTGACCCCCTATGAATTTAACTGAACTCAAGAAAAAACCGATTGGCGAACTCATCAAGATTGCGGAGTTTATGGGCCTAGAAGGAATGGCACGTAACCGTAAGCAAGACATCATTTTTGCCATCTTAAAGCGCCATGCAATGAATGGTGAAGAGATTTTTGGTGATGGTGTTCTAGAAATTCTATCTGATGGTTTTGGTTTCCTACGCTCTGCAGCTGGTTCTTATCTTGCAGGCCCTGACGATATTTATATCAGTCCTTCTCAAATTCGTCGCTTTAACTTACGCACGGGCGATACTATTACCGGTACAATTCGCCCGCCTAAAGAAGGCGAACGTTATTTTGCTTTATTAAAAGTAAATCAAATTAACTATGACACGCCTGAAAACTCAAGAAACAAAATCTTATTTGAAAACCTGACCCCCTTGTTCCCAACCGAACAATTAATTATGGAGTTAGGTAATGGTACAACTGAAGATTTGACTGCACGTGTGGTTGACTTGGTGGCACCGATTGGTAAAGGTCAACGTTCTATTATTGTGGCGCCGCCGAAAGCCGGTAAAACCATGTTGCTACAAAACATTGCTCAATCCATTGTTCGTAACAACCCTGAAGTCTTCCTGATTGTTCTTCTCATTGATGAACGTCCAGAAGAGGTAACAGAAATGGAACGTACGGTACGTGGTGAAGTAGTTGCATCAACATTTGATGAAGCACCCGCTCGTCACGTTCAAGTTGCAGAAATGGTGATTGAAAAAGCAAAACGCTTGGTTGAACACAAGAAAGATGTAGTGATTCTGCTTGACTCAATCACTCGTTTAGCACGTGCCTACAACACAGTGATTCCATCTTCAGGCAAGGTACTTACCGGTGGTTTGGATGCACATGCACTGGAACGTCCAAAACGCTTCTTCGGCGCAGCACGTAATATTGAAGAAGGCGGCTCATTAACCATCATCTCTACTGCTTTAATTGAAACAGGCAGCAAGATGGATGAAGTGATTTACGAAGAATTCAAAGGTACAGGTAACCAAGAAATTACGCTTGATCGCCGGATTGCTGAAAAACGTGTATTCCCTGCGATGAACATCAAAAAATCGGGGACACGTCGTGAAGAACGCCTAATGTCTGAAGATAACTTACGTAAGGTTTGGATTTTACGTAAATTACTTCACACTCAAGATGAATTGGCATCAATGGAATTCTTGCTCGATCGCATGAAAGAAACCAAAACTAATGACGATTTCTTTGATCAAATGAAACGTAAAGCCGCTAATTAATACTTATTACGTTTATATTCATTTAAAAGGCTATCTATAACGATAGCCTTTTTATTTGGTTGACTTTAATTACATAAAGCTACAATTGACTATTTTCTTTGTAAACTTTTATGCAAGTTTCTGATTATTAAAATAATCAATATAAAAAAACGATATTTTTTAGCAGGTTATTTAGTACTTATCCAATATAAACCCTACAGTTGATTGTTATTTTCTGTTAATAAATTGCTCATTTTTCATCATTTTTTGCATTTTTTGGCTATGCCCTAGTAGTAATTCAAAATGCGCAGTGATAGCATATTTGCAGACCAGTTAGACTGCCTTTGCATTGTTACTGCCTAACAGATATTAGGAAGAATAAAAGCACTCAACAGGCTAACATAGGTTTTTTTTAATCTCATATTTTAGAGAGTGATGCCATGTTATTCAAAAAAATCGCTATTGCTGCTGCAGTTGCTACTACTTTAGCTTTCGTTGGTTGTGCTAAAAAAACTGAAGAAGCTGCTGCTGACGCTAACTCTGCTGCATCTGAAGCTGTAGAAGCTGCATCTGAAGCTGAAGCTGCTGCTTCTGCTGCTACTGTTGAAGCTGCTCCTGCTGCTGAAGCTGCTGCTTCTGAAGCTGCTGATGCTGCTTCTGTAGCTGTTGATGCTGCTGCTGATGCTACTGCTGCTTCTGAAGCTGCACCTAAAGCTCAATAATCTTTACGATTATTAAGTAAAAAAAGAGAGCCGTTGGCTCTCTTTTTTTTATGGTAAAAATAAAGATCAATATAATAAAAATTGTCCAATCTTATTTTCAAATAAAATATTACTTCCTGTCATAGTCCTACTTCCTTCTTACTCAAGTGAGAGGAACTATGTAAATTTAAAATAAAAAAGCAGATCAATCGATCTGCTCATTTCCTACGCGCTGGCGGAATTTCTGCCCTGCACGGAATGTGACTACACGGCGTGCAGAAATTGGAATTTCTTCACCCGTTTTCGGGTTTCGACCTGGACGTTGGCGTTTGTCACGCAACTCAAAGTTACCGAAACCTGAAAGTTTTACCTGCTCGCCTGAGATTAGCGCTTGGCTAATCTCATCGAAGAACAACTCAACCATTTGTTTTGCTTCACGACGGTTTAAACTCGTGAGCTCACTTAAATGATCAGCCATTTCTGCTTTTGTTAATGCTGTCATGAAGCCCTCAATGTCGCCTGATAAGTGTTTTGCAACACTTCGATTATTTGATCCATACCCGATTTAATTTCAGCATCTTCAAGTGTACGTGATGGATGTTGCCATAAAAGTGCAAATGCTAATGAGCGTTTACCCTCTTCGACCCCTTGTCCAGTGTACACATCGAACAACCAAGTCGAGCCTAATAACTCTCCACCCGTTTTTTCGATAAGTTGCTGAATTTCACTAACATTAATCTTATCACTAATTAAAAGCGCAATATCACGTCTAACCGATGGAAATCGTGATAATTCTGTAAAATTAGATACATAAGTTTGCAAAACAGCCTGTTGGTCGATCTCTGCCACCCAAGTGATGCCCAAATCGAGTTCATCTTCTAAAGATGGATGTAGACGACCGAGATAACCTACTGATTTTCCATTTACTAAAATTTCAGCAGATTGCCCTGGATGTAACCATACTCGTTCTGAGCGTACATATTCAACTTTTACACGTCCAGCAGCGAAAATCTCTTCAATTTCACCTTTAAGGTCAAAGAAATCCATCGGCTGTGCTTTAGCATGCCAAGATTCAGCAGTTTTCGCACCCACAGCGATTAGTGCCAAAGTCGGGATTTGCTTCAGATCATGAATGCTTTTTGCATCTTGATAATCAAAGCGTAAACCCAGCTCAAAGAAACGTACGCGGCTTTGTTGACGGTTAATATTGTACTGCACACATGGAATCAAACTTGATAACAAAGTCGAACGCATCGCAGCCAAGTCACTTGAGATCGGATTTGCCAACATCAATGGATTAACGTATGGATTCAACTGCTTTTCAAGTTTGGCATCGGCAAAGCTAAAGCTGATTGCTTCTTGATAGCCTAAAGTCACCAAGGTTTGACGAAGTTGAGGTAATTCAAACTGATCTTGATACTTTGCAAATTTGACATCGATCACAGGCAAACTGATCTGAATATTGTCATAACCGTGAATACGGGCAACTTCTTCAATCAGGTCTTGATAAATGGCCATGTCATAGCGATGTGAAGGCGGAACAACAGTCCACTCGCCTTGTGCTTTCACCGTCACGATACAACCGAGACGTTGTAGCGCATCCGTAATAAAGTCACTTTCAACGCGATAACCCAACAATTGATCCACTTGAGCTTGGTTCAATTCAATCGCGTCACGTATTGGTAAAAATTCGGTTTGTTCTGTAACCGTAATTGGACCAAAATCACCGCCCGCCAACTCAGCAATAAGCTGTGATGCACGCTTCATGGCAATGCTTGGCAATTCAAAGTCTACGCCACGTTCATAACGTTGCGATGCATCGGTATGTAAACCATAACGACGTGCACGACCTGCGATATGTAATGGTGCGAAGAAAGCAGATTCCAGGAAAATTTCCGTGGTTTCATCGGTTACAGATGAAGATAGTCCACCCATGATCCCGGCAATTGCCAATGCTTTTTCATCATCCGCAATCACCATCACATCTTCAGTGAGCTCGACTTCTTGTTCATTTAACAGTATCAGTTTCTCTTGAGCAGTGGCCTGACGCACATGTACTGCACCTTGAACTTTGGCACCATCAAATGCATGTAGTGGTTGACCCAGTTCAATTAAGACGTAGTTGGTAATATCGACTAAAATGCTGTGCTGACGGATACCTGAACGGGCAAGTGCGCGCTCCATCCACTCTGGGGTTGATGCTTTGGTATTGACGTTTTTAATCACACGACCCAAATAGCGTGGACAACCTTCAGTTGAAATAACAACTTTTTTCTCATCAGCAATAGTTGCAGCAACTTCAACAATCTCAGGTGTAGTCACAGAAAGTTGGTTAATCACACCAATTTCGCGTGCAATACCCCGAATACTGAAACAGTCACCACGGTTTGGGGTGATGCTGATATCAATCACGTGATCATCTAGATTTAGATATTCACGTACATTTACCCCTACAGGCGCATCCGCAGGAAGCTCTAAAAGACCATCAATTTTATCTTCAAGGTCAATTTCAGAAGCACCGCACAGCATGCCTTGTGATTCAATACCACGAAGCTTACCTTTCTTAATTTTGAAATCACCTGGTAAAACCGCACCAACCGTTGCCACTGGAGCTTTCATACCTGCGCGTACATTTGGCGCACCGCATACAATCTGTAAAGGCTCACCTGAACCAATATTCACAGTAGTTACACGCAAACGATCTGCATCGGGATGTTGTTCTACAGTCAGAACTTCGCCTACCACCACACCTGTAAATGGTTTTGCTGCTGGCGCCAACTCATCAACTTCTAGACCAAGCATGGTGAGTTGGTCAGATAGTTTTTCACTATCAATGGCTGGGTTTACCCATGTGCGTAACCAATTTTCGCTAATTTTCATTTCTATAAAAACCTATAAATCTAATTTCTTGAATCCCCTCTGACTCTCTCTTTTTTCAAAGCAAGACCCCTGTTTCATATTGAAAACCCCTTTCCTTTTAGGAGAGGTCAGGGAGAGGTTAATAAATTCGTTTAAGCAAATTGGCGTAAGAAACGCACATCATTTTGGAAGAACATACGCAAATCATTTACACCGTAGCGAAGCATTGCAAAACGTTCCACACCCAGACCAAAAGCAAAACCTTTATACTTTTCAGGATCAATGCCGGCAGCTTGAAGTACATTCGGATGCACCATACCGCAGCCCAAAACCTCTAACCAACGACCGCGCTCATCCATAATGTCCACTTCCGCACTTGGTTCAGTGAACGGAAAGTACGATGGACGGAAACGAACGGTTAAATCTTTTTCGAAGAATTCATTTAACAGGTTAATCAACAAGCCTTTCAGTTCCGCAAAACTGGTATTTTCCGCAATGTATAAGCCTTCAATTTGATGGAACATTGGCGAATGGGTTTGATCCGAGTCACAACGGTATACACGACCAGGACACACAATACGAATTGGCGGTTGCTGAGTTTCCATGGTACGGATTTGCACACCAGAAGTATGCGTACGCAGTAAATGATTGACATCAAAATAGAACGTGTCATGCATGGCACGTGCAGGGTGATGACCCGGAATATTCAATGCTTCAAAGTTGTGATAATCATCTTCAACTTCAGGACCTGTCGCAACCGTAAAACCTGCTTTGGTAAAGAACTGGCAAATACGCTCTTGCACTTGAGTCACAGGGTGGATGCTCCCCACACTTTGACCACGACCCGGCAAGGTAATATCGATCATTTCGCTAGCAAGTTTTTGTTCTAATGCAGCTTTTTGTAATTCCACCTGGCGTGTCGTTAATGCACCAGTAATGGCTTCACGTACAGCGTGAATTTTCGCCCCAAAAACTTTACGTTCTTCAGAGTCCATTTTACCCAGTGCCTTCGATTGTTCCGCAAGCTGGCTTTTCTTCCCTGTAAATTGAACTCGTACTTGATCGAGTGTAGCAAGGTCTTGAGCTGCTGCAATCGCAGCGAGCGCTTCAGTGGTCAGGGCTTCCAGTGACATAGTAACTCTCAAAGCAACAATTTAAAAATATAATAAAACCCCATATTCTAACAGTTTTTGAGCGTATTGATGAAGTTCCGTATAGAGGAAAATTAGATTGGCATCCAGATTTATAAAAAGTATAAGATAAAGGCATTATTCGTGAGATCAATAAAAAATGGCACTCGATCCGATTTGGAAACAACAATTAACTTTGGTCACCTATGGTAATGAGTATCTCAGCCAGAATTTAAGCTTTAATCACTGGGTACAGCATTCCATTTTTAACCAGCATAACTTGCGTTTCCGTGATCTCATGTCACAACATTTACTTGCGCAACATTTTCAAATTTGGCTTGAAGGTCTGAAAAAACAAGGCAGTCACCGTATTAGCTTACATAGCTCAAGTCTTTTGGTTGACGAAAAAAACCCAAATGCCAATGTAGAGCTTTTAGCCATTCCACACTTTATTGTCAGCCATGAACATCATAAAAAAACCGCCTGGATTTTTGGTAAAGAACTACCGGAATGGTATAGCGCTGACAATGACTATGAAGCGCCTGAACCCCAACAAGAACAATGCCGTCAGGAAACATTTTGGCGTTTCGAGCTCAATCCCAAACTTGCAAAACGTCTAGATGCCGATTTGCAACAGCCGAATTGGGATGATATTCAAACTTATACCGATAATGAATTATTCGATAGCAAGTTTGCACAAGGCATGAGCGAACCGGCAAACCGGGATTTCCCTTATTATGGGATGACTCAAACTGCGACGGAAAATGCTGATGGCTCGCCTTTGCTGGAGAGTAAATATCTGCCTTTACTTCCAAGCGAATATCAGGCGGATTATGCTCATACCACATTACATCGTTTAGAAGCACTATCGACCTATATTAAACACCGACAGCAGCACCCTTATCATGCTGACGGCAGTGAACTGACACCTGAAGAACAGCTGAATCTGCGTCACTTTTCGCAAAAGCTGGATGATTTAATGACAAAATTTATTGTTAAAGTCGCCAATCATTATCAGTCTGCAAAACTGACCAAAGTAGAAATTGCCAATCCTTTAGATGGTACTCCTACAACGCCACTTACCTCCCCTCATTTAAAAACCCATAAAGCCCCTACCCATCATAAAGTCGGTGCATCGGGTGTGATTAAACTGATTTTATTAACTATTGTGATTTGTCTCTTGGCTTATTACTTTGGACTTTAATTTTTATAAAGATGCTAAAAAATTCAGCTCAATGGATATAAAAAGAAGAACACGTATTTTGCTCTATACGTGTTCTTCATATTTAGCTTAAAACTTAAGCTATATTTTTCGGCCTGAAATACTGACAGATTATAAATCAAGCTTTTTGTGATCCGAACCTACTTCGCCAGTATGGCCAGTCACACTGCCTTTAATTAATTTAAATAGCTGAGTTACTTTATTGTCAGTCACGTTCCAGTATTCTGCGCTGACACCTTCAGCAACCAATACGCGCACACTCGGATCATCCTTACCTGTAAACCAGTTCTCAGCCCAAGGGTTCCAAAGCTGCTCAATCAAGGCTGGATCGGTACTGAGATGTGCATGGGCGCTGATCGAAACATAAATGCCATCTGAAGGTTTGGTAAAAGACAATCCAATCTGATTACGCCCAGAATTCACAGCGCTGACCAGATCGTTAGTATCCTTCAAGATAAAATAAAGATTATGACCTTCACTGATCTGTTCAGTCTTGTCCGAATTCAGCATAGTCATAGGTTGTGAATGTAATTCTTGCGTTTCAGTGGTGTGACTGATCATCGCATAGCGTACTTCCTTGATCAGTTCCCATAATTTTTCGCGATTATGATTATCCGTCATTACTTTTCTCCTGAAGCTAAACCTTAGAAATAAGAAATTATTTAATTTTATGCATTCGCCTATTTTCTAGATTAGTGATATTTTTTACTTTGAATATGCCACCTTACTTAATTTATACATTTGAATAATAAAAAATTCGCTTAATCCTCCTAAGAAATAACGAAAAATATTTTGTTTAAAAATAAAGTTAAAAAGCTGTTCTATCTTGAGAATTTGGAAACAGGTTAACGTTACTGAATGAGAAAAAGAGAACAGGAAAATAATGAGCCAAATGATTAAGTTCAATATAAATAGATATAAATTCTAGAGCGCTTAAAGCATGTGAGCTATGTTCAGCACAGTTAAATTACTGCGTGTTAATTGTTTTAATTTTCAATTGATTGTATGGAGGTCTGTTGATATTAAAAGATAAACGTTAAAAAACATTAACAGACCTTGAATTTCATACAAATTTCGATGCTTAGGCTTTCGCTTTTTTTAAGGCCAGTTTTTTTAATACTTCGGACACTGCAATCATGGCAAAACTTGAAGTAACTACGACCGCGGAACCATAACCGCCACAGCGCAAGCCGGCACTTGGGCAAACCTCGGCACTCGAAAACGGATTATCAATCGAATAGACACAGGTGATACCAAATTTCTCTTTGGGTTTTTTACAAATTCCCTTCGCGCGTAACTGACTACGCAACTTGGCCAACATTGGATCCTGTTCAGTTTTAGACAAATCTGCAACCCGAATTTTTAAGGGATCCAGCTTGCCGCCTGCCCCACCCGACACAATTAATGGAATTTTATTAAATCGGCAATGCAGCATTAATGCCAATTTGGCTTTGACATCATCAATACAATCTAGCACCACATCAGGTTTGTTTTCTAACAGTTCTTTGACATTGTCAGGCGTTAAATAGTCATCCACCAGATTAATCTTGATCCGTGGGTTAATCGAATAACAGCGCTCTGCCATCACTTCAATTTTTTCACGTCCTAAAGTCGAGCTCATGGCCGGTAATTGACGGTTAATATTGGATGCCGCAACCACATCCATATCAATAATAGTCAGCTTCCCAATACCGGTACGCGCCAAAGCTTCAACTGCCCAAGAACCAACACCGCCAATGCCAATTACCATCACATGGCTGTGTTCATACTGACGAAAAGCTTCATCTCCATAAATTTTTTCCACACCTGCAAAGCGGCGCTCATATTCATCATCTTCAGGAAGATCAGTCATTCGTCATCAGGTATCTAAAAAACACCGGCGCATTTTACCAAACTCCATCCCAATTCGATAATCTATATCTTTAAGTCTATTCAATAACCCTGATCAAAAACGAAATAAAGAGAATTTTTAACGATAAAAAAAGAGGCTTTCGCCTCTTTTATTGATCCTTTAGAATCAGTCTTTATTCATGATAAAGAAATACTGACGATAATATTTGAGTTCCACAATGGAATCACGAATATCATCCATCGCTAAATGTGAGGCATTCTTTTTCAAGCCACTCATGATTTCTGGACGCCAGCGTTTCGCCAGCTCTTTCACTGAAGATACATCAAGATTACGATAATGGAAAAATTGTTCCATTTCCGGCATTAAACGATGCAAAAAACGACGGTCTTGGCAAATAGAATTACCACACATTGGTGAGGATTTCGGGGTGACCCATTTTTTCAGAAATTCCAGTGTTTGTTGTTCGGCATCTTGTGCAGTCAATTTACTGCGACGTACACGTTCAATCAGACCCGACTGTCCATGTTGACGGGTATTCCATTCATCCATCGCATTGAGTACGCGATCGGGCTGGTGAATAGCAAGCACAGGACCTTCCGCCAAAATATTCAGGTTATCATCTGTTACAATGGTTGCAACTTCAATAATTTGGTCGTTATCTGTATCCAGACCTGTCATTTCAAGGTCAATCCAAATGAGGCGGGTATCAGGAGTGCTGCTCATAAATGTGCAATCTTATTGGGCTGAAAAACCGCTATAGTAGCAAATTTATTGCATCGATGCTGTAACTCGCACCCCGCTTCATGCTATTTTTGACAGCCTTAGTTCATGGTTTTTTTAGGATATGAATGGCTTTAATTCGTAAACGTCGTTTAACTGAACAGCAACAACGTCGCATTCAGAAACAACATCAAACACGTCAAGAAGAAATAGACACTTCAAGTGACCTAGAAGGCTTGGTGGTACAGCACTATGGTCGTCAACTTGAGGTTCAAGCCCTATCAACGCCTGATGAGCATCCGATCAAACCTGAAGTCAAAGCAGGCGAACCGGACCCGTTTTGGAAGCCGATTGAGCTCGGCAGTGTCTGGCGCTGTCATACCCGTACCAATTTAGAAGCCTTGGTCACCGGTGACCGGGTAAAATGGCAGGCAGATCCAAATACCGGACTCGGCATTATTACCGCGATTCATCCACGCCAATCCCTGTTAACTCGCCCTGACCGCTACCATAAAGTAAAACCGGTGGCTGCCAATGTCAGCTTGATTGTGATTGTATTTGCATCTTTCCCTGAAGTTGCGCCAAGCCTGATTGACCGTTATATCGTAGCGTGTGCCGATGCGCAAATTCCTGCGCTGTTAGTACTGAATAAAGCCGATTTAATCAAAGAAAATGATCCGATTTTGAACATAATGCAGGAATATCAGGCATTAGGTTATGAAGTGATTCAGACTCAATCTGATGGTGATTTAACTGAACTGGCAAATCGTTTGGCTGGTGAAACTGTCGCTTTTGTGGGGCAGTCAGGGGTCGGGAAAAGCTCGTTGATTAATGCCATGGTTCCTGATGCTGCACAAAAGACCAATATTATTTCAGAAAACTCTGCACTGGGTCAGCATACCACCACCTCTACGCGTTTAATTGCTTTTGGTGAAGGCGCAGCCCTGATTGATTCGCCTGGAATCCGTGAATTTGGCTTATGGCATTTAAACCCAGACAAAGTTCAGCAAGGTTTTCCTGAAATTGAAAATCTGCTTGGACATTGCCAGTTCCGTAACTGTACCCATAAGCACGAAAAACAATGTGCTTTACGTCTGGCAGCACAGTCGGGCGAAATTTTGCAGCGTCGTTTAGACAGTTATTTGCGTTTAACCGACGAAATTACTGAAGCACAGCAAAAAAATTAATATTTCTTAACGCTTAGCCCTTGAAGCGGCGATTTTGATCGCCATATTTATGAGCTATACTCTACGCAATTTTAAATTGTAATTAGGTGACTTGTGGAACGTTGGTTGGAATTTATGGGGAATCATCCCTTCTTGTTTGGCTCACTTGGGGTATTGATTGTCTTGTTCTTCGTTTTAGAAGGACAACGCAATGGTCGTAAGATTTCACCACAATCTTTGGGTATCTTAGTTAAAGCTAAGAATGCCATGTTGATCGATTTACGTGATGCCAAAGACTTCCGTGAAGGTCATATCAGCGGCAGCCGTAATATTCCGTATAGCCAAATTACAAGCCATCTTGAAGAGTTAAAATCTTCGGATCGTCCACTGGTGTTCATTTGCAACCTCGGTCAAATCGCAGGTACAGCTTTACAACAAGTGGGTCATGCTGATAGCTACCGTTTAGATGGTGGTGTGAACAATTGGAAAGTCCAAGGCTTACCCCTCATTAAAAGCAAGTAATTCGCTTAAGGAGATATTCTAATGGCTGAAGTAACAATTTATTCAACGACTGTATGCCCTTACTGCGTTCGCGCAAAACAACTTCTTGAGCGTAAAGGCGTTGCATATAAAGAAATTAATTTATCTAAAGAAGCGCCTGAAGTACGTATTGAATTGATGCAACGCACCAATCACCGTACTGTTCCGCAAATTTTTATTAACGACCAATTTATCGGTGGTTTTGATCAACTTTATGCTTTAGAGCGTGAAGGAAAACTCAACGAATTATTGGCTTAATACTTTCATTAAGTCCCCCTCATATTAAGGATTAAAAAATGAGTGAACAACAAGCTCAACCGCAATTAGCACTTGAACGTATTTATACTAAAGATATTTCTTTTGAAGTCCCTGGGGCTCAAGTATTTACCAAAGAATGGCAGCCTGAATTAAACATCAATCTGTCTTCTTCTGCAGAAAAAATTGATGCGACCCATTATGAAGTTGCATTACAAGTTGTTGTTCAAGCGAATAATGCCGGTGAAACAGCCTTCATCGTTGATGTAACACAATCAGGAATTTTCTTGGTTGATAGCGTTGAAGAAGAACGTCTTCCTTATATTCTGGGTGCATATTGCCCAAATATCTTGTTCCCATTCTTACGCGAAGCTGTAAATGACATGGTGACTAAAGGAAGCTTCCCGCAATTGCTTCTTACCCCAATTAACTTCGATGCTGAATTCGAAGCGAATATGCAACGTGCTCAAGTTGCCGCTGCTGAAGGTCAAGCTTAATCGTTTAAGCCAACCTCATATAAAAAAGACCGCATATGCGGTCTTTTTTATTCTCAATTTATTCCCTCTCCTGAGAGGAGATGAGCAACACTGTTGCGCAAGGGGGAGAGATAAATTTAATTAATAATCTCCCTCACCCTAGCCCTCTCCCATAGGGAGAGGGAATTTCATCTTTCAAAGAGTAATTTAAAAAGACTCTTATTCACCATCCATCATCAAATCTGCGCTCATCCCAACGGTATTAAAGCCAGCATCGACATACATGATTTCGCCAGTAATACCATTTGCCCAAGGCGAGCATAGGAATAATGCTGCATTACCCACATCTTCAATCGTTACATTACGTTTAAGCGGTGCAACTTTTTCATTTAAATCGAGCATCTTGCGGAAAGATTTAATGCCTGATGCAGCAAGGGTACGAATTGGACCTGCTGAAATCGCATTTACGCGGATACCTTCGCTACCCAAGCTGGATGCCAAATAACGTACGCCTGCTTCTAATGATGCTTTCGCCATACCCATCACATTGTAGTTTGGCATCACACGTTCAGAACCTTGATAAGTCAAAGTCAGCAAGCAACCTTGGCGTACTTTAAGTAAAGGTTTTGCAGCACGTGCCATAGCAACAAAGCTATAAGCACTGATGTCATGCGCAATATTGAAACCTTCACGGTCAGTAATATCGGTAAAGTCGCCATCTAAAGTATGTGCTGGTGCGAAACCGATTGAATGAACTACGCCATCCAAACCATCCCAATGTTTTGCCAGTTCCACAAAAGCCTGGTCAATTTCAGCATCAACAGCCACATCACAAGGGAAAACTAAAGTTGAACCAAATTGTGCAGCAAAATCATCAACACGTTTTTTTAATTTTTCATTTGGATAAGTAAATGCAAGTTCTGCACCTTCACGGTGTAAAGCTTGAGCAATACCAAATGCAATGGATAACTTACTTGCAATACCCGCGATTAGAAAGCGCTTGCCCGCCAATAGTCCTTGTGCCATGTGAATCTCACTCAAATTAATTTACAAACATAATGCCAACTCTGGAGCATTTGCGAAATTGCATAATGCACCTTTTTTAACGTGTTCTGTAAAAATCATAAAAAAATGCTCCTTTTATCTGGGAGCATTTTTATTTAGCTACATTTTACTTTTTGGATGCTTAATCATCACCCTGTAATAGACTGAGCAAGCGCAGGAATGAGTAGTACATCCAGACCAAAGTCGCTAACAAAGCAATACCACATAACCACTCCATCGCTTTCGGCGCGTACTGCGCAGCAGAGAATTCAATCAGGTCAAAGTCGAGGATCAGGTTTAAAGAAGCAATCACTGCAACAAATGCCGCAAAACCAATCCCGAGCCAATTGCTTTCAAAGATGTAAGGAACACTTGAGCCAAAAGCCAAACGCATGACAATTTGCACCAAAAAGACAATTGCAATAGCGATGGAGGCTGACAAAACGACTGCTTTAAATTTTTCTGTGGCACGAATAATTTGAAAGCGATATAAAGCAAACATCACCAAGGTGGTGATAAAGGTGGCCAGTAAAGCTTGTAAAGGTACACCCGGAAATTTCAGCTGGAAGATCACCGAAATACCGCCTAAAAAGGCACCTTCAAACAAGGCATAAGGAATAGCCAACACTGGTGCAGTTTTTGGCTTGAAGGTGGCAACGAGTGCCAAGATTAAACCACCAATCGCACCGACCATTGCACCGGCATAGGCAAGCGATAAATTCAGGGTGATGAAGCTATAGAAAAACAGCAATAAACCTACCGCAGCAGCAATCACCGTCAATAGGACAGATTTTTGAATTGCACCTTGTACAGTCATGGTCTGGTTAAAATCACTCTGGGTTTCTACCCGGGTTAAAATAGGGTTATTACTTTGCATAATTCACTCATTATTTTTGATTTAGATTTTTAAAATAGTATAGACAGGTTTTAACCATACAAGATGGATCTTTTCAATATTCCACAAAACAGGGGAACTCAACATCTTATATTCATAACAAAATACGCAATAAAATACGAATATTTATGGATAAAAGGCTATTTCATAACATTTTTTAGATATCAATTTTTAAGGCATGGAGTGAGTTTTGCCATAGTTGCAAGGCAAGACTATCAGGTTCAAGATGAAGAGATTGTGCTAATCCAGCTAAAACATAAGGTAAATTGGCCGGGGTATTTCGGGTTCGGTGTTCTGTTGAACTCTGACAACATAATGGCGTCATATCAGGACAGTCTGTTTCCAAAACCACATGCTCAGCACCAATGGCCTGAACCACAGCATGTAATTTTTTTGCATTGGGGTTGGTAATTTGCCCAGTGACACCAATTTTAAAACCAAGCTTAATAAAGGCTTTTGCTTCTTCTATTCCACCACTAAAAGCATGTGCAATACCGCCTAATTTGAATTGATGCTGCTTCAATATAGCCAATGTTTCAGCATGCGATTTCCGAATATGCAGTAAAACTGGTTTATCAAACTGTTGCGCCAATTCAAGTTGCGCAGAGAAAAACTCTTTTTGCTTTTGAAAAGCTTCAGCTTGTTTATGCTGTTTTGAAAAAGTATCCAAACCAATTTCGCCAATCGCGACACATTCTTCATTTTTTAAAAGCTGCTCTAAATCCCTAAGGTGTGAGCTTTGATGCTGTTCAATATAAAAAGGATGCAGCCCGGGAGCTAGATAGCTTTTGGGTGCATCTGGCAATTGATTTAAAAAATGCTGGGTTTGAACTAAGTCTTTAAAGCGAGATTGCACAAAACCAATCAAAATTAACCGTTCAACCCCCACTGCTTTTGCAGCACGCGCCAGTTGTTCCCGATCATGATCAAAATCAGGAACATCAAAATGGGTATGAGTATCAAACAGTGGATAAGACATTAAGGTTTGGCTTTATTTACCGCAGCTGTACTTGCAGGTGCGGCTGCCTGCTTTGCTTCAACCTGAGGTAGATACTGTTTCTTCAGTACAGTTTGCAATTGATCATAAGGAATGGTCAAACGCGGTAATCCCACCACATAAGGCCCAATTTCATATTCACCATATTGTAAAATCAAACCTTGGGTGGATAAATAAAAATTATCCGATAAAGTAAATTTCCATGCCTGTTCATATTCTTCAACGCTATTCGCCAACTTGGACTCGACCACCCAGTTTTTAAACACTTCATGTGCTTTCTTTTCTAAAGCTGCTTTTTGATTTGGGACTAAAATATCATTCAGTTCAATTTGTTTTTTCTTTTCCAAGTCAAAGTTATAGTAGCGCTGTGATGATGAACCATGCGCTCCCCCCAAATAACTACTTGAATTTAAAACCACAGTTGCTAAAGGCGTGCCTGCATTTAGGATTTTCGGCTTGATCATTAGGCTAATTTGATGATTGGCACTTAAGGCCTTCAATTCTTTATCCAAAGACAAGAAATTCACTAAATAAGGTGCAACTTGCTGTTCCAGTTTTTGCTTTGGTGTTTCAATCGCTACGGACGCGGCCTGTTCTGTAGCTTGCTCTTGGGCTTTAGAATCTTTTGGATTTTCAGCAGTTGCTTGCTGGTTTTCTTTCACCAAATTCGGGGAAATATCTAAAATTTGATCCAGCTGTTTCAAAATTTGCTGATCAATATACTCATCAATAAAGGCCTGGTTACTAGACAAACGTTCTATAGAAATCTCTGGACAGCTATTCCCATCACATTCAGGCAAATCCGAGCTTAACTTTTCAGAATCCCCTGCCAGTTTTAAAACTTCAGGTTGGGCCACAGCTTGAGATGCCGCTGTATCCTCCTGTTTCGGTTCGGTTTGCTTAGGCTGGCAGGCACTCAATGCAATTGCTGCTGCAAGAATACTCATGGTAAAAATTGTTTTATTTTTTAGCATCATCTGACCTATCAGTTTAATCGGGTAAATGGACTTCTGTTAGATGTACATATTTATTACAGGATTACTAGAACATATGCTGATACGCATCAGCTTTCAATATCTGCTTGGTTTGTTGTTTGGTTAAATAGATGTCCAGTTGTGTTCCGTCTTTAACAATTTCATGGGTACGATAATGTAAACCCACTCCTTCTTGATCAAAAAACCAGTCCGCTTGTCCCCAATACAGTTTTTTGGGTGCATGCTTTTTCACTTCGGTGGTTTGTTCTTTTAACCATTTTTGATAAGCCTGCTGCACAAGGTTATTCATGGTATTTTGCTGCTTAGGGTCAATTAGCTCCAATAAAGTCACTGCTTTCTGTTTTTTGCGATCGGCCACAAAAAAGTAATAGCGCTCTTTAACTTTAATACCTTCTTGATTGGTATCCACGCCCAATTGCATCAAGACATATTGATTACGCTGGTAGGCAATTCGTGTATACATCGCCAATTCATAGGCTTTATTTTTGGAAAATTCAGCTTGCCAAGCATCTGACTTTTTCACATACGCATTGATCGCCTGCTGTAAACTCATGTCCTGTTTAAGCCCAATTTGATCTTGAATCACCAATGCTTGGCTCTTGTTAATCCAGTCATTTAACCAGGCATCTGCGGTATGCACACTTTGAATACTTACATCAATACAATTCTTTGTTTCACAAAAAGGCAAAGCAATTTTTGCATCTTGCTCTTGAATATTTAAATATGGCAATACCTCTGCGTGCTCAGTTTTTAGTCCTGAAGTTTCAGGCTTGTCATATGATTGATCTGGTTGTTCTTTTTTTGAAGCATCGCAAGCACTCAGCATCAGACCAATGGCGATCACTGATGCACCCATTATTTTCCCGTTCATGCTTACAACTCTTTTTCTAAATTGACTGATCTGTATAAATATATCTATATCAATGATTCTAATGGGGTCTGTTAACACTTCATCTATATTTGCGACGACACATATTTTTTGCTGATATGAGGCAGGAAGCATGAAATTTAGTTATTCTAAATAACTGCTCTTTAACGACATAACAGCAAAAAAAATATGCTAGTCCTGAAAGGCCGTGGCTAAAATTTTCTCAGATTTCATTATGAAACTTAAAAATAGTCTCGCTATTCTTTGCGTTTCATGCCTTATCTGTTTAATTTTAGCACACAGCGCAAACTATTTATGAAGCGTTAATAGCCCCCTTAATAAAACAGCTTCATAAAGAAGCTGCTTTATTTTTCGTTATGTTTAGTGTTCGCGTGTAGCACGGAATTGAATATCTGGATAACGCTCTTGCATGAGTTGCAAGTTCACACGACTCGGTGCCAGATAAGTCAAATGACCACCACCATCAACCGACAATTGGTCATGCGCTTTTTTCTTAAACTCGTTGAATTTCTTTTCATCATCACATGTTACCCAACGAACCGTATTAATGTTTACCGGCTCATAAACACAGTCAACCTTGTATTCTTCTTTCAAGCGGTACGCCACCACTTCAAACTGAAGTACACCGACTGCGCCCACAATCAAGTCATTATTGATTTGCGGCATGAAGACCTGAGTTGCACCCTCTTCAGAAAGCTCTTTCAAGCCTTTTTGAAGTTGCTTGGATTTTAGCGGATCTTTAAGACGTACACGGCGGAACATTTCTGGGGCAAAGTGTGGAATGCCGGTGAAGTGAATATCCTCACCCGAGGAAAAAGCATCGCCGATTTGAATCGTCCCGTGGTTGTGTAAACCAATGATATCGCCTGGCCATGCTTCTTCTAGCTGTTCACGTTCACCCGCCAAAAAGGTCAAAGCATCGCTGATCCGTACATCCTTACCCAGACGTACATGATTCATTTTTAAACCTTTCTCATACTTGCCTGAACAGATCCGCATGAATGCAATACGGTCACGATGTTTTGGATCCATATTGGCCTGAATTTTAAATACGAAGCCAGTGAAACCTTCTTCAGTCGCCTCTACAGTACGTTCTTTGGTTGGGTGTGCTTTTGGCTCAGGCGCTAAATTAATGAAAGCATCTAAAACATGATCTACCGCAAAGTTACCTAAAGCAGTACCGAATAACACCGGTGTTTGTTTACCTTGCAAGAATAGCTCACGATCAATCGGATCGTTAGCCATTTGAACAAGCTCTAAAGACTCTTCAAAAGCAGCAAAAGCAAGATCACCAACTTTTTCACGCAAGTCCGGATAATCATAACCGTCACGAATTTCAATGTCGGTAATAGTCGAACCAAAACCGGCTTTGTAGACATAAAATTTTTCTTCGAGCAGATTATACACACCGGCAAAATCACGACCAGTGCCCATTGGCCAAGTAAGGGGCACACAACGGATTTTCAACACATTTTCAATTTCGTCAAGCAGCTCTAATGGCTCGCGGATTTCACGGTCCATTTTGTTGACAAAAGAAATGATCGGCGTGTCGCGCATACGACACACTTCCATCAATTTAATGGTACGGTCTTCGACCCCTTTTGCACCGTCAATCACCATCAGTGCAGAGTCAACTGCAGTTAAAGTACGGTAAGTATCTTCCGAGAAATCTTCATGTCCCGGGGTGTCAAGTAAGTTAATCACATGCTTTTTATAGGGAAACTGCATAACCGATGTGGTGATGGAAATACCCCGTTCTTTTTCCATTTCCATCCAGTCAGACGTTGCAGCACGGTCTGACTTTCGGCTTTTGACCATCCCGGCAACCTGAATCGCTTTACCCCATAACAACAGTTTTTCTGTCATGGTGGTTTTACCAGCATCGGGGTGGGAAATAATCGCGAACGTCCGTCGCTGCGCGACCTGTGCCGCTAATTCGTCTTTAAAACTCATGAAAGATACCTACTGCAGAATCGCAGTGTAAAAGATCAGAACTGATCAATATAAAAATTTGGCGATATTGTAGCAGATCATCCAACTTTTGAAATGAACTAAACTTGTTCAAAATTGACTAATCTTAAATAGGCAGTGCGTATTTGCTCTCTTCCAGGCGATCAACATTTACTGGCATACCTAACAGGTATCCTTGCAGTTGCTGACAACCTAAACGGGTCAAGATATCGGCTTGTGATGGCGTTTCCACCCCTTCCGCGGTAACCACCAAACCCAGTTTGGTCGCTAACTGGATAATACTTTCTAAAATCATTTCATCTTTTGAACCGACAGACAGATCACGAATAAACTCTCGATCTATTTTTAGTTCATCCACCGGCAAGTTCTTTAAATACAAGAAACTGGAATGTCCTGTCCCAAAGTCATCAATGGCAAGTTTTATGCCCATCTGACGCAGACGCTCAAAACTGCGAATACTGGCATCAATATGATGCATCGCGGTAGATTCGGTAATTTCAATGCCTAAATGATTTGGATTAATTTGATACTTATCAAATAAGCTCTCCAACGTTGAAAATAAATGTTTATGTTCAAATTGCACTGCCGACAAATTCACAGCCAAGGGAAAATAATTCGAATCACTTTGTTCCCAAATTTGAATTTGTTTAAAGGCTTGCTCCAAAGCCCAATAGCCCATTTGAATAATGAGTCCAGTTTTTTCTGCTCCCTCGATAAACATATTCGGGGTTAATAGTCCCAAGCGGGGATGATTCCAACGAATCAGTGCTTCCACACCACAAATTTTACGGCTTTTGGTGGTGAATTTAGGTTGATAAAATAGAATAAATTGTTTTTCTTCAACAGCCTTATATAAATCATTGATTAGTTTAGTTTGGCTTTTTGCTTCTTGTTGACCTACACTATAATTAAACACTGAATAGGTATTTCTACCTTGATATTTAGACATTAACATTGCAGCATCGGCATTGATCAGCAAATCTTGTAAATTATTGCCAT
This sequence comes from Acinetobacter sp. ANC 3781, assembly GCF_004331285.1. GTDB lineage: Bacteria > Pseudomonadota > Gammaproteobacteria > Pseudomonadales > Moraxellaceae > Acinetobacter. The sequence goes on from NZ_SJOH01000011.1 coordinate 40,342, forward strand.
GGTCTGGATACATCGCAATTCCGATACTGCTCGAAATATTAATTTCTTTGCCGGCAATCAAAAAACTGTCCTGAATCAACCGCAATACTTGTTCTGACTTTTCGACAGCGTGTTCAATGCTTGCGCTTTCAAGTACCATCAAAAATTCATCACTACCAATACGCAACAATTTTTCATTTTCTGCGAGTATGCTTTGAATGCGCGCAGCGAGTTGAACCAATAATTGGTCACCAACATGATGTCCAAATACATCATTGACTGCCTTAAAACGATCTAAATTAATATAAAGAAATGCAATTTTTTCATCTCGATAACGATGCTGAGTAAAGAGCAAATGTGAATATTCAGCCAAAAATAAACGGTTGGGCAACCGGGTTAGGTTATCCTGAACTGCTTGGCTGGCAAGTTCACGATTGGCTGCAGAAAGCTGTTTATTACGCGCTTCCAGGCGTTGTTCCAAGATCGCCACAGTAAATGCAGCAACCAGAATTGAACTGATTACAAAAATAATGTTAAATAAAATTAACCCTTGTGCATTTTTATAATTTGAAACCAGCTGATTCGCATCAATCGAGTAAAAAGCGGCAGAAGCCATCCCCATATAATGCATGCCGACCAGAGTCAGTGCCATTATTAAAGCGATCAAAGCTTTAATATGCAGCATTTTATGTACTGCATTTTTATATTTGAAAGTGAGCCAAAAGGATAAACCTGACCCAACAATGGCAATCAAGACTGAAAAGGCGACTAACAATGGATCATAATAAATTTCATGTTGATCAATGACTAAACCCATCATTCCGGTATAGTGCATCCCCGCGATGCCCAAACCCGTCAGGACCGCGCCTAAAACCAGGCGCAAAAATGGCAAGGTTGCTCGCGTGGTGAGCCAAACGGCAAAGATAGAAGCAATAAACGCGATCACATAAGACAGGAAGGTAAGGCCGTAATCAAAAGAATAATCAGCAGGTAAACGACAAGCCAGCATGCCTACAAAGTGTATAGACCAAATTGCAGCACTCAACATACATCCACTTATAACAAGAAGAATTTTCTCATATTGCTGACGTAAGCCACGGAATAATGATTGTTCAATTGACACTGCAAAATAACAGGCCAAAATGGCAACAATAACTGAACCTATCACCAGGCTAAAATCATAATATATATGAACCATATCAAGCTTCCGTACAGGTTATCATTCTTGTTTTATTCCACGTTATTAATATCATTTATTGTTTAACAAAAGCTTGTCATTCATTAAAGAGTACGTATTAAAACCATCAATTAAAACAAACATCTAATACTATTCTATTTTAGTCAAGTGATCATTACTCTATTCATTTTTATTACTAATTTATTTATGTAATTAAAGAAATATAGATCAAATTTTTGGTCATTATTCTTACACCATTCATATTCCCCCTGATTCAAGGCATTCGGTTGTTTCTATACAACTTAGCACTGATAAAAAAATCTGGTTGCCAAGGATGATAAAAGCACAACCAGATTGATTACATCTCGCTGCCTATTCCTTTATTTGAACAAGGGCTAGGTAATTCAAAATTACCGATATGCAGACAAATAAAAACCAGTCAGATGAACTGACTGGTTTTTGGATATTAAAAGGAGTAATGCCTAAACAGTAAGTTTAGTTTGTAATAGTCTTACCCGATTGTAATTTCGCGTAATCCAATAAAATATTGGCCGACTCTGTGACAAACACTTCTTCTTCAGGTAAAGCAGGCCGTTGGGTTGCCTTCATTTTTGAACGTGACTCAATCAACGCATCCATAGCAGCCTGGTAACTTTCCCAATTGGCATAAGGCTTTTGACCGGTTACCGCACGACGCTGATTCTCTGACTCTAAAGTTTTTTGTTCCAGCGCATTCAATTCTGCTTTACGCTGATCAATATCCAGAACTACACGCTTTTGCTCTTCGGTTTTTTTGGCAATCGCTTTGCGTTGTTCCAGATATTTAAATTGCGGATCAGCCACTACGCGCTGTTGCGACATTTGAGCCAGATTTTGTACATAGGGTTGTATAGAACCTTCACGCTTAAATGGAGCAGTTGGAATGGTATCCCATTTCAAGGCATTCTTGGCTTTACGCTCACCAAATTCTTCATTGTAGATATCCACCAGTTTAATATCAGGCACTACGCCTTTATTCTGGGTACTACCACCCGTCACACGATAGAACTTACGTTGCGTCAAGGTCGCTTGACCATGCGCCAAAGTATCCAGTTGAACTTGCGCTGTACCCTTACCGGTGGTTGTACTACCAATCACGATACCGCGTTCATAGTCCTGAATGGCAGCAGAATAAATTTCACTGGCTGATGCTGATGCTAAGTTGACCATGACTGCAAGTGGGCCTGCATAGGTTTGTGCACCGCCATCATTATCTTCAAATACGCTGACATTGCCATTGCCATCACGAATTTGCACCACAGGGCCTGACTTAATCACTTGACCCAGCATGCGTGCCACTTCTTCAAGTGAACCGCCTGGATTATTTCGTAAATCAATAATAATTCCGGACACATTTTTCGCAGCCAAAGCTTTTAAAGCATTGTTGGTGTCTTCAGAAACCGAGCGATAATCTGTACCTGCACGGCGCGCACGATAGTTCAAATAGAACGACGGAATTTCAATCACACCAAAAGTGTAGTTCTTACCATCACGCTTAATATCAACTGTACGAGAACGTACACCGGCATCTTCTTCCTGAATCACATCACGAACCAGACTTACGGTACGCGCCTGACCCATCGATGCACCAGGACCCAGTAAACGCAAGCTAACCTTGGTGCCACGTTTACCGCGGATTAAGCCCACCACTTCATTACTTGCCCAACCAACAACATCGACCATTTTGTCGCCGTCTTGTGCTACACCAATAATGCGATCACCCGATTTTATCTGACCGGATTTACTGGCCGGACCACCTTCAACAATGGTTTCAATCTTGGTGTAATCTTCATTACCGCGTTCTGGACGAATCGAAACCCCAATCCCCTCTAATTGCAAGGTGGTTTGACGGTTCAATTCCATCGCATCTACAGGCGGGAAATAGTTACTATGCGGATCATAGGTCAACATCATCGCATTTAAAGTTTTGTCTAAAACATCATCACTTTTAACACGGCTAATTCGTTCAAGTTGACGGGTATAACGCTTGGTCAAGGTTTGGACTGGAGTTAAATCTTCTGGGCTGGCTAAATCCTGACCATTGGCTAAAGCTGGATCATCTTTTAATGCTTTTTGTTTCGCAGACTCTTCTTCTTTACTAATAGTTAAGTTAATGAGCTGCGACACCAACATTTTTTGCCAATGGGCACGTTGTTCTGCTACAGATTTGAAATAAGGTGCTTTTTCGCGATCGGTATCAATATACACATTGGCTTGTTTCAAGTTTTGCGGCTTTTTCAATTCGGCCAACATAAACTCATAAAACTGTTTTAAACGTTCACGATATTGCGCATGAATCAAATAAGGGCCCGATAAATCCCCTGCTTTTAACGCAGCACCAAAATTTGCACCATAATTTTTCTTATATTGTTCGACTTCCGGTGCCAAAAATAATGAATGATCTGCATCTAGGCTATCTAAATAAAAATCAAGAATGCGATTAGAAGTAGCCGCATCTAAGCGCTGATTTAAATAATGCTGACGGTCAACCAACGTCGCCAATTGACGTGATACAAGCGCTTGTTCTTGCGTGGGTTGAATAGCTTGAGAAACTGCAACTGTATCATTAGCTGCAATGGCCTCGTTCACTACATGGGAAAAGAAAAATCCACCAGTCGCAATTGCAACTGCACAAGCTAATGTTTGAAGTTTCATAAATAATTCATAATTCCTTGGTCTTTGACCAATATTGCAACGTCGTTTTTCAACATGAATGCAGTATATTCAAAATCTTAAACAACTTAATATATGTATGACGTGTAGTTTTATCATATTCTGTACTGTCAAAATGTAGCAAATCATTGCAGAATTCGGGTATTGTTTTTTCTTTATAAAATCCTAACACGGACACCGATATGATTGGCGCATTGATGCTAGACATCGCTGGCACAGAACTTACTCAAGAAGATATTCAACTATTACGAACACCGCAAGTGGGTGGCATGATTTTATTTTCGCGAAATATAAAATCACCACAACAAGTTCGTGCTTTAACAGATCATATGCGTAATATAAGACCCGAGATTTTAATTGCCGTAGACCAAGAAGGTGGTCGCGTACAACGCTTGAAACAGGGTTTTACCTTACTTCCTGCAATGGGTCGTTTGGGTGAACTCTATTTAAGCGAACCTGAAAAGGCAGTTGATTTGGCTGAGCAATGCGGTTGGCTCATGGCAACTGAAGTTCTTGCCGTCGGGATTGATTTTAGTTTTGCACCGGTATTGGACTTAAATGATGTCAGCGATGTGATTGGCGATCGTGGCTTTGCCAAAAATATTCAAGATATTGTTCCTCTTGCAAGTGCCTTTTTGAAAGGAATGAAGCGAGCAGGCATGGCCAATACAGGCAAGCATTTCCCGGGTCATGGTTCAGTCAAAGCAGATTCGCATGTGGCAGCGCCTGTCGATTCACGGTCTTATGACGAAATCTACAACAAGGATATGCAGACCTTTATTCAGCTCATGCCGCAACTGGATGCACTCATGCCCGCGCATGTGATTTATGATCAGGTCGATCTGAACCCTGCCGGCTTCTCACCCTACTGGATTCAAAATATTTTACGTCAAAAATTGAAATTTGATGGTGTGCTGTTCTCGGATGACTTAACCATGCAAGCAGCTTGCATAGTCGGCGGCGCAGACGCCCGCATTCAGGCTGCACTCAAAGCCGGCTGTGATATGGGCCTAGTGTGTAATGACCGTTCAGCAGCATGTACAGCACTAGAAGGTATTAGCGATTTACCTTTACCGAATCAAGAACGTTTAGAGCGTATGCGCGGTAAAATCCCAGAGATCAGCGTGAGTGAAACCCTGAATCTAGGTACCGAATGGGAAAAAGTTCGAGACACTGTCGAAAACTTTAAAAATTCATTTAATTAATGCGACAAAAGGAACACGACAAGGTGTTCCTTTTTCATTATGATAATCAAAAATAAAGTCAGAGACTACTTGCCTATAATCTGCTGATATCAACTTTTTTAAAAGATACCAATCAGTTATAGAAGAAGCCTATTAAACACTCAATTATATATTTAAAACTACAAAAACATACAGGTCAGGATGACATGACACAACAGCTTTCAGAACATCGACACATTTCATTTACTGCGCATTACACTGGTTATATTTGGTATACCATGGGAATTTCACACCCGGTTTTTGCGACATCTAAAGGCAAAATGCTGGCTAGACTGGTACACCCTCTAGAAAGCTGGGCTGAAAAATTTGTCGGTGGCAGTATGCGTACCACGCTCAAACAACGCCATCGCATGATTGATCAGCATCTCACCCAACTGATTGAGCAACTCCCCGACTTACAAGTGCTTGAAATCGCAAGTGGTCTATCGCCACGTGGCTGGAACTTTCGACAAAAATATCCCCACATTGATTATCGTGAACTTGATTTACCAGGTATGGCAAAAGTCAAAACTCAGGCACTAAAACAAATTGATCTCAATAGTCCGGAAGTTTTATCAGTAGATTTATTCACTGCAGATTTTGAGCAAGCTTTTCACGTATTTGATCTGAATCGTCCCTTGGTGGTGATTAGTGAAGGTTTAATAAACTACTTTAATAAAGATCTGCTATTGCAATTGCTGCAGGCGATTACACACTACGGTCAGGACTTTAAAGAACTGCATTACCTGACTGATATTTATCCGGAACCGGTCAAGAATAAATTGGCCAATTTTATTTGGGCCAGCAGTAAATTACTGAAATGGATGTCCAAGAGTGCATTTAGTTTTCATTTTACTCATCCTCAACAAGTACAAGACTTTTTTCAGCAAGCAGGTTTTGAAAAAACGACTGTTGTTCAACCTCAGCATTATTTTCAGAATCAGACAAACAACCAATTACCGAGTGACGAACACTTGGGAGATCTGGTCTGGATGATCCATGCAAGCATAAAAAAACAGCGTTAAATACGCTGTTTTTTTATCTTCAGAAGAAAATTGCTTAACTCACTGATTCCAGCATCTGGATTGCTTCTTTTTGTCGCTGCACATAACGCAATAAACGTTCTGCCACCTCAAAACTGCCATGTTTAAACAGGGCACGGATTTGTGTTGAATCTACGGCAAAAATTAAACATTCAATTTTAAATTGACCTTCATCATCTTCTAAATGCAAAGCCAAATCACGTGGATATTGCTCCGCTTTTACTGTTAACCCTTCTGCAAATTCAAGTAAAACCCCAAAGAAGTTTAGATCAATAATATGTGTTGGCAGTCGCAATTCTGAATGACGATGGGTCAATACAGTCATTGGATTCTGTACTGCAATCCGTTCTTCTCCACGACGTTCTAAAGTCAGCAACTGTGCACGGGTCATCGGGATAATCCCTTCTACAATGTCAATCGATTGACTCTGTAAGAATGTTGCAAACAAACTCATGGTTTCTTTACGGCGCTGTAATTGCGGTACATGATCTGCATTGGCAATCATGGCAAATTCCATGTTGGGACATTGCAAAGCAAAATTTGCATTTTCATGTGGCAAGGTGAAACTGTCATATTGCCCACACGCGACCAGTACTTTACATTGCGGAATCGGCACGTCCGTTAAACGCAGTAAACGGCTACAGTTGATTTCATAGCGATCTTGTTCGGTTGCAGTAAATTCAGCCATCTGTTTAAAGAACAAACGTTTTGCAGTGGGTGACATGCGGGTTTGATCAATTTTGGCATGATTGACCAAATACAAAATCACGGCTTGGCCAAACTCGTCCATGCGCTGTTCTTTCATTAAATGCAAAGATTCTTCCAGCAACATGCGCCAGCTTTTACGGGTTTTTTGCATCACGCCCATTAAAATCATGCGGTCAATCAATTCAGGACGTTGATGGGCCAAGCCTGACGCCACGACTGAACCCAGAGACATTCCCATTACTGAAACTTTGGACAAATTTTCTATATCCAGCCATTCACCGAGCATACGTGCCAAATCTGGCAATTCCAAAGTTCCTGCAGAAACCCCGGTATCACGATTGGTAATTTGTTGATTCGCGCCCATAGAAGGTAAATCAATCAGGATAATCGGGCCTGCACTGAGCAACTGTTCAACACAATATTTATAAGAATTGAAATTTTGAAATGCACCGCCAACAATAACAATTGGAGTGTTGTGAATCGTTTCAGGTTGAGCAATTGCCATATATTCAATTTTCCAGCCTTTGATCCACGTTGTACGTGCAGGCTCTTTAAAACTGTTTCTATGGTAAAGATCAAAAAAGCCAAAACTCATGTTCGATTCTTGTAGTGCCGAGTCCATTTGGATCATGGAATTCATATCCCTTCCTCCATTCTTGCCTTATTGTTATTTTGCAAGAAAATAAATATCGAATTTCTGCGCAGCATCCATTCATTTGCTTTAATTATCAGACATCAATGTCATTATTTTTTATTCTATACAGAGGATCATTTAACACGCAACTTATTCCCCGACCACTCATCTAAATTTACAAACAAAAGAATTTCAAAATATAAATAGCTTGAAAAGTTTCAGAGATTTTTTGCCGATAGATGCTTCATTGTCTTGTGCCAGACTGTTACTATCGAAGGTGTAATTTCTAAGTGATCAACCGCTATGCAAGATTCAATTGAACAATATATGCAAACGGTAGGACAACAAGCACGCCAAGCTTCGCGCGTGTTGGCAAGCGCTTCTACTGAAACAAAAAACAATGCCTTATCTGCAATTTACACTGCTTTACAAGACAGTGAAGCTGCAATTTTAGCTGCGAACCAAATTGATATGACCAAAGGTCGTAACAGCAATTTGGACAGTGCATTACTTGATCGCTTAGAACTTACCCCCACACGCTTTAAAGCTATGTTGCATGGCTTGAAAGATGTCATGAGCCTTATTGACCCTATTGGGGAAATCACTGACCTCGCTTACCGTCCTTCGGGAATCCAGCTTGGTAAAATGCGTGTACCTTTAGGTGTAGTCGGCATGATTTACGAATCACGGCCGAATGTGACCCTTGAAGCAGCGTCACTTGCGCTGAAGTCTGGAAATGCCATTATTTTGCGTGGCGGTTCTGAAGCACTACAATCTAATCAAGCCATTGCTCAAGCCATCCAGCATGGTTTAAAAGCTTCGGGTTTACCGGAAACTTCCGTGCAAGTTATTAACACGGCTGACCGTTCGGCAGTCGGTCATCTGATTACCATGTCTGAATATGTAGATGTCATTGTTCCACGTGGAGGCAAAGGGCTGATTGAGCGCGTGAGCAATGAAGCGCGTATTCCGGTGATTAAACACCTAGATGGTAATTGTCATGTCTTTGTTGAAGCACAGGCCGATTTGCAAAAAGCTTTACCGATTGCGCTAAATGCCAAAACCCATCGTTATGGCGTATGTAATGCGATGGAAACTTTATTGGTCGATGAAAAAGTTGCTGAAGAATTTCTGCCTAATATTGCTGAACTTTATGCCGAGAAACAGGTTGAACTGCGTGGCTGCCGCGAAACGCAGCGCATTTTAGGCTCAAATGTTAAACCTGCCAGCGAAGAAGATTGGTACACCGAATATTTAGGTCCAATTTTGGCGATTAAAGTGGTCAGCGGTATTGAGGAAGCAATTGAGCATATTAATAAATATGGCTCACACCATACCGATGCCATTATTACTGAAAACTATAGTCATGCTCGTCAGTTTTTAGCCCGGGTAGATTCAAGCTCAGTGATGATCAATGCCTCTACCCGTTTTGCAGATGGCTTTGAATATGGTTTAGGTGCAGAAATTGGTATCTCAACTGACAAGATTCATGCCCGTGGCCCTGTTGGTCTTGAAGGTCTGACTTCGCAAAAATGGGTGGTGTTTGGTGATGGTCAAATTCGTCAATAAATACAGCGCTTAACAGAATCATTCCATGTTCAGCTTCAAAAATGAGGCTGAACATAGCCACTACAATATCTCTAAGCTAAATTTCACAAGATGATAAAAATAACCATAAAAGGGAATATGCAATGTTTTATTATTTAATGATCTGTACATTCGTATTGGCATTACTAGTCTCTTTTGCCGTAATGAAAATTTTTTCTCACTCTATCAATCAAATTCTGGCGCGAATAATTAACGATCCCATTCATGAAGCATGGGCAAAATACACCAAATTTGCCGGCATGGTCGTGGGCACATCTTCCGGTATTCGTATTTACGATATGGAAAAATATATCACGCCACTCACCTATACCGATAATGACAAAAAAATTGTCATTGAACTGACCCGTGAAAGATGGGTACTCGAGATTTATCGGACCATTATTGAAACACTACAGGGCTTGGCCTGGATGATGCTGGTTTTTTTCATGGTTGCACTGATTGCTTATGTGATCGTGCGCTGGTCAGAAATAAAATATCGAAAATAATATTAAAACAACATGATTTGATGCTCAAAATAAATCACTCATGCTATGGTTATAATTCATACAAGCCACATACTAGGATTGAGTACTATTTTATTAATAAATGAAATCTATCAAACGATAAATTTTAATTATTATTATGCAGCAGGTCGATAATGCTTAAGTCTAATCTGCTAAAGTCTATCTAGGAGCAATAAAAAACCCATGATAAAACATTCATACTGATTAAGATTGCATCACAACAACATTGCATCGTGATCAATAAGGGATAATTATTTCAATTAGAATTCGGGTATATAAACGTGACTACATCAGTATTAGTGATTAACTGCGGATCTTCTTCTATCAAATATGCTTTAGTTTCTGAGCACCGTGAAGATCGTATCTTTGGTTTGGCAGAAAATCTAGGTTCTGCTGATGCACGTATTAAAGGCATCACTGTTGGCGGTGAGCAACTCGAACTTTCTATTCCCTATGCCGATCATGAAAAAGCACTGGAAACCATTTTAGAACGTTTATCACAATATAATCCTCAAGCCATTGGCCACCGGGTAGTACATGGCGGCACCTTGACCAAAGCAGAATTACTCACTAAAGAAATCGTAGAACGTATTCGTGAAGCTACACCGCTTGCACCCTTACATAATCCTGCACACTTAGTCGGTATTGACGCAACCATGCGTTTGTTTCCACAGTTACCACAAGTCGCGGTATTTGATACGGCCTTCCACCAAACTATGCCGGAACATGCTTTTCGTTATGCCTTGCCAAAATTCTTATATACCGAGCACAATGTCCGCCGTTACGGTTTCCATGGCACCAGTCATGCCTATGTATCTGAACGCGGTTCAGAACTGGCAGGCAGCTTTAAACAAGGTGGCTGGCTAACGGCTCACCTCGGCAATGGTAGCTCGACTTGTGCCATTTGGAATGGCCAAAGTGTGGATACTTCTATGGGTCTGACACCATTAGAAGGTGTGGTTATGGGTACCCGTAGCGGGGATGTTGACCCAAGTATTCATAGCTTTCTGGCAAGCAACTTGGGTTGGGATATTTATAAAATCGATAAAATGCTGAACAATCAAAGTGGTTTGCTCGGTCTTTCGAATCTTTCGAATGATATGCGTACCCTGATTGAAGCCTCTGAACAGGGCAATGAAGATGCAAGCATTGCGATTGAAGTATTCTGCTACCGTTTAGCTAAATCACTTGCAGCCTTAAGCTGTGGCTTGCCGCGTATTGACGGTCTGTTCTTCACAGGTGGTATCGGGGAAAATTCTGCCTATATCCGTGAAAAAACATTGGCATACCTCCCTCACTTCGGTTTCAACTTAAGCAAAGAACAAAACGATAACTTGAAGCGCGGAACAGAAGGCCGTATAGACGCAGGTACTGGTCCTCAAATTTGGGTTGTTCCTACTGATGAAGAAGGTCGCATTGCACAAGAAACTGAAAATGTTGTGAATGAGGTTAATCAAGCAGCTGCAAAAAAGTTTGAAGCAGATGTTGAGACGGCTTAAGCCATCGTACATTTTATAATGCTCATCACTGAATCCTTTTATTTAGAATCAAGCTATGAAAACAATTTTATTAGTTCCAACTGGGGAAGGCGTAGGATTAACTTCAGCCAGCCTGGGTTTAGTCTATGCCTTGGAATGCCAAGGTGTGAAAGCCGGTTTTCTTAAACCTTTTTCACAAGAAAAAAATCAACCCGTAGATGGTACAACCGCCCTGTATCGTCATTTATCAAATAGTGAAACAGTTGAACCGATTCCTTATACCAAATTGATTCAGCAAATTAATCAAGATGAAAGTGATGAGCTACTCGAAGAAGCAGTACGTCTGCATCGTCAGATTGCCAAGAATCATGATCTGATTATTGTTGAAGGCTTATTCCCGAACAGTCGTGATGCTTTCGCCTCTGAAATGAATGCCACCTTGGCGCAGGCACTCGATGCCAAAGTCATTATTGTCAGCAATGCCGATATTAATACGCCGGAATTGAGTGCGGAAAAAGTCGAAAATCAGTTACGCTATTTTGGTGGCGCTTCCTCTACCCGTATGGCCGGCATCTTGTTTATGCGTACCAAGGGCTTGCATGAAGATTCTGCTCAGGTTCCGGTCACATTTGATCCCAGTTTACGCCTGATTGGTGAGACTGAAAAATTTGTTAGAGCAATTCAAAAAACTCATGCCCATCTTGGTTCTGAAAAACTTCCAGTGATTGGCTTAGTGCCCTTCAGTGATACTTTAAGTGTACCGCGAATTTCCGATCTGGCTGCGCATATTTCAGCAGAATGGATTAACCGGGGTGAAGCCACGCAGCGCCGGGTATTACATAGCAGCCTGATTGCTTCGAATATTGAACATGAACTGAATAAATTTGTGGCCGGTGAACTGATTATTAGTGCCTCTGACCGTATTGATGTTTTACTGGCAAGTAGCCTCGCTAGCAGCAACGGTATCCCACTAGCCGGCTTGGTGTTAACTGAACACCATGAGCCAAATGCTTCGGTTTTAGCTTTCTGCCAGACTGCTATTAAAAATGGCTTACCGATTCTGCACACACCGCTCAGCACCTTTGAGACCGCACAGAGCCTTTCCAATTTAAGCAATGAAATTCCAGTCGATGATACTGAACGCGCCGAGCAAGTCAGCCGTTTCGTATCCAGCCATCTGAATGCAGACTGGATTGCCCTACTGCTAAATGGTTCTTACAAGCCTCGTTTATCGCCGTCTGCTTTCCGTCATGAGTTGGTTCAAAAATCCATTACAGCAAAAAAACGGATTGTTTTACCGGAAGGTGATGAACCCCGGACCATTCAGGCAGCTGCAATTTGCCAATCTCGTGGAATTGCCAATTGCATTCTATTGGCGAAACCGGAAGCAGTAATTGAAGTGGCTAAAGCACGAAATATAGACTTGCCGCATGATCTTGAGATTATCGATCCTGACCTAATTCGTGAAAACTATGTGCCGAAAATGGTGGAATTGCGTAAAGGTAAAATTAACGAATTACAAGCGCGTGAACAACTGCAAGATACCGTCGTACTCGGCACTATGATGCTTGCCCTCGATCAAGTCGATGGATTGGTATCGGGTGCAGTACACACCACCGCCAATACAGTTCGCCCTGCATTCCAACTGATTAAGACTGCACCGGAGTATTCACTGGTATCTTCAGTATTCTTCATGTTGTTACCGGATGAAGTCTACGTGTATGGTGACTGCGCAATTAATCCTGACCCGGATGCTGAACAACTGGCTGAAATTGCCATCCAATCGGCAGATTCAGCAAAAGCCTTTGGTATTGACCCACGTATTGCCATGATTTCTTATTCAACCGGTACTTCTGGTACCGGTGCAGATGTAGAGAAAGTGGCTGAAGCAACCCGAATTGCTAAAGAGCGTCGTCCTGATTTACTGATTGATGGACCACTGCAATACGATGCAGCCTCGGTTGAAAGTGTGGGACGTTCAAAAGCGCCAGATTCACAAGTTGCTGGTCGTGCCAATGTGTTTATTTTCCCTGATTTGAACACAGGCAATACGACTTATAAAGCTGTACAACGCTCGGCAAATGTAGTCAGCGTAGGTCCGATGCTGCAAGGTTTAAATAAGCCGGTGAATGACTTGTCACGTGGTGCACTAGTGGATGATATTGTATTTACCATTGCCCTGACTGCGATTCAAGCAGAGCAGCAAGCAGCTCAATAATTTTTCAAAGCAAGTTTTCCAAGCCATCTGATTGAAAAATTGGGTGGTTTTTTTTGTGAATTTCTTAGAATGACGATGAGGTAAAATGGAATTAATTTTAGCTGTTTTATTCAACCGTTCTTATTTTAGTAAGATGTCTATCTTTCCAGAAAACAACCGCCTACGGTTCATTTAAAAGTCTCTGCTCTTTATAAAAACCCAATAATTCTTCAGGCCTCCAGTCTTAAACCGCAGAAAAAAGTAAATTAATACTCATTAAATAGTTTATATTTTTAAACAATTTACTCGATTTAATTTTTTCCAAGCTACCACGTTCGTTCAACTTGAAACCAAGTTTAATGAGTTGAAAAGAAGAGTATGGTTTTTAATTTTGATCATCCTGTAGTCACCTGCAATATCCATTATTACCGCATTATCCTTTAAACGATTATTCCTCCTATAAAAGTCTGATTTAGGAGCGTGAATAGATTCACTTATTTTAAGATTTTCTGAAATAAATATAATATAACTTAAATGAAATTTAATTAGTTTGTCATATAAAATCATTAAGATAGAGCACTATAAAAAGCCTATTCCCCCTCGAATGGGCTTTTTACAGTGCTCTGCCATTTTATTTAATCGATTTTATGTTCTATTTAGAGTTTTTTATTAAAGTTTTCTGGCCAACCACACCGTATGCCCGGCACAGGCCTGATCTTGAACAATCATTTTCACGACTTCAAAACCATGATCTTTCAATAATTGTCGATATTCATCTTGCGACAAACTGGCATGGTACAAAGCATCGCCAAACATATCTCCAATCGCTTCCCCATGGCTTGGCCCACTGCTAAACATCAATGCCGCTCCCAGCTTGGCATGTTTTTGAAAGTTCTGGAACATCGCCCGTTGATCATCAGGAGTCAGATGAAAAAAACTGTCCCACGCCAAAATCGCATTAAATTTTTGATCGAGTTCAACAGTTCGCATGTCTGCTTGAAGCCAGTATTGTTCAGGAAAATTTTGTTGTGCCATTTCAATCATCACATTTGAACTATCGACACCCGTTATTTTATGATCATGCTGAATCAAATAATCTGCTATCGGTTTTCCCGACCCGCAACCTAAATCCAATATTTTAGAATGTTGAGGAATCAGTGCTAGAAAATGATCGAGCCATGCTTTTTCATACAGAAAATTGCCGCGTAATTCCGTCCATGCACGAGCATGTTTTTTATAGATTTCAATTATATTGTGTGCAAATTCCGAATGATCTTTCATCAGAGAAGTTTTCATATTTTTAGAATAGTATACGCAGATTTAGATCGAAATTTGAAGATTTGAAGTTGTAGGAATTTATTAGAATGAAAAAATTAAAGCAAAAAAAAAGAAGATAGAGCTTAAGCCTGATCTTCTTTTTGACCGTAAATCCATGTCGCTGCGATATATAAAGAAAAACCAACAACTGAAACAACTGCAGTAATCATATGCTTGTTACGCTCTAAATTTGATGAGCTTATTATGTAAAAGTTTTATGACAAATTTATGACAATGCTGTCATATTTAATATAACTTAAAATAATTTTATTAATTAATAATTTTCAATAAGTTAGGTTATTAGATAGATTTAAATTATTCCACTTTCTGCTTTAAATGACAGATTTCAACTGAACTATGACAGCCTTTTGTCATATTTATGACAGAAATCTCCACAAAAATGACAGTTACCTTGACTTGCTAATTCGCTATTAAACTTTCGGCCAAAAATCATTCAAAACGCCCACAGAACTTGCTTTTTATCTTATAATTTAGCCCGCTAGCTAACAGCCCGCTCAAGAGATATTTGATATGACAACTATTATCAAGCAAGATGACTTGATCACATCGGTAAAAGATGCGCTTCAGTTCATTTCTTACTATCATCCACAAGACTTCATCCAAGCGATGAGCCGTGCCTATGATCGAGAAGAGAACAAAGCCGCAAAAGATGCAATTGCACAAATCTTAATTAACTCTCGTATGTGTGCAGAAGGTCATCGCCCTATCTGTCAAGATACAGGAATTGTTAACGTATTTCTTGAAGTGGGCCTAGACGTTAAATTTGATTTAACCATGAGCCTAGATGACGCGATTAACGAAGGTGTACGTCAGGGTTATCTTGAAAACTCAAACATTCTTCGCGCATCAGTTTTAGCGGACCCTGCTTTTGGTCGTAAAAACACCAAAGACAATACTCCTGCGGTGATCCACTACAAACTCGTACCGGGTGACAAAGTAGACATTACTGTGGCTGCTAAGGGTGGCGGTTCAGAAAACAAATCTAAACTTGCCATGTTGAACCCATCTGACTCAATCGTGGATTGGGTACTTAAAACTGTTCCAACTATGGGTGCAGGCTGGTGTCCTCCTGGTATGCTCGGTATCGGGATTGGTGGTACTGCCGAAAAAGCCATGATGCTTGCCAAAGAAGCCTTGATGGAAGAAATCAACATGGACGAATTACTTCGTCGTGGTCCACAGAGCAAAATGGAAGAACTCCGTATCGAGATCTTCGAAAAAGTAAATGCTCTAGGTATTGGTGCTCAAGGTCTTGGTGGTTTAACCACTGTTCTTGATATCAAAATCAAAGACTACCCATGTCATGCTGCCGGTAAACCAGTCGGTATGATTCCGAACTGTGCTGCAACGCGTCATGCACATTTCCAGTTAGATGGTTCAGGCATTGCTCATATTCAAGCACCAAAATTGGATGATTATCCTGCTGTAACTTGGGATTCATCGACATCTAAGCGTGTAAACTTAGACACCATTACACAAGAAGAAATGAATTCTTGGCAACCGGGCGATACCTTATTGCTTAACGGTACAATCTATACAGGCCGTGACGCTGCGCACAAACGTATGTGTGAAATGTTAGATAACGGTGAAGAACTTCCAGTCGATCTTAAAGGTAAATTCATTTACTACGTGGGTCCAGTCGATCCGATTGGTGATGAAGTGGTTGGTCCTGCAGGCCCGACAACTGCAACACGTATGGATAAATTCACGCGTCAGGTTCTAGAAGCAACTGGCTTGTATGGCATGATTGGTAAAGCAGACCGTGGTCCGACGGCTATCGAAGCAATTAAAGACAACAAAGCGACATATTTGATGGCTGTAGGTGGCGCTGCTTACCTCGTATCTAAAGCTGTTCGTGAAGCTGAAGTTGTAGCTTTTGCTGACTTGGGTATGGAAGCAATCTACAAATTTGTTGTTGAAGATATGCCAGTATCTGTAGCGGTAGACGTAAATGGTACTTCTATTCACGCGACTGCACCTAAAATCTGGCAAGCCAAAATTGGTAAAATTCCAGTAGTGGATGCGGCTGCAGTTTAATTTTCTAAGCTAAAAAAGCACCCGAATGGGTGCTTTTTTATTTCTATAAACAAGTATTTCTTACTTACCAGAAGATCGCTGGCCTTCAGTTTCAAACTGAGAAATGTGTATTTACCACGTCCTTGGATCCCACGGCTTAAAGGGTGTAGTCAGTTGTACATCTTCCGCAGGGTCATATTTAGCAGGCTTAAGCTTCTGAGCTTTTTTACGTACCTTACCTGTATTTGAATCTTGGGCTACAAAGTTAAAACTTTCCGACTTTAACTGGGTAAATGCGATTTCGTTTAAACCTGCTTTTTCAGATACAAGTATCAATGGTCCAGAAATTTCATGACGAGTGCTTAAATTTTCTTCATCATATTTAATAAAATAAGACTGCCCTGCTTCCACAGTAAAATCTAGATATTTAGGCTTTTGAAAATGCTGTACACCTACAGGCCGGCTGGTCGACAAGCGATACGTTCCTGCAGGCAATTCAATCCAATAATAATGATTATTTAACAAACTCGGAATACGCTCACTGTTAATAAAAAGACTGGATGCCACAATTTCTTGACGATTCCATTTACTATCAGGACGATACATATACACAAGGGCCGCTTGCTCACTTTGGGCTTGTACCGGTTGAAAGCGCTGTCCTACTTTTTGATTGACCCAACCTCCAATAGTAAACATACCAAAACGGTATTGCTCCAATAGACCCGGTTCATGTTCAGTATTTACAGGTTTTAAGGTTGATGTTGCTTGAGCATGTTCAAAAGCAGATTTGCCATGACAACCCATTAAAATAATACTTGCACAGACCGCAATACAGACTCCACGCATGATTTTCCCTCACCGCGTATTTTTTATTTTTGTACTCAATTAAACACTTAATTTTTCGCTAGATGGATCGCGACATTGATCTGAGTTAGTTGATCTTATTTAGACGTCCGCGCCTAGTATTTGAGATTAACATTGCAGTTTATTTTTGGAAATAAAAAACGTGCGAAAACACCAGTTTTCCGCACGTTTCAGACGAATAGCGAATTAAGCAGATTTAGAATTTATAACTTTCAAATCTACTTTAGGCGCAGTTTCAGTCTCTGTTTTAGCTTGACGCTCTGCCTTTAACTCTGGCTTTCCTTCACCACTAATTACCGCATCATTTACAATCACGGTACCAACATCGGTACGGCTTGGTAAATCATACATAGTTTCAAGTAAAGAGTTTTCCAGGATTGAACGCAGACCACGTGCCCCTGTATTATGTTCTAAGGCTTTTTTCGCAATAGCACGCAATGCAGAATCTTCAAACACCAAGTCAACATTTTCCATATCGAATAAATATTGGTATTGGCGTGTTAAGGCATTTTTTGGCTCAGTCAGAATCTGCATAAGCGCTTCTTCATCCAGCTCTTCCAAAGTTGCAATAACTGGTAGACGACCAATGAATTCTGGAATTAAACCAAATTTCACCAAGTCATTTGCTTCTACTTGACGGAATAAATCAGACAATTTTTTACTTTCGTCTTTTTTCTTCACATCTGCTGTGAAACCAATCCCGCCTTTTTCTTGACGTTGTTGTACAATTTTCTCTAAACCTGAAAATGCACCACCACAAATAAACAAGATATTTGAGGTATCAATCTGAATGAACTCTTGTTGCGGATGCTTACGGCCACCTTGGGGTGGTATTGAAGCAACCGTACCTTCAATCATTTTTAATAATGCTTGCTGAACGCCTTCACCCGATACATCACGGGTAATCGATGGGTTTTCAGACTTGCGGGTAATCTTGTCGATTTCATCGATATAGATAATCCCTTTTTGCGCTTTCTCTACATCGTAATCCGCTTTTTGAAGAAGTTTTTGTACGATATTTTCAACATCTTCACCCACATAACCGGCTTCGGTTAAAGTCGTTGCATCTGCCATGGCAAATGGAACATCGAGAAGACGTGCTAGAGTTTGTGCAAGTAAAGTTTTACCTGAACCTGTTGGTCCAACCAGCAAAATATTACTTTTCGCAAGTTCTACCGCCTCATCAGATTTATGACCTGAATGGGTAACTTTTAAACGTTTGTAGTGGTTATACACTGCAACTGAAAGCGTTTTTTTGGCAACATCTTGACCAATGACATATTGATCTAATGCAGCACGAATTTCATGTGGTTTTGGCAAAGGCTTAGTTGCCCAATCACCCGATTCTACTTGTTGACTGGTCTGGACTAAATCTAAGCATACGTCCACACACTCATTACAGATGTAAGCGTCTTCACCTGCAATCAGTTTCCCGACTTCAGACTGCGTTTTACCGCAAAATGAACAATGCTTTTGTCCTTGAGGATGTTCGGACATATTTACTCCAATATTAAAATCTGAAAATTATGGACGTTTACTTAACACTTCATCCACGAGACCGTATTCTTTAGCAGCTTGAGCTGTCATAAAGTTGTCACGGTCAGTATCTCTTGCCACAGTTTCATAGTCTTGACCACTATGCTCTGCCATTAAACGGTTTAAACGTTCTTTAATGAATAGAATTTCACGTGCGTGAATTTCAATATCCGATGCTTGACCACGGAAACCACCTAGTGGTTGGTGAATCATGACACGGGCATTTTCCAAGCAATAACGTTTGCCTTTTGCACCTGCATTCAATAAGAACGCACCCATAGATGCTGCCTGACCCATACAGTAAGTTACTACATCCGGTTTAATAAACTGCATGGTGTCATAAATGGCCATACCTGCAGTCACCGAGCCACCTGGTGAATTAATATAAAGGTGTATATCTTTATCTGGGTTCTCTGCTTCTAAAAACAACATCTGCGCAACAATTAAGTTCGCCATGTTGTCTTCAACTTCACCACTCATAAAGATGACACGCTCACGTAAAAGACGTGAAAAAATATCAAAAGAACGCTCGCCACGAGACGATTGCTCTACGACCATTGGTACTAAAGCGCTATTAATTGTTGGAACATACATACGTTATTTATTCCTAAATTTTTTGTTACTCAACTCATATTCACAATATGAGGGATAATTGTCGAAATTGCAAAATATTCCCAATTAAATAACAGATATTTTTTGCATGCGCATTATTAATACAAGGCACGCTCAAGATAAGCTGAATATATAAAAAAAGGCGCATGATGCGCCTTTTTCCGATCAGCTAAGCTTAGCCTTGTTGACGAGCTTGTTGCTCTTTCAACAATTCTTCGTAGCTTACCGCTGTATCAGTTACTTTAGCAGACGCTAAAATGTGATCAACAATTTGATCTTCTAACACAACTGCTTCGATTTGAGCACGTTGCTGTTTGTCATTTTTGAAGTATTCAATCACTTCAGTCGGGTCTTCGTAAGAAGAAGCCATGTCGTCGATGTAAGCTTCAACGCGAGCAGGATCAACTTCAATTTTAGCATCAGCTAAAACTTTGCTGACCAATACACCTAGTTTAACGGCTTTTTCAGCTTGTTCTTTGAACAAGTCATCTGGAAGCATGCTGCTGTCAAATGCTTGCGCGCCTTGAGCACCAAACTGTTGAGTGAATTGTTGAATCATTTGTTGACGTTGACGGTCAATCTCTTGAGCCAACATTGACTCAGGAACTTCAACTTCGTTTGCAGCTACAAGCGCATCAAAAGTTGCCGCTTTAACTTGGTTACGAAGACCATTCTTCACTTCACGATCCATATTTTTGCGAACGTCAGCTTTTAATTTTTCAACGCCTTCTTCTTCAGTTAAACCAAAGATTTTCAAGAATTCAGCATCAATTTCTGGAAGTTTTGATTTTTCAACAAGCTTTACAGTGATTTTGAACTGTGCAGCTTTACCAGCAAGGTTTTCAGCTTGATAGTCTTCAGGGAAAGTTACATCAATAACTTTCTCTTCGCCTTTCTTCATACCAACGATACCGTCTTCGAAGCCGGGAATCATACGACCAGAACCTAAAACAAGTTTAAAGTCTTCAGCAGTACCGCCTTCAAACTTCTCACCGTCAACAGTACCTTCGAAATCGAAAGTTACTTGCATGTCTTTTTTAGCCATGCCTTTGGTTTCAGCCCAAGTTTGACGCTGTTTTTGAAGGTTTTCAATCATTTGGTCAACGTCTTTGTCGTTAACTTCAGTTGTTTTACGTTCAACTTCCAAAGCATCAAAAGCTTTCACTTCAACTTCTGGATAAACTTCTACAGTTGCTTCATAAACAAGAGCATCTTCTTTATTTTCAACTTTATCAATGTTTGGCATGCCAACAGCATTGATTTTTTCTTGCTGAATTGCTTCGAATACTGTGTCACGAATTACATCGTTGACAACTTCTTGATAAATACCCGCGCCATATTCACGACGTACAACATTTAAAGGCACTTTACCTGGACGGAAGCCGTTGATCTTCACAGTTTTAGCAGTGCGTTTTAAACGAGCTTCAAATTGCTCGTTCACACGGCTCGTCGGTACAGATACATTTAAACGACGGGCAACGCCCGAAACCGCTTCAGAAGTTACTTGCATGGCTTCCTCGATATAGAAATAGTAATTGCAATTTTGAAAGTGCCATATTATATGACAACATTGGAAGATATACAAAACAGGATGAGTTAACCACTAATTTTGTGCTGTTCTACAATTAAATTTAAATTTTATGTAAAAAAACCTCCTATCTTTACTTCTTGTCGACACTTTTGTTTGTTTTTTATTGCAAATGATAAGCCTTATCATTAATATTACTGCGTTTGTTTTTATTTATTTTATTTTCAATTATTTATCTCGTCCATCTTTGGAATTCTATTTTATGAGTCAGTTCAACCTTCGTCCGCTTAGTCTTGCTATTCTAGGAATTACGTCTACTTCTATTTTTGCAAATACTGAAACCGCATCTGCTCCCCATCAACTTTCAACAATTGTGGTTTCAGCTACGGGCTATGAACAAAAAATAAAAGATGCGCCTGCTTCTATTACAGTGATCACTGCAGAAGATTTTAAAAATAAAAGAATTAATTCCATTGCAGATGCTTTGGTGGATGTGGAAGGTGTCGACATTAGCCCTACCGCAGGTAAAACTGGCGGGCTAAATATTCGTATTCGTGGTATGGATTCAGAATATACACTCGTTTTAATTGATGGACGCCGTCAAAATAGTACAGGTGATATCGCCCCAAATGGCTTTGGTGAATCCAATAACAGTTTTATACCTCCAATTTCAGCAATTGAACGAATTGAAGTGATTCGTGGACCTGCATCTACGCTTTATGGTTCCGATGCTATTGGTGGTGTAATCAATATTATTACTAAAAAAGTTTCACCTGAATGGACAGGTGCTGTCACCCTAGAAGGGACGCTTAACCCTAATTACTCTGACTTCGGTAATCAACGTGCTGTAGATGCTTTCGTATCTGGTCCTTTAATTCAAAATTTACTGGGTATTCAACTTCGTGGACGTAAAGCTGAACGAGACCAATCACATTTAACTCCAGATGCCAATTCAGATACTGAATTATCTCAAGGTAATAGTCCGACAAAGTCTGATTTGGAAACTATGGGGGTTCGTCTTACTTTGACCCCGACGGATCATCATGATATTTCTGCAGAATATGAACAGACTGAGCAATGGTATGACAACAGTAAAGGACAGCTCGGTACTTTAGGTGCAAATGGGGGCTATAACTCTTCACAAGAATATAATCGTGAAAAAATGATTCTTGCTCATACTTGGCGCAACAGCCTAGGAACACTGGAATCAAGTGTTAGCAACACTCAGACAGAAACAATTGGACGATTAATTCCTTCCCGAGCGCAAGGTGGCTCAACTGTGGTAACCCCGCGTCTTTTAGAAAGTGAAGATACAATTTTTGATACAAAATTTACCACGCAACATTTTGATGGACACAATGTTACGCTGGGCGGTCAATGGTGGGACGCGAGCATTAAAGATGGCTTACGTGTTAATAAAGAAGTTTCATTTGATCAGTTAGGTTTATTTGCAGAAGATACCTGGGCATTAACAGACAGCTTAGCTTTAACTCTGGGATTACGTTTCGACGATAATAGTACCTTTGGTGATTTTTGGACGCCCCGTGCTTATTTAGTCTGGAATACCAATGATAATTGGACACTCAAAGGTGGCTATTCAGAGGGTTACAAAGCACCACGTTTAGAACGCTTAACTAATGGTATTTATAATGTGAGTGGACAGGGTCGTACCCCATTATTTGGTAATCCGGAGTTGAAACCTGAAACCAGTAAAAATTTAGAGTTTGGGACTTATTTTAATAACAATTCTAATTTTGATGCCAATATCACGGCTTTTTACAGCCAGATTGAAGATAAAATTGTAAACGGAAATACCGAATTTAGTTGTAATACAAATACCACTACTACTTCAGACAGTAATTGGTCTAAAGCAGATTGTGAAGCCTATATGGCCTCTATTGGAACACCTTGGGGTATGGGCAACCATCCAACAAATGGACGACCTGACTCATGGAATGTAGTACGTCCAACTAATGCTGAAAAAGCTGAAGTATATGGGATAGAAACAGGTTTCAACTGGGAATTTGCACCCACTTGGAAGTTGGGTGTTAATTACACATGGACTGAAACTGAAATTAAAGATAGTACTTTAGGTAATCCGCCTCTTAACGATACACCAGAGCATATTGTAAATACCTCTTTAAAATGGCAGGCATCCGATCATCTTAACTTATGGGCACGTGGTGAATATCGTAGTGAAAGAGCGCGCTTTACTTTTACTTACGACAATTTAACTGCTGAGAATCAAAAGGTTTATAATGATTTAGGCGATTTTAAAGGCTATGCATTATTACATCTTGGATCTAATTTTAATGTGAATGACAATTGGGATATTGGTGTTGCCTTATATAATGTATTCGACAAAAATTTTACTGACTACGAGTTAGTCGACGGAAGTTATTACAATCGTTATAGCAATACTCAAGAAGGTCGCCGCGTCCAATTGAGCACCACCTTTAAATTCTAATATTCAAAATCCCCATAAAAAACCCTGTATAGACAGGGTTTTCCTATATAACAACATAATCAATTACTTAATCACAATTTGTTACATTATTTCATTTAATATCCCGTTTTAGTCTAACTTAAGAATCGTCAATTCCAATTCAACTTAATAGTGATAAAAAATAAGAATCATTATTATTCTCATACATTTTCACAGTACACATTTTGAGTTAGAAATGGCCTTCATTAAAACACGCAAAAAAATCGTATCTTCTGCGATTGTGTCATCACTTTCAGTCATGGCAGGGAATGCAATTGCACAAGATCAAGTTGCTCAACTTGATACTATCCGTACGCAAGCAGAAGCAGAACAAACACTAAAAGTAGATAAATCTGCGAATTCCAAGTTTGTGGCTCCGCTGCTCGATACGCCAAAATCAGTTTCTGTGATTTCTAAACAGCTGATTGCAGATACTCAAGTGACAACTTTAAGCGATGCTTTGCGTACTGTACCTGGTATTACTTTAGGTGCTGGTGAAGGTGGTAACCCAAATGGCGACCGTCCATTTATTCGTGGTTATAACTCTGAAAGTTCAATGTATGTCGATGGTGTGCGTAGCGCAACTTCGCAAAACCGTGAAATGTTTGCCGTAGAACAAGTGGAAGTTACTAAAGGTTCTGCATCTGCAATGGGTGGTGCAGGTACCACTGGCGGTAGCATTAACATGATTTCTAAAGTTGCGAAACAAGGTGACTTCCTAGAAGGTTCTGTTGGCGCAGGTACAGACAATTACCAACGTATTACTTTGGATGGCAACAAAGATTTTGGTAATGGTATTGCAGCCCGTGTTGCGGTATTGGGCCACAAAAATGAAAAAGCCGGTCAAGCCGATGGTGCTGAATATGCACGTGCTGGTATTGCGCCAAGTATTACTTTTGGTTTGGACACCCCTACTCGTGCAACTTTAAGCTATTACTACTTAAAATCTGACGATACTCCAGATTCGGGTGTTCCATATTGGACTTCAACTGGTCCTAATACTGGTGTAACAACTGGTAAACCATTAAATGCAAAACAAGGTATTTACTATGGTTGGTTGGATCGTGATTTCCAAAAACAAGAAAATCAGATTGGTACAATTAAGTTAGAACATGATCTAACTGATAATTTAACGATTAGTAATACAGCTGTTTATAGTAATTCGAAGAATGATTATATTTGGACACAACCAGATGACTCTAAAGGCAATATTGCAAATAATGAAGTGTGGCGTCGAGTAAATTCTCGTATTAGCGATACAAATACATTTACTGATCAACTTGCATTGACGGGTAAATTTAATACTGGTGCTCTTAAACATAGCTTTAATACGGGTGCAGAATACAGTAAACAAGAATCAGATAAAGGTAGCTATAACGTTACTTCTCGTACTGGCCAGCCTATTGGCGGTTCTGATGATGCTGCTACAACTAATGTTAATGAAAATGCTTGTGTTTTAGGTACGGGAGTAGCATCTAACGGTTGGTGTACGGATGCTTATAATCCTAACCCTCATGATCGCTTTAATGACATTATTACAGCGGCACCAAAAGCAAGTACAACAGAAACCGAAAGTACTTCTGTTTATTTGTTAGATAACATCGAATTAAATTCACAATGGTTATTAGACCTTGGTGTTCGTTGGGATAAATTTGAAACTGAACAAAACATTCATGCTTCGGGCAAAAAATATGTAAGTGACAGTGATTTCTTTAACTATCAAGCAGGTGTGACTTATAAACCATTAGAAAATGGTTCTATCTATGCAAGTTACGCAACTTCAGCCAACCCAGTTGGGGTGGATGCTGCTGATGGCTCAGAAGGAATTTCTGTTCCTGGACGTAATACTACCGAAGCACAAGCTGAAGCAATCAACAACCTCAAACCAGAGGAAGTTCGTACCATGGAACTTGGCACAAAGTGGGATTTATTTAATGATAAATTAAACTTAACAGCTGCTATTTTCCGTACTGAAAAAACAAATACACGAGCTACTGATACTGATGGTTTTACACGAAACATTGGCGAAACTCGTGTAGATGGTCTTGAGCTTGGTGCAAACGGTAACATTACTGATAAATGGGCAGTTTCTGCTGGTTATACCTATTTAGACAGTGAAATTATCGATGATGGTGCTGGTACTAATGATGGTAATCAAGTTCAAAATGTTGCGAAAAACTCAGCAACACTCTGGACAACTTACCAAGTATTACCACAATTAACTTTAGGTGCTGGTGCAACCGCTATGGACAAAGTCTATGGCGATGCTGCTAATACCAAATACGTTCCAGGTTACGTACGTTACGATGCCATGGCGCGTTATAACGTTAACAAAAATGTTGACCTGCAGTTGAACGTCAACAACCTGTCTGATGAACGCTATTTCACTAAAGCATATTCATCACATTATGCAACTGAAGCAGAAGGCCGTAGCGCAGTATTATCGCTAAACTTCAAATACTAAGTTCAATTAAAACCATAACTTAATTATGGATTTAATCTAAAATAGCCTCATAATAATGAGGCTATTTTTATAGCTAAAAAAATTCATTCTTCCAAAGGTGTATTGCCGTGATCCATCATATTCCTAATGTCCTGACTAAAGAACAAGTTCAATATTTTCGTGAAGAAATGAATAAAATTGAATGGGTCAATGGTAAAGTCACTGCGGGTACACTTTCAGCCACAGTCAAACAAAATCAACAGCTCCCGGAAGATCTTCCGCTAACCCATCATTTAAGTACGATTATCTTAGAGTCCTTAGGACAACATTCTTTATTCCTGTCTGCGGCCATTCCTTTAGACATCATTCCTCCCCTGTTTAACCGTTATGAAAATAATGAAGCCTTCGGTTTTCATGTCGACAATTCGATTCGTCGAATTCGTGGAACCAATGAACGCTTAAGAACAGATTTATCCTGTACAGTTTTTTTAAGTGAACCAGAAGAATATGAAGGTGGGGACTTAGTGATAGAAGACACCTATGGTTACCATGAAATTAAACTTCCTGCAGGCGATATGATTCTTTATCCATCGACCAGCTTACATGAAGTCACTCCGGTGACCTCCGGTTGTCGTATCGCTTCCTTCTTTTGGGTACAAAGCATGATTCGTGAAGATGCAGAACGTCACATGTTATTTAACCTAGACCAAACCATTCAAAACTTGCGTATGCAGTTGGGCGATCAACACCAAGAAGTGATCAAGTTGACCAATCTTTATCATAATTTAATGCGTAAATGGGCTGAACTTTAATTTTTATAGCGCAAAAAGAATAATAGGCTGCTGAAATCTTATCTTAGTCAGTCTAATTCATTACCTACAAACATTTGAATCTTTTATTATTTTAACTTTTAGTCAAATTCAACTTCAATAGTATCGTTTTTCCCTTTAAGCATGATTGCTTTATCTAATGAATAAGCTTGAATTAAGTCATATTTCCATCCATTTAAATGAAAATTCGACATTTATCACTATTGTTAATGATAATAATTATCATTAGAATTCGCATCAATTGTTACAGGCCATAACAATATCTCCACTTTTACTGCTATTTTTCCGATTTTAAAAAGTCGCAGGCAGTAATGGAATTCTGTCACAACGATATTAGGGATTACCTACCATGGCACAGATTAAAAGCCGTAAACACAATCGAAATGCTCAACTGGTTGCTTTAGCTGCATCTCTGCCCCTCATGGCTCATGCAGCAAATACACAAGATGTTACTCAGCTTCCAACCATTACAGTAAAGTCAGATGCGGAAAATAAATATAAAGCAGATAAAGTGAGTTCGCCTAAATATACTCAACCCTTGGTAGATACCCCGCAAACCGTTTCAGTCATTAAAAAAGAATTATTAAAAGAACAAGGTGCAACCTCTCTGGTTGAAGCCTTAAGAAATACGCCGGGAATTACCCTGCAGCTTGGTGAAAATGGTAATACCAGTGCCGGTGATGCTTTTCAAATGCGTGGTTTTTCCACTCAAACATCCACTTATGTCGACGGTATTCGTGATTTGGGTGCTGTTACTCGGGATGTATTTAATCTGGAACAGATTGAAGTAGTCAAAGGCCCTTCTGGCGCAGAAGCAGGACGCGGGTCGGCATCAGGTTATATTAACCTCGCCACAAAACTGCCTCATGCAGAAAATAGTCGTGAAGTTTCTGCCACTTATAATACTGCTGAACATGCCCGTCTCACTGCCGATATGAATCAAGTCATCAATGGCGGTACTGCTTTTCGTTTAAATGCGATGGGACAAGACGGCGGTGTGGAAGGCCGCGATTTTATTGAAAACAATAGCTGGGCCATTGCCCCTTCAATTGCTTTCGGTCTAGATAGCGATACCCGCCTATATCTCTATTCACAGCATATTCGTCAACGTAATATTCCGGATGGCGGTATTCCGACTGTCGGCATGAAAGGTTTTTATAATGCAGATTCCGCTTTAGCTTCAGCACCTAAAGTCAGCCGTGAAAATTATTATGGCCAAGCCAATGATCATGAAGATGTCGATGCAGACATGTACACGGCAAAAATTGAAAATGATCTGGCTGAAAACGTCAAACTGACCAACATCACCCGTTTGGGTAAAACCAGTATGAACCGTGTTTTAACCGGGATAAATACCGGCTCAGCCGGTTTAAGAACCAATGGTTCAACTGATCCTAAAGACTGGGAAGTTAACCGTTCACGTCAAGGTATCGATCAGGAAAATAAGATTCTGGCCAATCAAACGACTTTGAACCTGAATTTAACAACCGGTGCCATTGAACATGATGTGGTTGCAGGTTTGGAATTCTTAAAAGAACAGCAACACACAAAAACTATGGCTACGCAAATGCCGGGACAAACGACGGTAGCAACCTCTTGGGCCAATCTTTATAATCCAGATCGCAATGAAGCAATGCCCGGCCTGATGTATAACGGAGGCTATACCCAAGGTGAAACCGATACTGCCGCAGCGTATTTATTCGACACGCTTAAATTTGGTGAACGCTTCCAGCTGAATGGCGGAGTTCGTATCGACTATTACGACACCGAATATGATGCTTTGACCTTGCCATCGAGTAATAGCAGCTTGGTTCCATCCAGTTTTGCT
This sequence comes from Acinetobacter sp. ANC 3781, assembly GCF_004331285.1. Lineage (GTDB taxonomy): Bacteria > Pseudomonadota > Gammaproteobacteria > Pseudomonadales > Moraxellaceae > Acinetobacter. The sequence goes on from NZ_SJOH01000011.1 coordinate 69,084, forward strand.
GCACACGATACTTTGTTCAGCTGGAAACTGGGAAGCCTATTTAAACCTACTTCTAAAAGTAGCGTATATGCTTCTTATGCCAAATCCTTGACTCCTCCGGGAAGTGCCAACTTTAGCCTTTCAGCAGATGGACTTAATAGTGCTGCTGCAAAACCGCAAGAAACCCATCACTATGAAATTGGCACCAAGTGGGATCTGTTGAATGATCAACTGGCACTTAATGCTGCTGCTTATTACACTGAAAATGAAAACCAGTTTACCCAAGATGCAATTACCCAAGAATCCATTCAGCAAGGTAAAACAACCGTTAAAGGTGTAGAACTCAGTGCTGTAGGTAAAATCACCGATGCATGGAATGTCTCTGCCGGTGTTGCACACATGAAAACTGAACAAGAAGATCAGCTCAGCGTTAATGCAACCACCGGAGCAATTACCCGAACCAACAATGTGCGCTGGTCACCGGAATGGACAGCAAGTTTATGGTCTACCTATGACATTGCCGGCTTTAAACTGGGTCTAGGCGCGCGCTATGTCGATGAGCAAAAACGTCTAATCACTGACAGTACTGCAGCGGCGAATATGCCTAACATTCCGGGCTATGTGGTGTTTGATGCCATGGCAGGTTATAGCCTGAATAAAAATGCATCAGTGAATCTCAATGTTTACAACTTGGCAGATAAAGAATACATCAGTACTCTCAATAATGGTGGCGGCCGTGTGATATTGGGTCAACCACGCTCAGCAGCCCTGACCTTTAATTATAAATTTTAAGCAATTCGCTAAGCCTTAGCAGATTGAGTATAAATGTAGTGTGTTAGAGCCAGGGGCTGTTGACACTTCCTCTATGTTTGCGACGACGCATATTTTTAGCTGATATGAGGCATGGAGTAGGAAATTTAGTCATTCTAAATGACCACTTCATAACGATATAACAGCAAAAAATATGCTTGTCCCGTAGGGCTGTGGTTCTGCTCAATTTTAGCCTACAGCGCAAATCATTTATGAAGTATCAACAGACCCTATGCACTACATTATTTATTTTTGAGCCCACTCCATTCAAGGGATGCATAAAGCTGATGATGTTACATATTCCTGAAATTTTAACCAAACAGCAGATTATTGAATTACGCCAGCAACTGGATGTCAGCCATGCCTGGATTCAGGGTCAGCAGAGCGCAGGCTTTCAGGCCAAAAAAATAAAAAACAATCTGCAAATCGATGTGAACAGTATTATCTATCAATCCTTATCTCCCAAAATCTTGCAAGCCTTACAACGAAATGCTCAGGTCAAATCTGCGGCACTGCCCAAACACATACTCTCGCCTTTGTTTAACTGCTATCAGGATGCGGGCAATTATGGCAATCATGTCGATAGTGCGGTGCAATATTCAGATGCGACAGGACATGCAATTCGCACCGATGTTTCGATTACCCTGTTTTTATCTGAACCGGATGAATATGAAGGTGGTGAACTGATTATTGAAGACAATTATGGCAGCCATGAAGTAAAACTGGATGCAGGTGATGCCATTCTCTACCCTGCGACCAGTTTACATCGGGTTGAACCGGTGACTCATGGCAAACGGGTTGCAGCGTTCACCTGGTTACAAAGCATGGTGAAAGATGACTGGCAACGCAGTATGTTATTCAATCTGGATATGACCATTATGAAACTACGTCAAGACCTCGGCGATTCGGAAGAAATAATCAGTTTGACCAGTCATTATCATAATTTATTGCGCCAATGGGGTGATTTATGAAACCGGTGACACCGCTTGACCCATTCAGCCAAATTCCAGCACATTTGCAAACCCTTGCCGATTATGAACGGCAAGCAGAAAAACACCTTCCAGAAACTACCTGGCATTACTTGCAAGGCGGAGCGATGGATGAAGTCAGCGTTCAGGAAAACTTGGATCAGTTTAAAAAAATCCAGCTGATTCCCAGACATTTAAATGACCTGACTCAAGGCAATACTACCTGTGAAATTCTGGGTCAAACCTTTCCACATCCTATTTTTTTGGCACCGATTGGCCATCAACAGCTGTTTCACCCCGATGCTGAACTGGCGACGGCTTTAGCGGGTGAAGTACTACAGAGCAACCTGATTTTAAGTACTTTCAGCAATACCGATATGCGTAGCCTTAAAGCTGAAAATCCTTATAAATGGTTTCAACTCTACTGGCAGGGTGACTGTGAAAAATCTTTAGCCTTGGTTAAAATTGCAGAGCAGCACAACTTTAAAGCTTTGGTCATAACGATAGACTCACCGCATAGCGGTATTCGGGATCGTGAACGTCGGGTGTTTTTCCAGTTACCTGAAGGCATGCAACATCCGCATACGCCTACGCATATTCCCTTACCTGAAATTAGCGAAGATCAACATCCGGTGTTTAATGGTCTAATGCAGATTGCCCCGAGATGGGACGACATCCAATGGCTAATTAAAAACACCTCACTTCCGGTAATTTTAAAAGGTGTGGTTCATCCCCAAGATGCAGAAATGGCGATTCAATGCGGTGTTCAGGGACTCATTATATCCAATCATGGCGGGCGGGTCTTAGATAGCTGCATTTCACCCCTGACCGCCCTGCAGCATATTAAAGCAGTTGTGCCTAATGATTTCCCTTTAATTGTTGATGGTGGAATTCGTCGTGGAAGCGATGTATTTAAGGCGCTGGCTTTAGGTGCTTCAGCGGTCTGTATGGGTCGTCCCTATATTCATGGTTTAGCTGTTGCAGGTGCCTTAGGGGTTGCGCATGTGATTAAAATCTTGCAGGAAGAATTTGAGATAACCATGGCTTTAGCGGGAACGGCAACATTAAACCAGATCACTTCCGATTATATTTTTCAAAAATAGTTAATTTCAAGGAAAATATTCCCTATAAAGCTGCTGTAAACGCAAAAATAGAAAATTATTTCCGGAATAAGTGCACTAATATTTAGTTATAGATTTGCAAGATCTGCGCTTCAGCTAAATCATAAGAATGCCTTGGTTTTATTACAGCTTTCGACTAATGTCTTCCAGTGACAGACTTGTAAATTGCTAGAATAGACACAATCTATATTTGTAGTACGTTGCCGTTATCCACGACTTAAGCAATACATGCTACACAAGGAGTTACCTCATGATGTTGGCTGATCCAAGTAAAAAATACCGTCGCATGTATCAACGTGTAGACTTGCCAGACCGCCAATGGCCAAATAAAGAAATCAATCAAGCGCCTATTTGGATGAGCACCGACCTTCGTGACGGTAACCAAGCAATTTTCGAACCCATGGATATGGAACAGAAATTTAAAATGTTCCAGATGTTGGTGAAAATTGGCTTTAAGCATATTGAAATTGGTTTCCCTTCTGCATCACAAATTGACTTTGATTTCACGCGTAAATTGATTGAAGAAAATCATATTCCAGATGATGTGTATATTGAAGTTTTGGTTCAGGCGCGTGATCACTTGATTCAACGTACTTTTGAATCTTTGGAAGGTGCGAAACGTGCGATCGTACATATTTACAACTCCAATTCTCCGACTTTCCGTGAAAAAGTCTTGAATGTGGATGTTGCTGGCGCAAAACAGTTAGCGGTAAATGCTGCAACTAAAGTTAAAGAATATGCAGCGCAATACCCTGAAACTGAATGGGTGTTCCAATATAGTCCAGAATGTTTTACTGCAACCGAATTGGAAGTCGCCAAAGATGTCTGCGATGCGGTGACTGAAATCTGGGAAGCGTCACCAGACAATAAAGTGATCTTGAACTTGCCTGCAACGGTTGAAGTTTCCGGTCCTAACGTTTATGCCGACCAAATTGAATGGATGCACCGCAATATTCAGCGTCGTGACGGCGTAATCATTTCTGTGCACTGTCACAATGACCGTGGCTGTGGTATCGCCGCTTCTGAATTGGCGATTATGGCGGGTGCAGACCGTGTTGAAGGTTGTGTATTTGGGAACGGCGAACGTACCGGTAACGTGGACGTTGCAGCAATTGCCTTGAACATGTACACCCAGGGTGTGGCGCCAAACTTGGACTTCTCCAACATTAACGACATTATTGCCACAATTGAAGAATGTACCGGTTTACCAGTACATCCGCGTCATCCGTATGCAGGCGACTTGGTGTTCACCGCATTCTCTGGTTCGCATCAGGATGCGATCAAGAAAGGTTTCGAGTTCCAGAAAAACCAAGAAATGTGGGATATGCCTTACTTGCCAATTGACCCTAAAGATTTAGGTCGTGACTATGATGCGGTGATTCGAGTCAATTCACAGTCAGGTAAAGGCGGTATTTCTTACTTGTTAGAATCAAATTACAACGTGGTATTACCACGCCGTTTACAAATTGAATTCTCGCAAGCAGTTCAACAAGTAACAGATGAACAAGCCAAAGAAATTTCAGCACAAGAGATTTGGGCTTTGTTCAAACAGAATTATGTTGCAACTAAAGATGGACACTATTCTACCAAGAACTACAAATTGTCTGATGAAAATGGCAATCAAGTGATTGAGCTAGATATCGACATTAACGGTGAAACCCAGCAATTACGTGGTGAAGGTAACGGTCCGATTTCTGCCATCTTGAATGCATTACAATTGCCAATTGATGTGTTGAACTATGAAGAACGTAGCATTGGCTCAGGTGCGCATGCCAAAGCCTTGGCTTTAATTGAGCTTCAAGTGAAAGGTACCGGAAAATCCGCATTCGGTGCGGGTGTTCACGACAATATTGTGACTGCTTCAATCGAAGCGATCATTGCCTGCACCAACCGTTTAATCGAGCAAGGTGTACTCAGCACAGAACAGGTTGCTGTGGCTGCCGTATAAGTATTAGCAATAATATTTAGCACTAAAATGACTTTAGAAGGATACCCTCAAGTGGTATCCTTTTGTTTATACATCCTAAAGATTTAAGGCGAATTATTCCTGTGTCTTTTCCAACTGACTCAGTGGGTCTAGTTACCCCACAAAAGTTCTCATTCGAAGAGCCGTTAGAGCTTGAATGTGGTCGCATTCTCCCACGTTTCGAAATCATGGTTGAAACTTACGGTACGCTTAATGCAGATAAATCCAATGCGATTCTGATTTGCCATGCGTTGTCTGGGCATCATCATGCGGCAGGCTATCATCATGAAGATGATAAAAAGCCAGGCTGGTGGGATGCATGTATTGGTCCCGGCAAAGCGATTGATACTTCTAAATTTTTCGTGGTTGCCTTAAATAATATTGGGGGTTGCAGTGGCTCTACCGGTCCTATCTCGCCAAATCCTGAAAATGACAACCGCCCTTATGGTCCAGACTTTCCCTTGGTCACCGTTCGTGACTGGGTGAAAACCCAAGCCATGCTGTCTGACCGTTTAGGGATTGAGGTCTGGTATTCGGTAATTGGCGGATCACTCGGCGGTATGCAAGCTTTGCAATGGTCGGTGGATTATCCTGACCGTCTAAAAAATTGTGTGATTATTGCCAGTGCACCCAAACTGTCGGCACAGAATATTGCCTTTAATGAAGTCGCACGTCAGTCGATTTTATCGGACCCCGATTTCCATAACGGCCGCTATCTGGAAAATGACAGCTATCCCAAACGTGGTCTGATTCTGGCACGTATGGTCGGTCATATTACCTATTTATCTGAAGAAGCAATGAAACAGAAATTTGGCCGCGACTTGAAGTCGGGCAAGTTTATGTATGGTTTTGACGTGGAATTCCAGGTTGAAAGCTATTTGCGTTATCAAGGTGAACAGTTCAGCCGTAACTTTGATGCCAACACTTACCTGATTATGACCAAAGCGCTGGACTATTTTGATCCTGCACGTGAATATGAATTGTCTTTAACCAAGGCAATGGCCAATACCCAATGCCGTTTTCTGGTGGTTTCATTCACCACGGATTGGCGTTTTACCCCGCAGCGTTCACAAGAAATTGTGGATGCCCTCATCACCAATCATAAACCTGTCAGCTATGTCGATATTGATGCAGAACAAGGACATGACTCGTTCCTGTTCCCTATTCCGCTTTACGTTAAATCATTACGTGCATTTTTAGGTGGCGCAGAACACCTTGAAGCAACACCTCAGGAGACTGTGTAATGCGTATCGACCATCAATTGGCAGAAACATGGATTAAACCCGACTCAAGCGTACTCGATTTAGGTTGTGGTGATGGTGAACTGCTGGCGCATATGGGCAAAAAACACAATATTCGTGCCTATGGATTAGAAATTGATCAGGAAAAGATTGCAATTGCGGTCAGTCGAGGGTTAAATATTATCCAACAAGACTTGAACCTCGGTTTAAGCCGCTTTGCAGACCAGTCATTTGACTATGTTGTGATGGCACAGGCTTTGCAAGCAGTAGATGCACCAGACGTATTATTGCGTGATATGGTGCGTGTGGGGAAACAAGCGATTATTACCTTTCCAAACTTTGCTCATTGGAAGACGCGTTCTTTCTTGGCTTTGAAAGGAATGATGCCTGTTTCGGAAGCTTTACCGTATATGTGGTATAACACGCCTAATATCCACTTATGTACTTTCCGTGATTTTGAAGCACTGTGTGCTGAAAATGATATCCGGATTATTAATCGACTCGCCGTGAATGGGGATCAACAAGGTAGTTTACTCAGTAAACATGTCCCGAATCTGTTTGGTGAAGTCGCTATCTATCGAGTGAGCGCACTATGAAAAAAATATTACTAAGCACACTATTGGTTGGTTTTTTTAGCATTCAAGCCCATGCGGATTATGTTGCACCAGCACCGTCTATTTCCACTCAGGCAGCACAATATTCTGTTATGGATATTAATAGCCTGATTAAGGCGGCAAAATCTGGTCAAGCTGCTGCACAGTTTTATTTGGCAACCAAATATCAACTCGGCAAAGATATTCAAAAAGATATACAGCAAGCTTTTGCATGGTACAAAGCCGCTGCGGACCAAGGTCTGACTGCTGCCCAGTTGAATGTCGGTCGCATGCTAGCTGATGGGATGGGCACCAAAAAAGACGAAACTTTGGCGCGTAAATACTTTGAAAAAGCTGCAAGTCATGGTGACAACCGTGCCAGCTTTAATCTAGCAATGATGGAAGAGCAAAAGAAAAATTACGTGGGTGCATATCAATGGTATGAGCTGTCTACCCGTGATGGCATGCTCGATAACAAAGTGATTTCATTGTCTGAAGGCAAGAAGACAGCTTTGGCTGCCAACTTAACTCAAGAGCAAATTCGTATGGCGCGTGACCGTGCCGACAAATGGATTCAGGCTCAGTAATTTAGAAAATGTTTGCCTGACTCTAAACAGCACCTGCGGGTGCTTTTTTATTGGCTAAATTATTTAGCTAAGTTTGCTAAAATACGCACAATTATTTTCAAATAAAGATCGAGATCATGGCTTCTACAGATTGGTTATCCCAAGGCACACTGGTACTTGCAAGCAACAACAAAGGCAAAACTGCCGAATTTGAAAAACTTTTTGCTGAACTGAATCTACCTGTCGAAGTGGTTGCTCAGGGCAAACTCAACATTGAAGATGCAGTCGAGGACGGCTTAAGCTTTGTCGAAAATGCAATTATTAAAGCCCGTCATGCGGCTAAAATTTCAGGCAAACCGGCCATTGCCGATGATTCCGGGATTTGTGTACCGATCTTGGGCGGCGCCCCTGGAATCTTTTCTGCACGTTATGCCGGTGAACATGGCAATGATGCCGCGAATAATGAAAAACTGTTAGCGGACTTAAAACCGTTACGTAAAGACGGTCAAGTGATTGAAGGCATGTTTGTCTGCGTCCTTGCTCTAGTTCAACATGCAGAAGATCCGCTTCCACAAATTTTTCAGGGCATCTGGACAGGTGAAGTCCTGGAAAAAGCGCGTGGCGAAAATGGTTTTGGTTACGACCCGCTGTTCTGGTTACCTGAACTGGGTATTTCCAGTGCCGAGATGAGCAAGGAAGATAAAAATAAGATCAGCCATCGTGGTCAGGCGATGAAACTGTTTAAGGCGAGTTTGGAGAAGTAATTCTCGCTCTCAAAGAAAGCCCCCTCTCTTGCGCCATACTTGACTCAGGAGAGGAAATTTCAATTCTGGTTGAATAAATCCCTTTTTATCTGCCTCTAATAAAGGCAACAAAAGCCCCTCTTCAAAAAGATAGGGAATATATTGTGCAACAGGAGGATTCAGCTTTAAATAAAATGCAACATCACTCCATATAGCATCACCACCCCACAACTCACAATTGTTCCCGAAGCGATATATCTGGCAGAAGTACCAGTACCTTGATAGTGAGTTTCTAATGCCACAATATTGGCCGCTGGCGGTAAACAGAACAATAAGAACATTACCCCAATGTATTGTTCAATATTCGGTATTGGAATCATCCAATATGTCAGTCCACACAGCACTACACCACAACCAAGTTTTAATACGGCTACACGACTACTCTGCAGTAAATCTTTTTTATACACTTTGGTCTGCTGTAACCACATCCCCAATATGCACATTCCTGTAAAGCTCATTCCAGTTTTAGCTAGGCTATAGATCAGATCAATCGTTTGATGTAATTCCAAATGCTGCACGTCTAATATTCGACAGATCAGTGCCAAACTCAATGCCATTATGGGGGGAGATTGCATGACTTTTTTTGCAGTATCAGAGAGCGCTTGTTTGTCTGAACTGACGGAAGTGACGGCCCAAATATTACCAAAAATAGAACCGCCCACATATAAAGCCACCATCGGTGCACTAATTTCAGAACCGAATAAAGCAATTGTAAAAGGAAAGCCCAGCCATGCCATATTTACATAGCTAAAACATAAAGCCCGCAATTGGTCTTTAAACAGGACAAGGGAAAAATAGAACAGCAGCACCGCAACCACAAAGCTAAAGAGCATCAAACTCAAGCTGCCCGCTTGATAAAACACCATGTTGTAAATAATCACGATGGGAATAAAAACTCGTGCCAATAGGCTCGAAAAAAGTGATTTTAAACGTGTCGAAAATTGGCTTGAAGCAAGTCCCCAGCCACATAAAAAGCCAAAAAATGGTAACAGCAAAGCCACAACATTACCCTGAGTGATCAATACAAATATGCTAGCACTGAATCAAGCACAACAGCAGATTAAATGCCTTTTGTCTTTAAACTGAAATTTTTCAGTCACATTGCTGTCATCGCAACATGTTCAGATGGTTCTAAATGAAAAATGAGTTAAGAACATGGCAGGATTATCGATTTGGCACGTTGTGATTTTTGCAATTGTGGTTATTTTATTGTTCGGAACATCAAAACTAAAAAATTTAGGCAAAGATGTCGGTGGTGCAGTCAAAGACTTTAAAAAGTCGATCAAGGAAGATGAAGTAGCTACTTCGTCATTAAATGAACCTAAAACAATTGAACATCAAACCAGCCATTCTGATGTCAACTCTCCAGCAAAAACCCACTCAGGCTAAAACTTTATGCTCAATATTGGTATGACTGAACTGCTGGCTTTTGGCATTATTAGTTTATTGGTGCTTGGGCCAGATAAGCTTCCCGAAGCTGCACGTTTCGCGGGGAAATGGTACGCTAAAATCAAACGCACGATCAGCAATGTACAGAATGATATTGACCGCGAACTGCGTTTGTCTGAATTACGTGAACAGATGCAAAATGAAATGCAGCGGATTCAAGAGCTCGAGCAAAAGATGCAAGCTCAAATGCATGAACTAAAACAACAATCACAACCTGCAAAATTACCAGTATTACAAAACGCAGTGCTCAATAATAAAAATGCTCCCACTATTTATAGTTTTATTAAACAACCTCAGCCTTTGTGCGTTTATTTGAGCACACAAAATGCGTGTAGCATTATGCCTTCAACAGAAAAGTCTTTAAACAGCATGCCTCCAATTTCACAATTAAATGAATTAAAGGTGGCAGTATGAACACTCCCATAGAAAACCAGTTGCCGATTCCCTTTACAGATCCACAACCATCAGATCTTGAAGAAATGCCGATTACTCGACATCTGATGGTCTTGCGTCAGCATCTGTTTAAAATTGTCGGTTTACTACTGGCACTATTTTTTTGCTTATTGCCTTTTGCCAATCAAACCTATCAGCTTTTGTCTGAACCTTTACGTGCACAGCTCCCTGTTAGCTCATCCATGATTGCCACCGATGTTACGGCGACATTCATGGCACCGTTTAAGTTGAATTTCTTCGTTGCCTTGATGTTAGCCATGCCTTTCATCATTTATCAACTTTGGCGCTTTGTAAAGCCTGCACTCTATGAAAAAGAAAAGACCTTAGCTATGCCTCTGCTGCTAGGTAGCATCAGCTTGTTTTATGCAGGGATTGCTTTCGCCTATTTTGTTGCCCTGCCTTCTATTCTGCATTTTTTCATCAGTGTTTCACCAGAAACGGTCGCCCCAATGACCGACATTAACAGTTACTTGGCTTTTTGCTTAAAACTGTTCTTGGTATTTGGCTTTACCTTTGAAATTCCGATTATTACCTTAGTGCTGATTTTAATCGGACTGGTTTCTACGCAACAATTAGTCGAAAAACGGCGTTTTATTGTGGTGGGCTGTTTCTTTGTCGCGATGTTCGTAACCCCACCCGATGCGATTTCCATGATCATGCTGGCCATTCCCATGTGGCTGTTATTTGAAATGGGACTGTTCTTTGGCAAATTGATTGAAAAACGCCGAGCAGTTTAAAGATCTCAAACAAAATTTTTTAGGCAGACTTTGGTCTGCTTTTTTATTCAGACATTTTCATCAATCTGACTTATTTTCTTCACCAGACTGTCATTCAAACGTCAGCGCGCTGTCATATTTTTCACCTAAGTTTAGTACAACTTTATAACAACCATACATTTGGAAAAATATCATGACAGACTTTACACCTCATCATGAAGATAATGTTTACGACAGCAATGAATCTGGAAATTCTGAATTTAAAGATCTGTTTAATAAAAATATTACCCGTCGTGATCTTATTACAAAATCTGCAGGTGGTGCCGTTGCTCTAACTTTAGCAGCCACTTTAACCGGCTGTAATGATGATGACAATAACAGTTTAAATAACGGTAGCGCTCCGACTACACCAGTTGAAGAGGTAAAAACACCGACTTCATTAACTTTTAAAACCGTAGATAAAAACACCTTAAATGCCTTTACCGTTCCAGAAGGTTATCAAGCGCGTATATTATTTGCTTTGGGTGATCCGCTCGCTGAAGGTATGCCGGAATGGGATGACAACAATATTCCAACTGGTCCAACATTTAGCATGCGTTCAGGTGACAACCATGATGGCATGACCTTTTTTGGAATGAATAAATCCAAAGGCAATTATGATCCGAAAGCATCCAATGAAGGTTTGTTGGTGCTTAATCATGAATACATCAATCAAGGTTACTTACATCCAACTATTAACACGATTAAAGATGCTATTCGTTCAGAAGATGAAGTGATTCGCGAGGTCAATTCACATGGTGTTTCGATTTTGCATGTGACCAAAGATCCGAGTACCCAAGAAGTGAAGATTGATAAAAATTCAATCTTTAACCGCCGCATTACTGCAGCATCGAAAATTGAATTTTCAGGTCCGGTCAAAGGTCATGCACTGGTTAAAAGCAAAATCAGTCCCGAAGGTTTATTTACCTTCGGTACACATAATAACTGCGGTAACGGTTATACGCCTTGGGGCACTTATCTAACCACTGAAGAAAACTTTGATGGTTATCTGGCCCGTAATGCAAATGATGAGCGTGATCTTCAAACTGAATATGCACTAAACCGCTATAAAATTAAAAAAGGTCAGTCTTCTCAGTATAAATGGAATACCCCACAGGCCAGCTTACTTACTCAAGACATGTATGACCGCTGGAATTCATCCATCACTGCCGCAACAGCGTCGGAAGATTTCCGCAACTCAGCCAACAGTTTTGGCTGGATTGTTGAAATTGATCCCTTTGATGGTCGCCAGCTCCCGGTAAAACGTACTGCACTCGGTCGTTTTGCACATGAAGACTGTCGTGCCAGCCGTGCCATCGAAGGACAGCAACTCGCCTTTTATATGGGCGATGACTCAACCGGTGAGTACATCTATAAATATGTATCGAATGCTAAATGGGATGCCAAAGATATCAATGGCGGTTATACAGCCGGAGATAAATACCTGAATAGTGGCAAGCTGTATGTTGCAAAATTTGATTTTAATGAAACCACACAAAAAGCGACTGGCGAATGGATTGAGCTGAATATTAGCGATGCACGTATTGCCAATTATGCGAGCTATAAATTTGCTGATCAGGGCGATGTTTTAGTCAATGCACGTTTAGCCGCAGATGCTTTGGGCGCAACCAAAATGGACCGTCCAGAGTGGTGTGCAGTGAACCCGAAAAATGGTGAAGTCTATATCACCTTAACTAACAACTCGAACCGTGGTAAAGCCTATGGCACAGATGCTGCCAATCCACGTAACTATTTTGATAACGATAGCGGCTCAACCAGCTTAAAAGGCAATATCAACGGGCATATTATTCGTTTACGTGAAAATAATGACCAAACCACTGCGACTAACTTCGTCTGGGATATCTTTCTGTTTGGTGCTGAAGCTGATTCCTTAACGAATGTGAATCTATCTGGCCTAACCGATGCCAATGACTTCTCTAGTCCGGATGGCATGTGGTTCGATCCACGCGGTGTGCTTTGGGTACAAACCGATGATGGTGCCTATACTGATGAAACCAATTGTATGATGCTTGCGGCATTACCAGGCCAAACGGGTGATGGTCAGGTTACTACAGCGCTCTCTGGCACGGCAACCCAGCAAACGCCTGCAGGTGCGGTTTTGAATGACAGTAAACTTCGTCGCTTCCTGACTGGTCCAAGCGGTTGTGAAATTACGGGCGTGACTATGACTCCTGACTACAAGGCTATCTTTGTAAACGTGCAACACCCCGGTGGAACATGGCCTTCAAATCACCCTAGTAACCTGAACTCAAGTAAAGGGATCGGAACACGTCCACGTTCAGCAACTGTAGTAATTACCCGTACCGATGGTAAAGAAATTGCCGCTGAATCTTTAGAACAGACCCAGCCAGCAAAAGTTTAATCATTAACTCAAGATCGAAATAAGATAAAAAAAATGCCGACATGATGTCGGCATTTTTTTATGGGATTAAAGGCAAATTGATTTGAATAATTTCACCTTGAGTGGCTCCTTGCTGGGATTTTTCTTGCCATAGCCAAGCATCATTTTTCATTCTTAAAAAATTAGAACAGCGCGTGCCATATACAGGACTTTGAATAAAAGTCGATGAGAGCAATTCTTCCATCTCTGTATTTATGCCAGTTTGTGGAAGCAGTTCAGGAATGATTTTGCGTTCATCTTCTAAAATATCCCAGACTGCAAATTCAAGATCCGCTTCAGTCGTCGTGTTCTGCTGCAACATCGGTAAAAATTCTTGGGTAAAACGTTTACGTAGATGCTTGGTCTTTTCCCAGTGTTCGGTCATTAAACCATTAGAAACCACATATACCCCTTGAGCCAAAACCTGTGGCGCTTCACCCCGGTTGCTCATATAGACTGCCTGATCTTGGTCCCCGAGCAATAAATTAAAACCGGCATAATCACATTGCCGTTTTTCCAAAGCTTGAGCAAAACGGATTGGCGTCAAATCTGACTCTAAAAATGCTTGAATCAGATGACCGCGTGAAGTCGGATAGGTTTTTTTGTCAGTTGCATCTCGAAAGTTTGTCACGACTGCCCATCGTCCTGATTCAGTCACCCCCATCCATGTTCCACCAGACTGCAGATCTTGTCCGGCAATAATCGGACTATTTCCCCAAGTTTTTAAACCAGCCGTCGGACGGGCATAGAACTCATCCCGATTGGAAATCAGACACAAAGGCGTATCTTCCAGGACTTGCCAAGCTAAAGCTACAATACACATAATCTATGCTCTTTATCTTTACACATTGAATGTACAACATTTTTCATCACATTCAGCTAAAATCTGTGCAAAACAGAATCACAAGGAACAGGAATGCTGACCTATCCCAATATTGACCCAGTTGCTATATCGCTGGGACCGTTACAAGTCCACTGGTATGGATTGATGTATTTACTGGCATTTTTATTTGCTTGGGGACTTGCCACTTATCGAACCAAGCACAGGGATGGCTGGACACCCGATATGGTGTCTGACCTGATTTTCTATGGGGCTTTAGGTGTGGTGGTCGGGGGGCGTCTTGGCTACGTATTGTTTTACGGTTTTGAGCAATTCCTGGCCAATCCAATCTGGTTATTCCAGGTCTGGACTGGCGGCATGAGCTTCCATGGAGGCTTCTTGGGCGTAATGATTGCCATGCTGTTCTGGTGTAAAAAATACCAGAAAACCTGGTTCCAAACGCTCGACTTTATTGCACCATGCGTACCAACGGGTTTGATGTTTGGCCGAATCGGCAACTTTATTGGTGGTGAATTGTATGGTCGTCAAGTCACTGATCCAAACTTTGCCTTGGGCATGATTTTCCCGACCGATCCGCTGCAATTGGTGCGTCACCCCTCACAGCTTTATCAAGCCTTGGCTGAAGGGTTGATTCTGTTTATTGTATTGTGGTGGTTCAGTTCAAAACCTCGCCCACGTATGGCCGTTTCAGCCTTGTTCCTGATTGGCTACGGTATTGCACGCTTTGTGGTGGAATTCTTCCGCGAACCGGACAATGGACAGCTGTTTATTGGCTGGATGAGTAAAGGACAATTCCTGACTGTACCCATGATTTTGATCGGTCTCTGGATGATGTGGTACGCCTACCAAAAGAAAATTTATGATTGGGGTCCACAAAAAAATACTTAATTTTTAGCGAGGCAAAAGCCTCGCTTTTTTATCTTTGTTTTTGCTAAAGTGCAGTCAGTCCTCGTTTATCTATCAGAAGAATATGCTCGAATTTTGGTTTAATCCTAAAGTTTCCATCCTCCGCAAACTCATGATCTTTGCGGTTATTGCTATTGTTACCGGCGTACTTTACTGGATGGAACCGCTAAAACCCGATGCAATCCTGATGTTCTTAGGCACTGGTATTATTTTTCTGATTTGCCGTTATTGTAAAATTCATTTTACTTCAAAAAATCCCACTGGATTGTTATATCGTCTGTTGACCTGGATTCCGATTGCCCTATTACTGGCACTTATTTTTATGCAGATGAAAGATGGTGAAATTTTAATTCCGGGGGCACAAGGTATTGGCTTTATGGCTTTGGCCATCTGTCTATTTTCACCCTTGTCTTTGCTAAATAAAAATGATCTTTCCAATGGACCTAAATAATGCTGGAATTTTGGTATTCAGATCAATGTAGCCGTCAAATCAAGCTGATGGTCTGTATTGTTACCTGTGTGATGATCTATCTGTGTTCCACAGTACAACAACTTTCGCCACTGTTTACCGGAATCAGCATTACTATTGGCATGGGCCTGCATGGATTAAGAGCGTTGAACTTAAAAATTGCAGCCGATCATCCCTATAAAAAAGGTTTCGCCATTCTAATTTTTGCTATGCCGCTGATCACTTTAATTATTTTAATTTCAGCCTTACCTACCCAGCATAAAATCGTTCTTGTCATGCAAGCAATTGGCTTTGCTGCAATTGGTTTATTTATCTTATCAACATTTCCAAATCGCAGGTTTGATAAAAATGAAGAGAGATGAGCCAGCCTCTTTGTAATTTAGCATGCAATTCATCTATCTTTATCAAGACTGAGGAATTTTTTAATTAATCAGTTTTCTACTTCTGCAAAATAAAAAAGACCGCTAAAAGCGGTCTTTTTTCAATCATCAGAAGACGATTAAGCAGCTAATGCGTCTTTCGCTTTTTCGGCGATAGCAGCAAATGCAACTGCATCATGCATAGCGATGTCTGCAAGTACACGACGGTCGATAATCACTTGAGCTTTTTTCAAGCCAGCGATCATACGGCTGTACGATAAACCATTAAGACGCGCACCAGCATTGATACGTGCAATCCACAAAGCGCGGAATTGACGTTTCTTCTGACGACGGTCGCGGTAAGCATATTGACCTGCTTTAATTACTGCTTGGAACGCTACGCGATATACGCGTGAACGAGCGCCGTAGTAACCTTTAGCACGAGCAAGAATTCTTTTATGACGGCGATGAGCCTGGACACCACGTTTTACACGAGCCATTTATAAATCTCCTTAAAGGTATGGGCACATACGGCGAACTGAAGCAACGTCACTTACGTGAACCATTACACAGCCGCGCAATTGACGAATACGCTTAGCAGATTTTTTGGTCAAAATGTGGCGTTTGAACGCTTGTTTACGCTTGATACCGTTAGCAGTCGCTTTAAAGCGTTTAGCTGCACCACGGCGAGTTTTCATCTTAGGCATAACAACCTCTTTTGAACACCTGTTCGGAACGTCTGCACCATTGCAAAAACGACCTGCAGGTAAGGGAGCCAGTATTCTAAAGCATCTTTGCTTAAAACAAAAGCACCTATCCTTAAAATACCCAACCAATCGTCTGCTTCTGTTAGTTTTATTTCCAATATAAAATGTGGGATTTTTTTATTAATAAATCATTTATTCGGTCTTATAATTATCACAACATAAGAATACTGGAATAACATGACTCCCGCACAGGATGCTTTTGCGGCACTGCGCTATCGTGATTTCTCAATTGTCACGGTGAATCAGTTCTGTCTCACTCTCGCCATTTTAATTCAAGAAATTATTGTCGCGTATTCACTTTATCAAATTACCAAAGATCCACTGACCCTAGGTTTGATTGGTTTAGCCGAAGCGATTCCGTTTATCACCTTGTCTTTATGGGGTGGCTATTTTGCTGACCGCTTTAATAAACAGACCATTATGAAAATCTGTTTGTTCTTTGCCGTGCCTTTACCTGTGGTTTTATGGTGGCTATTTCATCGTTATGGTCTAGGTGAAATTGGGATAAATACCCTTTCTTGGGGAATTTATGCAGTTATTTTTGGCTTGGGTACGATCCGCGGTTTTTATAATCCCTCGGCTACTTCACTTAAGCCGTTTCTGATTCCTCGTGATCTCTATGCCAATGGTGCAACTTGGACCACAATTGGGTGGCAAAGTGGCGTAATTATCGGACCCATGCTCGGTGGTTTCATGCTGGCATTTTTAGGTCGCGAAACCAGCTTGCTATCGGTCGCGGTATTGTTGAGTATCTGCTTTATTTTAATTAACTTGCTGCAAAAACGTAGTTTTCCCAAAATCGAAACGCATAATCTGGTTGAAAGTCTGGGCGATGGTTTCCGCTTTATCTGGAAAACCAAAATCGTGCTGTGGGCAATTTCTCTAGATCTGGTTTCAGTCTTATTTGGGGGTGTCATTGCCCTGCTGCCAATTTTCGCTGAAGATATTTTAAAAGTTGGTCCTGAAGGCTTGGGTTATTTACGCGCTGCTCCTTCCATTGGGGCGCTTTTTACCATGATTGTCCTAACCAAGTTTCCACCGACCCAAAATGCCTGGCGCAATATGTTGCTTGCAGTGGCCGGTTTTGGAGTGTTCACGCTGCTGTTTGCCTTCTCAAACAACATGTGGCTATCCCTGTTTGCTTTAGCCATGACTGGTGCCTGTGACAGTATTTCAGTCGTGGTTCGTCAAACCATTCTACAGATTTACCCGCCTGAGAATATGCGTGGACGTGTTGCGGCAGTAAATGGCATGTTTGTCTCATCAAGCAACGAATTGGGTGCGTTTGAATCTGGCCTAGCGGCAAAATACATGGGTGCTATTATGGCAACGGTCTTTGGCGGCTGTATGACCATGGCTGTCGTGACTATAAGCTGGATCAAAACCAAAGATTTATTTGGTGTAGATATCACTCAAGGTGATGATCAAAGACGTTAATTCACTTTTTAGACTTGCGAGTATTTCTAATTCAGGAAATACTTCGCACTCAAAATGCTCCGCTACCGCCGCAACCTCTGGTTTGATTAAAGAACTTAATATTTATGAAGCAAATACTGTGTTTTTCTCTACTCATGAGCTTACCGTTAAGCGCTACATATAGTGCTACAGCTAATTCATCCAAACAACTCGCGGTCCAAAAAAGCGCAGCCCTTCCGGCGCATTTAACCACGCGCATTCAATGGACCAAATTTCCACATCCTTCTTATAAAAATAAAGATTTAAAAGATCAAAACCGAAATGCAATTATCCGGATCTATGCCGATGAGACCGGTACGATTAGCAAAGCCAGTATCCAGGAGAGCACCGGTTTAAGCTATTTAGATGATCTGTTAATTAAAGCGGTACGTGAGGTAAGTGTAAAACCGCATATCGAAAATAATACAGCCCTTCCACAAATTGGCTATCAAACCTTTAGCCTGAAATTAAGCCAAGACCATGACACTGAAGTTTGCCAATACAACTTTAACTCTAAAAACTGGCAGGCTCAGCAGCAAGATAAAAAAGTACCTTTTTCATATCGTGTTCAACCCGATTTAGATATCGACTCTGAACAACTCAATGGACACAATCGTGCAGTGAAATTTACTTTTAAAGTAAATAAACACGGCGATGTAAAAAAAGTCAAAGTGAAAAACGGTTCAGGTATTTATGCTTTAGACCAACAAATTTTACGTGCAGTCTCAGACGCGAAAGTAGATGTACCACGTAAATATTGGGTTTATAAAAAATCAACTCTTAAAGATGAAATCAAGTTTGATTTAAATCAATGCCGGTAATTTGAATACGAGTCTAGGCAATAAAAAGAGATGCGCCCTGCATCTCTTTTTAAAATATTGAAAAAGCAGCATAGATAAATAAATACCGTCCTACTTTGGCAATACTCACAATCCATAAAAACCGCCAGAAGTTTTGTCTTAACAAGCCGGCAATTAAAGTAATCGGATCACCAATAATGGGCACCCAGCTCAACAGCAACGACCAGTAGCCATATTTTTGATAAATCCCTTGTGCCTTTAACATTTGCTGCTCAGAGACAGGAAACCATTTTTTATCTTTATAGTGTTCGATTTGGAAGCCTAGCCACCAATTCACACAGGAACCCAAAATATTTCCCACGCTTGCAACAAGCAGCAGTCTACTAATTGAATGACTACCCTCGGCCAACAATGCCAGTAAAACCGCTTCAGACTGTAAAGGCAATAAAGTTGCTGCGCCGAAAGCGGAAATAAAAAGTAAAACGTAGGACAGCATTAGATGAATAACAGCTTAAAGACCAAGTTTTCTCTTGGTAGATTGATATTCATAAACTGACCAGATAATGAATAAAACCATCACCACCCATCGCGCCAAATCATAACGATGCGCAATGACGCGAAAAATTTCTTTAGAGATGGCTGGATCATTGGCTTTTAGCGTCTCTGCAACTGACTGCATATGCACGACTTCAGCAATAAAGAGCAATAAGCAAGCGGCAATACCAAAGATAATTGCCCAATAAATTTTCTTATTTGTTTCAACAATATGGGTCAAATTTAAGAAAAAGTCTTTCATAGCCATGAGGTCCAATAAAAAACCACCGCAACGGGTGGTTTATTTTCTGCGAGATTTAAGCGGTATTATTGCGTAATCTTAGCACAAAAACCTTTCGCAATTTTTATCCTCAAGGATTCACTTGAATTGCCAATGCACGTTGCACTGCCGGACGTGCAGTTAAGCGCTCAATATATTCTTTTACGTATGGATAATCTTCGAGCTGAATTTGCTGCCATTCATAACGCAAAATCCACGGCAGAATTGCCATATCGGCAATTGAATATTCACCCGCGACATATTTTTGCCCCATCAGCTGTTTGTTTAACACGCCATATAAACGCTTACTTTCATTGATATAACGATCAATCGCATAAGGAATTTTTTCAGCTGCAAATTTACCAAAATGATGATTCTGCCCGAGCATAGGTCCTAAACCACCCATTTGCCACATCAACCACTGTTCAACTTCAACACGTTGCTGCTCATCAGTTGGATAGTACAAGCCGGTTTTACGTCCCAAATATTGCAAAATTGCGCCAGATTCAAATACGGAAATGGCCTCACCACCCGGACCATCCTGATCGACAATGGCCGGAATTTTATTGTTTGGAGAAATACGTAAAAAGTCAGGTTGAAACTGATCATTTTCCATAATATTGATGGGGAAAATTTGATAATCCAAGCCCATTTCTTCTAAAGCTATTGTAATTTTATGACCATTGGGCGTTCCCCAATAATAGAGATCAATCATTTTTTCTACCTTTTGTCTTTCTGGCTCTATATGACATTATTAAACAATATGAATATTTATAGCATGTTTTATTGCGCTAAACCTTAATCTTTAGTGAAACTTAATAAACACAATTAAGCTGCTTGACCTATTAATTTATCCCCTATTATCCGATTAAGATTTTCTCAATTTTTTTAATTAAAATGCTTGAAAAGCCAAATTGCAGACCTATATTTATTCAAAGTAAAGCCATGATCGCGTAAAGCTATAGCTTTACTGACTGTTGATGCTCAGCATGACAGCCTTGAAATCTTATTTATAAAACTTTGCTGAACTCAGGAGGTTCTATCAATGAGTAATGTAAGTCTTACTCCACTATTTCGTCGCAGTATCGGTTTTGACCGTCTGAATGATCTATTTGATTATGCGATGCAAAGTGATACCCCTAATTACCCACCTTATAATATTGAAAAGACGGGTGACAATCACTACCGCATTGTGGTGGCTACCGCAGGCTTTGCCGAAGAAGAACTGATGATTAATCTTGAAAATCAAGTACTCACCATTTTAGGTAAACCTGCGGAAGAAAGTACCGATAACACGATTGAATTTTTACATAAAGGCATTGCCCGTCGTTCATTCAAACTCTCGCTACGCCTAGATGAACATATTGAAGTACAGCATGCCGACTATGAAAATGGCTTATTAAAAATAGACTTACAGCGTATTATTCCAGAAGAGAAATTGCCGAGACAAATTCCGATTGGGAAGAAAATTGAACGCTTAGAGTCCACTACCGTTGACGCATAAACCGTATCAAAGACCTGCCTAAGTGCAGGTCTTTTTCTATTTCCTCTAGTTTTAATTTAACAATCACCTCAAAAAAATAAAATGCTATTTAAAAGCTTATATGAATATACTGCTCAAGTAGCACATAAAAAAATCATAAACATTTGCAAAGAAAAATAGGCAAAATATGCATTATTCAAAACCTGCCAATATGGGTCCAACCACGATTTTTATCGCTTTTATCTGTTTCATCATTCTGATTGGCTTATTTCTTTTTGGCTGGCCACATTATAAAGTATGGAAACAAGGTATGGATGGTCAAGCAGCATTAGCAGAAGCCGAGCAATCCAAAATGATTCAGGTTCAGGTCGCTAAAGCAGAATTGGAAAGTACCAAATTGCGTGCCGAAGCCATAAAATTAGTCGGTCAAGCCGCGAAAGACTATCCTGAATACCGTAAACAGGAGTTTATTGGCGCCTTTGGTGAGGCGTTACGTGATGGTCGTATTCAGCAAATTATTTATGTACCGACCGAAGCCAATATTCCAATTGTGGAAGCAGGTAAAAACAGTAGCCCTCTACAACAATAAGTAAAAAAGGCAGGCATAAAAAAGCACTGCATTTGCAGTGCTTTTTATCAATGGATCAACAAGTGCTTATTTTTTACGTTTCGGTCCAATGAGCATGCCCATTTGACGACCTTCCATTTTTGGTGCTTGTTCGACTGTACCGTATTCAATTACGTCTGCTTCAACTTTTTGTAATTGAGCAAGACCTAATTGTTGGTGAGCCATTTCACGACCACGGAAGCGCAAGGTAATTTTTACCTTGTTCCCTTCCTCGAGGAAACGAAGAATTGCACGTAACTTGATGTTGTAATCACCAATGTCTGTACCAGGACGCAACTTAATCTCTTTAACCTGAACTTGATGCTGTTTTTTCTTCGCATCTTTTTGCTTTTGCTTCAGATCGAATAAATGTTTGTTAAAGTCCATGATTTTACAAACAGGCGGCTCTGCATTAGCAACGATCTCAACAAGATCAAGCTCAACTTCTTCTGCAGCGCGCAACGCTTCAGCTAAAGAAACGATGCCCTTTTGCTCTCCTTCAGCACCAACGAGACGTACTTCTTTTGCACGGATCTCGTCATTCAATGCAGGACGATTGCTTTTAGCACCTTGTTGTTGGTTACGGTCAGGCTGTTTAATCTTTATTACTCCACAATATACCGGCCACGTTCGGCTACGGCTGCTTTCACTAGGTCAACGAAGGCATCAATTGACATAGTACCTAAATTTTTTCCTGAGCGGGTACGAACATTCACAGTACCTTCCTCTACTTCACGGTCTCCAAGAACCAGTAAGTAAGGAATACGCTCTAAAGTACGTTCACGAATCTTAAAGCCGATTTTCTCATTTCTCAAGTCAGAAATGGTACGAATTCCACTTTCTTTAAGTTTAGCGACGACTGACTCACACGCCTCGGCCTGCGAATCTGTAATATTCATTACACATGCTTGTGTTGGTGCTAACCAAGGTGGCATAAAGCCCGCATAGTGCTCAATAAGTATACCAATAAATCGTTCAAAACTTCCAAGAATTGCACGATGCAACATTACTGGCTGATCACGGTCGTTATCTTCTGTGACATAAGAAGCATCCAAACGCTCAGGCAGGTTAAAGTCACATTGAATAGTACCACATTGCCAGATACGACCTAAGCAGTCTTTCAATGAGAATTCAATCTTAGGACCGTAGAATGCACCCTCACCTGGTTGTAAGTCCCAATCTAGACCTGCAGCATCTAAAGCATCAGCCAAAGATTTTTCTGCCATGTCCCAAAGTGCATCTTCACCCACACGTTTCTCAGGACGAGTCGACAATTTCATTTGTACCTCTTCGAAGCCAAAATCTTTGTATACATCCAGTGTCAATTTGATAAAGTCTGCAACTTCCTGACCAATCTGTTCTTTGGTACAGAAAATATGCGCGTCATCTTGAGTAAAGCCACGAACACGCATAATGCCATGTAATGAACCCGATGGTTCATTACGGTGGCATGAACCGAATTCTGCCAAACGTACAGGAAGATCACGATACGATTTTAAACCCTGATTGAACACTTGTACATGACAAGGACAGTTCATTGGTTTAACCGCATAGTTGCGGTTTTCAGAATGCGTGGTGAACATGTTGTCTGCATAGTTTGCAGCATGTCCTGATTTTTCCCACAACGTGAAATCCACTACCTGCGGAGTACGAATTTCTTCATAACCGTTGTCTTGCTGAACTTTACGCATGTATTGTTCAAGCACTTGGTAAATGGTCCAGCCATTTGGATGCCAGAACACCATACCCGGCGCTTCTTCTTGCATATGGAACAAATCAAGCGCTTTACCAATTTTACGGTGATCGCGTTTTTCTGCTTCTTCAATACGTTTTACATAAGCCGCTAGCTGTTTCTTGTCTGCCCACGCTGTACCGTAAATACGTTGTAATTGTTCATTCTTCGCATCACCGCGCCAGTAAGCGCCAGAGATTTTAGTCAGCTTGAATGATTTTAAGAATTTGGTGTTTGGTACGTGCGGACCACGGCACATATCCAGGTAGTCTTGATGGTAGTACAAGCCCATTTGTGTCTCGTTAGGCATGTCCGCAATCAAGCGTAATTTGTATTCTTCGCCACGTGCTGTGAACTCTGCAATCACATCGTCACGTGGAGTCATTTTTTTCACCACATCATAGTCTTGATCGATGAGCTTTTTCATACGCTCCTCAATCGCTGCCATATCGTCTAATGTAAATGGACGTGGCATCCAGATGTCATAGTAGAAACCTTCTTCAATGACCGGACCAATCACCATTTTTGCTTCTGGGAACAATTGCTTAACAGCATGGCCAACCAAATGTGCGCATGAGTGACGAATAATTTCGACACCCGCTTCGTCTTTAGGCGTAATGATTTGTAGCGTTGCATCTTCAGTGATGAAATCGGACGCATCCACTAAACGATCATTCACACGACCAGCAACTGTATTTTTGGCAAGACCCGGACCAATGCTGAGTGCAACGTCCATCACAGATACGGCTTGATCAAACTGTTTTTGATCGCCATTTGGCAAAGTGATAATTGGCATAAGAAATCCTTAAGGAGTGATGCCCCGTACCATGGGGCATATCACCGCGAGATTATGATCGAGGCAAAGCCTCAAAAGATAAAAACGGTGGATAAATAAAATCGATTCGAATTTTACACGTCTTATCCACAGGATTAAACCTTTTTACCTAGAAAATTCGCGATTTGGCTCATTTTGAATTTATTTGCCACTCCTCTACCCTTATCAGAATCTGGGAATCTTTCTTCTTATTTTATTCTCTAAAGGTATCCCGCCCTGTAAATTTTGCCTGAGCATGGGCATAAAGCTTGGAAAATTGCGGAATAAACCGCTTTGCTCTATTTCCGCTTTAAGAACACATAATTATCCACAACGACATCGCGCCGTTTGAGAACCTGTACCATTTCCGGATTACTGCTATATCCATATAAAATATGCGGCTAATATTTTGCAGGATGAATATCATCTGCGCGCCCATCCCCCATACACAAACTAAGCTTGATTATTATGGGTAAAATAATTCAGTAATTCTAAACCGGCTAATTAGGTATAAGGCAAAAAATTTAACACGGGTATAGCAATCTAGAGTGTGCATTTTAGTTCTGATAAATTGTCCAGATCACAAGCACTCGGTTTAATCAACATTGACCCAAAGCCAAATCATTACATTTGCTTTGCTGGTAATACTGTACAAAATTTCATTCTTCTTCCTTGGCTGATATTATTTAATTGCTCAATTAGAGTAAAATACTTAAAAAATCAAACATGGGAACCGGGGCGTTCAAAATATTTGAATATCGTCAAACATTATCATTAATATTCAATATGTTAAAAATTATAAAAACGCACTCGACTAAAGCCTAAATGCAAGATTCCCAAGAAGTGCATATCTTTTTAACAGGATATGAAAATAAATATATAACGGAGTTTTAAAATGGTTAACGCATACGATGAATTACCGCGTACCCCCGCAAATTTTGTAGCGTTGTCACCTTTACGCTATCTTGATCGTGCAGCGTATATCTATCCAAATCAAGATGCGATTATTCACGGTAAGCGTCGTATTACCTGGCGTGAGAAATACAATCGTTGCCGTCAGTTTGCCAACCAACTCCAAAAATTAGGCATCGGTAAAAATGATACCGTTTCAGTACTGCTGCCAAACGTCCCTGCCATGATTGAAGCACATTTTGCCGTGCCTATGGCGGGTGCGGTACTCAACACCTTAAATACGCGCCTGGATGCCAAGACCCTTGCCTTTATGCTTGAGCATGCTGAAACCAAAGTGTTATTGGTCGATCCCGAATTTACTGCAGTTGCTACCGAAGCACTCTCGCTGGTGTCACAAGAGATCTATGTGATTGATGTGGCTGACCAAGAATATGAAAATGCGTCAACACCAATTGGTCAAGTTGAATATGAAGACTGGATTGCCCAAGGCGATGCAAATTTTGAATGGCATTTACCCCAAGATGAATGGGATGCCATCAGTTTAAGTTATACATCTGGAACCACCGGTAATCCTAAAGGTGTGGTTTACCATCACCGCGGTGCCTACATTAACGCGGCCAGCAATATCATTGCTTGCGGCATGATGCCTCGTGCCACCTATTTATGGACACTGCCACTGTTCCACTGTAATGGCTGGTGCTTTGCCTGGACTATGGCTGCCAACGGTGGAACAAATGTCTGCTTACGTAAGGTCGATGCTGAACTGATCTTTAAATTAATTGCTGAACATAAAGTGGATTACTTCTGTGGTGCGCCGATTGTCTTGTCCATGCTCATCAACACGCCTGAAGAGAAGAAGACCCAGCTTGATCACCGTGTTGAAGTCATGGTCGCGGGTGCTGCGCCTCCAGCAGCGATCATTGAAGGGATGCGCAATATTGGCATTAATGTCACTCATGTCTATGGCTTAACAGAAACCTACGGTCCTTCTGCTCTCTGCGCCTCCCAAGCGGGTTGGAGTGATTTGTCGATTCAAGAACAAGCGCAGTTACACTCACGCCAAGGCGTTCCTTACCCCTTACAAGACGGCATGAAAGTGCTTGATCCTGAAACTATGCAAGAGGTTCCGCATGACGGTCAGACCATGGGAGAAATTATGTTCCGTGGCAATATTGTCATGAAAGGTTATTTAAAGAATCCCGAAGCAACAGCCGAGGCATTTGCTGGTGGCTGGTTCCATACCGGTGACCTTGCTGTGTGCCAATCAGATGGCTATGCCAAAATCACCGACCGTTCCAAAGACGTGATTATTTCGGGTGGTGAAAACATTTCATCGCTTGAAGTGGAAGAAGTCTTATATCAACATCCTGCTGTACTGACTGCAGCCGTGGTGGCCAAACCTGATTCACGTTGGCAGGAAGTACCGTGTGCCTTTGTGGAACTCAAACAAGGTAAAACAGCCACCCCTAAAGAACTGATCGAATTCTGCAAACAACATCTAGCGCGCTTTAAAGTGCCTAAAGATTTAGTGATTACCGAAATTCCTAAAACTTCAACCGGGAAACTGCAGAAATTCATCTTGCGTGACTGGGCAAAAGAACGTGCTGAAGGTGAGTTTAATTAATTTCTTTCTATGCTGAATAAACTTTCATCTTACAAAAGTTTCCCTCTCCTATTAGGAGAGGGTTAGGGAGAGGTTATATACATCGAAGAAATACGTGATTTTACGTAGCTATTTGAAAAATGAGTTGTTTGAAAGATATTTTTGGATAGTGATCAACCCTCTCTTTAATCCCCCAAAGGGAGAGAGAAATCTTAAAATCTAAAAAAGCGACTCAATTGAGTCGCTTTTTTAGATTTTGCACTGAACAAAAAATCAGTTATCTGAAATCAATGCCACTTGCTGAATATAGTTAAATAATTTCAGCTTAGACGCAGCGACTTGTTCTTCAGGCAATTGTTTGGTGATATCACGTTGAATACGCAAGATATGCTGACGAATCGGATGATGCTCAGCCGCATTATGCGCTTTCATGAATTCTTTGATTGCAGGATCACCCTGTGCAATCATTCGGTCAACCCAACGCTGTAATTGTGCGGTTTTTTTCGCACCTTGTTGCGGCGTTAAATAAGACAAAATCACTGCCTCATCTTCATTACGCAATAATTTACCAATCCGTAGAAACTGACGACGGCGTGCCTCATGTGAAGTAATACTACGCACATCAAGCAAAGCATCAATTAAACGCTCTTCCACAGGGAGTTTCTGAATCTGCTTAAGGCTCAATTCAGAGAGTTGTTCACCTAAAGCAGCCATACGCTGAACTGCTTTTTTTTGTTCGGTTTTGCTTGCACGTCCTTCTAAAGTTTCAAAGTCATCTTCAGTAAAACGCTGTTGCGGTCGACGTGCCACGATTAATCTGCCTCGTAAAATTTTGCTGCAAATAGCGCCTGAATTTCAGATAAAGCTTGTTGTTCATCTGCACCTTCAAGCACTAAACGTAAAGTTGTGCCTTTGCCTGCACCGAGCATGAGCAAGGACATAATATTTTTTGCATCGACTAATTTGTCACCTTTACCAATTTGAATCGATGAACGAAATTTGGTGGTAACTTCAATTAGCTTTCCAGATGCACGCGCATGTAAACCTAGTTTATTAATTACGTCAACAGTTGTGTCAATCATGACCAGTGCTTCATTTCCCTGTGTAAGACCTGAATAGACCATTTTGCCTCAAGAGCTTTTTTGAGTCTATCCACTATATATACTGAACGGTGCTGCCCTCCGGTACATCCAATCGACACTGTCATATAGTGACGATGTCCCTCTGCGAAGACAGGCAACCATTTATCTAAAAAATGATAAATATCTTCGAACATTTCATTGGTTTGTTCACTTTGCAGCAAAAATTGTTGCACAGGTAAATCCAAACCTGAATATTTGCGTAATTCCAGCTCCCAATGCGGATTAGGCAAATGACGTACGTCAAACACATAATCGGCATCCAGTGGAATACCGTGCTTATAACCAAAAGACTGCAAAATTAAAATGAGGTTATCGGATTGTCCAAGTTTAGACAACAAAGTATGCTTCAGATCATGCACACTTTTATCCGTAGTATCAATATGTACCGTTGAACGTAATTGTATCGGAAGCAATAAGGTTTTTTCTTCCTGAATACACTGATTCAAACTTTTAAAACGACTGGACAAAGGATGAGGGCGACGCGAAGCACTAAAACGGGAAATCAATTGTTGATCTTGGGTGGTCAGATAAATGATATCGACTGAACCATGGGTTTGCAGTTGTTCAAACACATGATCAAACTCTTGTAAGTCCGCGCGAGTGCTGCGTACATCTACACCTAAAGCCAATTGTTCTAAATTATTTTCACTGTCCAGTTTAGCAACAATTTCCGGCAGCAGTGCCAATGGCAAATTATCAATACAGTAATATCCCAAATCTTCAAGCACCTGCAATGCAGATGATTTCCCTGATCCGGATTGTCCTGTAACGATTAAAATACGCTTCATGGCAAGGCTGTCCTTAACTAAATTTTAAGCAGTATACTTAACTTGCAAGTTATCAATCAGTCGGGTTGTACCTAATTTTGCCGCGACAAACAAAACCACATCCTGATTAAATGCTTCTATTTGCTGTAATTCCAGAGTACGTGCTTCCACATAATCCACAATAAAACCGGCTTGTGTCAACTTTTGCTTAATATTTTCCAACACTTCCGTTAGCTCAATACCGCTTTGAAGTTCTTGTTCAGCAGCTTTTAAACTTTGGTAAATAGTCGGTGCAATCTGACGATGTTCTTGACTTAAATATCCATTACGCGAACTCAGTGCCAGACCATCTTCAGCACGGGTAATCGGTACGCCAATCACTTCCAATGGAATATTTAAATCACGTACAAACTGACGAATCACCGCCAATTGCTGATAATCTTTTTGTCCAAAGAATGCAAAATTTGGTTGCACCATATTAAACAGTTTAGTCACAACAACGGCTACGCCATCAAAATGACCCGGACGCTGTAAACCACACAAATCATTGGTGATTTCAGAGACACTAATATTGGTTAAACGGGGTTTATTACCATACATTTGCTCAACGCTTGGCGCAAAAACAATATCGCAGCCTACCTCTGCCAACAAACGGCTATCCTGTTCCAAAGTACGCGGATAATTTTCAAAATCTTCATTTGGACCGAACTGAATTGGATTGACAAAAACACTGACCACCACTACATCACATAATTTACGCGCTTCACGTACAAGGTTTAAATGACCTTCGTGTAAATTACCCATGGTTGGAACAAAACCAATAATTTTTCGTGCCGATCGAGCTGGACTAAGTGAAGCCGTTAATCCTTGAATGGTGGTTTCTGTTTTCATGTTTACAGCTCGACTTGAAAAGTGTGTTCTTTGGCAGGGAAAGAACCCTCTTGTACTGCAGCATGGTAGGCTTTAAAAGCATCCAAAATTGCAGTTTCCCCCGCTTGTTCTTTCATAAAATTACGTACAAATTTAGCCACACGACCAAAGGTCAGCCCAAGCATATCTTGAACCACAAGTACTTGACCATCAGTATCTGCGCCTGCCCCAATCCCAATTACAGGAATATGCGGGAACAGTTCAGCAATTTCTTTACCCAATTGTGCAGGTACACATTCTAATAATAATAATGCAGCACCCGCTTCAACCACGGCTTTACAATCTGCAATTAATTGATCCGCGGCTTCACGAGTACGAGCTTGTAATTTATAACCACCAAAGACATGTACGGATTGAGGCGTTAAACCTAAATGGACGCACACAGGGATACCATTTCGGGTCAAAACAGTGACAGTTTCACTTAGCCAGGCCCCGCCTTCCATTTTGACCATTTGTGCGCCCGACTGCATGACGGTTTTTGAGCTAAGTAAGGCATCATCTAAAGTAGCATAACTCATAAATGGCAAATCAGTCATAATAAAGGCATGCTGATTACCACGACGTACCGCTGCAGTATGGTAAGCCATATCTTCTACAGTAACCGGCAGAGTGGAATCACGCCCTTGAATCGACATCCCTAAAGAATCACCAATTAAAATACTGTCGACTTCGGCAATTTCCATCGCTTTTGCCATGCTTGCATCATAACAAGTCAAACAAGAAAATTTGCGTCCATCAGTTTTAAATTTTCTTAAGTCGCTGAGACTAATCATCAAGATATTCCTCTAACCCATGCTTTCCACATGTCTAAATTAAATATTTGACCAAGTTTCATCATCCAAAACAGACACTGTCGGATGTTGAACCACGGGTAAATTTTTTAATCGTTGTGCTTTAATTTGTATATTTACATCTAAATCTAACAAGGGTATGACCACAAAATCACGTTCGAACAGTCCCACGTGTGGAACAGTTAAACGATCATTTTGAATGTGTTCTTGGCCATAGATCAATAAATCCAGATCCAAGGTACGCTCGCCCCAACGGCGTAAACGTACCCGACCCGACTCTTGTTCAAAACGTTGCAACTCATCCAATAAGACCAAAGGCGCTAAATCAGTTTCTAGCTGCGCCACCGCATTTAAATAATTCGGCTGATCTTGGGGGCCCATTGGTGGACTTTGATATAATCTGGATGTTTTCACGGTTCCAAGTGTTGCCAGTTTTTGCACAGCTTCAAGCAAAATCTGGCGTGAATCACCCAAATTGCTACCTAAGCCAATATAGGTGACTGTGGTCATTGTGTCGGCCCAAAAACAACGTGATTTAAATCACGTTTTACCCGTTTACGTTTTAGAATTGGATGGTCATATGCAATCTCTGAGCCACCTGCAGAAACTGTTTGAACAGGTCTGTCAGGTCTGGTTCTGCTCTTGCGCTCACGGCGACGTGGTTCAGGTTCGTTGACCAACGGTTCAATTTCTACAGAGACGGATTTAGGTTCAATTGTATCTTCTGTTGCAGCTTTACGACGACTTTTTGCACGTTGACGATTATATTGACTAATGGCACGTTCTTTTTCATCGGTACTCATTAACTGATATGAATCCCACCACATGCCCATACCTTGGGTAGTGTTATCCCCTGACTTTTCGCGAAGTAGCAGAAAATCGAAACCGGCACGGAAACGTGCATGGGATGATAAAGCTTGGATTTGTTGTGGTTTTGGATTCAGCAAACGAGTTTGCATTTCCCAAACTTCACGAATAAAGGTTTCTGCAAAACGTGGGATGATGGTACGGGTGGCCTGACGTTTTAATACATCCAGACCCGCTTGTGCACGTGCTTCTGCAGCAACCACACCTTTACTGAGATAAAATTCGCAACGCTCTAAAAAGGGTTTCCACAGCAACACCGCATAGAAAAATGCAGGATTAATGGTTTTACCAATTTGAATACGCTGGTCGGTATTGATGGCAGCGTGTTCGATAAATGTGGAAATTTCTGGCCGGATATCAGCAAACAACTGACGCCAGATATCAAAATCAATCAGCATCGGCAGCACGCGATTCAAATGCCCCATGGTGAACAATTTCTGCGACTCGTCATACAAACGATGCGGAGAAATATCACGCAGCAACTGGGTCATTTCCGGAGTGAAAATCTCTAAAATTTCAGGTGCAATACTGAAATTTAATTTTGCCGCGAAACGCAAAGTACGCAGCATACGCACTGGATCTTCTTCAAAACGTAAAGTCGGATCGCCCAATAAGCGTAAAGTTTTATTTTCAATATCATCAATTGCATTACAAAAATCGAGCACGATCCCTTTACGCGGTTGGTAATACATCGCATTAATGGAAAAATCACGGCGGGCAAAATCTTGCTCAATCGTGCCCCAATTATTGTCACGTAAAATCATGCCTGAAGCAGAAGTGACTGCTTTTTTAGGCGGTGCACGGAATGTCGCAACTTCGATCAGTTCTCGGCCTGAATAGACATGAGCAAGCTCAAAACGTCGTCCAATGATACGACAACGCCGTCCGAAAACTTCTTTCACTTGCGCCGGTGTTGCATCGGTGACTGCGTCAAAATCTTTAGGATTAAGACCCAACATTAAGTCACGGACACCACCACCGACGATATAAGCTTCAAAGCCTGCCTTATTTAAGGCATCGATAA
This sequence comes from Acinetobacter sp. ANC 3781, assembly GCF_004331285.1. Taxonomy (GTDB): domain Bacteria; phylum Pseudomonadota; class Gammaproteobacteria; order Pseudomonadales; family Moraxellaceae; genus Acinetobacter. Next base: position 101,272 of record NZ_SJOH01000011.1, read on the forward strand.
CATCTAATATGGAAGAAGGTAATTGAGCGGTTGATAAACCACATTTTGACGCGCGCAAAGTTTGCAAAAGACGCTGTCTCCTACGTCTGAACGTAAAATATCTAAGATGACGCTAATCATATATCTAACACAATCAAAGGGCAATTTGATTATCTCGATGCTAAATATATTGTTTGTCCCTTGTTGACTGCTTGAGCCACGAATTATAAGGCTAATCGATCTTTATTCTTGGCAAATAAAGCCGGTCCAATCCCCTTGACCTGCTGTAATTCCTCAATGTTTTTAAATTTTCCATTTTTTTGACGATAGGCAATAATTGCTTCCGCTTTTTTTACACCGACCCCGGACAACTCTTGTAGCTGTTGCAGGTTGGCTTGGTTCAAACTTATTTTAGACCCCGTAGATGCCTGTAAGGCAGGTTTCGCCAAATAGTAATTTTTTGGCGGAGATACATGCGGTATTTTTAAGCGAGCATCTTCGGCTTCCTGCTCAGCCTTCCATTTTAAGTATTGCTGGTCAAATTGCTGAGCATAACCAGTCGTTCCACTTAGCACTGACATCAATGTGCCAAGATAAAAAATGGCATTCAGGATCTGTATTATTTTTTTCATTCTAGGCCTTTTATTTTAATTGTTGTTTTGCCTGCTCCCAGAGTCGATCCATTTCTTCTAAAGACAGCTTCTCAATTTTTTTATGTTGTTGCTGAGCGTGATCTTCAATGAAAGCAAAACGTGTTCTAAATTTATGAATGGTGCTTAAAAGCGCCATTTCACTGGAAAGTCCCAGTTTACGTCCAACATTGATAAGTGAAAATAAACAATCACCAAATTCATCGAGTATTTCGTCGGAATTCTGATTGTGGATAGCCTGCTGTAATTCAGCCAACTCTTCATTCAGCTTGCCATAAGCACCTGCTACATCAGGAAAGTCAAAGCCAATTTGTGCTGCATTTTTTTGAATTTCATGCGCTTGCTGAATTGCAGGTCCATGTTTGATGTCATCTAAACGGGATTGGGCTTTGCCCTGTTTTTCTTTTTGTTTAATTTTTTTCCAAAGTACCGCCACATCATCAGAACTAAGTTGTGAAAATTGCTCTGCCTGAAATACATGTGGATGACGACGAATTAACTTTTCAGTAATCGCATTTACCACATCATTAAAATCAAAGGCCCCAACTTCACTATACATTTGCGACTGAAAAACCACTTGCAGGAGCAAGTCACCGAGTTCATCTCGTATCTCGTTTGTATTTCCTTCCCTGACCGCTGCTTCTACCTCATACGCTTCTTCGATGGCGTATTTGGTCAGGCTTTGTGGTGTTTGCTGTTGATCCCATGGACATTTTTCACGTAACTCACGCATTATTGCTAATAATTTATCCATGTTTTCATCACTCCAGTCATTTTGAAAAAATTCGTTTTTCGCAGTCAATATTTGTTATGCTCAAGCTAAAATCGCTAACAATTAAGCGCTACAAAAACAAAACTGAAAGAGAAAAATATATGCACAGTATCTTTATTAGTGGTGCAGCACAAGGAATTGGGGCCGCAATTGCAACACTGTTTTATCAACATGGTTATAAAGTCGGCATCTATGATATCAATGTCGTTCAAGCGCAAAAACTTGCCCAGCGCCTGGGAATAAATGCTAAAGCTGGTCTACTTGATGTTTGTCATTATGAACAATGGCAACAGGCTTTAAATGAATTTCAGGCTTGGGCAGGAGAAATTAATATATTAGTTAATAATGCCGGTATTCTCTATTCAGGGGCTTTTGAGCAGACCGATATTGCAGCGCATCAACGAACTTTCAATATCAACGTTAACGGGGTTTTAAATGGTTGCCATGCTGCTTTACCTTTTCTAAGACAGGCATCTTTTGCACGTGTGATTAATCTATCCTCTGCTTCCGCCATTTATGGACAACCTGATTTAGTCTCGTATTCAGCCAGTAAGTTTGCGGTTCGCGGTATTACCGAAGGCCTAGATATTGAATGGCAGAAATATGGTATTCGGGTTCTGGATGTCATGCCCTTATTTGTTCAAACCGCTATGGTTAAAGATATGGATGCAGGCAGCATTCAAAATATGGGAGTACATTTAACTGCTGAAGATGTCGCACAGACAATTTACACACGTGTGCAAGCGAAAGATTCTGTATTTACCAAAACCCATGAACCAGTGGGGTTCAAGACCAAAATTATGTTTAATTTGTCTAAAGTCAGTCCGCAGTTTGTAAACCGGATCAGTACAATGTTTTTAGCCACAAGAAAATAATTCAATAAAAAAGAGCCTGATGATCAGGCTCTTTAAAGCACTCAATGCTTCATCAATTTTATTTAAAAAATTCTTTAAGAGGGAAAAATTATTTTAATTTCGGGAAAAGCAAAACCTTTACAGGAGGATTCTGAACGCCACGCAACCGTTAACATGGCATGACCTAAATTGAAATTTTGATAGGCAAATGTTCCGATTGAAGGATGACTGCATAATCCTCCATCATAAATAGGATGCACCCGAGTTTCTAATTCATTTAAATTTAGATGTATACCCAAGCCAGATGCTTTTAATACCGCTTCCTTAGTCGTCCAGACTTTAAACCAATACTCACGATCTTGTTCCAGTTCGTTCCAGTATCGTAATTCATTGGGGTGAAAAGCGTGTACTGCCAAAGCCTCAAAGCGTACTTTCCGATCTAAATCCTCAAGATCCACACCTAAATCTGGCATATGAGAGCTGGTGGCTAAAGCATAATTTTTTTGGCTATGGCTATGATTAAAATAAAACTGGGGGAATTTAATTAAATATGGTTTGCCATGTTCATTGGTAGCAAAATCTTCTTGCTGAATGGTGACGTGTAACTGTTGCGAGAGCAATTGATTTCGATAATGATAGATAGCCTGTTTTTGCTGCTGAATTCTGGTCTTGCGATCCAATTCTTTAGCTAGAGGGACAATACGCTCAATTTTATCGACCGCTATTTGTATTGCTCTGGTCACGTGTACCACCTTATCCCAAAATATAATGACATCTTAAAACAAAAAAGCCCAAAGTAAACTTCAGGCTTTTATCAGCATCGACAAAAATCAATTAACGCTTAAATTTCTTTTCAGCCTTTTTAAACTTCTGCACATAACGACGTTTACGTGCTGCCACGCGTTCGTCCATTTGTGTCTTGCGGCCTTCAAACGGATTTTCAGAGGTTTTAAAGTCAATACGAACCGGTGTGCCTTCAAGTTTATAGACGCGACGGAATACATTTTCCAAATAACGACGATAATCCGCAGGTGTTTTATCGACCTTGTTACCATGCACAATAATCGTTGGTGGATTCTGACCACCCATGTGGGCATAACGCATTTTAATACGTTTACCGCTAATCATTGGCGGTTGATGCGCTTCGGTTGCATCATTCAGAATCTGGGTTAATTTCGCAGGCGAAACTTTCAAATGTGAAGAATCAAAGGCACGGTGAATGGACGGATATAGCTCACCGACACCAGTCCCATGCAATGCTGAAATCAAATGCACTTTGGCCCATGGAATAAAGTCAAAACGACGATCGACATCAAGCTTACATTGCTTGCGGTCGTACTCCGTCATGTTATCCCATTTGTTAATCGCAATCACCATTGCCCGGCCTGCTTCTAAAGCATAGCCAATCAAATGTAGATCTTGTTCAACCACGCCTTCACGCGCATCCAATACCACAACCACAACGTGAGCGTCCTTAATGGCTTGTAAAGTTTTCACAATTGAGAATTTCTCAACCATTTCATCTACTTTACCTTTACGACGTACACCCGCAGTATCAATCAGGGTGTATTTCTGCTCATTTCGCTCATATGGAATATAAATAGAATCACGCGTAGTACCCGGCATGTCATAAACCACAACACGCTCTTCACCGAGTAAACGGTTGACCAAAGTCGATTTGCCGACGTTTGGACGACCAATCACAGCTAAGCGTAGACCGGTGTTCTGGTCATGCAATTCAGGATCTTCATCCTCAGGAACATCTGCAAGCACATCTTCCAGCATTTGAGCCACACCACGACCGTGGCTTGCTGCAACATGCAACGGTTCACCAAAGCCCAGTTGATAAAACTCAACTACCGCAGCTTCGGCATGTACGCCGTCAACTTTGTTTGCAACCAAGTAAACTTTTTTCCCTAGAGTACGAAGTTCACGTGCAATCTGTTCATCTGACGCTAGTAATCCCGCACGCGCATCAACAACAAAAACAATAATATCGGCTTCATTGATGGCTGTTTTTGATTGCTCAGCCATATATGAATCGATACCTGCCTCACTTTCACCGATACCGCCTGTATCGACTACAATGAAGGATTTATTTTGGAATACTGCATCGCCATATTTGCGGTCACGAGTAAGACCTGCAAAATCAGCAACGAGTGCATCACGACTCTTGGTAATCTGGTTAAATAACGTTGATTTACCGACGTTCGGACGTCCAATTAGCGCAATTACGGGTTTCATAAATTAACGGTTCTGCCAAACGCTTAACGCGCCCTTTCTGGTGGAGACATATAGTTGTCCATCAATTTCGCGTAGTGAACGTACTTCACCACTTGTTTTTGATCGACCAATGATTTGCCCGGAAGTTGGATCGATTAAGTGTAATACACCATCTAAATCACCAACCACAAGGTCTTGTCCGAGAACAACAGGATTACTGAGCTGACGATTGAGCAAACTATCGTTTTGCCATAATTGCTCACCTGTTGTGAGTGCATAAGCAGTAATTTTGCCATCTGCCTGTGCAACAAAAACGGTATTATTCATTACTTCTGGACGTTGAATACTGCTTGCATCTTCACTCCACACCACTTGTTGTGAAGTTAGATCTGTAACAGTAACTTGTCCTTGGAAACTGGTCGTTACAAGAAACTGCCCTGCAACGACTGGATCGCCATCAATATCATTGAGGCGTTGAATATCTGAACGGCCCTCGCTTACTGCGACACGGCGCTGCATACGCGGTACACCACTGATGATATCCAGGGCATAAACATAAGCATTGGATGAAGCAATCAATACCGTACGCGGATCGAGTGCAACCGGTGATGCCATTCCACGTAAGCTAAATTGTACATTAGGAAGGTTATATGTCCAAACTTGCTGACCAGTGGCAAGATCATGCGCATAAACAGTGCCGTCATTACTGACAGTAATCACACGACCTGATTGAATCAATGAAGCAGATAAAATGGCACCCGACAACTGGGCAGTCCACTTTTGCTCGCCTGTCGCCTGATCTAAAGCAAACAGTTGACCTTTGTGATTGCCCACAACCACTGTGCCTTCGCCCGCCTCTACACCAGAGCTTAAACCCTGTTTAGAAACTTTTTTCTCCCAGATGCGCTGCTTACCTTGATAAGCTGCCACTTCACCTTTTGGATCTAATGCAAAGATTACACCGTTATCCGCATCTAAACGTAGACGTAATGGATCCGCTGTCGAGGTTGATGAAACACTTTGAGAAAATACTGGAACAAGACTTTTGGCTTGGACCAATTTAGGTAATGGATTCGGTTTGGCTTCTTCCACTTTAATTTTATTCGTTGAACAGCCAACCAATGCAAATGTTAAAATTGTCAGCGCAAACGGTATTTTGTATTTTCTATCCATCATGACTCATCCACTTGTGTTTCTAAAATTGGTCGTTCTACCTCAGGATCATCAACTAAAACGCCAACACTTTCGAGTTTAATTTGTAAAATTTGACGTTCTTGCTGACGTTCAACCAGCGCATCCCATGCACTCTTGTACGACTTTTTAGCATTTTCTATATCATTTTTAGCCACGTACACATCACCCAGCGCTTCATCAGCAGTCGCTTTAAAAGCTGGATCGTTTACTGCCGCTAATGTCTTTAATGCCTCATTATATTTCTTTTGGGCAAGTTGAGCATAACCCAGGCGCAGCTTAACCAGCTGAACCAAGCCTGCATCATCCAGCTTGGAATTTTCAACTTTTTTTAATGCTCTTTCTGCATGCGCATAATCTGCTTTGTCATACGCAAGTTTAGCCATTAGCAATTGCGTTTGAATAGCTTGAGCAGAATCGGGCGCTTCTTTTACAATTTTATCTGCAGTTGCAGATAAGGCATTAAATGCATTTTCATTGCCTTGCGCATTTTTAGCATCATCCATCAACTGTTGAACCTTGGCTGTTTCCATTTGAGATTCAGCCAGGTTTTTCTTCTGCCAATATTCCCATCCGAAAAAGGCAATCAACGCAATTAAAATCCCACTAATCATGGCAGAACCATATTTCTTAGTGAAAGATTTCAAGCTATCAAGTTGTTCTTCATCACTCAATGCGTTCATGTGATTACCTTTTCCTTATGTTTTTAAGCTTATTTTGAAGAAAATTTTTCAATGAAGAATGGCACAATATTCGCCACAACAACATCAGTTTGCTCAGCGGTCGCCAATTCTTTCACAGTTAATTGCTGCGCTTCCCACTCACGTTCACCTGCAATCACGGCAAAAAGAGCGCCTGATTGATCCGCTTTTTTCATTTGAGATTTCATCGAACCTTGTGAACCTACTTTCAGACGAATATTGCTATTTGCCGCTTCCAGCTGGTCACGAATTTGTTCTGCAAGTACTAAGGCTTTACCTTGTGATGCAGGATCCGACAACAAGAATACTTCACAATCACGTACAGGTGTATTGTCTTCAACTTGTTCAAGTAAAAGAAGTAAACGCTCAATCCCCATCGCAAATCCAACTGCAGGTACAGACTGATCCGCCTTACCTTTCAATTGACCTACCAGACCATCATAACGGCCACCGGCACATACCGTTCCTTGTGAACCCAAATGTGTGGTTGTCCATTCAAAGACAGTTTTGTTGTAGTAATCCAGACCACGGACCAGTTTCTGGTTAATTACAAATTCCACTCCTGCATCAGTTAAATACTGCTGCAATTGAGCAAAGTGAGCCAAAGTTTCTTCACCCATAAAGTCGTGAAGTTTTGGTGCATTCTCAAGAATTTTTTGAGTCCCTGCATCTTTAGAATCGAGAATACGTAGTGGGTTGGTTTCTAAACGACGTTGTGAATCTTCGTCTAAATCGCTTTTGTGCGATTCCAAGAAATCTACCAATGCAGCACGATATGCAGCACGCTCATCAGACTCACCTAGAGTATTCAATTCAAGCTGAACCTTGTCGGCAACTCCCATGCGTTTCCACAAACGTGCAGTCATCAAAATCAATTCTGCTTCCATATCCGGTGTAGCCACACCAAATGTTTCCACACCAAATTGATGGAACTGACGGTAACGGCCTTTTTGTGGCTTTTCATAACGGAACATTGGTCCGACATACCACACACGAGGTGTCGCACCGCGAAGCAAATTATGTTCGAGCATGGCACGTACACAGCCTGCAGTCCCTTCAGGACGCAAAGTCAAAGACTCAGGTGGATTACCCTTATCCAGGAAGGTGTACATTTCTTTTTCAACAATATCCGTCGCATCACCAATTGAACGTTTGAACAGATTGGTCTGTTCAACAATCGGCAAACGGATTTGCTGGTAGCCATAAGCATCCATAAGTGATGCTAAATGTTGCTCAAGACGTCTCCACGCAGCAGTTTGCTTTGGGAGAATGTCATTAAAACCTTTGATTGCGACAATTGAACTCATGATCTACTCAGAAAAACCTGTGCGAATAATCTCTTTAGATTTAGCTTTTTCAAGCTCTAGAACGCGTTGACGAACCATCGTTTCGATTTCATCAACCAGTTGATTGGTATCGATTAAATGGCTTTTCTCGCCATTACGATATACCAGTGAACGCGGACTTGCACCTACAACGCCAATATCGGCTTCTTTGGCTTCGCCCGGACCATTCACCTTACACCCGATCACCGATACATCCATGGGGGTACGAATATCTTCTAAACGCTCTTCCAGTGATTGCATCACTTTAATCACGTTAAATTCCTGGCGCGAACAGCTTGGGCAGGCAATAAAGTTAATCCCGTTAGAACGAAGCCCCAATGATTTCAAGATATCAAAACCAATTTTCACTTCTTCTTCAGGTTCAGCCGCCAAGGAAATACGCATGGTATCGCCAATGCCTTCCATTAATAAACCACCCAGAGCAATCGCTGATTTCACTGAACCGGTACGGTAAATACCGGCTTCAGTGACACCCAAATGCAGGGGATTATCAATTTGCGCTGACAATAAACGGTAGGCATCCATGGTTAAAAACACATTCGATGCTTTTACCGAAATTTTGAATTCATGGAAATCCAAACGGTCTAAAATATCGATATGACGCATCGCAGATTCAAGCAAGGCCTGACCTGTCGGCTCACCATATTTTTTCTGTATATCTTTTTCTAGCGAACCGGCATTCACACCTATTCGCATTGAAATATCGTTATGTCTTGCCGCAGCAACCACTTCACGAATTTTTGCTTCCGAACCAATATTGCCCGGATTAATACGTAAGCAATCTGCACCGGCATCGGCCACAGCCAAAGCGATTTTATAATCGAAATGAATATCGGCAACCAAGGGTACTTTGACTTGCTTACGGATTTCACCGAATGCTGCTGCTGCTTCCATTGAAGGTACAGAAACACGCATAATGTCCGCACCGATATCAGCACAGCGCTGAATTTGTGCAACAGTTGCCGCAACATCACAGGTTTCGGTATTGGTCATACTCTGGATGCTAATCGGTGCATCACCACCTACATAGACGGAACCAACACGAATTTTGCGAGTGGAACGGCGCTTAATCGGATTTTCAATCATTAATATCGCTCTTCTCTTTACCCATTAACGTGACAAACGGAAGTCTGCCTTGCCATTCACTGTATAAGGTGACAACGCAATCTTTTCATTATTCAAGGTTAAGGTTACAGCTGATGCATCATCAAGACGAATTTGGAACGGTGTTTCACCATTCAATTTCACTGTTGATGCCTGACGACCTGTTGCCAGGACTTTACCGGTTGAGTCTACAATATGAACCGAGGTTGGACGGCTAAAGTCAAGTTCCAGCTGATCACCGGATACAGCCGTTGAATTGTCTAAATTCAACACTTCCACATCGGATTTTGCTGGGGCAATTTCTTGGCTATCATCTTTATTTGATGACATGTTTTGCACAGCCATCACAGCAACAGCGATAGCAAACAGCACCACTAAAGCAATGATAATACGTTTTAACCATTTCTTATTACGATCACTATTCGAACCAGGCAATTTACCCATGATTTTAATCGGTGAATTGTTTAAGGCATGGTTAGGCAGTAATCCTGTATCATTTTGATAAATCTCATCAAAACGCTGAATAATTGACGTTGCATCGACCTTTAGATATTTCGCATAAATACGGTAGTAACCTTTAATAAAGGTCGCTTCAGGCAAAGCTTTATAATCATCTTGTTCTAAAGCTGTCAAAGTTTTCACTTGCATGTTCAAATCTTTGGCAGCGTCATTTAATTCACGCTTTTGTGCAATTCGAATTTGACGTAAGTACTCACCTGGACGCTGAACATTTCCTAATGCATTGGGTACTACGCTTGAACCATTTGATTGCTGTGAATTAGGATTTACTTCCATACGGCCTCAGTACTGTACTGTAATTGCAGATAACGTTGGTATTCTGGACTTTCCGGAAAAAGCGCACGTAATTGATTAACAAGCGCCTGCATTCCCATCGTGTCGCTATTTGCCCGTGCATTTCGGATACCAATCCAGAGCGCACGCGCACCTTGATTCTTTTGACCTACACCACGCACGAACTGTTCATACAATTGTGTTGCAGCAGCGGTCTGCTGTTTCAAATAAAAAATTTCGGACAACTCTAACATTGAAATATAGGAATCACGATTGACTTGTAGGGCCTGTTTGAATGATTTTTCAGCATTCGACATGTCACCTAGTTTTAAATAAATTCGCCCTACATTTTCCAGTGCTTTATAGCGTTGATCATAGCCCAATGTAGTACCGGCTACATTGAGCTGCTCAATCGCGTCATTATAACGCTCAATTTGATACAAATAAGTACCGTAGTTGTTACGCGCCTGGGCATTTTTGGGATCAGCAGAAATCGCACGTTTAAAATATGCATCTGCTTTATCCATACTGACTTTACTGCCTTCTTGTTGCAGTAAAATTCCCATCATCATATTCGCAGCGGAATCTCGGGAATTCATTTCAAGCGCCTGGTCTAAAGTACGCTTTGCAGAATCCAGATCACCCGATTTAATATATTCTGCAGCCAATTGAGTACGAACTTTAACTGCTTTTTCTGGATCTTTCTTCACCATTGTCGTCGGTGATTGACAAGCAGTGATAAAAATAGCAGACATACAAATCGTTGTAATAAAAGCTAATTTATATGTGGGCTTTCTCAATTGGCGTCCCCTTTTATTATCCTTGAGAGCGCATAATCTCATTACTTTGCGCAATTTTCTTTTTCCACTGTTCCGCACGACGTGTACGGTCGGCCACTTGACCCACGAGCTGTCCACATGCTGCATCGATATCATCACCACGCGTCTGACGAATCGTACACACAAAACCGGCATCAGACAAAGTTTTTTGGAAAGAAATAATGCGGTTACGGCTTGAGCGACCGTATGGTGCATGCGGGAACGGATTAAACGGAATTAAATTAATTTTACTTGGTAAATTTTTGAGTAACTTAATCATTTGCTGCGCATGTTCAGGGTGATCATTCACTCCATCCAGCATTACATATTCAATGGTCACATGTTTACGTGAACTTTCATTGCCATCTTTGCCAATATACCGCTGACATGCGGCAATCAATTGCTCCAATGGATATTTTTTATTAATTGGAACCAATTCGTTACGCAGTTCATCATTTGGCGCATGTAAAGAAATGGCGAGTGCCACATCAATATCTTTCGTCAATTGGTCAATCTTCGGTACCACACCTGAGGTCGATAAAGTCACACGGCGTTTAGACATACCATACGCAAAATCATCCAGCATGATGCGCATTGAACTCAGAACAGCATCGTAGTTCAATAAGGGTTCGCCCATACCCATCATGACCACATTGGTCACTGAACGCTCACGTTCTAATACAGGTACATCTTCCATATAAGAATAGTTTGCCATCCACAACTGACCAATAATTTCAGCTGGGGTTAAATCGCGTTGGAAGCCTTGTTTACCGGTTGAGCAGAATGAACAATCCAGCGCACAGCCCACTTGTGAAGAAATACACAAAGTACGGCGTAAACCACTGCGATGTTCAGCAGGAATCAGTACAGTTTCGACCAGTGAACCTTCGCCTTCACCGACACGGAATACCCACTTACGAGTACCGTCTTTCGAATAATTTTTATGCACCACTTCAGGCGCTTCAATGACACAAATCTTTTCCAACTTTTCACGCAGTTTGCCAGAAATATTGGTCATTTCGGCAAAATCAGTCACGAAAAACTGGTGAATCCACTTCATCACCTGTCCAGCACGGAACTTCTTCTCACCCATATCTTCGAAGAATTTTTCCAGTTGCGGACGTGACATGCCGAGTAAGTTCACTTTTTCCACGGCATTTTGCTGTGTCGGAGTGGATAGAGATGGTTGCTGTTCAGCTGAAATTGCAGAGACAGCGACGACTTCAGTACTCATGTGTAATTACCTAAACCATGTCTAAAGATGAAAGGAGAAGCTCAATAATCGAGCAAAGTATTATTCAGAGAATAAAAAAACCAGATAAGTATAATAACACTTATCTGGCTTGAATACTTCGAATTAACGAGTACGTGGGCAGATCTCAGTTTGAGCGAAGAAGTAGTTAACTTCACGATCAGCAGATGCAACTGAGTCAGAACCGTGAGCAGCATTTTCATCGATGCTTACAGCGAAATCTGCACGAATAGTACCAGGAGCAGCTTCTTTAGGGTTAGTTGCGCCCAAGATGTCGCGGTGAGCAAGAACAGCGTTTTCGCCTTCAAGAACAGATACTACAACCGGACCAGAAGTCATGAACGCAACGAGGTCACCGAAGAAACCACGTTCTTTATGCTCAGCGTAAAAGCCTTCAGCTTCAGCTTGAGTAAGGTGTTTCATTTTAGTCGCAACGATTTTAAGACCAGCTTTTTCGAAACGAGCAAAGATATCACCAACGTTGTTTTTGCCAACAGCATCTGGTTTAACGATAGATAAAGTACGTTCAATAGCCATGATTGGCTCCTTATGTCAATTTGACGAGAAAATTTTGCCGCATTATACCGAGATAATCAGCAAGTATCAGCTTTTGATATGTAAAAAGTTGCTTTTTTCAATTTACTGATTAACGAACTTCATCAATCCACGCCATTTGAATCCCTTCCAACAAGCCTTCTGTCGATTTTTGCGGGTCATCCTTAAAGTTTGGCAAGGCACAAACCCATGCATGTAAGTCTGTAAAGCGAATCCATTGTGGATCGACCTCGGGATGTGCTTCAGAAAGTTCAATGGCAAGATCAATGGTGTCAGTCCAACGTAAACCCATGGGTATTCCTAAGCGCTAAATAAATGTCCTACTTTAACAAATTCCTAAAATCGAGAGATAGTTTTTCGATTCTTAAAAGACATTTTTATAACACGATATTTAATAATGGCGCAGTGAAAATGATACCAGTTGCGACCAACACCCCAATTAGTGCACCCACAATCACATCACTTGGATAATGTAATCCTAAAACCATACGGGATATTGCAACCAAAAACGTAAAAGGCAACATTAAAACCAATAACATCGGCTGAATATAGCCCATCACTATACTCGCCATGACAGCATGTAAGGTATGTCCAGACGGGAAACTAAAGTGATCTAGCGGTTGCTCTTGCAATAGAACCACTTGATGAACTTGGTAAGGACGGGGGCGTGTGGTTTTTTGTTTTAAGATTTTGTAAATTGCAGTTCCTATAGATCCACTGATCAGGATATATAGCAACTGCTCAATATAGAATTTATCTTCCAATACCCACAGACTGGCCAACATCAGGCACCAAAACAAACCATTGCCAAGACGACTAATGATCTTAAAAAAATGGGCAACCGTATGTGAATGTGAAAAATGATTCAGATACATACATCCTTTTAAGTCGAGATCTAACATCGTTATTATTGCTTTTTTTAATTTCATGATGATTCTCCTTTAAGCTTCTGCTTTAAATTCAGGATGTCATTTTTATCTCTCTAGCAACACCATACAGTGCCTGCTCGAACTGCCGGACCGGATGCTGCCATCCTACATTTAACACTGTTTCGCGGGCTTGAATTCCCATAATTTTCAACTGTTGATTATTCGGTAAGTGATGAATTGACTGAATCAGTTTATCTATTTGCCCTAAAGGACTTAACCAACCAGTTTCACCATTTTTCACATGCAAATGCGCACTGGCATAATCATAAGCAATCACAGGCAAACCACTGGCCATCGCCTCAAGTACCACATTACCAAAGGTTTCAACTTGGCTAGCAAATACAAAAACATTGGCACTTGCATAGGCCTGCGCTAAATTTAACCCGGTTAAATTCCCCATAAAAATGACATCATGACCTTCACAGAGCACTTCCAGACGACTTCGATCTGGTCCATCCCCTACAATCACAAGTTTTATATTCTGTTGGGATGTTTGCTTCATTGCTATATAGGCATTCACCACTACCTCAACCTCCTTCTCGGGAGATAACCGTCCTACATAGAGCATGACCCTAGTCTCTGAAGTAGCCTTCCACTGTTGACGTAAAGCATCTGAGCTATGGTCTGGAGAAAAGCATGCAACATCCACGCCACGCCCAACAATAGCCAAAGGACAACGAACACCAAACTTTCTTAAAATATATTCCGTATCTTTACTGGGAATACATGTCAGTTGTGTATTGTTATGAAACCAACGTAAATAGTGCTGGATAGGCTTAACTAAAAAAGCCAAATCGAAGAAGCGACTAAATTCTTGAAAAGGTGAATGGAAACCACTTGAAACAGGAATTCCTTTGGTTTTTGCAGTTTGTAAAACACTTAAACCCAAAGGTCCTTCGGTAACAATATGCACAACGTCCGGTACAAATTCATCCAGCGCATGTGATACTTTTAAAAATTGTGGCCAACCAAATTGAAGATGAGGATACTTAGGAATAGATTGCGCTTTGACTAGACACTCCTTAGTCGGTAAGAAGTCGTAACATGCCTGTTGTTGCTCTGGCCGAATCAATAAAATTTTATGACCTTGTTTTTGCAGACCTTTACATAATTGTAATAAAGAGAGGGCCACTCCGTTAATTTCTGGAGGCCAAGTTTCAGTGACAACCGCTATTTTTAGACGTGGACGAACCAGGTCATTTAAAACTTGGCTGTCGCTATAAATAACGTCTTGTTTTTTTTGCTTAAAATAAAATTGAAAACTTTCTGGAAAATCTTGTTGTTTTAGTAGACTAGTCGCATACGAATTTGTCATACAACACCTATGTCATTATTTTAAACTTAGCTTAGATGCTGTTTCTTTCAGTTTGATGATAATAAGACCTCAAATTTAATAATTAATATGTTTCTTTATTGAACTTATCTGTTTCCATGAAAAAAATACTCCCTACTCTAAGATAACTTTATAGGCCTTTACTAACATATTCCCCTGCCTACCTAATATATAAGACTGACATATAAACTATCCTTATAAAGCCCTGCTGGCGTAGAGGCAGTGGGTTGTTCAGCCAATTGCACAAGCACGACAAATTTAGTTTGATCGGTTGCGGGTTGTGAGATAGGGGTATTCCATCTTGAAGATGTTGCACCCGAAATAAACATTTGTGTTCTTATTTTACGATTTCGGTCACTAACCAGATAGCTATTTCCAGCAGGACTGGTTAAATTTCGAGAACTGAATTTAATCGCATAATTCCTATCACATGCCACTGAAAATGATGTAGCTGCCTGACTTAAGTAAGAGGAACTTAGTTGAAGTTGTGATGCTGTGGCTTTTTCAATCTGACATCGGCCAGCATAACTAAGGTTATTAAAACACATGGCTAATATAAGTAGACCTAATTTAAATTTCATTTTATTTCTCCATTTATTTGCAATTAAGATTTACCACCTTATCCGCCGTATTTGGATTCTCAGTAACCATTAACTGTGCCGAACAGGTTTTTGAATCATTTGTTTTTATTTTTACATTATAAGTTTTAGGAATTAAGCCATACAAAGTAACCGTACCGTCTGATGAAATTGGATATACCTCCCCTCCATCATTATCAATATGTAATTCAGAACCCGCTATAAATATTTTATTATTAATATCCAAAGGACGGACTGTAACTTGTTTTGCATGGAAAACCGGAAAATTAATAATATAGCCGCGCTGATTAAAGGCGGTAAGCTTTTTACTTAAGTATGGAATTTTATCCTCTATCGGCAACTGATTTTGATCAAATCCAATATCGTAATTCACATAAGGAATAATATCATGAATAAATGCATAGCCTTTTTTATTGGTTTTATTTACTACTGATAACGAGCGTAAAATATCAACATCTTCATAATCACCCACACTCACAATAGAAAAAGCATTATCTACAAGTTTTGTAAAGCTTAAACTATTTTGCAACCAAACCATTCCCCCACGATAATTTAATTGTGATTCCCCATCATGCTCACCTTCTATATGATAAAAATTTAAATCACCAACATTGGTTTTTAGTCGGCCTTTCAGATTATAAAAATTCTCTTCATTTCTCCGATTTACCCCTGCTTCATATTCAAAACCAACTTGACTAGCATTACTTTTAACAAATTGTAATTTAGTATTATCATCTGTTGCATGACTAAAATAAATGGCCTTATTATCATCAAAACTATAACTAAAAGTTAATATAGCACTGGCATCTCTCTCTTCACCAAATGAATTATAATAACTCAACCCGAGTGTCGCTTTTCTACCCAAACGTCGATTAAAACCTATACTAAATGTTTTACGATCTTCCTGTAAAAAAGTGAAATTATCTTCAGTAATTATTGATCCTTTATGATAATTTTGCTCTGCATAATTAAAGAAAATATTTTCTAAGACAGGCACATTACTCATTCCACCATAAATTAAATGCTCAAATTTAGGATAAACAGATACCCCATTTAGATCATCCCCTAAAAATTTAAAATTTCTTTCTGTATATTTTGAACTAGCACCTAATGAAAATCTACCAAAGTCCTTACTGGCTGATAACCCATATGAATAATTAAATTGATTATCATGATGTGATGCCTGAACTATACTATCCAATACAACATAATGACTAATAGCTTGAGTCCACATTAACCCCAAGTTTTGTATTTTATCACTGTAGAGAAAATTAGAACCCAGCGTCGTTACATTTGATAAACCGCGCCTATAATAGAAATTAGAAAAAAAATCACGGTAATCATCACTTTTAATATTATAATTGTAACGTAACTTACCTAATGAAATATTATATTCACTTAAATCAGGACGCAATAAACGGTTTGTGACTAATATAGGAAAACTTTGGACACTTCTATTTCCTAAAACATCTTCGACAACAATTTGTGCATTTCCGGCTTGTTGAATTTGCGCACCGGTCTGAAGATTAAATTCACCTGGACTGACCTTTTGACTATAAATACTTACACCATTAATATATAAATCAACGGTTGATGGAAGACGAGCACTTCCTTGTAGCGCAGGAGTATTCCAATAAATAAAATTTGGTCTTTCTGTATAATTAGTCCCCCAACTCAAACCCGCAAACCGTAATGAATTAATAAGTGGATTAAATACAGTGGTAGTATCACCCAATGTAAGACGTGTCATGTTACTGGGAATTTCAAAATCAATATTTGTACTTAATCGATTAAAAAACTCACCTGCTGGTGTATTTTGATAAGCAACTGAATTTCTAAAAATCCAATAATCTTTAAAAATTCCTAAATCAGCCAAACCATTGTACGAATTATCTATTTCACCATCCATACGATTGTTTAAATAGGTTAAATCATAATTTATAAAACCTCCGAAACTTGCTTTTTCTGGTACCGTATTCGTCTCTAATATATTTGAAGAAGATGTAAAAAGTGTAGAAGGTATTGTTAGTTTAATAGCCTGAATGGAACTATCAAATTGAGATTGAATAGAGTCACCTGAAACCAAACAAAAATTATTTCGGGATGTTAATCGCAATAAGTTATTTATATTAATATTTCGGTTTGATAACTCATTGCATTCAACATAAAATTGCTCATTATATTTCAACAAAACTATATCGGCATTGTGATCTAAATCATTGATCCATAAGTTCGCAAAACTTTCTTCTAAATTATTTTCACTTGCATTAACATTAAAAATGAGAAATATATTTATTAATATTAAGACCCCTTGGTTTGATTTCATAGAAATCCCCTAAATAAAAATTATTCCATAAATTTAAGTTCTATCATTTCATTTGATTTATCTGTCTGTAATTTAACATAATAATTATTAGGATCTTGTATTTTCAACCCCTTCAGGTCATAAGAAAGGCTTTTATTAGCAAGTGCATAGCCCAATGTCTCACTTTTAAAAATTTCTTTTTTATTCGAGTCAATAATTTTCAAATTGGCAATTTGAATATGGGAGTTTGCCTTATTCAATACAATCAACTTATCATTTTCAATATTAAATTTTAATTTAATATCATCTTGTTTCCCAATAAACAAAGGTAAATTAAAATTAAGTAAAAAAGTAATCGATGATTCTTTTACAGTTTGAGGTATTTCTTCTACCAAAACTCGCCAAGTACCCTCTTGCTTACCGGCCAATATAGATTGCGTAGGACGATTAAATCCGATCCGAATGACCTGTTTTCCATTTGGTTGCAGGATAAAACTTCTAGGATTAATAATTAATGCATCTTCTGGCTCCAATACATCTTCCCCCTTCTTATTCTGATCCCATTTAAATGCTTTTACTTCAAAAAGTTTTTTTTCAGTTTCATTTATAGATTCAAGGGTTAAAGTCGTAGTTTTTTGCTTAGCATCATTCAATATATACATTTGAACAGGGTCTATTGAAACATCTGCCTGCACACCCGATATAAAAAAAATAAAAGTGGTTAAAAACATACTTATATTTTTCATTTAATTATATCCTTATTATTTTTTATAATAAAAACCTAACCCAACATTTTCGTCAGGCTAGGTTCATTTTACTATTAATAGTAAGCTTTAATCAGGTATTTATCATTATAAATACCTGCTTTTTGTGAAGCACTTACTGCTGCATTAGTTACTTTAAGAGTAAATACGTCAGTAGCTTCACCCGCATGATTGGAATTACCTAAACCAACAGCAGCTACCTGACCTGATTTAGTAGTAATAATCGTAGTAGAAACTTTCGCAGTTGGATCTGATTCATGTTTTACAAAGGTGGTATTACTAGTACCAGCATTCGCTGTTTGTAAATTTAAAACATAAGGAGTATTTGTTGTGATTGAATAGTTAGTAGTCTGAGTTCCTCCTGCAGCACTAAGCACTATTCCTTGACCACCAGTAACAACACATTTTTTCTTAATATCCAGTGTGATTGGAATTTCTTTTTCACAGCCTAAAGTATTACACTTACTCCAATCCACAGGAGGTTTAGGATTGTAACCACCCCTTGCTGCATCATCTTCTGCAAAAACTGCTGTTGAACAAGCACCGAGTACCAATGCTGCTAATGCAGCCTGAGTCATTTTATTCATTTTTTTCTCCATTTCTTTTTTAAAAGAATGTATATGCATAGTAGTTTTAACAGTTACGTTTGTAACTCTTTTTATTATGAGTAAGGTTACGTAACCGTAGAGTTATCTTATTACTTTTAATTTAAAAATATTAAAAAGCATTATTATTCACAATATATTTTTAATTTTTTAGTTATCATCATAAATATATCTAAAACCCTATTTTCATTAAGTTTTATTTTATAAAATATTGAGATACAATTTTAATTTGTTTCTAATCATGTCTAAAATAATTAGCAAAAAATAT
>NZ_SJOH01000012.1 GCF_004331285.1 Acinetobacter sp. ANC 3781
GGTCGGCTATATTACTCTCTATCTAAAGAAAGTCAACAGGTTTTATTGATTAATTTTCAACTTCTTCAAGACTTCCAGATTTAAACCCTTTAGGCTAAATCCTTGTTTCTCAACAAGTTTTAATCAACATCACCGCCGATGGATGTGCATTCTACAGTATTTCAGAGGGGTTGCAACCCCCTTTTTCAAATAATTCAGCAAAAACCTAATGACCGCTTATTTATTCTGCAAAATGACGGGGTTTTCTTATTTTTAGGCTTTAATTCGCAAAATTTTTCAGCTTAAAACCTATAAACAAGTCAAATACAATCCCTACCCTGACCATTTTAAGCACTCCCATTCTCCCTTTTTTATATTTTATGTTCTCGTCAAGCCCTCATAATAGCTCTCCTATCTAAATACCAACCAGCAGAATATAAAGACAAAGAAAAGTAGCTAGATTTAAAACGAAATCACTTTCAATTAAATCAACATAAGAAATCATTTTTTTGTTTTCTTAATTTATATCTTACTCAAACAATTCATTGATTTTTTCAACCAACTCAGCCCTCTATCTTCAACAGGTTTTATATGCCCTATTGGTGGCGATCAAATTGCTTCTAATATTGAACTGCGCTTATTGAAGAGATTACTCAAACCATGTTGAATGTTGAATGTTGAATGTTGAATGTTGAATGTTGAATGTTGAATGTTGAATGTTATTATTAAATTTCAGGCATAAAAAAACCGCATTTAAGCGGATTATTTATATCATCTTTTAGAAAGATGGTCGGAGCAGTAGGATTCGAACCTACGACCCCCTGGTCCCAAACCAGGTGCGCTACCAAGCTGCGCCATGCTCCGAATTGGGGTGAATGATGGGGCTCGAACCCACGACAACCGGAATCACAATCCGGGGCTCTACCAACTGAGCTACATCCACCGTTACAACATTTTCAGATTCTAAATATCAAGCTACCATAAATGGTGCGCCTGACAGGATTCGAACCTGTGACCATCCGCTTAGAAGGCGGATGCTCTATCCTACTGAGCTACAGGCGCATGACCTATGATATCAAATACCATGAAACCTTTGCCTTGAAGAATTGGTCGGAGCAGTAGGATTCGAACCTACGACCCCCTGGTCCCAAACCAGGTGCGCTACCAAGCTGCGCCATGCTCCGATTCATCTTAGCTTCATACTGCACTTCATGCGGTACGGTGTGCATTCTAGGCGTGACGTTGAATAACGTCAACACCTATATTCAAAAAAAATTAAAAAACAGCTTCAAATGTATATTTATCAAGCATTTTAGCCATTTTATATACAATTATCAGCGTTTTAAATTCGCACTGAAGTTCAACATACGATCAAGAGGTAATTTTGCCCGTTCCGCAAGCGCTGGATCGACCTGTATTTCTTGATCACCCTTTTGTAAAACCGCTAAAATTCCATCCAACTCATTCATGGCCATCCATGGACAATGCGCACAAGAGCGACACGTTGCACCCTCACCCGCTGTCGGGGCTTCAATCAGAATCTTATTTGGCACTGCTTGTTGCATTTTATAAAAGATGCCGCGATCCGTCGCTACAATCAAACGTTCATTTGGTAGCGTTTGTGCCGCTTTAATCAGTTGCGAGGTACTTCCTACCGCATCTGCAATATCCACAACAGATTCTGGTGATTCTGGATGTACCAAAACAGCCGCATCTGGATACAATGCTTTCATGTTGGCAATACCACGTGCACGAAATTCTTCATGTACAATGCAAGCACCATCCCAAAGCAACATCTCTGCACCAGTTTTTTTCTGGATATAACGACCAAGATGCTGATCCGGTGCCCAAATAATCTTTTCACCCAGACTATCTAGATGTTCAATAATTTCAACTGCACAACTTGATGTCACCACCCAATCAGCTCTCGCTTTGACTGCCGCAGAAGTATTGGCATACACCACAACGGTATGATCAGGATGTGCATCACAGAACGCAGTAAACTCATCGACAGGACAACCCAAATCTAAAGAACAAGTCGCTTCTAAGGTTGGCATCAACACTGTTTTTTCAGGAGAAAGAATTTTCGCTGTTTCGCCCATAAATTTCACACCCGCCACAACCAGGGTTGAAGCTGGATGGTCACGACCAAAACGGGCCATTTCTAATGAGTCTGAAACACAACCGCCTGAGAGCTCCGCAATCTCTTGAACTTCGGGATCGCAATAATAATGAGCCACAAGGACAGCATCGCGTTTTTTGAGTTCTGCTAGAATTTGCGCAAACTTTTCCTGTTTGACCTCATCACTCAAATGAATATCTTTAGGTTCACCTAAACGATCTAAATGCGCCTGCACAATCGATTTAGCCTCATTGGCAATTAAATTGGTCGCATTACTCATAAACGTCTTCTCTATCCTTAGTGCTTGTAAAACTACAAGCCGTACACTCAATTCACTGATCAGAATGGCATCATGCTTTTTTGACCAGTCATTAAAAACTTTCCATTATAAAAAAGCCTCACTACGGAGGCTTTTTCATTCAACTTAACTTAAGAACGGTAATCTGCATTAATCTTGACATAGTCATAAGACAGATCACAGGTATAAACCGTGTCTTTGGCTTCGCCGCGCCCAAGATCTACGCGAATCGTCATTTCAGCTTGAGACATAACGCGCGCGCCAGCTTCCTCCGTATAGTCTGCTGCCGCGCCACCATCTTTGCAGATTTGTACATCATCTAACCAAACCTGGATTTTTTCAACATCTAAATTTCTTATCCCTGCATAACCGATGGCTGCAAGGATACGCCCCCAGTTTGGATCGGATGCAAAAATTGCAGTTTTAACCAGTGGTGAATGGGCAATGCTATAAGCAATATCGCAACATTCTTGGATATCTGCACCACCTTCTACTGCAACTGTAATAAATTTGGTTGCACCCTCACCATCGCGAACAATCAGCTGTGCCAAACGCTTCATCACGCGGGTTAAAACCTCTAAAACCGCAACATAACGTGCATCATCAGTCGATGTAATTTCTGCACCGCCTGCTTGACCGGTCGCCACAAAAATACATGAGTCATTGGTTGAGGTGTCACCATCCACCGTAATACGGTTAAATGAAACGTCAACTGTGGTTTTTAACAGCTGCTGTACCAATTCACGGCTGATCGGTGCATCTGTAGCGACATAGCTCAGCATGGTCGCCATATTTGGACGAATCATGCCTGCACCTTTAGAAATACCGGTCATAGTGTACAGCACACCATCCAGTTCAAACTGTTCAGATGCCCCTTTTGGCAAAGTGTCTGTGGTCATAATGCCCGTTGCTGCATCCAACCACGCATCTTCTTTCAAGGTATTTAATGCAGGTTGCAAACCATTCATCAAACGCTCAATAGGCAACTGTTCGCCAATCACACCGGTTGAAAAGGGTAAAATTTCATTCGCAGAAACACCGGCAAGTTGTGCCAATTTCGCACAGGTCGCTTCAGCGTTCGCCATGCCAGTTTTACCGGTACCCGCATTGGCATTGCCGGTATTAATCACTAAATAGCGTGGATTACTGACTTGAAGATGTGCTTTGCAAATATGTACAGGTGCTGCACAGAATGCATTTTGAGTAAATACGCCGGCTGCATTGGAACCTTCAGCAAATTCAAAAATGACCAGGTCGCGTCGGTTCGGATAGCGCACATATGCTTCAGCTGAACCAATTTTTACACCTTTAACCACATGCATCTGTGGCATTGTTACGTCGCCGACTGCCATTTTTAAACTTCCAAATAAGTTCGTGATAAAAAGACAGCTTAGTAGAAATTAACTAAAAAATCGAGCAGAACACTTGGTTTGATTTATTTTTTATTTAATTGATATTTTCAGGCATAAAAAACCAGTCCGCAGACTGGTTTAAATTACAGCATTGGTTTAATTAGAGGCTAACTGGCTAGCTTCCGACAATAATGCCTGTTTGGCTTTTTCTTGACTTGCACTTGATAAAGCTGGATTTGAAGCCACAATACGATTCACATTGGCAGCATTGGCAGCTGTCACCGCTGCAGTTTTCAATACAACCGGGCGTTGATTCGGATTAGCAAAAGTATAACGAATACCAGTGCGTGGGCTGGCAACTGTAATGTTACCGTCTTGAGCAACGGCAGGAGCTGTAGTTGCACCACGAGCAGCTTGAACTTTATCTATGGTTGTTGTTTGGGCTGCATTATTTGCAAAAGTTAAAGTAGGAAGAGCTAAAGCTGCAATCATCAATGGTTGTAATACTTTTTTCATTGTCCTTTCCGCTTTTCAGTGTTCGATATGCAACTAAATAACACTTAATTTAGTTCTCTGCAAACGTATTCACCTTTTAAAAAACTAAATACTCTATTTAAAAGGAATTAAAAAAGCCACTTTAAATACCCATCTTCACAAATAAGAGGAATTTTCAAAGTGGCTTGGCAGTCTGGGTAAAATTAAATTTTACCGTGGCATTGTTTATATTTTAAACCTGAACCACATGGACAAGGAGCATTACGATTCGCAGGTGGAATAATATTTTGCTCATCGACCGGGGTATATTGTGAATCGCTATCTTCAGTCAGATCACCCGTTAGACCATCTACTTCCGCATGAGAAAGATTCAGCTGCATCGCTTCAGCTTGAGCCTGTTTCTGTGCTTCCATTTCAGCTAACTCTTCAGCTGTAGGTACATGAACGCGTGAAAGATCAGTAATTACATCCGACTTAATCACCGCCAGCATATTTACGAATAAGTTAAATGCTTCTTTCTTATACTCTTGCTCTGGATTCTTTTGTGCATAACCACGCAAGTGAATGCCTTGACGCAAGTAATCCATCGCTGCCAAATGCTCTTTCCAATGACGATCCAAAGCACTGAGCATAAAGTGACGCTCTAACATTGCTGCAGACTCATCACCCATTTGTTCACGGCGATCACGGTAACGATTCACGATTTCATCAGAAATACGCTCAACCAAAGCTTCTTCATCCAAACGGCGATCTTGTTCCAGCCATTGATTAACCGGTAAATTAATACCCAAATCATCACTTAATGCGCGCTCTAAACCATCAATATCCCATTGATCATGAATGGATTCAGGTGGAATATAATTTGCAATCACACCTTTAATCACTTCATGATGCATTTCTTCGATGTATTCTTGCAAGGTACTTTCAGTCAGAACTTCATCACGCTGAGAATAAATGATCTTACGTTGTTCGTTATTAACGTCATCATATTTCAACAAGTTCTTACGAATATCGAAGTTACGAGCTTCTACTTTACGTTGTGCATTTTCGATCGAACGTGACACCATTTTGTGTTCAATGGCTTCATCTTCTTGCAAGCCCATCGCACGCATCATGCCGACAACACGGTCACCCGCAAAAATCCGCATCAAATCATCTTCAAGCGACAAGTAGAAACGTGAAACACCCGGGTCACCTTGACGACCGGCACGACCACGCAACTGGTTGTCGATACGACGCGATTCGTGACGTTCTGAACCAATAATATGCAAGCCTCCAGAACTTAAGACCATTTCATGGTTTTGTTCCCATTCGGCTTTTAAACGTGCTTCATCTTCAGCGGTATGGTTTTCAATTTTCGCAAGTTTGGCTTTCCAGTTACCACCGAGCAAAATATCGGTACCTCGGCCGGCCATATTGGTGGCAATAGTCACCGCATTTGGTGAACCGGCTTGCGCAATAATGTCCGCTTCGCGTTCATGTTGTTTGGCATTCAAGACTTCATGGGCAATACCGGCTTCTTTCAATTTATCAGAAAGAATTTCTGAAGCTTCAATGGTTGCTGTACCAATCAGGATAGGTGCAACGCCTGCTTCATGAATATTTTGAATTTCCTGAATAATTGCGTTGTATTTACCATTACGGTTTAAATAAATTAAATCATTTTGATCATTACGAATCATTGGACGGTGGGTTGGAATCAGCACCACATCTAGACCATAAATTTCTTTCATTTCCGCCGCTTCAGTATCAGCAGTACCGGTCATACCTGAAAGTTTTTTGTATAAACGGAAATAGTTCTGGAAAGTGGTTGTTGCAAGGGTTTGGTTTTCCGGTTGAATTTCCAGACCTTCTTTTGCTTCAACTGCCTGATGCAAACCTTCTGACCAGCGACGACCCGGCATGGTACGACCGGTATTTTCATCCACAATAATCACTTCACCATCATTGATGATGTACTGAACGTTACGTTGATAAAGATAATGCGCACGAATGGCAGCTGAAACATGATGAACCAAGTTCAAGTTAGCCGATGAATACAAGCTCTCGCCTTCTGCAAGCAAGCCCATACGAATCAGTTCATCTTCTACTGTTTCATAACCAATTTCTGTCATTTCGACAGAGCGTTGTTTTTCATCAATCCAGAAGTGCCCACCATCGGCTACTTTTTCTTCTTTTTGCGGGGTCAGTTTCGGTGGAATGCTATTGATTGCAGCATACAATTGTGAAGAGTCATCGCTTTGACCAGAAATGATCAATGGTGTACGTGCTTCATCGATCAAGATCGAATCGACCTCATCGATAATGGCATAAGTTAAACCACGCTGTTTTTTCTCAGCCAGTGAGAACACCATGTTGTCACGAAGATAGTCAAAACCGAATTCGTTGTTGGTACCGTACGTAATATCCGCACGATAAGCTTCTGCTTTTTCGGTCGGATTTTGCATTGAATAAATAATACCAATGCTTAAACCCAAAAATTCAAATAATGGACGGTTTAATTCGGCATCACGTTGTGCCAAATAATCGTTCACGGTGATGACATGCACACCCTGTCCACTAATGGCATTGAGATAACATGCCAAGGTACCCATCAAGGTTTTACCTTCACCAGTACGCATTTCTGCAATTTTACCTTCGTGAAGTGTAATACCACCAATCAGCTGTACATCGTAATGACGCATCCCCATAATTCGTTTTGCCGCTTCACGACAAACTGCAAATGCTTCAGGCAATAATTTATCCAGGCTGTCGCCCTTGTTATATCGTTGTTTGAATTCTTCAGTTTTTGCAGATAAGTCTGCATCGCTTAGTGCAGATATCGTCGGCTCGAGCGCATTAATCTTATCTACGATTTTACGCATGCGTTTGAGTTCGCGCTCATTTTTGGTACCGAAGATGCCTCCGATCAGACTTGCCAACATGAATAGACTCTCTAAATCTTGCTTGTCGAATGAATAAATTTTTTCTCAGTCGTTATTATGGTGCTAGAAATTTGAAGTACAAGGGTTTTGCACAAAACCGATAAAAAAATTCTGATCATTCGTTCTAGCACATGACCGCTAAGGAAAATTAATGTAACAAATTTTAAACAGCCAATATAGTCATAAAATCCGTCATTTATCCAGATTTTACAAATCAAACCACTCACGTATATTCCATTTACTCATAAAGAAATACAAAAACGCTATTTTCCTTGGAAAAAAAATTGCGCCATATTAGATCTCATCAAAGTTTATAACAAAGAATATGAGGCGACAAAAATGACATTACGTTTAGGCGACACTGCACCGAATTTCCAGCAGGACTCAAGTGAAGGCACAATTAATTTCTACGATTATCTGGGAGATAGTTGGGGAATTTTATTTTCCCATCCTGCGGACTACACTCCAGTATGTACAACTGAACTTGGCTATACCGCAAAGCTGAAAGATGAGTTTAGCAAACGCGGTGTAAAAGCGATTGCCCTATCAGTTGATGATGTCGAATCACATAAAGGTTGGATTAACGACATTAATGAAACTCAAAATACGACGGTCAATTTCCCGATCATTGCCGATAAAGATCGTAAAGTCTCTACGCTTTATGATTTCATTCACCCCAATGCCAGTGAAACCTTAACCGTTCGTTCTTTGGTCATTATTGATCCAAACAAAAAGGTACGTTTAATTATTACTTATCCTGCTTCTACAGGCCGTAATTTCAATGAAATTTTACGTGTCGTAGACTCGTTACAACTGACGGACAAGCATAAAGTTGCTACGCCTGCCAACTGGCAACAAGGTGAAGATGTGGTGATTGTGCCCTCTCTTCAAGATGAAGACGAAATCAAACAGCGTTTCCCTAAAGGATATACAGCGGTTAAACCTTATTTGCGATTAACGCCACATCCTGAGTGAGGATCAGCGGAGCACTGCTCTGCCCTGAGGAATATCTTCCGCAAGAAGACAAAAAGCTATGCTTCGAGTTAAAACTAAAGCACTATTTTATTTTGTCTCAAGACAAACGAAGTGCGTAGTTTCAGAATTAGAGCACGGTTCCACCCTGAGGAATATATTCTGCAAAAAGATTAGAAGCTATGCTTCGAGTGCGAGGAAATCATCGAGCGATACTTGCTTCAAACCTCAGATGAACCACAATGCTGCTTAATCAGGACTAGAATAACGAACCAGATCCTGATCCTGCAAACGCCTGTCTTATGACAGGCTTTTTTTATTCCGCTAAAGAGTTGGATTACAAAATCAAGTTGGTGTTTATTTCACAGGCGGTTTATAAATACGCCTAATCATCTTAAGAATAAATATTGTGATTTATAATATTCATCATTTGCACTGCGGCACTATGTGCCCTGTTTGTGGCCCTCTATTTGGGCAAAAAGGTTTACATGCCAAAGTGGTTTGTCATTGTCTGCTTGTTGAAACTGATCAAGGTTTGGTACTGATCGATACCGGTTTAGGCGTACAAGATTATCTGCACACCAAACAGCGTTTAGGATCTCTGGTTTCACGGCTGGGTCGCATCGAAAACAATTTAGAGCTGACTGCGATCGCACAAATCCAGCGCTTAGGTTTTAGCCCTCAAGATGTTCGACATATATTAGTTTCACATCTGGATTTTGACCATGCCGGAGGTATTTCAGATTTCCCTCATGCCACCGTACATGTGCTCTCCAGTGAATATAATGCAACGCAAAACTTATTCTCACTGAAAAATAAAGCACGCTATAAAACTCAACAATTTAAACAGCATCGTTACTGGAACTTCATCGAACACGAACAAGGTGAGGCTTGGTTTAACTTGTATCAAGTGCAAGGCTTCCAGTTATTTCAAGATGAAATTTTATTGATTCCGCTCTTGGGTCATACTCAGGGGCATTGCGGGATTGCCATTAAGCAAAAAGAGGGTTGGCTGTTCTTCTGTGGGGATGCCTATTACTCCCACCTGCAACTCGACCCGAAAAATAAGCTGCGAACGCTAGATAAGCTGGAACGCTTCTTTGCTGAAAATAATCAGATGCGCGTAGACAACTTGCATAAAATTCAACAGCTGGCACAAACGGAAAAAAATATTGAAATCATTTGTGCTCATGATCCTGTTGAATTGGCGCGTTATTTATCATGATTAAAAGAACAGTGGTTGCCATTTTACTGAGTAGCTCAAGTTTGGTGGGATGTATGACTTCGCCCACACTTTCACCGGAACAGCGTCCTCAACACTGGGGAACAGTACTTAATCCAACAGATAATTTTTATCAAATTAGCGAGCATGTGTTTCGTAGTGAACAGCCCACGGCTGAACTGATTCCGCAATTAAAAGCACATCACATTAATGTGGTGATTAATTTAAGATCCAGAAATGCTGATCTGGATGTATTGGCATCTTCCGGTTTTAAATTGGTTCATTTACCCATTCATACTTGGGCCATGTCGCGTGAAGACTTATTGCAAGTCATGCGACAGGTCCAGCAAGCCAAAGCACTCGATCAAAAGGTATTGATTCATTGTTATCATGGTTCAGACCGCACCGGTGCGAGCATTGCAATGTATCGGATTATTTTTGAAAACTGGAAAATTGAAGATGCCCTGAGTGAGATGAAATATGGCGGCTATGGCTTTCATCCCGTTTGGATGCATATCGAAAAAATATTTAGCCCTGAAAATGTAAGATGGATTCAACAGCAACTGTCGAATCCATCTTAATTTTTAGCTTAGGCTCGATTTAGCGCTTGTCTAAAGGCACCCATTCAATCACCCATGCAGACTTCATTCCCAAGCTGGCATCATTGTTGATTTTCTTGCGTGCAGCATCTGCAGAATCTCGGTCTTTAGAGGGTCCGACCATAATGCGAATCCCTTTCGATGTTGGGCTTTTGGTGACTTTGTAGCCCTTAGCTCGTAGCTTAGATGCCACGGCATCTGCATTGGCTTCATTTGCAGCCAAAGCTACTTGTACCATCCATTGTTTATCGCCATTTTCCAACAGATCACGTGCTTTTTCAGCCTCTGCCTTTTTCTTGGCATCCGCCTCACGTTTTTCTTCTGCTTTTTTCTTTTCTGCTAGCGCTTTCTGTTCAGCCTCGGCTTTCTTCTCTGCTTCCTGCTTTTCAGCTGCCTTACGTTTTACTTCAGCAGCCTGTTTGGCTTTCTCATCAGCTGCTTTTTTCTCTGCCGCTTTCTTTTCAGCCGCTTTGATATCTGCTAATTTTTTATCCGCTTCGACTTTACGGTGATCTTCAAGTGCTTTTTTATCAGCATCAGTTCTCTGTTGTTGAGCTTTCTGCTGATCTAACTTTTTTTGCGCAAGCACCTTTTCTTCAGCTAAACGCTTTTGTTTAACCTTTTCATCCTCAATCAGTTCAGGAGGAATATTGTCTGAACTCTGCTGTGCACCCGTACGATGGGCATTTAAAGCCGCATATTCTTCTGCCGCTTTACGTGCAGCATCTGCTTCAGCCTGTTGCTGCATCACTAAAAATTCAGCAGCACGTGCTTCTTGTTCTGCGACTGCTTTTTCACGGCCGCGACGTTGCTCTTCAAGCAAACGCTTTTCTGTTTCAACATCGACCGTCAAAGCCTGTAGCTGAACCATTTCGCCTTCTGGAGCAGGCTTTTGCTGCGTGACTTGAGCTGCAAGCTCAGGGGTGTTCAGTTCGTTTTGATATATTTCTTCTTTGCCTTTCAGGAGCAATGCTGCCAATAAAACACCACCACCTAATAAAACAACGCCACCCATCCAGCGTTGTTTGCTATTCATTGACATTCTTCCAAATACTCCCATACCGCTTCTAAGGTATGAAATGAACCACATACCAAGATCAGCTGATTATTTTTAGTTTCATTCAGCGCTGATTTAAAAGCCAATTGAACACTTTCGAAATGCTGTACTGTTTCGCCCTGTAGCGCTTCATCGAGCTGTTCGACTGCTGCTGCTCGCGGAACTGCTAATGGAGCAATTTTCCATGTTAAAACAGTATCTTTCAACAACTCTGTGACAGAATTGATGTCTTTATCTGCCAACATGGAAAAAACACTGATCACTTCTGTGTACTGTTTATTGTATTCCAGGAATTTTCGCAACTGATTTAACAAAAAATCTACGCCGTGCGGGTTATGGCCGGCATCAAAGATTACCGTTTTGCCCTGAATCTGGCGAATTTCAAAGCGACCTGGCAATTTTGCATTTTGAATGCCTTGTGCAATGGCATCTTGAGTCACTTTTAGGCCACTGATCAAAATCGCTGCAACTGCTGTGGAAATATTTTCTAACGCCAAAGAGCCTGTCGGTAATTTTAAAGTCGTACCTGAAGAAGCAAACATCCAGGCTTGACCATCATCCGTATATTGGTAGAAATAATCACGATTGACTGCAAATAATTGGGCCTGACATTCATTAACTTTATTTTGGATAGCGTGTGGAAGGTGTTGCGCACCAGCAAAAATTACAGGAATATTCGGGCGAATAATTCCGGCTTTTTCAAAAGCAATTTTTTCAATTGTGTCGCCCAGCCAATCGGTATGATCTAAGCCAATATTGGTAATCACTGCGACATCTGGCTCAATCACATTGACCACGTCTAAGCGGCCACCCAGTCCGACTTCAAGTACCCAGACATCACATTGTTTAGCTTTGAAAATAACAAAAGCGGCAAGTGTGGTGGCTTCAAAGAAAGAAAGGCTTAAATCACATGCTCGACGGGCGTGATCCACTTGCACAAACGCATCTACTAACGTCTGGTCATCCACTTCAATACCCGACAATTTCACCCGCTCGTTAAAACGGTAAATATGCGGTGATTGATATAATCCCACTTGATAGCCCTGCGCATTTAAAATGGCAGCTAAAGTGGTGGTGGTGGAGCCTTTACCATTGGTACCCGCTACGGTTATAACTTTCGCCTGTGGACATGTCACACCCAACTTTTCAGCCACTGGAATGACGCGTTCCAGACCTAAATCAATCCCCGTAACGTGAACATGGCTCCAATAATCGAGCCATGTGTTTAAAGAGTCTGTTGCAAGTGGTGCTGTGTTCAAGGCAAATTCATCAGTTTCGCGACAATACGAGAGACTGTATCACGTAATGCGTGACGATGAACAATTTGATCGACTACACCATG
Source organism: Acinetobacter sp. ANC 3781 (assembly GCF_004331285.1). Classification (GTDB taxonomy): domain Bacteria; phylum Pseudomonadota; class Gammaproteobacteria; order Pseudomonadales; family Moraxellaceae; genus Acinetobacter. The sequence goes on from NZ_SJOH01000012.1 coordinate 12,363, forward strand.
ATCAAGCAAATATTCGGCACGTTGGAACGGTTCTTCCAGTTTTTCACGTACAGTTTGCTCAATTACACGCTTACCTGCAAAACCAATCATGGCTTTAGGTTCAGCGATATGCACATCACCCAACATTGCAAGTGAAGCGGTTACACCACCATATACTGGATGGGTTAATACCACTAAATACGGTAAACCTGCATCTTTCATGCGTTGAATCGCTGCTGAAGTACGCGCCATTTGCATAAGCGACAACATGCCTTCCTGCATACGTGCACCACCCGATGCCGCGAAGCAGATTAAAGGTTGTTTCTCTTTAATTGCACGTTCAGCCGCTTGCACAAAACGGTCACCGACCACAGTACCCATTGAACCGCCCATAAAGTCGAATTCAAATGCACATGCGATTAAAGGAATGCCTTTCAGTAAACCTTGCATCACCACTAAGGCTTCAGTTTCCCCGGTTTTCTTTTGTGCTTCAGACATACGGTCTGGATATGCCTTGCTGTCGACAAATTTGAGTGGGTCTTTGGCCACAAATTCCTGACCCAGTTCATTTTGAACCTGATCAAAGAACCAGTTTAGGCGATCACGTGCCTTCATACGCAAATGTTCGTCGCATTGTGGGCAAACATAAGCGTTAAATGACATGGCTGTACGAGTAACCAGTGCGTGACATTCAGGGCACTCAATGGTTGGCTCTGTAAAAGTTGCCTTAAGGGCTGTTTGCTCATCCGGAGTGTGAATACCCGGAACATGACGTTCCGTCCACGGCGTCGCTGGGCTTAGAATTTTGCCTATTTTCACTTCTTGATTCATACTAACTCATCGAGCGCGGCTCGAAGCTCCTTGACTTTATTAACCGTTTCAAAAACAGCTTGTTCTGGCGCTAAGTTGGCAAATTGTTTAACAAAAGCACTGCCGACAATGACTGCATCAGCCGCTACACCCATGGCTTTAGCAGAGGCAGCATCACTAATACCAAAACCGACACCTACAGGAACGTCAGTCACAGCTTTAATTTTCTGGATACGGGCTGCAGCTTCAGATACATCTAAAGTTGCTGCACCGGTTACCCCTTTCAAGGACACATAGTAGATAAAGCCACTGGCTTGTTTCGCCACATGCTGAATACGTTGATCAGTAGAGGTAGGCGCAAGCAAGAAAATTTGATCCATGTCGAATTTTTTCAACACATCATCTAAATTTTTTGCTTCTTCTGGTGGCAAATCCACCAGCAGTACACCATCTACACCACATTCATTCGCAACTGAAACAAACTTTTCATAACCAATCACTTCGACCGGGTTTAAATACCCCATCAAAACCACTGGTGTTTCTGTATCTTTCTGACGGAACTCTTTGACCATGTTCAAAGCGTCTAGGGTATTGGTTCCGCCTGCCAATGCACGTTCTGCTGCAAGGGCAATCACCGGACCATCTGCCATAGGGTCTGAAAACGGAAGACCAAGTTCAATCACATCTACCCCTGCCTCAACCATTTGATGTAACAATGGAACAGTTACTTCTGGATGAGGGTCACCAGCCATTACATAAGAAACCAGCGCTTTACGCTGCTGAGATTTAAGCTGTCCAAAACGAGTGGCTAAACGTGACATAAGGCTATGCTTTCCTTGAATTATTAAAAAACTGAGGAGTTGGCTTTGTAGAAATACAAGACAACGCATTGTAACGCTATTTTTTACCCATTGAACAGAGTCCAAACATTTCGCGATACATTAGACTGACAATCTCATTTTTTCAGAACAATCCGAGAACACCATTTACTGATATTTACGATTTTTTCTCAATGATCAAAGATGCCTAATTTTGCTATTTAAAAAAATATCCAACGTTAAGATAAACTTATTTTTATTAGTAAAAAATTGATAAAAATAATTGAGTTAGCTTTTACGTTTAATGTTTTATCTAATAGCAAAACCTGCTCTATACTACGCACGATTTTTCTTTTTCCTATTTTATATGACTTCCGACTCCCAAGGTGAAGTGCACGCTCGCGCGCTGGCACTGCTCCCTCTTATTGTATTTTTAGCCATTTTTTTAGGCAGTGGTCTCTATCATTCCATCATTGGTACCGAGTTTGCTTTTTATCAGGTTAAAGCACCGGTGGCGGCTCTGCCGGCCATTATTCTTGCCGTGCTGATTTACCGTGGAAAATTAAATACCGCCATTGATGAATTTTTAAAAGGTGCCAGTCATCCCAATTTAATTCTGATGTTTATGGTGTTTATGCTGGCCGGGGCATTTGCCAGTACCACAAGTGCCATTGGCAGTGTTGATGCGACGGTGCAACTGGGGCTTTCGATTATCCCACCGTCATTTGTGCTTCCGATGCTGTTTATTATTTCGGCATTTATTGCAACAGCGATGGGGACTTCCATGGGCACCATTGCTGCCTGTGCCCCGATTGCTTTTGGGTTTTCCCAAGTTACCAATATTGAAGCAGTCTATGCCATCGGTGCAGTGGTGGGGGGTGCCATGTTTGGCGACAACTTATCCATGATTTCAGACACCACCATTGCCGCAACCAGCAGTCAAAAAGTTCAGCTACGCGATAAATTCAAAATCAATGTCTGGATTGCGGTTCCTGCCGCTGTGCTGGCTATTCTGATTTATACATTTGTTAGCCATGATTCACAAACCATTGCATATAAAACTTATGACCTGTGGCTGATTTTGCCTTATGTGGCGGTATTCTTTTTGGCATTCTCACGTTTACATGTACTGGCAGTTCTAACTATTGGCGTTCTGCTTTCAGGCTTGACTGGCATTATGGTCGACCCTGATTTTGGCGTATTAAAGTTAAATACTGCAATCTACGACGGTTTTGTCGGCATGTTTGAGGTTGCGCTTCTTTCGATGTTCCTAGGCGGTTTATCTGCCATTATGCAAAAAGAAGGCGGACTGCAATGGCTTATCCAACGTATTTATAGCATTACCCAGTTATTTAAAGTTGGACGCCAGCGTGCCGGTGAACTGGGGGTGAGTTTTCTGGTGGTATTCGCCAATCTGTTCGTTGCCAACAATACCGTTGCGATTATTTTATCTGGTGACATGGCACGTGAAGTGGCGAAAGAATACGGCGTAGATCCTAAACGCGCCGCAGCATTACTGGATATTTTTTCCTGTGTGGTTCAAGGCATAATTCCATATGGTGCGCAATTACTGCTGGCCTGCTCTATTGCAAAACTGTCACCTATCGAGTTGATCGGGCACATTTACTATTGCTGGGTATTGGCAATTGTGGCGATCTTGGCCATCGCATTTCGCTTCCCCCGATTCAAACCTGCTTAATTTCAATAGACATTTTAAAAGCGGCCTAAGCAGGTCGCTTTTTTTATGGCTCCGCTGATGCTTTCAACTGTTGCTTTCTGCGCAATAAGGTTTGTCCGCTATAGGCTTTATAGGCCCGTGCCAAGGCAGACTGATCCGAATAGCCCAATTGCATGGCAATATCGGTCAGTGGTATGTCCTGCTGCAGCAACTGTTCACAGCGCTTCATACGCTCCATCTCAACAATCTTCTTAAAAGAGGAGTTGAGGTCATTCAATTGCCGTTGCAATGTCCGCGCAGAGACATGCAATTCATTGGCAATCTGCTCAATTTTGGGCACACTCTTTTGCACACGTAAATACTCCGCTACTCTCATATGAATGTGCTGATCTAAATTTTCATATCGGGGTTTGGAAGCAATGGCTTCTTCTGCCTGGCGCAGTAAAAGTTGCATTAAAGAAGGGTCAGCCAGTTCCGATTTTAAATCCAGGCTGTCCGAACTAATTACAAAAGAATATTGGGCATGACCAAAGCCAACTTCACAGCCAAAAAACTTTTCATAATGATAGCGCGCCATCTGAGGTATATGTGCAAACTGCATACTCAGCAATTGCAAAGATGCGGGGAAAATTTGCTTGGCCAAATGTGCCATACATGCTGAAGTCAGCTCATTAATCATTGCATATCGTGCATCATGTAACGGCCATGAGAGATAAATCTTTTTATCCTGATGCAGCATTTGCATCGGAATAACTGCTGCGCCATCAATCACCAGACGGCTAAAACGAATAATGTTGTGCAAGGCTTCGGCCACGCTATTACTCCGCGAGGCCATATAGCCCAACACACCAAAATGTTCAGGACGAATCAACCGAGCCATTTCCAGAACCAGTTCTGGGCAATGTAAATGTTGACGGGTAAGTTCTATCACCTCTAAAAAAAATGAATAGGTCGATTGCGAATCAATCGGCAAGGACAAGACATGACGCAATTGGGTTTGATGCTGCGCCAGAAATGGTAAGGCAAAAATATCCATCCCTTGTTGCAGCAAATACATATTTAGCAGCTGAAAATAACCATTGGGAATCTGCAGGTCTTGCACAATTTATCCTTACTTTTTTGACATTTTAAATTTTCACTTTGGCGTAAAATGTATAAAAAATGGCAAGTCCTGTCAAAACAAAATTAAAAAAGCCCGACATACTGTAGTTATCCAAGGCGATTTAAGTAAAATAAAATGAATACTATTGCCCAATACCAAGTCGAACCTGTGGTTCGCAGCAATCTTGATTTTAAACTGCATGAAGTACCGCGTTTCTGGTTTGGAGGTGATCCCTTTATCACTCGGGTATTTGATGCTCTCAGCCTGACTTTCCCCGATGGAGAACGTTACTTTATTCAGTCTGTGCGTCTGTTTCGCGATCAAATTACCGATCCAGATTTAAAGCTTCGGGTCGCAGACTTTATCCGTCAAGAAGCCCAGCACGGCATCGCGCATGAAAAAATGAACCAGGTTATAAAAGCACAAGGCATGCCGGTGGAGAAATTTATTCAGCGTTTAAATAAAATTTTTAAATTCGAACTGGAAAAACGCTCACCTCAATACAACATTGCCATGACGGCGGCAGCTGAGCATTTAACTGCGCTGATGGCAGAAACTTTTTACAGTCATCAAGAAACCTTGCGTGATGCACATCCCTATGTTCGTGCTCTGTTGGCATGGCATGCGATTGAGGAAATGGAACATCGTGATGTGGCATTTGATGTCATGAAACAGGTGGGTAATGTGCCTGAAACCACACGCAAATTCACCCTGGCATGGACCACCACATTAATGTTTGGTTTTACCCTTTACCGCGCCAACATAATGTTAAAATATGATGGTTTTACGCCTTTGCAGCGTCTGCAAATGAACATTCGCGGCTTACCCTGGTTTTTTGGTAAAAACGGCAAGCTGAGCAAAATGAGCAAGCAATATCGTGACTGGTTTAACAAAGACTTTCACCCTAGCCAACATCCGGTAATTGCCCAATATGATGTGTGGGTAAAAACTTTAGAAGATACAGGTGATCCAATTCAGGCTGGAGAGGCTTTTTGGCGGGCAGCGAAAGACTAAATATTAAATATCTATTCAGTTCAGACTCACCAAGTTCAGATCAATCTGAACTTGGTTTTATTATTTCTGCTCGGTATGTATTACCATTTGGCATAGTGCTGTTCCAACAAACCATATTCGTTTAACAAAACAATTTCCTGGTCATCTTGCTGAATGGTGCCGCTAATTTTGGCTTGCCATTGACTGAACTGACTGCCGACCAATCTTAAATTCAGATTTTCATAGCGTCGCCAGCCCGTTTTGACATCCAAATGAAGTTTTTCATCTAGCGATCGAATGGTCCAATGATCTTCACCCTGATGCTGGAATAAAACATCACTTACTGGATATAAAACTCCATTCACCCACAAACAGTTTTCGTTGCCAAAACTCTCATTCACGCCGGATGCCAAATTCAAACCTATTCGATTATTATGCGAATCCCAAAAATTACAGGATAACCAGAACCAGGCTGTTTCTGGACGTAAAAAACCACAGGTATCGTCAAGTGAAGCAAAGGTTTTTTCATGAAACTGTATGGTTTGACCCTGTTTATTAATAAAGAAACCTTCACAACCCAAAGTCGTGAGCTTCTGGGTATAGGTCCAGCCATTAATTCCCGTCGGGCTACACATACTGAGTGGATCTGTGCCGGCACAAAAGATGCGTGCACTCAGCTTGATTTCACCATGTTTAGTCACATGGATATAACGCACGCCATTGGCATGCTGAATATCAATTTGAAAAGGTGATTTTGAGAAAAAACTCTGGTTATAAAGTGGTTGCTCATCAACAGTGGTATGGCGTGACAAAAAATTAATTGCGTTCCATTCTAAAACTTCAGCACGCTGATGATTATAGATATAGAAAAAACCATGCCCTGCCCATGCAATATCTGCGATTGCCAGACCAATGGTGTAATGTTCATGTTGAATGCAGCAAAATTTAAATTTTTTATATTTTAATCGCTTGCGCCAACCCGTTAAAACCTTTCCATAAGGTGTTTTATACTGGTACTTATTTAAATCGATGGTCTTTGGGAGAGTACTAAAACGTCCATAATGCGGTTGTCCATTTGATTGAATCAAATCCATTTATCAAATTCCATCTAGCTAAGAGATCACAAATCCTTAATCTTATTATGCCCATATAAATCTAACTTAAAAGTATCAAAAAGCATCTTTTCATCGAAAATATACAAAAAAGTATATTATTCCCAGATGTTTGTTATTTAATAAATATAATTTATTAATCAAAGAGATATAAATCAGTTTCCAGAGAGCAGCAAATAAGTATTTTCCCAGTTATTTTCGCTAAATTCACCTTTCACCAATTGCACATAACGACCATGTACCTGATCGATCGCAATACAATCATCTACCTCTAACACACGGTCGGTATGCTGTTTTTGCCAATGTTGTGCAAAGTAAGCTTTACCACTTTGTTTTGCCAGCATAGCATTTTGTGCCACCACTAAAATATAGCGATGCAATTCACCAAATTCACGAGCATCATAACCACCCAAATTAATTAAAAATAGCTTTTGTTCGGATGAATTCGGCTGGGCGTTACTAAATTGGATTTGATATTTTTCACCCTCAAATTCCACGCCATTAATTTGTGCCCAAGCATCAACATGCAAGCCTTTCTGTTCACCAAACCAGGCATTTTTTAGTTGAGGATAGGTCTCTTCTAATGAATCTCCCACTGCAAGTACTACATCATGAACTTCTGTATTGGCACGTACATGACGACCACCGAGCATGACCATAAAAAGACTGGGCATTCTATTTCCTTTTTTGACACATTTTTTACAGCAATCATGCGATTCACGGAAACGTCATTCGCAATTGTTCGAGGCAGACCACATTTCGATAGAGACGTTTTTGCAACTATATTAATCACATGAAAGTATAAGACGAGTTTTGCGAATGACAATGCCTTTGATTACTTTGAGCTTATTTAAAGTAACATTACGAGTTCTTTACATTTGAGTTATAAACCATAAGACTCCGTCAAAATGTAGATATCTTCATAACCACAAAATTGAATTTGACTAGAGTTTTCATTGTTAGGAAATATCTTACTTTTGTTTCGGAAAAATTAACAAAACCATCTTGTTGAGCAGACATTACATCTATGTCGCCTTCCCGAACTGCAAATTAAAGCAAGTATTCTAAATTTAGCACCGATTTAAGTAATAAAAAAATCGTGCTGAATTGCTTCGGCACGATCTTTTTCAATATCCACCCTCTCCAAACCTCTCCCAGAGGGACAGGCTTAAGAGCGAAATTACATCTCAACCATTTCTACGCCATCAATACGGGCAACCGTCATCAAGTCCTTATCACCACGACCTGAAACAGTGGCAATAATAATTTGATCTTTAGACATCGTTGGCGCAAGTTTGGTCACATAAGCCATGGCATGTGCACTTTCAAGCGCGGGAATAATCCCTTCAATCTGGGTTAAATCGCGGAAGCCTTGCAGCGCTTCCTGATCATTGATTGGCACATATTTGACGCGATCCATATCTTTTAAGAAACTGTGTTCAGGACCTACCCCCGGATAATCCAGACCGGCAGAAATTGAATGCGTTTCAATGATTTGGCCTTGCTCATCCGACATCAAATAAGTACGGTTACCATGCAGTACACCAACATGACCTGCGTTTAGCGGCGCGGAGTGCTTACCAGTCTCAATACCATGACCTGCTGCTTCAACACCGTACATTTTCACATCTTCATCATTCAGGAACGGATAGAATAAGCCCATCGCATTTGAACCACCGCCGACACATGCAACCAGGGCATCAGGTAAACGCCCTGCCTGCTCCTGAATCTGTTTACGTGCTTCACGACCAATAATCGACTGGAAGTCACGAACCAGTTGCGGATATGGGTGCGGACCTGCAACTGTCCCAATCACGTAATAAGTTGAATCAACATTAGTTACCCAGTCACGCATCGCTTCGTTCATGGCATCTTTCAATGTTTTTGAACCGCTTTCTACCGGTACAACTGTAGCACCGAGTAAACGCATACGGTATACATTCATGGCTTGACGTTTAACATCGTCTGCACCCATGAACACCACACATTCAAGTCCTAAACGTGCAGCGATCGTAGCTGTTGCTACGCCATGCTGACCTGCGCCAGTTTCTGCAATAATCCGTTTTTTACCTGAAAGTTTAGCAAGTAGTGCCTGGCCAATAGTGTTGTTGACTTTGTGCGAACCGGTGTGATTCAAGTCTTCACGTTTTAAGTAAATTTGCGCACCACCCAACTCTTTTGACCATCGTTCAGCATGATAAAGTGGACTCGGACGACCTACATAGTAGGCTAAATCACGGTCGAATTCTGCCAGAAACTGTTTATCATCTTTCATGCGGAAATAGAGCTTTTCCAAGTCTTCTAAAGCCGCCATCAGTGTTTCTGAGACAAAACGTCCGCCATGAATACCGAAATGCCCGCGTTCGTCGGGGAATTGGGTATAGTCAACTTGACTGTTATGACCTTTATTTTGCTGATCCACGTTGGACTCCTTGCATAAACTGTTCAATGAGTTGTTGGTCTTTTATACCTTTTGCGGACTCTACGCCTCCGCTGACATCGACTGCATAAGCATTGGTCGTCTTTATAGCGTCTTCAATATTGTCAGGCTTTAAGCCGCCCGCCAAAATTAAAGGAATATCGAGTTTGGGGAATTTTGACCAGTCAAAGCTGTGCCCTGTTCCGCCCTTCAGTTCAGGATGCCAAGCATCCAATAATACTGCGCTTGCGCCTACATTTTGGTAGCTTTTTATAGTATTAATGACATCTAGCTCAGGTTTCACTTGTATTGCTTTATACCAGCGGCGACCGACCTGATTCGAAATGTGCTGACATTGTTCAGGTGTTTCATCACCATGGAACTGCAAAATATCGACTGGTGCGTGTTTTAAAATTTGCGCAATTTCATCAAGCGATGCATTCACAAACAAACCCACAGTCTGCACATAGGCAGGTACATGCTGAATCAGTTCTTTCGCTTGCTCTTGGGTAACACTGCGTGGACTCGGTGAGAAAAATACAAAACCAATTGCATCTGCTCCGGCATTCACAACTGAATGTATATCTTCTATTCGTGTGATTCCGCAAATTTTGGCACGGGTTCGCATACACTTCGCTCTAATTTTTGGCTTAATCTTTGCCCGATTTATAGTCAGTCTATAAATATGGGGGCGAATCATTGTAATGCAATTTTAAAAGCTTGAGTAAAGTTCATCCGGAATAATATTGACATAGATTGTCTAATGCATACACAAACCTTATACTGCGCGCAAATGCAATAAGTCATAGCAATATGCTTTAGGGAAGTTGGTGCAACTCCGACACTGCCCCCGCAACGGTAAAAATGAAAAGTAACTTTTATAAATCAATTGATTTACACCACTGCAGACTGATGTGGGAAGGTGAAGTTACAGTACATTCTATATGTCGCATTTGAGTCCGGAAACCTGCTTGTTGCTCCTTTAACTCAATCATTCACGGGGGGTGAATGTATGGAGCTTAAAAACATGTCTACTCTTTTTCAACCTACAGCTTTAGTGGGCGCAATCACTATTACGATGGGTTTTTCAACCAATGTTTCTGCAAATGAAACACCTGAAAAAGCTGCAGTAAACTCATCTTTAGAAACTTTAGTTATTACCGCTACTCGTTCTGAAGAAAAAATCGAAAATGTGCCTGCGCGGATATCAATTATCGAATCCGATATTCTCGAACAATCTCCTATTGCCTCTTTTCCCGATCTGCTCAAACACGATGCTGCTATCAACATGGTTCAAAGTGGCGGTATGGGGCAACTTGCCGATATTTATTTACGTGGCACTGAATCTGACCATACTTTGATTTTACGTGATGGTGTACGGCTGAATAATGCATCTTCAGGTACAGCAAGCCTTGCTTTTATTGATACCACAGATATTAAGCAAATTGAGATTTTAAAAGGCCCTGCATCTGTACTCTATGGTACGGATGCAATTGGCGGTGTAGTTCAATTGGTTTCCAAAACCCCGGAAAAAACAAGCGCATTTATCACCGGTGAAATCGGCGAACATCAAACCTATAAATCTGTCCTTGGCGCAGATTTAGCGGAAGACGGTTTCTATGCTCAGATTCGTGGCCAACGTCTAGAGTCTAACGCCACTCAAGTCACTAATCAGAAAACTGATCGCTCAGAAACCGCTGCATTTGATCAAAAAGGTTATAGCGCCAAACTAGGCGTAGAAAAACAAAAAATTGCCGCATCTCTAGATTACAGCCGCAATGAAGGTAAAAATTTATATGATGCCTATGCGTTTGATGGCAGCTTGCTCAAACAGGATTTTGAAAACGAAATCGTTAATTTAAGAGGCCGCGCTAAGGTTACGGAAAACATTGAGCTGAATGGACGTTTATCTCAATTTAAAGATCAGGTCGAGCAAAAAGATTCGACTGATTTTGTGCATAGCAAAACCCAAGAAGCTGAACTTTACGGCAAATGGAACTTCTTGCCTCAGCACAGCATTCTTGCAGGTGTAACTCAGCGTAATCTTGATGCAGACATTTTGTCCTACGGTGCACCTTATCAGGAAGATATCGATTCCACCGGCTACTATGTACAGCATCAATTTAAAGGTGAAAAGCTCAATACCCAGGCCGGTATCCGCGTAGAAGACAATGAAAAATATGGCACGCATACGGTAGGGCAAGTCGCAGCGCGTTACCAGATTCTGCCTGCTACCAGTATTTACACCAATATTGGAACAGCATTTAAATCGCCTACCTTGAATGAGCTTTACAATGCCTGGAACGGCAATCCTGAACTTGCGCCAGAAGAGAGTATTTCCTATGAAGCAGGGATTGATCAGATTTTGCCTTTAGGCTTTAAAACTGGCCTATCTGCCTATTACACTGAAGTTGAAGACCTGATTGGATCACAAAACTTCAGTCAGTTGAGCAATATTGATAAAGCCACTTATAAAGGCGGAGAGTTATATCTGGCTTGGCAACAAAATGATTTATTTGCCAAAACAGCTTATAGCTATGTGAAATCTGAAAATAATGAAACCCATCAGGATTTAAGCCGTCGCCCCCGTCAAGGTTTTACCTTAACAACTGGTTTGCAAAATGAAATATATGGTATTAGTGCATCTTTAATAGCTAAATCCAAATCCAAAGAATGGGATGCCAACTACAAAACTCCGGGCTATGCGACTGTAGATGTAAATGCATTCTGGAATGTAAACCCAAATGTTAAACTCTTTACCAACATTCAAAACATTGGTGATGTTGAATACGAGACTGCATACCAAGACCGAAGCTACTACTATGTGAATGGCGGCCGTTTAGCTTCTGCTGGCGTGACATTCAAATACTAATTTCAACCAAGTTCAAGTAAATACTTTTGAGGATAATGTCATGCCTATGGCATTATCCTTTTTATATTTAGAGATCAAAAATTTAAGGAATTCAAATGGGCCACCGTTTAAGTAAAATTTATACCCGCACAGGCGACTCAGGCACAACTGGTCTTGGTGATGGTTCACGTGTAGCCAAAGATGATTTACGTATTGCCGCTTTAGGCGATGTTGATGAACTGAACTCTTGTATCGGTATTTTACGTTCACAAATTGCAATTAGCTCAATAGAAGAAAAAGCTCATTGGGATAAATCGCTTAGCTTAATTCAGCATTGGTTATTCGACTTAGGCGGTGAAGTCTGCATTCCGAACTACAATATGGTCTTACCTGTTTCAGTTGAATTTTTGGAGAATGAAATTGACCGTATGAATGAAGCACTGCCGATGCTAAAAGACTTCATTTTACCTGCCGGAACTTTAGCTTGCAGTTATGCACATCAAGCCCGTTCAGTATGCCGCCGTGCTGAGCGCAGCTTAATGTCGGTGCATACTCGAGATCAAAATATTCAAGCTCCTTCACTGCAACTCCTCAACCGCCTTTCCGACTGGCTATTTGTGGCATCTCGTACCTTGCAACGTGCTGAAGGTGGATCTGAGGTACTTTGGCAAAAGAATATTAATGAAACGATTTGATGACAAATTGATATTCAGAAATAGGAATTAGAGCGAGATTTGATACGCGAAAATGTCATCCGCAAGTGTTTGAGGCAAGACTTCATTAAAAAGTAATTGTTTCTGCGATGATTGTAATAAATGACAGTAGTTGTCGAGTTTTGCGGATGACAATGGTTTTGGTTACTTTTCCCAAAAGAAAAGTAACATATGAGCTCCCTCCCTACTATTACAAACAGTAAGACTCCGTTGTAATATCTTTGGTTAAATTAAAGTATATCGAGAATATGAAATGAGAATCATCGGACATCGTGGCGCACGTGGTGAAGCTCCCGAAAATACACTTGGTGGCTTTCAATACATTCATCACTTAGGCATTCGAGCAGTTGAATTCGACGTTCGCCAACTTAAAGATGGCGAACTCGTCATCATGCACGATGACAATTTCCTGCGTACCACGGGTCAGGGCAAAAATATTTACCAATGTTCTCGTTCTGAATTACAGTCCTATAACCAGGCTTCCATTTGGCTAGACTGGAAAAACTTTGAAATTACCCCTACCCTTCAACAATCTCTTAAAATTATGCAGGACTTTGAGCATATTGAAGTTGAAGTCAAAGCTGTTGCAACCATGGCTGAAGCTGAAAAACTGGTTTTAGAATTACAAAAACAATTACACAGTTTTGAACAAACCGCCGTGATCACCAGTTTCGATTTAAAAATCCATCAGGCCTTAAAACAGCAGTACTCGATCTTTAAACGCGGCTTACTGGTTGAAGATGACATTCAACATAAAGCGATTGAACAGGCTTTAGAACTCGGTTGTTGCCAAATAGGCTGGATGAACTCACTGGCAACAGATGAAATCATTCGTGCAACACAACAAGCCCATTTAGAAATCAGTGTCTGGACAGTGAATGAGATTGAACGAGCGAAGCATCTGCAAAGCTTAGGCATTGACGGATTGATTACTGATTTTCCTAAAATGATGCTTCAACACTTATCCTGATCATATAAAAAATATTGAGATATGGCGTCATTTAATAGGCTAAAAAGAATGAATAAATTTAATAATTTTGGTCAGAACAAACCCTTATTCTATTGTTTAAATATGTTTTTTTAAGTCCTATCGTCCATATATAAATAAGATGTCCAAGCCTTCGATAAAATCAATAAAGACTACCAAGTATTCTGTTACTGTTTAGTACAATACACATGTAGAATAATGCTAGTGAAGATTTGTTCGCTCATGCTAATATTGATAACGTCTTAATCCTTATAAATTGTATTGAATAAGGATTCATTTATACCTTACCTTTACCTTTTAAAAGGTTCTAGGAGTGCTGTTGGAGATGAATGCTCCCTTACCCAAAGCCCCAATTAACTGGATTGCAGTGTTCGCACTGGTACTTTTACCCATTGTGGCTGTAATCGCTATCCCTTTATATGCTTATCATCATGATTTTAGCTTAGGCGCATGGATCAGCTTATTTGTACTGCTCGGTGTGAGTAGTTTAGGGATTACTGCGGGTTATCACCGCTTATGGGCACATCGTGCTTATGAAGCAACCTTGCCATTAAAAATTATTTTAATGCTTATGGGTACTTTTGCGGTTCAAAATAGTATTTTGTTCTGGGCTTCAGGTCACCGTACCCATCACCGTCATGTTGATGATATCGAACAAGACCCATACTCAATTAATAACGGCTTTTGGTATGCGCATATTGGATGGATGCTTCGCAACTATCCAGCAGCAGAAGCAAACTATAAAAATGCACCGGATTTGTTAAATGACAAAGTGGTGATGTTTCAGGACAAGTATTACATTCCTCTGGTTATTGCTGTACATGCCGTGATCCTTACTACGGTAGGTTGGGCAGTGGGTGATATGTGGGGCGTATTGTTATTGGGTGGTTTACTTCGCCTGATCTTGAGCCATCACGTCACTTTCTTCATTAACTCACTCTGCCACATGTGGGGCAAACGTCCGTATACTGACGAAAACACTGCACGTGACAATTTCATTTTAGCGATTGCAACTTGGGGTGAGGGTTATCATAACTATCATCACATTTTCCAGTATGACTACCGAAATGGCGTGAAATGGTGGCAGTATGATCCAACGAAATGGCTGATCTGGTCATGTTCAAAACTTGGTTTAGCCAAGAACTTGCGTCGTATTCCAAGCTTTAATATTAAAAAAGCAGAATTGGCTATGCGCTTTAAATATGCTGAACAGGATTTGGCAGTTTATGGCCATAATGTCAACGAAGATATGGCGACTGCAAAACTCCGTATTGCACAGGAGTATGAAGCGTTTACCCACACATTAAATGACTGGGCAAAACTGAAAGAACAAGAGATTCAAACAAAAAAAGCCTCCGTAGCTGAAAAGATTCACCAAATCGACAGCAAACTTAAAGTTGATTTTCAATTGGTTGAACAGCGTCTTTCCCATCATCGCAATACCTTAAAAATTCTGATGCGGAATATTAAAAAGAACACTATTTCCGAGTAAAATCGGATTCAATATAAAGCCCCATTCTTGGGGCTTTATTTATTTTGGTCGTTTAAATTTGCTATAGTGATATCATCTCTCCCCATTATTTAGATTGTCCTATGCAATTTAATCCGCGTTATCCCTCGCTCAATCCCAAGCTTTTTCACCATCAAATGCCTGTTCCATTAAAAGGAGCAAAAGCGGGTCATTTTAACGAAGCACTCGCTAATGACTTACAATGGTCAGATGAAGATAAAGCTCAATGGGTTGAAATCTGTAGTGGGCAAAAAACTTTTGCTGAATTTGAACCTCTGGCGATGGTTTATGCAGGACATCAGTTTGGACAATGGGCAGGACAATTGGGTGATGGGCGCGGTTTACTGATTGCACAAATTTTAGATAAAACAAATCAAACCATTGACCTGCATTTAAAGGGTGCAGGTTCAACACCTTACTCCCGTATGGGTGATGGTCGTGCAGTTTTACGCTCCGTGATTCGTGAATATCTGGCAGGTCATGCACTTAATGCTTTGGGTATTACTTCAAGTAATGCTGTTGGGTTTACTTCCTCAACGCAAGGCATACAGCGCGAAACAATGGAACCTGGTGCCATGATGTTGCGTACTTCAGACTGCCATATCCGTTTTGGTCATTTTGAATGGATCAACCAGTATCAGCCTGAGCTTTTACCCGACTTTGTACAGAAATGTATCGAGTGGCATTATCCAGAATGTCTCGAGGCTGAACAGCCTGTTTTGGCTTTTGCTACCCAAGTTATCCAACGTACTGCGGTAATGATCGCAAAATGGCAACTGGTCGGATTTGCCCATGGTGTGATGAATACGGATAATCTGAATATCACCGGTTCAACTTTGGACTTCGGCCCTTATGGTTTTATGGAGCGTTTCCGTCCGAACTGGATTAACAACCACTCGGATTATCAAGGACGTTATACCTATCAGCAGCAACCGAGTATTGGTCATTGGAATTTATGGAACTGGCTGAATAACCTGGTTCCGCTCTGCCCTACAGACTATGGTAAAGAGCAATGGAAACAGGATTTGGTAGCATGTTTAGAGCACTATGAGCCAACATTCTTAGAGCACTATAAACATGGTTTAAACCAGAAAATGGGCTTGCCAAGTTTTCATAAAGATGGTTTTGATTGCGGTATGGCTTTCCTTCGAGTTCTGCAAAGCGAACAGCTCGACTACACCCAAAGCTTTATTCGACTTCAGAACAAAGAATTTGAAGTGATTAAAGATGATTGCTTAGACCGTCGTCAGTTTGAAAGCTTCTTGACTCAATATGAAAATATTCGGGCATATCAAAATACTGATGAATTGGATGCTGAAATGGCCAAAGCCAATCCTCAATATATTTTACGTAATCACATGGCACAAAAAGCGATTGAGTTGGCGGAAAGGGATGATTTTTCCGAAGTAGATCGCCTATTTAAATTACTCAGTCAGCCTTATACCAAGCAAACAGACATAGAAAAACCTGAAGATTTAGCACCGTTACCTAGTGACGTGCCGGAAGTGATGGTGAGTTGTTCATCTTAAGATTGATCAACAGATGACTTGCGAACTGTGGATAATTTCAGCATTATCCACAGTGTTATTTAAAAATAAAATTATAAAATCAAGAGATCGACTATGTCCTTACATCGTCTTGCCAGCCAAACTGCCCTTCAATTGCCTGAAGTGACCTGTACCCAGCCTTTTGGCGATGGCTGTGATGTATTTAAAGTCATAGATAAAGTCTTTATGTTAAGTTTTCATTTAGAAGGTAAAGCAGCTATTAACTTAAAAGTTATCCCGGATGATGGTGCAATGTTACGGGATATTTATTCCTATATCCGTGCCGGCTGGCATATGAATAAACAGCACTGGATTTCGGTGTTTGAAGATGAAAATTTGGATGAATCCTTGGTTCAGGATTTGATAAAGAATTCTTATCAATTAGTGGTAGGTAAATTAAATAAACTGCAACAGCAACGGATTGAGCTGCTTAAAGTCGTGAAATAAGCCTCTCGGACATGACTAATTCCACTAAAGATTTATACAAAAAATGGACTCTCTCGAGTCCATTTCAAATTTTATACATTCTTTTTATGCAGCATTTTAAACAATCCGAACAGCACCGCAATCCACACTGGAAGCATCAATACGGATAACATAAGGCCTTGATTCCACATCACATACAGGATTATCAACATAAACGCTAAAACAAAATAATTCGTAAACGGTGCAAATAAAGCCGGAAACTTAGTATGAATGCCTTCTTTTCTCATGGCTTTCTTAAATTTTAGATGAATCAGACTGATCATCATCCAATTTAATACCGCTGCACTGACCACAATATAAATCAGATAACTCAGAGCTTTTTCAGGCACGAAGTAGTTCAGCAAGACACAGCTAAAAATTAGTAAAGCAGAAAACAGCACTGCAGGAACTGGAATCCCGTGTTGATTGACCTGTTGAAATACTTTCGGTGCATTACCCTGCTCTGCTAGCCCCAACAACATTCGACTATTGGCATACATCCCGCTATTACAAACAGATAATGATGCTGTCAGAATAATAAAATTCAGTAAATGTGCCGCCCAATCTATGCCGATTTGTTTAAAAATAATCACAAAAGGGCTTTTATCCAGCCCACCCAAATCTAGTTGATTCCAAGGCACCAAAGACAAAAGGATGGCTAAAGAACAGATATAGAACAGAAATATGCGAATAACTGTCTGATTCACCGCTTTAGGTATATTCTTTTCCGGATCTTCAGTTTCAGCCGCCGCCATACTGATCAGCTCAATCCCACCAAACGCAAACATCATAAAGGCTAACATATAAAATAGGCCTTCAAATCCATGTGGGAAAAATCCACCATGCATCCACAAGTTGCTGATGGATACCGTAGAAGCTGCATCTGCGGTAAACAGCAAATACACGCCAAAGATGATCATTGCGATAATTGCAAGGACTTTAATCATCGACAGCCAAAATTCAGATTCACCATAAATCTTCACATTGGCAAGATTCATGACAGTGACAAGAACAAAGAAGAATAAAACCGAAACCCATGCTGGAATGTCTGGCCACCAATAATTCACATATTTTCCAATGGCGGTCAGCTCAGTCATCGCCACTAAAATATATAAAATCCAATAATTCCAACCAGTTAAAAATCCTGGAAATTTACCCCAATATTTAAAGGCAAAATAACTGAATGACCCTGTTACAGGTTCATGCACAATCATCTCACCCAATTGGCGCATAATCAGGAACGCAATCAAACCACCAATCAGGTAGCCCAAAATAATCGATGGGCCTGCTGATTGAATAATATGTGCTGAACCCAAGAATAATCCTGTACCAATTGCCCCGCCCATAGCGATCAATTGGATATGACGATTCTTTAAACGGCGCTGAAGTTTAGGCGTCTCGCTGTCCAAAACACACTCTCATCATCAATAAAAACTGAATTGTAAATGCTTCGTGCGCTATGACCTAGCCTGCCGAATTAAATCCATACGCTTTTATTTAAAGTATTTTTCTGCTTATACTTAAATAAACATATAAGCTTTTGATTAATTTAGATTAAAATTTATTTTTTAATTTATTGTTTTTAGCATATGAAAAAGCGAACCATCTCTGATTCGCTTTTTTGCTTCTACCCAAGTTAATCTTCAGGATATTCAAAACGGTATCCTATCCCATACACCGCTTGAATCCACTCATGACGGTTACCCGTTTCAGCAGCATCCGAAATCTTACGGCGCAGGTTTTTAATATGGCTGTCAATCACGCGGTCTGCTACATCAAAACTGTCAGGGTTAATATGATCGAGTAATTGCGCACGTGAGTAAACCTGTCCTACATGCTCCAAAAATAACTCCAACAAACGGAATTCAGTAGGCGTCAAGTTCAAGGTTTTTTGTTGATACCAGATTCTTTGCTGTGCTTTATCCATACGGAACAAGCTGTTCTGTTCAGGTTCTGCATGACGCTCCAAACGACGCAACACTGCTTGTACACGAGCCACCAGTTCTTTCGGACTAAAAGGTTTACAAATATAGTCATCTGCGCCCATGTTTAAACCCAGAACACGGTCGATTTCTTCGGTTCGTGCAGTCACCATAATAATCGGCAAATCAGACTGTTCACGTACTTTACGGCAAATGGTCAAACCATCCATGCGTGGAACCATCAAGTCCAAAATCATCAAACTTGGTTTACGCTGAGTAAAGCTGTCATACGCTTCTTGCCCATCATGAAACATACTGACTTCAAAACCAGCCGCTTCCAGATAGTCTCGCACCAGTTGTGCAAGTTCAACTTCATCTTCAACCAGCATGACATGTTTCATGAATCTCATCCTTTATTTATTTAACTGTTTTGGAAAAGTTAATTTGCAACGCAACCCACCTAATGGAGAATGTTCAAAACTCAACTTCCCACCCAATGCCTGCGCAATTTTACCAGATAATGCCAAACCTAAACCTGTACCGCCAGTACTACGGGTACGCGAATCATCAACACGATAAAACCGCTCACCCAAACGTGCCAATTGTTCATCATTTAATCCAAGCGGGCTGTCATCCACAATCACGCTCCAATGCGTCGCCGATTGTTCAGTATGCACACGAACTTCACCACCAGCTTCAGTATAGCGAATACTGTTGCCGAGTAAGTTGACCATAATTTGTTTAAAACGATCTATATCTAATTGTAAATTCGCCCCTTCACCTTGTACCGAAATAGACAGATCAGCTTGGGCAAATTTAGGTTTGAAGTTTTCAACTTCTTGCAGTACTACATGCCAAGGGTTCACCTCAGCCATATAGCAGGTTAGCTGCTGTGCTTCAGCTTGAGCCAAATCGGCTAGATCCTGAGTCAGTTTTTTCAAGCTGTTAACCTGGCGAAGCATGGATTCAAAATGTTCCGGCGTCGGTTTACGAATCCCGTCCTGCATCGCCTCAATTTGCGCTTGCAGTACCGCCAATGGTGTTTTTAATTCATGTGAAGTATCTGCCACCCACTGACGGCGCGACTGTTCATGCTGATCTAAAATCACCGCCAATTGGTTAATCTCATTCGATAAATCACCCAACTCGTCATTGCGGTTGATTTTCACCTGATGCTGGTAATGTCCTTTGGTCAATTCACGGGTTGCATTGAGCAAGCGTTGAATCGGCTTTTTAAAATAGGTTGCCAATAATAAAGCGGCAATTAAACTGCTCAGGAAAGTTAAGCCATACACCAGTAATAAATAGCGTTTTTGATTACTAAAGAAATTGATACTTAAAGCATCATCCTGATCCAGCACCGGTTTCAAACCCAAATAGCCGACAACTTTATCATTTACCATAATCGGGCGATATGAAACAGGAATATCAGAGGGTTCACCGACCACAAACTGTTTGTTGGCATCATATAAGGATAATCGGGAACTTAAACCCAAACGGTCGGGCATTGAAATAAACTGCTTTTTCTTGGTTTGATTTTGGCTTGAATCTGTCTGTGCCTCTTCTTTCTTTTTATCCGTGCGAAATATATTTTGATTAGAACTCAGGGGAAATTTAAGCCCTTCAAAAGGCTGATATTCAGAAGGTAAATTCTGTTCCATCATGCGTAGTTCTTCTTCATCTATAATCGGTTTGCTTTGCCCCGGTTTTTCTAAACTGGATGAAGTATTGATTAAGGTATTTTCCTGAAAATAGCGCTGTTGCAAGGCAATGTCATACTGACGACGTAACCACCAGCGTGACAACTTGTCATAATCATCGGGATCGGCCTTGCCCTCAATCTGCAAAATTTGCGCCTGAATCGCGTTGCCCCAGTCATGATAAACCGTATATACCCCTGCCAAATTGCTGATGACATGATCGAGTTTCTGCATTTCGACATCCGCCACATATCTGGCAAAATTCTTTTGCATGGTCCAGTGCAAAACACCCAGGCTGACAGTCGTAATCACTAAAGTCGTGAGTAATACGGTCAAAAATAAGCGTAAGGCGATCGGAACGCGGCGAATATTCAAAAGCAAAGTCTCAATATTTTCTTCTCAATTTATGATTGTAACCAACACTGTCTCAAAAAACTCTCCATTGTTTCTTCATCATTATTATTTATTCTTAAACCATCAAATTTATATTATTTTTCATTGGAGATAACAACAATGAATTCCATGGCAAAAATAGCTTTAGTAAGTGCAAGTATTCTGAGCATGGGTGCATTGAGCGCCTGTCAATCGAACAATACAGTAAAAGATAAAGATAACGACCAAGCTCGCATGATGCACGGCCATCATCAAAAGCATGAGCGTAAAATGACACCAGAACAACGTCAGCAGTTCCAGCAAGCACGTACTGAACGTAAACAACTGGTTGAACAAATTCAAAAAGCGTGTGATAGCAAAGCGGCCGGTACAGCAGTGCAAATTAAGGCAAACGATAAAACCATTGATGGTACTTGCGTCATGACCTTTAAAGCTGACCATCAAGCAATGAAAAAAATGCGTGCTGAACAGCAGCAAATGAAAGGTGAACATCGCCCACTGCGTGGTGAAATGAAAGGCATGCATATGCAACACGGTGAACTGCTGACAGATGTCAAACGTGCAGAATTGACCAGACAATTCGATCAACGCCTGGCTGAACGTCAAGCCAAGCAGCAAGCCATGTTAAAAGCCTGCCAAGGTCAAGCCCATGGTAAGGCGGTTCAGCTTAAAGTTGGTGCTCAAAGTATCGATGGCAAGTGTGAAATTCGCTTCCAGCCTAAAGCGCCAGTTACTATGACTCCACCGGTAAAATCTGCGGTATAAAACCCTGTTGCAAATTCAAAAAAGGCGCTTTCGGGCGCCTTTTTTATGGATTATAACAAATGACCCATTTGACTATTTATGACATCAAATAAACTCTAAAAGTATTTACACTCAAGACACTTAGCAATTTCAAGCCAGAAATCTTTGACTTTACAGTCACCAAGAAAAAGCATGTAAACGCTTGTACCCAGCAAGAAGATGTTGCAGGATTAAGCCATAGAAATATGTGTCATAAAAGGCACGTTTCAATGTTTATTAGGATTATAAGCTGGTTAAACCAGTATTGAGGAAAACGATATGCCACAATACAAAGCGCCCTTACGTGATATGCAATTCGTTCTACATGAGTTATTAAATGCTGAAGAACATTATGCAAAACTCCCTGCATTTCAAGAAACCGTAAGCCGTGAGTTGGTTGATCAATATTTGGAAGCCGCTGCTGACTTCTGTGAAAATGAACTTTCTCCTCTTAACCAAGTCGGCGACCGTGAAGGTTGTACTTGGAATGACGGTATAGTAACAACACCAACTGGCTTTAAAGAAGCATACAAAAAATATATCGAACTGGGCTTCCCGTCTCTTTCTGCTGAAGAACAATATGGCGGTCAAGCTTTACCAAATTCTTTAGGCATTACCATTTCTGAAATGGTCGGTACTGCAAACTGGTCTTGGGGTATGTATCCGGGTCTTTCTCATGGTGCGGTACGTACTTTGGAACACCACGGTTCTCAAGAACAAAAAGACACTTACCTGCCTAAACTTGTTTCAGGTGAATGGACAGGCACCATGTGCTTGACTGAATCTCATGCAGGTTCTGACTTGGGCATTATCCGTACCAAAGCTGAACCAAATGCTGATGGCAGCTATGCAATCTCTGGCGAGAAAATCTTTATCTCTGCTGGTGAACACGACATGGCGGATAACATCATCCATATCGTTCTTGCTCGTCTTCCTGGCGCACCAAAAGGCACTAAAGGCATCTCGTTATTCATTGTCCCTAAATTCAATGTCAATGCTGACGGTTCAGTGGGTGAACGTAATGCAGTACGTTGTGGTTCAATTGAACACAAAATGGGGATCCATGGTAACGCAACGTGTGTAATCAACTTTGATAAAGCACAAGGTTTCTTGATTGGTCCTGAAAACCGTGGTCTAAACTGCATGTTCACATTCATGAATACTGCACGTATTGGTACCGCTGTACAAGGTCTTGCAGCTTCTGAAGCGTCTTTCCAAGGTGCACTTGCCTATGCCAAAGATCGTTTAGCGATGCGTTCTCTTTCAGGTGTTAAAGCGCCAGAAAAAGAAGCTGATCCGATTATTGTTCATCCTGCTGTACGTAACATGCTTTTAACTCAAAAAGCATATGCAGAAAGTGGTCGTGCACTAGTTTACTTATTGGCTCAATACGCCGATGTAGTTGAACACGCTACAACTGAAGAAGAACGCAAATCTGCGGACAACATGTTGTCTCTTCTTACCCCTATCGCAAAAGCATTCTTGACTGAAACCGGTTCTGAATCTGCGAAACATGGTGTTCAGGTGTTCGGTGGTCATGGCTTCATTTCTGAACATGGTATGGAACAGATTGTTCGTGATACACGTATTGCTTGCTTGTACGAAGGAACCACTGAAATTCAGGCACTTGACTTGTTAGGCCGTAAAGTTTTGGGTACTCAAGGTGCAATGTTGAAAGACTTCACCAAGATCATTCACAAATTTACTGAAGCAAACAAAGACAATGCTGCAATGAAAGAGTTCGTTGAACCGCTTGCTGCTCTGAATAAAGAGTGGGGTGATTTAACGATGCAGATTGGTATGCGTGCAATGCAAAACCCGGATGAAGTCGGTGCAGCTGCGGTTGACTACCTCTACTTCTCTGGTTATGTCACTCTTGCTTACTTATGGGCACGTATGGCGCTTCTCGCTCAAGAAACATTGGCTGCCGGTACGACTGACGTTGATTTCTACAATGCCAAAGTAACGACTGCACGTTTCTACTTTAAAAAAATCCTGCCACGCGTACGTTCACACGTAGACGTGATTGCCGGCGGCGTAGAACCGTTACTGGCATTAGATGCAGAGCACTTTGCATTCTAAGCTGAATATCTAATTCGATATTTGAAAAGTTGTACTCCTGAGTACAGAAATAGAGAAAGGACGGTCATAGCTTTGACAGTCCTTTTTCTTTATAAATAGAGCGTTATTTCGCTTGGGTCATCTGACAACATTCTTTGTTGGTAATTAAGCTGCCCTAAGTCTACAGAGATTCAAACAATAAACAGGTGAACGAACATGCCAATTTATAATGCCCCACTTGCAGATATGAAATTCATCCTGAATGATGTTTTTAATGCCGAGCAATTCTGGCAAGCCAATGAAAATCTTGCCCACGTTGATGCTGCAACTGCAGAAGCCATTCTCGAAGAAATGGCAAAATTTGCGCAAAACGTTACGCATCCGCTCAACCGCACGGGTGATGAAGAAGGCGCAAAGTATGAAAATGGCAAGGTAACTACACCTGCTGGCTTCAAAGAAGCCTTCAAACAATATGCAGATGGCGGCTGGATTGGTTTAGGTGCAGACGAGGAATGGGGCGGTCAAGGCATGCCAAAAATGCTTACGGTACTTGCGGATGAAATGCTATTCGCCACCAATCCATCATTCCTGCTTTATCCGTTGCTTTCTGTAGGTGCGGGTATGGCGTTAAACAGTTACGCATCTCAAGAGCAAAAAGAAACGTATTTACCTAAAATTTACTCTGGCGAATGGTCAGGTACCATGTGCTTAACTGAGCCACATGCAGGTACAGACTTAGGTATTATTAAAACCAAAGCTGAACGCAATGAAGATGGTACCTATGATATTACTGGTACTAAAATCTTTATTACTGGCGGTGACCACGACTTAGCAGAAAATATCATCCATTTAGTTTTAGCTAAAACCCCAGATGCACCGGCAGGTTCACGGGGTATTTCATTATTCATCGTGCCTAAATTCGTGGTGAATGAAGATGGTACTGTAGGTGAACGTAATGCCGCAGGCCCAGGTTCAATTGAACATAAAATGGGGATTAAAGCCTCTGCAACTTGCGTGATGAACTTCGACGGTGCCAAAGGTTATCTGGTGGGCAAAGAAAACGAAGGTCTTGCAGCCATGTTTGTGATGATGAATTACGAACGTTTATCCATGGGTCTACAAGGCTTGGGTGCATCTGAATTTGCTTATCAAAATGCGGCGCAATATGCGACTGACCGTATTCAAGGACGTAGCGCTTCTGGCATTCAATCGCCTGCCAAAGCTGCGGACAGCATTTTGGTACATGGTGATGTACGTCGTATGCTACTCAATGCACGTGCAAATAACGAAGCTTCGCGCGCATTTGCAGTTTACGTGGGGCAACAACTGGATATTACCAAGTTCTCTACCGATCCTGAAGCTGTAAAAGCAGCCAATAATCGCGTGGCACTGCTCACTCCAGTTGCGAAAGCATATTTAACAGATACTGCTTTTGATGCAGTGATTGATGCGCAAATGGTGTTTGGTGGACATGGCTTCATTCGTGAATGGGGTATGGAACAGTGCGTACGTGACTTACGTATTGCACAAATTTATGAAGGCACTAACGGTGTTCAATCTCAAGATTTGATTGGTCGTAAAACCATTAAATGTAACGGCGAGTTTATTGCTGAATATATTCAGGAAATTCGTGACTTTGCCAACAATTTAGATGCTGATCTTAACTTCATTAAAGATGCAACCCTAGATGCAGCTACTGAAGTTGAATCTGTGACTCAATACGTGATTGAAGCTGCACGTGAAAATGTTGAATTTTCGAACTCTGCTGCGGTAGATTACCTGCATGCTGTCGGTCTTTTAAGCTTCTCTTACATGTTCGCAAAAATTGCCAATGCGGCGAAAGCGAAAGATGGCGAGTTCTATCAAAACAAATTGGCACTGGCTCAATACTTCGTGCAACGCATTTTGCCTGAACTTGCACTGCGTATCACCAAAGTAAAAGCAGGTTCTGAAGTGATCATGAACTTTAGTGCAGATTACTTTACCAGCCAATCTTAATTTAAATCAAATTTAAAAAACGCCTGCATTGTCAGGCGTTTTTTTCATCTAGAATTAATTAAATCTTTTCAATAATAATAGAATCTGAGATTTTTTTACTGCTTTGGGCATCTTGCTGATGTTTCAAAATCTTAATTATCCCTTCAGATTGTAAATTTTCACATAAGGCAATCAGCTTCTGCATTTCATCACCTTTAATACCCGAACCTAAAATGAGTTTTTTACCATTTTGTAAACTATTAATTTTTGTTTGAATTGTTTCTAACATTTTCGTTTCCTTGATTAATGAAATAACCACCTACACAATATATCAATTCAGTATAAAAAAAATACAGCCCATTGAATTATTTATAACATTCAACTGTCTTGAGTGTTAATGTGCATGAAACTTGCATAGTTTTTAATACCAGTTTCATGCAAATACTCATCTAATATACAAGGAGGAAAAACATGCCAAAACCTGATGCCAAAGTTGAAAAAATTGAAACCCTCCTCGACCGTTTTGGAAATCTTGCCGTAGAAAGTTTTCATTATATTGCGCTATTTATTATTGGCTGTATGGTGATCTGGTCTGCGGGTCATACCGTATTTCACATTCTTACCGTGAAACAATTCGCCACCATTGATGATATTCTGCTGTTATTTATCTATCTTGAACTGGGTGCGATGGTGGGCATTTATTTCAAGACCAATCATATGCCGGTGCGCTTTCTAATTTATATTGCCATCACTGCCCTGACCCGCCTGCTTATATCTGACATTCAACATGACCATAAAGCAGATATGGACTTAGTGATTATTACTGGTTCGATTTTGATTTTAGCTTTTGCAATCTTGGTGGTGCGTTATGCCTCCTGGACTTATCCTTCTGTCATTCGTGACAAACATAGTGAAAACTCCTTGCCAGAAGGTAAAACGCCACGTCCGCAAGATGATGAGTTGGCTTAATATTCTTTATTCACCCTGCTTCCATGAAATGCGGATTTTCTGAATATATCTATGCTTCAGCCGGGAGAGGCCAAATTCCAATTTGAATATAAAGGCAAAATAAAAGCAGGCCTATGCCTGCTTTTTTAATCTTTATTCTAACGATTCGGTACTAACACATAGCGCCCATTTTCAAAGATCCAGTACGTTCCATTCGGCGG
Organism: Acinetobacter sp. ANC 3781; assembly: GCF_004331285.1. GTDB lineage: Bacteria > Pseudomonadota > Gammaproteobacteria > Pseudomonadales > Moraxellaceae > Acinetobacter. The sequence goes on from NZ_SJOH01000012.1 coordinate 39,353, forward strand.
TGCAGGCAAACCTACGCGGCGCCAATCGGTGATTAAGGTATAGTTTGAACTTTCAATTCTTACTGTATTTGGATCGCCATTTACCCAACTATAACTTTGTGAATTCTGGGTAATGGTCGTTGGTGCCTGATATTGAATACTAATGCCATTTTGTATCGGCGGATATCCGCCATGTGGCGGACGTGATGGATAATGCTGGTAATGGGGGTGATTTTGCGGGTAATTATTTTGCGGATAACGATTATATGGATGGTTATTTTGTGAATAGCCAGGATGCTGCTGTGGATAATTATTTTGTGGATAGCCAGTTTGAGGGTAACTAGGCCGATGCTGATACTTGCTGGTATCTACCCCACGATAATTAGACCACTTGTTTTCTGCTTGCGTAGTTGCAGCAGCTCCCAAAAGCACCATGCCACCCAGAGTACAAATAACTGCCACTTTCATCAGAGCCTCCGAACGACATTCATCGTATATAGTTTATAAAGCCTATTTTAGTCCCTAGTTTAGGCTAAAAAATGAATAAAAAACCATCTAATGCAATGTTTTGTAAATTAAATAGCCGGTTAATTTGATGCTTTAGTGCATCTAGGCAGTTGTTATGTTTATGCTAAGATATTCTTTTTTGTTACTGGATCAAACAGAGTGACTGATTTAAGTTTTGACCGCCTACATCAATTTTTTTGTAAAGTACCGAGCGTACAAGAAGCATTGATTGATGCTTATGGTTCAGATGGTCAACATGCATGGTGGTTTAAATTTCAAATTAATGTCGAACACCCTCTGGCATGGCAAACCGTTCAGGAATTGGGTCATGTACTGAATTACATTTCCAAAAATGAACGTCTTCCAACCCAGTTCTTACCTGTTTCACCACCGCCCTATATGAATGGTGAAGCGAAAGAATTTTTGGCTTGGGTGATTCAATGCAATCATCCTGACTTCTCACCCGATGTGGTTTGCGACTGGTTAGAAGCGCGTTTACCGCAACCGGTTGAAGATGAAAGCCAGTGGACAATTAAAACCGATTTAAAAGAACTGGATAAAATGAAAGATGCCGATCTGGATAAATTAGTTCCGCCGAATCCACAATAATATCTTGAGTCAAAAAAAGCGCATTATGCGCTTTTTTATCTTTAACAGATTTAATTTCCCTAACACGCAAAGAGATGAGAAGCACTACTCTGTTAGGAAGAGATAAATACCTCCCTTGCGAAACAATGTTTCTCACCCTTTAAAAAAGGGAGGAGCATTAGAAGGTAGACAACCCACTCCATTCCATAAAGCGGTAAATGCCATATTTGAGTTTCGATTCATCTGCATATTGACTGTAACCCACACTCATATTTTTGCCATCCAGGTTTGACCAGGCGGTATCAAAATATTGATTGGCCTCTGTAAAGACTTGAGCCTGTGATGCACCCACCACGCGTAAATTGGTTTCCAAATTATAATTTTTAATATTACGTGCAGTGAAATTCGCAGAACCTAAAATCAATTCCGAGTTCTGTGTATTACGTTTCACAATCATCTTGCTGTGACACTGCTCCCCTTGGGTATTGCACCAGCGCACAGGCACACCCCCAGCATTCAATTCAGAGGCCACTTGACGATTGGGAATACCATTCTTCTGGCGACCAAAAGCATCTTTATTTGGATCAAGCAATACACGAAGTCTTACCCCACGTTCATGCGCGGCAATTAAGGCCTTCACAATATGCCGTTCAGACAAATAGAACATCGCCAGATCAATCTGCTCTTGCGGTTTTGCAGTTTCAATTAATTTTAATGTTTCATCAAAAATGGCTTTTTCAGTCAGTACCTGCACTTGAGGTAAAGACTTTTCCCCTTCAAACTCACCGACAATCACCATCGGAATATCACCTTTGGACATTCGTCCCACAGCCTGTTCGGTTTTTAACACATCGACTGCGGTATTGCCTGAAACGACCAATGCCACGTTGGAATGACGTGAGCTGCCATCATGAGGATTTGCAGAAGTGACTAAAGCTTTCCAACCCTGAGCCGTATCGACCACCAAAGTTTTACGGTGATTGGCTTTGAAATTAAACAGGCTGAAATAACTACGCAGGGTGATTTTTTCATGACCAAATGGATTAGAAAGCCAGCCTCTTTCAGGATTATTGCCTGCATCCTGACAACAGATATACCAAAGGCCTGACCATAAAGGATTGGATGCGCGTAACGGTCTTAAATCGGTTTCAATGACATCAATACCGGCTGAACGTAGCTGGCGATAATGTTCGGGTGCAACACCGCCATAGACTGAATTAATCGGGTCAGTAATGACTTTAATATCAATATTTGGCTGAACGCCACGTTTTGCAATTAAGGCATCGGTTAACTGTTGCGCGAGTGGACGATGCGCTAAGGTCGATTCCCCCACTTCCTTATTGAATAAAAACATATCCAGCACAATGGTCGTTTGTGCCTCATCAATCATTTTTAACATTTCATTAAAAATGACCTGATTTTGTTGTTGTTTGCCACTGGCATCAATATAGGTTTGATCTGCTAAAAACTTCACCTCGGCATGACGCAACTTACCTGTGAAATACAAACCCTCCGGCAGGGGTTTATAAGTGTGATAAATTGCAGATGAGAGATATCCCAAAGCCAATAAACTGATCATCACGCCCACATAACGACGGCGTGACCAATTCAATTTCTGATGAATTCGTTGAAAAATACGCATAACAAAAAACCTAGTCCAATGGCATCAGACTAGGTTTTTTTGCTTTATTTTTCAAGAGGATTTCTGTGACTCTATCCTGAACAAATTCATCTAATCCAACTTTTGCCTAGAAACCGAATTCTAAACCGACACTAAAATTACGTCCGACTTGCGGAATATTCGACAGGAATGAAGCATGTGAATAAACCTGTTCATCCAGCAAGTTATTGGCTTTAAAATACACCCGATAATCATTATTCTTGGCATATTTTCCAGCATAAGAGACACCAACATTCAGCATGTTATAACCATCAGTTTCCTGCTCATAACTTGTGATTTTGTCCTGATTAAACACATGGTAATATTCGGCCAGACCTGACCAATGGTCATCAAAACTTGCATCCACTTTGGTTCCTAAACGACCGGCTGGGACACGGGGTGCATTTTCACCCTCAATCTTGCCACGTACATAATCACCAAATAGCCCCACTTTATAAGTATCGTTTAAAGCATAAGAGACTTGTGCTTCTGTACCATAAAACTTGGCTTTATCTTGGGTGTAATCGACCAGACGAAAGTTTTCATAGCGATCTGTCGTTGCCGCATAAATGTAGTTGTCAAACCAGTTGTGATAGACATGCACATGATAGTCCAGTGGGCCATTTTCATAATGCAAGCCAAGCTCCAGATTATTGGATTTTTCTGCGCTTAAATTTTCATTTCCGCGTTCATAAGTATTGGTCGCGAAATGTTTACCATTGGCATATAGTTCTTGCGCCAAAGGTAAACGTTCTTGATGAGAGCCAACCAGCGATAATTTATAACTCGGTGCAAATGCCCAGTTCACAGCGCCAGAATAGGAAAAACCGTAATCATCAAAATCTTTTTTATTGGAATCAATCTGAATTTTCTGCTGATCTAAACGTGCGCCCAGTTCAACATGAACATCATTAAACTGTTTATGTTCTAAAGCAAACAGGCTCCACTTTTGTGTTTTGGTCGGATCCAATAAAGATTCTTCGCCCGTAATATTCAGCTTTTGCTGGTTATATTGAGCACCGATTACCCCTTCCCAATTCGCAACAGGGTTATGAACCAATTCCAAGCGTGCATCATAACCCTGACTTTTAAAATTGGTCATGACTGAATTTTCTTCAATTTCATCATGCTTATAGTCAGTATAACTGGCATGAGCACGCAGCTTTTGAAAACCAGAAAAAGGATCGCTGAGTTCGGTACGGAAATCATAGCGCTCTGATTTTAAATCGACCCACGGCCCAGCAACGTGATCATGCTCTTCATCATGATCATGTCCATCATGGTTCAACGCATGACCTGTATGATCGCCACAAAAAAGTTCATTGTCATGCGGATGACAGTCTTCATATTCATGGCTATGTCCGGGTAAACCATACTGATCTTGACGATTACTATATGAAATACCGCTGAAGCCTCGGTCGTGAATCCAGGATAAACCGACATTTACCGTTTCGCCTTTTGCAAAGGTATTGTCTACACGACGCTCTTTTTCACCTTCATGAACATAATCAGGCGCAATATAGCTGTTGGCATCACGTTTCGAACCTTCAACACGTAAAGCCACCTGATCAGTTAAAGCAACGGTCGCCCCTGCACTGGCTAATTTTTCATCACTGCCCGAGTTGTAGCGTAAGCCGACTTGCCCTTCATAACCTTTTTCCGGCATTTGGGTCGGAATTTTATTGTCGGTAACATTGACCAATCCGCCCACTGTACCTGCGCTATACAGCAAGGTCGATGGACCACGAATAATTTCAACTTGTTTGGCTAAAATAGGATCAACTGTTACTGCATGGTCTGGTGAAAGTGTTGAGACATCAGCAGTTTCAGAAGCATGTTGTAAAACTTTAACACGTGGCCCATCTTGCCCACGAATCACTGGACGGCTTGAGCCTGCACCATACTGGTTTGAAGATACGCCAAGCTCACCCGCCAATGCATCCCCAATGGTGACGCCACCTTGTGCAAGCTTTTTATGATCAATCACCTGATCTGCAACTGCAAAATCGGCTGCCGACTGCACCAAGGGATGAGCCTGCAATTTAATCGTTTCTAATTGTTGGTCTTGGCTCGGGTTCTCTGCAAAGACAGCAGGTGCAATAACGGCAAAAATAGAGAGGGGAATTAAATTTTTATGAAAAGACATGGAACTGGCTCAAGGCTTTGATTTTTGAATAATGTTATAATATAACATTTCATTATTTTTGCAATAAAAAACATTTCCTTTCTCTATCTTCAGATAGACTGGATTTCAGTTTTGCTCACAGATAAGTAAATTTTAAAGTTTTTAGATGCCCTTTACGATCTCACATGCTGTTTTAGCCCCTCCCCTTGCCAAACTCACAGGCTATCGTTTGCCCATCTCGGCACTTGCCATTGGCACTATGACGCCTGACCTTTACCGCCTGTTTACTTCAGAAACTTACGATATATCACACCAATGGCAAGGCTTAATAGTTCCAAATCTATTGATTGGTTTAAGTTTTTGCTTGCTGTGGTATGGTCTTTATCGACCGGTGATTTTTCGATGGATTGGGCTAGTCAAGCCAATCGATTATGGTTCCTTCGATAAAATGACGGGATTTATTCTCTGTGTCATCCTTGCTTTGCTCGTTGGAATTTCTAGCCATTTAATTTGGGATGGTCTGACCCATTCAGACTTTAGGACCTTTGCTTTTGATCAATTTTTAAATCGACCGGTTTCATTGTTTGATCATATCTATCCAATGCATCGTGTGTTGCAGATTGGCACCTCCATCCTGGCTTTACCGTTTATGGCATGGATGGGCAGGCATTATTATCTAAAACATAAACAGGCGGATTTTGTTGGAACTAAAATCAAGATCTCTAGCTTCTTTATTCTGCTGACCTCATTGCTCGCTGCTGGTTTTTATTATCTGCAATTTTTAAAGACACTGGGATCAAATCCTTGGTCAACCGACCTCTATTCATTTATCGGTCGCTCGGTAAATCAATTTTCAAGCGTATTTTTAATTACTTTTAGCTTAGGTTGTGTGCTCTTTCTATTTTTAGACAGAAACCACCATCTAGATAAATAAACGATGAGAAGTTAAAGAATATTATCCAGATCAAGCAATCTCAGCATTGAAATTGTGATGATTCTTGATCTTGTTCTTGTGACAAAATCCTCAAAGAGGCATAATTCACTATTCAAAAGCGGTGCGCTGTTTACGTATACGCTGACCTTAACCCATATAGTTGGATTTTTTACGCTATGATGCGAACTCATTACTGCGGTACTTTAACCGAAGCCCAAATTGACCAAACCGTAACATTATGCGGTTGGGTACACCGTCGCCGTGACCATGGTGGTGTAATCTTCCTTGACATGCGTGACCGTGACGGTCTTGTTCAAGTCGTGATTGACCCAGATACTCCCGAAGCTTTCTCAACTGCTGACAAGGCACGTTCTGAATTCGTATTAAAAATTACAGGTCGTGTACGTCGTCGTTATGAAGGCACAGAAAATGCCAACATGGTGAGTGGTCAAATCGAAGTTCTAGCAAAAGACATCGAAGTTCTTGCAGCCTCTGAAACTCCGCCATTCCCATTGAATGACGAAAATACCAATATTTCTGAAGAAATTCGTTTGAAATACCGTTTCTTGGATATCCGTCGTCCTGAAATGCTAGATCGCTTACGTTTCCGTTCTAAACTTACCAACCTTATTCGCAACTACTTCGAAGAAAATGGTTTCTTGGACGTTGAAACGCCAATCTTGACACGTGCGACTCCAGAAGGTGCGCGTGACTATTTAGTTCCAAGCCGTGTTTCTAACGGTAGCTTCTACGCGCTTCCACAATCACCACAGCTGTTCAAACAGTTGTTGATGGTGGGCGGTATCGATCGTTACTACCAAATCGCAAAATGTTTCCGTGATGAAGACCTACGTGCCGACCGTCAGCCAGAATTCACCCAGATCGACGTTGAAACATCGTTCATGAGTGACGATGACATTATGGATTTGATGGAAACTTTAACGATCAAGATGTTCAAAGAACTTCTAAACGTTGAATTCGACAAATTCCCGCGTATGACTTATGCAGACGCTATGCGTGACTATGCATCTGACAAACCAGATATGCGTATTCCTTTGAAACTGGTTGACGTTGCAGACATGATGCAGGACGTTGAGTTCAAAGTATTCGCAGGTCCTGCTAAAGATCCTAAAGGCCGTATTGTTGCGCTTCGCGTACCCGGTGCAGGTTCACTTCCACGTAGCCAAATTGATGAATATACTAAATTCGTGGGCATTTACGGCGCGAAAGGTTTGGCTTATATCAAAGTCAACGAACTTGAAAAAGGCATTGAAGGTCTTCAATCTCCAATCGTTAAATTCATCGAGCCAATCGTGCTTGACTTGTTGAAACGTGTTGGCGCTGAAAATGGCGACATCGTATTCTTTGGCGCAGATAAAGCCAAAGTTGTGAACGATGCCATGGGCGCTTTACGTATCAAAGTCGGTCACGACATGAAACTTGCGACTTGCGAGTGGGCGCCGCTTTGGGTCGTTGACTTCCCAATGTTTGAAGAAACTGATGATGGCAAATGGACCTCTGTGCATCACCCATTCACGCTACCAAAATCTAGCGTTGAAGAAGTGAAAAATAATCCAGGTGCGGCACTTTCAGTTGCTTATGACATGGTATTGAATGGTACTGAAGTCGGTGGTGGTTCACTACGTATCTTCAACTTAGAAATGCAACAAGCTATTTTTGCCGCATTGGGCATTTCTGAAGAAGAAGCCGAAGAAAAATTCAGCTTCTTGTTGAATGCCTTACGTTACGGTGCACCTCCGCATGGTGGTTTGGCATTCGGTCTGGACCGTTTAGTGATGTTAATGACTGGTGCGACTTCAATTCGTGATGTGATTGCATTCCCTAAAACCAAGACTGCTGAATGTCCATTGACTCAAGCACCTGCGCCAGTTGAACCAAATCAATTGCGTGACCTAGGTATTCGTTTACGTGAAAAACCTAAAGCTGAAGTAAAAGTAGAAGCTTAACGCTTTAATTCAGTGTTAAAAAACCCTGCATAAGCAGGGTTTTTTATTGCATTGAGATCAAGACTTGAGAATGGCATAATAGCTGCCTATTTCTATTTTGTGGTGAGCAACCTTATGGCTATGCGTCCTGCTGTCCGTCGTCGTGCACTTGTGCTAATTATATTCGCTGTAGCTCAATGGTTGTTTATGCGTTATATCTTAGCCAATGGTTTGTTCAATATGGACACCAATCAACGTATTTTATATTTTTGTGTCAGTAGTTTAGGTGGAGCACTCATCATTTTTGTGAGTTTGATTTATATGGTGTTGAAAGGCAACGCTGAGAAACCTTAATCCCTTTTTCTCTCCCTACGAGATTGATAAGATTCTTCTAGAAATTTTATCTTAATTTTTATTTATTTTGTTCTCAAGACTTTTGACCTCATTTTCTGTGGTTTGGAAATGGCGCAGCATCTTTGATGTAATAAAACTCTTTCCAAAATTTTCTTTTTATAATTATCTTGGCTATAAAGAGCTGTGCGTTTCTATGTATTTTTTATTTAAAGTGGTCTCTTTACTCCCGCTCTTTGTCTTGCAATGGATTGCATCTTGCATTGCACTCCTCCTCAATAGCTATAATTCGTCTATGAAACGGATTACCGAAATTAATCTGCAATTGGCTTATCCGCACTTAACGGTTCAGCAACTTCAAGCTTTAACCAAAAGCAGTTTAAAAAGCCAATGTATGACCTACATTGAGTCCATCAAATGCTGGGGTATGTCGCCCGAATACAATTTAACTTTGTTAAAAAATATTTATGGTGAACACTACTTTACTGAAGCCTTAACCAATAAAAGAGGCGTCATTGTTGTGGTTGCACATTTTGGCTGTTGGGAACTTCTAAATGCATGGCTTAATCAGTATAGCTCCCCCATGATTATGTATAAGCCCCATAAAAATAAAGCGATAGACCGTTTTATCTTGGAAGCAAGACAACGCGTGAATGCGACTCTGGTCCCAACGGATGAAAATGGTGTACGTGCGATCTTTAAACATTTAAAGCAAGGTGGCTTGACCGTGATATTACCTGATCATCTCCCTAAAGAATCAGGAGGTATTTATTCAGAGTTTTTTGGGCAAAACACATTATCAACCACATTGGTCTCGAAACTAGCCAGTAAAACTCAATGCAATGTCATTGGGCTCAGTTGTATCCGTGATGAAATATCAGGATTTAATGTACATTGCGTGCCTTTATCGGATGGTATTTTATCGAAAGATCTGCAGACTTCTGTAGATAGCTTGAACCAAGATCTTGAAATTATGATTAATGTCGCACCTGAGCAGTATATCTGGTCTTATAAGCGTTTTCGTAAAGTTGAAGGTCAAGAAAATATTTATCAAATATAAGATTATGAGTTCTGAATTTTAAGTCATCGTAACTTGGTATAATTTAGTTACGATGACATGAAATAGTTTATGGAATTATTTTATTGATCCAATACTTCAAAAATGTATAGTATTTAACAGGATAATAAATAAAGACGCTTTTTTTCTTATAATAATATTTTAGAATTAATCGATTAATCTTAAACTCCGCATCAAGATATACTTTTTCATTCTTATACGGTGCGATCACTTTTTTCATCTCAAGTGCCATTTTCAAGCCATCTTGCGAAAAACTTTCTTCATGAATACGGTATTGACACAAGACAGTGGGGATATAAATTAATTTTTTTTGATTCTTGGTCAATTTTAACAACATATACCAATCTTCAACTTTAATATTTTCATCATAGCCCCCCACTTCCTGAATTACATCTAAATGAAACATCTGAGTTAAAGTTGGTAAATCATGATGATTTAAAATAATATCATTAAAACTATATTCTGTTTTTTCAGATACGCGCTGTTCCGTAATTTGATTATTTTTATCAATTAACTCTATACCGCCAAAGACTCCCGTTATATTGGGATTTAATTCTAGGTAGTCTACTTGTATCTGAGTTTTCTGCGGTAGCATCATATCATCAGAGGCAATGATACTGACATATTTTCCCTGACAATGTGTTAATGCTTCATTTAATGTCGAACATAAACCTTTATTCGCCCGTGTATTAAAATAAACACGTACAAAACGAGTTTGACACTGCTCTAATATCTCCTTAATTTTAGCAACTGATTGGTCTTTAGAACCATCATCAATCACAATTAATTCGATATTGGCATAAGTTTGGTCAATAATACTTTGAATACTATCTTGAATATAAGCTTCATGGTTATAACAAGGAATAATTACAGAAACCAATGGCCGCATTAATCTAGTCCTTGAGGTATGAAACTATTACATAGCTCAACAACCTTTTCTGTTTCTTCTAAAGTCTGAGTCGGCCCCATTGGCAAACTTAAAACTTGCTGATGGATTTTTTCAGTCAAAGGGAAACTCAAATCGTTCCATTCTTTATAAGCTTGTTGCTTATGGGGAGGAATTGGATAATGAATTAAGGTTTGCACGCCATTTTCAAGTAAATACTGTTGTAGTTCATCTCGATATTTAGTTTGAAGCACGAATAAATGCCATACGTGTTGCTTATATTCGCGTACTTCAGTCTGACTCAAAGGCAATGTGATATATGAATTTTTTATTTTAGATAAATATAAACTGGCAATCTGACGACGATGAGTTGTTTCTTGATCCAGATAGGTCAATTTTACATCCAGCATTGCGGCCTGTATTTCATCTAAACGGCTATTTACTCCAGGAACCAAATTTTTATATTTTTCATGCGAACCATAATTTCTCAAGGCTTTCAACATATTTGCCAATTCAATATCATTGGTTGTTACTGCCCCAGCATCCCCTAAGGCACCCAGGTTTTTCCCTGGATAGAAGCTAAAACCAGAAGCATCACCCCAATTCCCAGCACGAATACCCTCTATTTCAGCACCATGAGCTTGTGCTGAATCTTCTATTACCAATAAATTGTATTGTTTAGCAATCTGCATAATTTTTGGCATATCTGCTAGCTGTCCATACAAATGTACGGCTAGGATCGCTTTCGTCTTCAGTGTAATAGCTTGCTCAAGCGCTTCTACAGAAATATTTAAACTCTTGCTGTCAGGTTCAACCAATACAGCTTTTAAATTATTTGCGGTAATAGCCAAAATACTTGCTATATAAGTATTCGCAGGAACAATGACCTCATCCCCGTCTTGTAACTTGCCTAACTCTTTCCATGCACGAAGTATCAAAATAAGTGCATCTAGTCCATTTGCAACGCCAATCGCAAACTTTGTACCGCAATAAGTTGCAAAATTTTGTTCAAATGTTCCAAGTTCTTGACCACCAATATACCAACCCGAATCAATCACACGATTACATGCTGCTTTTAATTCATCTTGATATTGTTGATTTACTTTTTTTAAGTCTAAAAATGGGATCATTCTTCTATAAAACCTTTTACAGTAGCGGGATTACCTACAACAATTGCATTTTCAGGCACATCTTTTGTCACAACCGCGCCTGCGCCAACCATGGCATTTTTTCCAATTCTAATACCGGGCAGGATAGTGGCATTTGCACCAATACTCGCCCCTTCCTCAATGATTGTTCTTAAAAATTCATCAGGATATTGTTTAGAACGTGGATGCTTATCATTAGTAAATGTAACATTGGGACCAATAAATACATTATCCTGAACGGTAATCCCATCCCAAATAAAGACACCCGATTTCACAGTTACATTGTCACCAATAACCACATCATTCTCGATAAGTGTATGGGCGCAAATATTACAGTTTTTCCCAATGGTGGCTTGTGCTAGGATCACGCTATATTGCCAAACACGACTATCTTCACCTATTTGAGAACTTTGCACATCAGCCAAAGGGTGGATAAAGGGTTTATGGGCCACTTTGATAAAATCAGCATAATCACGAATATAATCCGATTCATCATAGTGTTCACTTGCAAGCACAAGTAATACACAATCATCTGAAAAATCATGCATTTCACGCCACATCAAGCTTTCAATCAATAAGCCTTGTGCAGGTGAAGACAGAACCACTTCTTCTTTTTGATAACCATTATCCAAAATAAACTTGCAGCTTCCATGTAGGCAGATCGCCACTTGTTTTAAATTTTTATGTGCATGGAAACCACGAGCCTGGTTATCAATAGTCTTAAAAATGTAATAGATACGTTTTAATTCAAATGGAATGGATTGACTCGACTCCAGTGCAATCAAGCCACCACGATGGTCACTTAAATCTGGCAAGTCGATTAACTGAACTAAACTCATCTTTATTCACTTACCAACGAAATTAAATATTGACCGTAGTCATTTTTACTCATGCTTTGACCAATTTCTAAAACTTGTATCGCAGTCAGCCAGCCATTGTTAAATGCAATTTCTTCCAAACACGCAACCTTATAACCCTGACGTTTTTCAATGGTTTCAACAAAGTGTGCTGCTTCTAATAAACTTTCATGCGTACCCGTATCTAGCCATGCAAAACCACGACCCAATAACTCTACATTTAAATCACCACGTTCAAGATACATCTGATTTACAGTAGTAATTTCTAACTCACCACGATCAGATGGCTTCACCTGTTTGGCAATTTGAATAACGTCATTATCATAAAAATATAAGCCAGTCACCGCAAAATTAGACTTCGGATGTTTTGGCTTTTCTTCAAGGGAAATCGCACACTTATTTTGATCAAACTCAACCACACCAAAACGTTCAGGGTCTTTGACTTGATAACCAAATACCGTTGCACCTTTTTCACGTGCAATCGCTTGTCTCAACATTGGTGTAAAGCCTTGACCATAAAAAATATTATCGCCAAGCACTAAACATACATTGCTCTGACCAATAAACTCTTCACCAATAATAAATGCCTGTGCCAAACCATCTGGACTTGGCTGTACCGCATAACTTAGCTCAATACCAAAAAGTGAGCCATCTCCCAGTAAGCGCTTAAAACTTTCCACATCTTCGGGTGTAGTAATAATAAGAATTTCACGAATACCAGCCAGCATCAACACTGACAAAGGATAATAAATCATCGGCTTATCATAAATTGGCAACAACTGCTTTGATACGCCTTTAGTAATGGGGTACAAGCGTGTACCTGAACCACCAGCGAGAATAATTCCTTTCGTATTCATTATTTATGCACCCCTAGTCTCTCACGCTGATAGCTACCATCTTGAACTCTACGACACCAGTCTAAATGACTCAAATACCATTCTACCGTTTGACGAATGCCTGTTTCAAAAGATTCTTGCGGTACCCATCCCAGTTCATTTTTTATTTTACTTGCATCAATCGCATAACGATGATCATGACCTGGACGATCTTGAACAAAGGTAATTAAAGATGCATATGACTGTTCATCACTTCGTGGCTGAAGCTCATCTAATATTTGGCAAATGGTTCTGACTACTTCAATATTTTGCTTTTCATTATGACCACCAATATTATAAGTTTCCCCGACTTGACCTTGGGTAGCTACCGTATATAAGGCACGCGCATGATCTTCAACAAACAACCAATCGCGTACTTGTTGGCCATTTCCATAAATCGGCAATGCTTTACCTTCTAAAGCGTTCAAAATTACCAGAGGAATCAGTTTTTCTGGAAAATGGTAGGGGCCATAATTATTTGAACAATTGGTCACGATCGTCGGTAGACCATAGGTTCTATACCATGCCCGAACCAGATGGTCTGAACTGGCTTTACTTGCAGAATAAGGTGAACTTGGTTGGTAGGAGGTTTTTTCGGTAAATAAATCCGTGGTTCCTTCTAAATCACCATAAACCTCATCGGTAGAGATATGATGAAAGCGGAAACTCTGCTTTTTTTCTTCATCTAAGGCTAACCAATATTTTCGGGTTGCTTCTAAAAGGGTATAGGTTCCCACAATATTGGTTTGAATAAATGCTGCCGGACCATCGATCGATCGATCTACATGAGATTCAGCCGCTAAATGCATTATCACATCGGGTTGAAAATCTGTTATTGCATCATCCAAAGCAACCACATCACAAATATCGACTTGATTAAAGTAATAGCGTGGACTTTGCTCAACTTCAGATAAAGATTCCAAATTACCTGCATAGGTCAATTTATCAATATTAAGTACTTCATTTCGAGTATTTTGAATAATATATCGAATAACCGCAGAACCAATAAAGCCTGCGCCGCCAGTGATTAAATACTTCATAGTGCTTTAGTGACCTTAATATTGATAAAAAGCATATTTGTTTAAAGCTAAGAACCGCATTCTATTACTTTTTATTCTTGGTTCCTACTTTATTGTAGAAGATAACTCTACGATAGATATAAATTTTAACAACATCGTTAATTTAATTGCTTCGTTTTTTTAGTGAAAAAAATTAGAGATATACAAGAATATAATGGAGAGTAATCAAAGATTGAATAAATAAAATCAAGACTTTAGTTAGCAGCTATTTAGTTTAATTTTAGTGGCAAAACTTATAGAATAGCGGCAGCTATAATTATTTTTTGAATATCTACATGAAGAAAATCTTAATCTTATGCATATCTTTAAAAGATAGCAAAGCAAGACAAGACAACATATCTCATCAAATACAAGCCCTCAAACAAGCTGTATCCGATATTCAAATTGATTTTCAGTTTTTTGAAGGAGTGTATGGAAAAGAACTTCCGCCTGAATACATCGTTTTTTTAGATCTCAGAAGAAAAATTTCAGGACAATGTGAACATGCATTAGGACCTAGCGAATTCGGCTGCTTTTTAAGTCACATGACGTTATGGCAACGTTTAGCACAAGGTGATTATGTCGAATATGACCGCGTTATCATTTTAGAAGATGATGTCATCGTCAATCTTAATCATATTACAGAAAAGCTAACTTCCTTAATCACCCTCAATCCTGATTTTGCCTTTCTAAGTGGCAATACAGAACCTTCTCGTCGGCGTATTCGCGGTTTTAACAGTGAAGATAATCTATATTTCAATCTGACTGGACCGAAAGATCTTTACACTGGGGCATATGCCTATTCCCTCACCCCAGAAAAAGCACAGTTTTTTATCGAAAAACAAATTAAGAAATTAACCTACTTGGATGATTGGACCTATTTACTTAAGTCATCAACCACCATCCCTTATTACTATTGTTTTGAACATGATGATGAAATGCAAAGTAATATTGCTGGTGACCGTAAAATTTTTATGAAAAAGCCAAATCGTTTTAAGAAAAATTATCGAAAGATTCGTAATGACCTCGTTTCTCGTATTATTTCTTTATTTTTATTTAAAAAAATTATTCGTCTTTCTGCTTTTATCGCAGCACATAAAAACAGCTTAAATACACCAGAAAATAATAAGAGTGATCATTAAAATGAAAAAATACCTTTTTATTCAAGATCATTTATATGGTGGCGGTGCAGAACAAATATGTATTGATACTGCTGTTGCGCTTAAAGAAAAAGGTCATGATGTGACTGTATTGTTATTAGATTCAAATAATATACGCACAGCCTATCCTGAAGACTTGAATCTAATCAAATTCGATATAGCACCGGCTTTCATGCAAGGCAGTATCAAAAAAAATAAGTTAAAAAGTGTTCCTTTAGAGCAACAAGCTGAACTGACGCAAATCATTAATGACTTAGCACCAGATACTATTATTGCGGGTCATTCACATGCTTTTTGGTTATCATCGATTCTGACGGGCAATATCTGGTTTTGGGTACATGGCGACTCATTAGGTTTGGTGCTAAAACAAAATTTAGGTTTCTTTAAATACCTAGAAGCCGTTAAAAAGTTTATGCAATGTAAAAAAGCCTGTAACTATCTTTTTAAAGGCAAACAACTGATTGTTGTTAACCAAGATATTGCGACACTTCTTCATAAACATGTTAAAGATATAACAGTAAAAGTCATCCATAACGGGATTGATTTTAAACGGCTCAAAAGCAACTTGGTAAATGAAGAAATTAATATTAATAAAAAATGGGATACCATTTTTGTAGGTCGTTTATCTGAAGAAAAACAACCTGATATAGCGATTAAAGCTTTTGCTAAAAGTGGTTTAACGGGGCGTATGGCAATTGTCGGTGACGGCCCGTTGTTAGATGAACTAGTGACTCTTACAGAACAATTTGGGCTGACTGAGCGTATTGATTTCTTTGGCTGGCAAGACCAACCCAACCATTTTATTCAACAAAGTTATTGCTTGATCTTACCTTCGCGTACTGAAGGCTCCCCTCTTATTGTTGCAGAAGCCATTATTTTGCATGTTCCTGTGGTTGCTTTTAATTGCTGTGAAGGCGTGGCATACCAACTCTCGTCTGGAGAGCTTTCTCAAGGTTTGGTCCCTTTAAACGATATTGAAGCCTTATCTAAAAGGCTTCGCCAAGTGGTCACTCAGCCTTATGCGATTCAAGAGCAAGACATACAACGCCTGAATATTACAGAAATGGCAAAGGCTTTTGAAGAATTATAAGTCCCTATATTTAAACCTTTGATTTGAGCAAGCCATCATGTCTTTATCTCGTACAGTTCTCAAAAAATGGTACAAATACCAACAAAATCAACAGGCCAAAAAGTTTGACTCACATTGGTATATTCGTTTTGGTTGGCTCAATAAACCATTGAATAACCAAGACCAATTAAAAGACCTATTTGAAATCCATTCTCCTAAAAAGTTTACTTTTGCCGATTGTTTTTATGTAGAAGACAATGGACGTTACTTTATTTTTTTTGAAGAAGTCGATGACCAACATCCGGTTGGTTTTTTATCTGTTTTAGAAATATTTAAAGATGGCACCTATACAGAACCACAGACGATTTTAAAACTGGATTACCATCTGTCTTATCCCTGTGTATTTAAAATAGAGAATGACTGGTACATGATTCCTGAAACCAGCGCCAATAAAACTGTTGAACTATGGAAATGCACTGAGTTCCCTTTGAAATGGGAAAAACTTTCCAACCTTTTAGAAGACATTGAAGCTGTTGATACAACGCCTTTTTACCATGAAAGCATGTGGTATTTATTTACCTCCACCCGTCGTAACTGTAAAAAATTTGGTGATCGCCTAGATTTATTTTATACCGAAGATATTTTACAACCTAAGTGGAAAGAACATCCTCAAAACCCAGTATGTAAAGGACATCAACAATTCCGCATGGCTGGCAAGCCATTCATCTATAACGGTAAACTGGTTCGCCCAAGCCAGGACTCGTTGAAACGCTATGGCGGCAATATTGAGCTTAAAGAAATTATCCAATTAAGCCCAACAGAATATCAGGAACAATTTTTAGAAGTGATTTTACCCCATTGGAATAATCAGGATGATGGCTGTCATACCATTAATGCTGAACATGACTTTGTGGTTCTTGACGCTATTCGACTATCACCCAAAGCATAATTAATTATTTATTTAGCAAACGCTCATATATTTGCAGCGTTTGCTGCGCCATAGCATCCACAGTCAACTCATTTTTAGCACGCGTAAATAGCTCTTCAAAATCAGCAAATGCTGCACTTTCCAATCCATTTTTGAGTGCTTGCCGCAATGCTGCAATATCACCAATTTCTGCAAGATAGGCTTCTGGCAACCATTCAATTACGCCATTCACTTTGGTGGATGCCATGACTTTATCTGCCTGCAAAGCTTCAACCATCACCAGAGGAAAACCTTCACGATCTGAAGATAAAGTAACAACATCTGCAAGCTGGACTAAATCACGAGCATCCGTTCTGAAACCTAGAAATGCCACCTGGTCTTGCATATTTTGTTGTTTGACTTGTGCTTCTAGAGATTGTCGCAACGAACCATCGCCGATAATCCACAAGTTTGCATCAATCCCCCGCATTGCCTGGATCAGTAAAGCAATATTCTTCACCGGTTCTAAGCGACCAATGCACATCACTATTTTCTTGCTTGAATCCAAACGTGGAAATTGTTGGTCAATGCTGTGTTTTAAGCGCTGCTTTGCCTCTACAGCCAATGCTGTTTGCGGATAAACCCCATTATAAACAATATGTGCTTTCGCTTCTGGAATACCGAGGGTCAGTGCTTTGCTGACAGCGATCACCGCATTTCCAACTAAATAAGCAGACTTATTCTTTTTGGTTCCATGTACCGTCGTCACAATTTTAATGTCTGCTAAAAATGGACGAATCCTGGCAATCAGTTCAGATGCTTTACCTGCTTGGGCATGTACAATCTGGGGCTGGATTTGAGCGATCAGGGTCTTTAGCTGCCAAAGCAACCCAATATTCCAGCGGCTTCTAGAAAAATCGACCGCATGAAATTGAACATTTTCATTAAACTTTTCGGCATAGCAGGGATGTGCAATCACGTGCACATCGTTAGACAAGGCCAGCTGATTGGCCAAATTAAAGGTATGCTGCTCTAAACCGCCAATACCGCCACTGGTCGCGAGGACTTGAACAATCTTCATGCATCATCCCGCTTGTTCTTTTTTGCCTGCAAATGCTGCTCGAAAAGCTTGGCTTCTTTTAGAAAAGCATAAAAAGAATTGATCATACTGTTTACAAAACCGCGCCAACCATTTAAACAACTACGGCGAATAAAATACGACTTTAAAAAGGTGACAGGCATTACCAAAGTTAATTTCAATATGCTTGGTTTTTTACCTTTTTGAAATTTTTCAGCTGCCTTCAAGTTTGAATATTGATTATTTTTTTCGACTTTGACAAAAATACTCGACTCACCATAATGGTAAATATCACCTTCGGCACGGATACTTTCACCGTCAACAATCACATTTTCATGGACTTTATTTTCAAGGTCATATTGGCCTTTATTTTTACGGAAAAAACGGACTTTGGCATGTTTTTTAGTATGTTTACTGTTGGGCACCCCTAAAAAAACATCATTAATTGGGGTAATTAAAGCATCAATTTGATTGGCTTGAATAGTTTTGGCTATTTCTTGTTTTAATTCATCAGATAGCACTTCGTCGCCATCTAAATTGAGCACCCAGTCGTTTTGACACTGGGCTAAAGCAAGACTTTTTTGTGCTGCATAACCCAGCCAGTCCTGATGAGAAATTCGTGTATTGGGAAAGCTTTGCGCAATTTCATAAGTACGATCGGTACTGCCCGAATCTAAAATAATCACTTCCGAAAAATCAGCGACACTGTTCAAGGTATCTTCCAACCATGCACCACAGTTCAAAGTGACGATATAAACACTACATGGAATACTCATAATTTATAACGTCCTTTGGCTAAGGCAATACGCATTTGTAAAGCATTCATTGCCCCATGCGTACTGACTCGGGGAATATTAAATTGATTTAATTCGGTGTAGGCTTCCACTTTCTTACGTGTGGATACTGCATTTTTAAAGCCAATTTCTTTTGCCATTTGCTGATGTTTTTCATTAAAACGCCCAAAAGGGTAAGCAAAACTTGGACAACGTCCGACTAATGCCTCAACATCACGTTTAGAGTTTTGTATTTCTTGATAGGCTTCTTCATCATCGAGTTTAAGTAAATTCACATGATGTTGCGTATGCGCGCCAAATTCAATTACACCAGAATCAGACATTTCATGAATCTGCTGAGCATTTAATTTATCAATTCCTTCAATTTGTGTCGCAAGATATATCGTGGCTTTAGCCTTATACTTTTTTATTAATGGATAGGCGTATTGATAGTTATCTAAAAATCCATCATCAAAAGATAACGCTACAACATTTTTTTGCCCCCGATACTGATCTAGTTCAGAGACAAAACAAAAATGAGTTTCTTTTTTAGCCAGATATTGCAGTAACTGTTCAAACTTTTGTGGGGGCATATTCATCCCCGAGGCGGCTTCATGGGGTGTAACTTGATGCAGCATCACAATTCTAGGTAACTTCGCACCACGAAAAGGTAACCAGAAAGTATAGTTACCTAAGAGATAGAGCATCGCAGCCAGAGCCATTATGCCAATCACCATATAAAGCAGCCACATCATGCATAAACCTCATTTGCCCATTCATAGGCTTCAGACAAAGGTTGATCAAAAGTCACCTCAAGCATGAACTGTGTAATCCGTTTGCCATTAAAACTTGCACGTGTTTTATTCCAACCTGCTTCAGCAATACGCTTCGCCTCTTCTGGATGGGTAGCATAAAACTGAATTTTTTCAGCTAAGTCGAACTGATCATCAAAATAAACTACTTCTTGTTCGGTATAGAGTTTATCGAAACCCGGAATGCGTGGACTAAAAGTCAGCAGTCCATTTCCTGTAAGCTGCACAATTCGGTCTGAACTATATAAAGTTACATCGTTTTTACGTGAATAGTTTAAGCCCATACGGGATTGGGATAGCACCTTGTAATAACCTTTACCATAAACGCCTGGCTGTTCAAAACAACCATAATATTGATATTGCACATGATTGTTTTTTAGAGTCTCAGCTAAATCTTTTAGGAATTTTTCACGTTCAGGTTCTTTATACACCACACCACAGAAAATAAATTCTTTATCAATATTGTTTGATTCAAACTGTTTTAATTGTTCAACATTACGATGTCCCACATTCGGCATATAAGCCACTTTTAAATGCGGTTGTTTGAGTTTTTCAAGATATTCACCACCGGTGGTACAAAAAACTGCATCTAAATAAGGTGAAAATTCACGTACAAACCCGAGTTTATGTTCTAAATACAATGGATCAACATACCAAAAGGCAATTTTAGTTTGCGGATAACGCTGTTTGATTTCTTTGAGCACATCAGGACTCATCAAATCACTATGACCAATTAAAACTAAATCTGGCTCAATATTATCCACAATTTTTAAAATTTCTTTATTGGCCCAACTTGCACCCAGTTTTTTAGTTTTAAATACTGTACCCATTCGGGCCATATCACGAAAACTAAAGTCATAAACAAAGTGACCATTTTCAATCAGACCTGCAGAAATTTTACGATCTGTGCAATAAAAATGTGCGCCTTGCTTATTAAAACCAAAATTCGCAATATGTAAAATTTTCATGTAAAAAACATCTCTATGTTTTCAATAAAATATGAGCGACTCGAGTCGCTTCATCCAATTGTAGATTTAACAATTTAACTTTATTCTCACCCAGTAACGCCTGGGTTAAAAGCTGATCTAACAGTTGGGTAATTCTATCAGATTTCAACCGGTCTATTTCAATGATACCCACCTGACATCCTGCTGTCAGTGCCTCAAAAATCATGGAAACACTATCTTCAGTCACCCAAACTGCTTCGGCCTTTTGCATTTCTTCAAAAATCCAGCCTTGTGGCGTCTTTTCAACTGGAAATATTTTCAGCTGACTTTTAAATGATTTTTCATTTAAATGAGCCAAAAACTCTTTCGGTGTACGTCGTGAAGTGGTCAGAATAATCTCAGCTTGAGGATGCAGATTAACGATTTGTTGAATTGCATCTAAAACTTTTGCTTCATTCCATTGATGGCGTTTCGATGATCCACCGAGTGCAATTAAAAATCTGTTTGGCTGATGTCTCTGTTCATTCACAATTGGATTTAGTGCACCTTGTGTAGTGATCACATGCTCCGATGCCTCAACACTATCATGTTCAGGAATAATGGCATAATCAAACCAAGTCACCGGAAAATTAGGCTTCATTAAAATAATCGTTTTCGCTTCAGGATAAATCTGACCAAGCAGTAAAGCGCGAAACTGGGTATGACTGCCTACCCCAAAAATATAATCGGGCGGCTGCTTTAGCGCGACAATGCTCTTTTTAAAAATTGCTAAAAATAAACTAAAAACTGGCAATTGGTCTATTGATACTTCTTCAAAGGTAACTTCATCTGCACTTTGCCTTTGCATGGCTTTATATAAGCCGACTGCTTGTGAGCGATGTCCTGCTTTGCCATCACTGACATAGACAATATGCATAAAAGGTATCCTTAAAAAATAAACTCAAAGCTTAATCAATAAAAAAGGCGAAAACCGAGTTTTCGCCTTTTGATCTTACCTGATCGACTTATTTTACGTAAGTCAACCAATGTGCGTATTTAGGGTCTTTACCCTGAACTGCATCAAAGAATGCTTTTTGAATTTGTGTGGTGATTGGACCACGTGAACCACAACCAATTTCGCGATCATCATATTCACGAATTGGGGTTACTTCAGCCGCAGTACCGGTAAAGAATGCTTCATCACCAATGTAGAACTCATCACGGGTAATACGACGTTCAACCACTTCATAGCCCAAGTCTTTAGCAATAGTAATAATGGTTTGACGCGTAATACCGTCCAATGCACCGCCAGCAATATCTGGGGTATGAAGTACGCCATCTTTAACCAGGAATACGTTTTCACCTGAACCCTGACATACATAGCCTTGTGGGTCCATCAACATAGCTTCGTCATAACCCGAATGTGCCACTTCCTGGTGTGCAAGAATCGACAAAGTATAGTTGCCCGATGCTTTTGCCTTACACATGGTCACGTTAGGATGGTGATGGGTAAAGGATGAAGTCTTCACCCGAATACCTTTCGCCATCGCTTCATCACCCAGGTAAGCACCCCAGCTCCATGCAGCAACCGTGGCATGAATGGTATTATCCGTTGCAGCGATACCGAGTTTTTCAGAACCGATAAAGATAATTGGACGCAAATAGCAAGACGCTAATTTATTTTCACGTACGACATCAATTTGAGCTTGCTCTAAAGTTTTTTGATCAAATGGAACTTTCATTTGATAAATCTTTGCAGAGTTGAGCAAACGTTTTGTATGATCCTGAAGACGGAAAATTGCAGTTCCGTTAGGGGTCTCATAAGCACGGACACCTTCAAACACCCCCATACTGTAATGTAAGGTATGTGTTAAGACGTGGATTTTTGCCTCACGCCAATCAACCATTTGTCCATCTTGCCAAATAAAACCATCACGATCAGCCAAGTTCATGGCGCACTCTCCAAATTTTTATACACAGTCATCTTTATCCAATGCAAATATTTGCAGTTGGATCAATTAATCTTTGCCATAACTTGCAAACGATCACGCGGGTATCGTGCCAGTCCGCAGCATTCACTTGCATGGATTGATTCGCAAGGGCTAAACGGTGGCTCTCGGCTCGTTCACTGAGATAAGCTTGAATCAATGCTGTCGCGTCGTCGCTGGATAAGCAACCTGCTTTTGCGGCATCTTCAAGGATTCGTACATTGTCGGAGTAATGGGCGAGATCGGGATTCGACCCACTCCAGGCTAACACCGCATACTGTGCCATAAATTCGATATCAACGATACCACCTGAGTCCTGTTTTAAATGAAAAATTCCATCTTTTTGCTGTTCTTTAGATGAGCCCAAATGGTCTTTCATTTTCTGACGCATCTTCAAAACTTCTTCACGAACTTTGGTTTCGTCTCGCGGTTGAGTCAGGATACGGCAACGTAATGCTTCAAATATTTCACGTAAACTTTTTTCACCCGCAATGGAACGTGCACGAACCAAAGCCTGATGTTCCCACAACCATGCACTTTTCAATTGATATTGCTCAAAGGCTTTTAAGCTGGTCACCAATAAACCTGCTTCACCAGATGGACGCAAACGGGTATCAATTTCATAGACCCGTCCATCCAGAGTTTGCGTGGTCATCAATGACATAAATTTTTGTGCGACACGCATGGCAAATTCAAAGCCGCTAATTTGCTTGGTTCCATCGGTATCGCCCTGCTCACGC
Organism: Acinetobacter sp. ANC 3781; assembly: GCF_004331285.1. Taxonomy (GTDB): domain Bacteria; phylum Pseudomonadota; class Gammaproteobacteria; order Pseudomonadales; family Moraxellaceae; genus Acinetobacter. The sequence continues at coordinate 62,798 of NZ_SJOH01000012.1, forward strand.
ATATAGTGAATAAACACCAGATCTAAATCCGAACCGTAACCCAGTTCAATTCCACCCACTTTGCCATAACCGGCAACCACAAATGCCATATGATCGAGCGAACAACGCTGTCCTTCTGCATCCAGCGGATAGCCATGTTTTTTCGCAGTCATTTGATATGCCAAATGTAAGGTTGCATTGACCGAGACTTCTGCAATATCGGTAAGTGCATCGGATACTTTCATTAGCGGGCTTTCAGCCAGAACATCACTGGCAGCAACAGCCAGCACATTGGATTTTTTAAATAATCGCAGCACCCGCATCTGGTCTTCTACTTGGTCAATTTCAATGCGCAGCAGTTGCTGACGGAGGGAATCTTCCAAATCTTGACGTTTGGGTAATTCAAAATCCATCGACAAGAATTCATCGAGTAAAACTGGATAGTGGGTAAGTTCCTCACAAATCCATGGACTCACGGTAGACATTTTAACCAGACGCTGCAATGCACCTTTACTTTCAATCAGCATCACTAGATATACGGTACGGCGCATCACCGATTCGACCAAGGGCATTAAACGCAAGAGTGCGACTTGCGGCTTATCTGATTGCAAAATTGCTTCAATTAAATGTGGCCAAAAGGTTTTTAAACGCTGTACTGCCTTTGCTGGCAATTTTTTTAGCGCATGTCCATACCAAAATTCATGAATAAGATTTTTTGCATTCTCATCCAACACCTCATTCAGCCGCTTTTCCAGCAAGCTAAAACTTTCAACCAAAGGATCGGGTTCTTTTTCTTTAATCAGATGTTCAAACTGAAAAATAACTTTGGCGCGTTTTTGATTCAGATATTCAATGAAAACGTCCCAATCAGCAAAACCTAAAGTTTCAATCATACGCTGACGTAAATCCGGCTCACTTGGCAAGGACTGCGTTTGTTGGTCATTCAAGGCCTGGATGGCATGTTCAACACGGCGCAAGAATAAATAAGCATCCTCCAGTTCAGCCACGGCCTGCATTTCAAGCAACCCCACCTCACCCAAATGATGCAGGCTGACTAAACATTGGCGATCTTGCAACTCAAGTTTAGAGCCACCGTAAATCAGCTGAAAAACCTGCACAATAAATTCGACTTCACGGATACCGCCCGCACCAAGTTTAATATCATCTTCAATATTACGGCGCAGTACTTCACGTTCAATCATTGCCTTCATTTCACGCATGGCTTCAAAGGCAGTGTAATCAACATACTTGCGGAACACGAATGGTCGGGTCATATCCAGCAGTTCATCGCCTTCTTTTCCACCGGTCACAATACGCGCCTTAATCCAGGCATAACGCTCCCATTCACGTCCGTGCTGACTTAAGTATTTTTCCAGCGCAACATGACTAATGGCAAGAGCTGAACCATCCCCCCATGGACGCAAACGCATATCTACACGGAACACGAAACCATCTGCAGTCATATGATCCAGCAGATAAATCAGTTTTTGCCCCCACAGAATACAGAACTGCTGTACATCAATGCATTTACGACCATTGGTTTCACCTTGCTCATCAAAGGCAAAAATAAGATCTATATCACTTGAAAGATTCAGTTCTTGAGCGCCGAGCTTCCCCATGGCGACTACAATTAAATCTTGCACTGTACCGTTATAACTGATCGGTTCGCCGTGCTTTGCAACAAGAGGAACCCGTGCGAAATCTTTGGCTGCACGAATGGATGCATCGGCAAAGTCTGAAAGCTCACGGGTTAAAGCAACAACATCGGTGAGTTGATTGGCATCCTGCCAAATCCAGCGAAACATCAAACGGGCGCGCAGCACACGAAGCGCACGCATCCATGTGGTTTCATCGGTGATATTGTTTAAAGTGCTATCAACACAGTCCTGAATTTGCGTGGCGCTTAAAGGAACGAGAAATTGGTCAATTGCATAATCTTGTTCAAGTAATACTGCATGATTTCCCAATACTTGTTCTGCGTATTGGCTCGCACGTAATGTTTTGTGCAATTGTTCCGCATTCATTTTCAAACCTTCAGCCGAGTTTTTTTCTAGTTATATCAGCTGAAGGGAAATAGAGGAAAAGAAAAATTTATTTTCTATACTTTTAATTTTTCAGTTTTGATCTGATCTTGGGTTAAAGCCTGATGAGTGCTGGTAGCCACCGGTAAAATCACATTAAAAATCGTGCCTTCGCCTTCTCTAGAGTCTACAAAAATTTCACCATGGTTCAGATCAATGAACCGTTTGCACAAGACCAATCCCAGTCCCGTACCTTTCTCTCCTGCAGTACCTTTAATACTGGCAGTCACTGACTGCTGAAACAGCTGGTCTATTTGCGCTTGACTCATACCCAAGCCCGTGTCGCGAACAGAAATATGCACGCCTGCCTCAGACTGGTTTGCGCTGATAATGACTCGCCCCGTGCCATCTGTCGGGGTGAACTTTAAGGCATTAGAGACCAGATTCTGGATCACTGAAGTGATCATGTTGATGTCAGCACAGACTTTAACGCCTTCTTCAATCTGGTCAATTAACTGAATGTTTTTCTTCACTGCCAGACTATTTAATACATCACAGACAATCTTGGTCGACTGTTTCAGTTCAAAGTTAATTGGATGATAAATAAAACGCCCACCTTCCGCCATCGCCCAATTGAGCAGACTTTCTAGCAGGTTATAAGTCGATTGTGCCGTATCGTACAAATATTCAGAAATACTTTGCACACTCGATTCATCAAGTGTTTCACGCTCTTGCGCTAACACCTCCGAAAAACCCAGTAAGCCGTGAAAAGGCGCTCTTAAGTCATGCGCAATAATCTGGAAAAATTTGGTTTTACTATAGTTGAGTGCAGCTTGTTGCTCATACATTTCTTTGAGTTCAGCATGATCTGCTTTCAACTCAATAATATGGGTCAAACTATTGGTGAATTCTTGCACGGTGGCAATATCTTCCGGATTAAAACATTCTTGATGTAAATCGAAAAACAGCACCTGACCAAGCGAAACACCATCACTCATACGCAGATCAAAAGCCAGATAGCGCTTGGCCTCTACACCAAAATGACTCACATGCTGAACCAGATTCGGATATTGAGCATGCTGATGATCAATAAAAGCTCGCCCTTCAAAATAAGGACTTAAACAGGTTTCACCTGGGGAGCAGAATGCCTTGAAACCATGGTTTGAGGAATACCAGATATAAGGCTCATTATGGAAAGCCAGCACAGCCTGCTGTGCACCCAGCATCTTGCGTGAAAACCTTAAAAAACGTTCAACCTGATTGATTGATGTAAAAACACCTAACAATAGTGAAAGCTTACATGCGCTAAGCTGCTCAGTTTCCGAGCCTATTTCAAGTAACTGCATTTTCATATCTGATTCATCCAATCACTATTGTTATTGTAAAAAAATGATTATTACCTTTAACTTTTTAACAAATTTCCATAACAAGCACAATGGAAAAAGACATAAAGGGAGAAAATGTGACAATTTCAAGCAGATTTGCTGTATTTATTGACCCTACTCTTCTAACCTAATACTCAAAATGTAAGCAAAAATTTTCTTTAGAACATAAAAAACCCCAAGCTTTTAGTACGGGCTTGGGGTCTTTTGAATTTGGTCCCGAGGGTCGGACTCGAACCGACACGTCATCTCTGACAGCGGATTTTGAGTCCGCCGCGTCTACCAATTTCACCACCTCGGGAAAGGGGCTACAAGCGCATTAGCTTGTGGTGGCTATATTACTATTAAACTCTGAATTGTCAATTATCTAATTCATTCAATTGATCACTTTTATAGCAAAAACAAAAACTTTGTTTTAAAAAGCATCAGATATCATCTCGTTTGCTCTTTTCAGGACTATAATGCGGACGTTTTTCTTATTTTTATACATTGAAGATGCAACTTTCTGACTTTAACTTTGATCTCCCTGACGAACTCATTGCCCGCTACCCTTTAGAGATGCGTAGTGCTTCACGTCTTTTGCACTTAGATCATCAAGGGCAATATCACGATTGTCATTTTACCGACATTCTGGATTTACTCGATTCTGATGACTTACTGATTTTAAATGACACCAAAGTGATGAAAGCACGTTTAAAAGGTAAACGTGCTTCTGGGGGGGCGGTTGAAGTTCTGGTGGAACGAATGCAGGACAAATTTATTGCACACTGCCACATTAAAGCCAGCAACTCGCCTAAAGCCGGTGCTGAACTTTTTATCGGTGAAGATGCGGTAAAAGTAACAGTGCAAGGTCGCCACGAGAACTTGTTTATTGTCGAGTTTTCACAACCGATTTTAGATGTCCTGGATCAATACGGTGCTTTGCCTATTCCGCCTTATTTTAATCGTGAAGCCGAAGCGATTGATACCGAACGTTATCAAACGGTATTTAATGACCCGACTAAACTGGCAAGTGTCGCAGCACCAACAGCCAGCCTGCACTTCGACCAAGACTTATTGGAAAAACTTGAAGCCAAAGGTATTCAAAAAGCTTTTGTGACATTGCATGTGGGTGCAGGTACATTCTTGCCGGTACGTACAGATGATATTCAAAACCACATTATGCATAGCGAATGGTGTGATGTTCCAGAACATACGGTTGAACTGATTCGTCAAGCCAAAGCCCGGGGCAATAAAGTCATTTCGGTCGGAACCACAGCAACCCGTGCCGTTGAAAGTGCGGCTCAAGCGCATGGCGGCACATTAAATGCATGGACAGGTGATACACAAATTTTCATCTATCCAGGCTATGACTTTAAAGTGGTGGATCGTTTAATTACCAACTTCCATTTACCTGAATCTACCTTATTAATGCTCGTTTCAGCATTATCCAATCGTGATAATATTTTAAATGCCTATCAGCATGCTGTAGAAGAAAAATACCGCTTCTTTAGTTATGGCGATGCCATGCTGATTGATAAAATTACGCCTTAATATTTACCGATAAAAGAAGCACACCATGCCGCTCGATACTGTTCAACATTCGATTCATATTCGACGTAAAAAAAATGAACGGGTTTTTCAGAATATCGCGCGGCTTTGGGAGATTGGTCGTCAGGCTCAAACCCAGCAAGATATCTTAGATCGTTTGCATCCGTGGAATGCGCCGATTGTGCTCAAATTTGAAAATATCCTACCGCTGCTTTTAGCTGCACTAGGACTTTTTTTTATGCTGCTGATCTTTATAGGCCCCACCAATATCTGGCTACAGCTTTGTCTGGTGAGCGGTCTATTTATGATGTTCTGGGCTTATATCAGCTACGAAGATAAAAAGCCCATTGAGGATGTCATTGAATATTTAGAGCAACAGACCATTGCTAAAAAATACCAGCTCGCCTTCCGGCAACAACCGCAACATATTTCTGTTCCGCTGCAACCGGTATTATTCATTGCGCATTTAAAACAGCTGTTTCCGGTGTTTAATCAGGGCACCCTCTCTAACGATATTCCCTATTACGCCAGTACGGTATGGTCAGATGAAGAAGGTAAACAGCATCAGGTCATGGTCTTTCAATACCATTATGTTAATGAAGTTCGCGTTCGTGATAAAGATGGCAGTGATGTCAAAGTCAAAGAAGTACACAAGGATTTATGGGGGGTGTTCGTTTTTGATGTAGAAATCCAGGGACTTGCAATTACCACGGCACGTAAGAATTTTTATTATCCTTATAGCTTTCCCTGGCATACCAGTGATATTCAGACCAATCAAAAATTAAATATTTTTGGCAGTAATGAAATGCAAACTGCAAAATTACTTTCACCGGCATTTGTATTGAAACTGGCTGATTTTTTTGCCCAGCGTCAGGGCGATTTAATGTTTCATCCGACCAGTCACACTTTATGTTTTTTAGGTTCTGCCGATTTATTTAAAATATCGAGCCAAGCTAAAAATATTCAAGATATTTCCGTATTACGTGGACACTTACGTACTTTTAAATTACCTTATTTAGAAAGCTTACAGCGTGATTTAACGCACTTTTTAAAATAGCAATAATGAATGTTTTGGGGACATATACATGGGGTTGTTAATTTTTTTGCTATTGATCATTGCCGTGGTTGTTGCATGTATCATGATTCGCAATAATATTGTGCGTCATCACAATGCTTCTATCCGTGCCTGGTCAGATGTGGCCAGCTATGAACGTCAGAAAATTAAAATTCTTGATGGTTTACAACCCTTAGTCGAGCAATATTCAAGTTTTGAAAAAGGCACTTTAGAAAAAGTGACTGAACTGCGTCAGAATATTTTAAATTTGAATGTAAATAATACCGATGTCTCGCAATTACAACGCATCGAAAGCTTGAATAAAGAATTAATGCGCAGTCTAAATGTAGTGGTTGAAAACTATCCCGAACTGAAAGCCAATGAAATTTATCTAAAAATGATGAATGAAATTGAAGAGCAAAATGAAAATGTCGGTGCAGCGATTACTATTTTTAACCGTAATGTAGAGCTGTTTAACAACCATATTCAGATTTTTCCCAATAACATCGTCAATACCATGACCATGGGTAAAAAAGCCATTCGTCCCTTTCGAGATCAAGCGGTCACCCAAAATTTTGACTATCGACCTAATTTTTAATAGCTCGGGACTTCTTGTATTCAGCATTTATCAATAACGACAAGAAGTCCCAAACTATAACTAAAAAAACATGAATTAAAAAACACGAGCTTCACATAATGTTCGAACTTATGCCCTTCTCAAATATGCATTGATTGAAGCGCTTTACCCTTTATACGATCAGTAGAATGAAAACCAACTCTATACTTCAATGAGTATTTACGGAGGGATGATTTAGCCGTATCAACTACAGGGGGTTGATGCGCAGAGCATGAAAACCCGACTCACTATCTGTCAGAATAGGACAAATGAAAGGTAAAAAAATGGCGCTCTCGTTCTGATGTATCCAAGTAAAATAGCTTTGCAACATTTAAAATAATCTTGGCGGATTATTTTAAAAAACCCATTCCTTTAACAACCCAATACTGAGGGCAAAAGTGCGGCAATACCCAAAATAACTTAGATGGGTTGATAAGCGCCTTTACACAGACCAAGGAAGTTTTTGTCCACTCATCTAGTTTGGATACCAGCCTATTGCTCACTTTAGAACCAGCTTTCCATTGATCATAATTTTTATATTCAGAAACTGATTCACACGATTGCGACAAGGGATTGTAGGATAAATAATAGCTGTGGCTTAAAAAAATGAAAGATTAGAAGGTATTGAACAGTTCTAACAGCCAGCCCACCTAAACTTTGCTGGATCAGCCTCAGTCTTCCAATATTGCTTTATAAGGAAAGTATCAAGTTAAAATTAGACAACACTGGCGTTTATGTGCGTAATCTAGGAAAATAGCCAACTTTTAGCGGCGAACTGTTTATTCGCTCTTGCACTGTACGCAGTGCTTTGCTCTTGTTCAGGATAGTGTATGAAGTTTGAAAAACTAGGTCAGTCGGGTCGTGCCCGTCGTGGTCGGTTAACGCTTGAACACGGCGTGATTGAAACGCCTGTGTTTATGCCTGTCGGTACTTACGGTACAGTAAAAGGCATGCTCCCGCGCGATATTGAAGATATCAAAGCTCAAATTATTTTGGGTAATACCTTCCATCTTTACTTGCGTCCAGGTTTAGACGTAATTCGTGAACATGGTGGCTTACACGAGTTCATGAAATGGAATAAACCGATTTTAACCGATTCAGGCGGCTTCCAGGTGTTCAGTTTGGGCGCAATGCGCAAGATCAAAGAAGATGGTGTGACTTTCCGTTCGCCAATTGATGGCTCTAAAGTCTTCTTATCACCTGAAATTTCAATGGATATTCAACATACCTTGAATTCAGATATCGTGATGATTTTTGATGAATGTACGCCTTATCCAGCAACACATGAAGAAGCGCAAAAATCATTGCAGCTGTCATTACGCTGGGCAAAACGCTGTAAAATGCAACATCATGATGTGCTTAAAAATAAAAATGCCCTGTTCGGTATTATTCAGGGTGGCATGTACGAAGACCTTCGTAATGAGTCACTCAATGGGTTAAAAGAAATTGATTTTGACGGTTTTGCCATTGGCGGTCTTTCTGTTGGTGAACCGAAAGAGGAAATGATCAAGGTACTGGATTATCTTCCTGCTAAAATGCCGGAAGACAAACCGCGTTACTTAATGGGCGTGGGTAAACCGGAAGATATCGTGGAAGCAATCCGCCGCGGTGTCGACATGTTTGACTGCGTGATGCCAACCCGTAATGCACGTAACGGTCATTATTTTGTGACGAACGGTCTGGTGCGTATCCGTAATGCCAAATATCGTCATGACCAAAGTCCGCTTGATCCACAATGCGACTGTTACACCTGTCAGAATTTTACTCGCTCGTACTTATTCCATTTGGAAAAATGCGGTGAAATGCTCGGTTCTATGCTCGGTACAATTCATAACCTACGTTATTACCAAAGATTTACACAAGACATTCGTGATGCGTTGGATAATGGTACTTTTGATGAATATGTCCAAGAATTTTATGCCTGTCGCGGTTTAGAAGTTCCTCCTTGCCCTGAAGATTAATCTTTCAGTATTTGCGCTGAAGAAAAAGACAGGGTAAATTGCTGAACAAGTTATTTTATTTATCATCATATTGTTGATATACAGTTTTTTATTTTAGGAAAATGAAATGAGCCTTTTTATTTCTACTGCTCACGCAGCGGGTGAAGCTGCAACCCAGCCAAGTTTGGTTACTAACCTTTTGATGATTGCAGTATTTGTCGCAATTTTCTATTTCCTTATTTGGCGTCCTCAAGCAAAACGTGCTAAAGAACACCGTACGCTAGTTGAAAGCCTGGGTGTAGGTAGTGAAGTGGTTTTTGCCGGTGGTTTAATGGGCAAAATCACTAAACTTGAAGGCGATTTTGCAGTGGTTGAATTAAGTCGTGGCGTAGAAGTAAAAATTCAGCGTGCAAGTGTGATTTCAGTTCTTCCTGAAGGCACATTAAATAATCTCTAATCAAAAATAGTCGTGCCCTAGCACGACTTTTTCATTTTAAGAAGAAAACAAATGCGTTACCCAGCATGGAAATATCTGCTGATCGTCGTAGTTTTGATGATTAGTACATTATATGCCCTGCCTAGTTTGTATCCCGATGAACCTGCTGTTCAAATTTCGGGTGCCAAAGCCGGTACCCAAATTGACCAAAGCATCGTACAAAAAGCAGAGCAATTATTAGAAAGTGAAAAAATTCCAAGCCATGACAATAGCTTTAGCAATAATGCTGCCCTTTTGCGTCTCGATTCTTCAGAAGCCCAATTAAAAGCCAAAGAAGTATTGCGTCGTGGACTGGGTGACAATTATGTTGTTGCATTAAACCTGGCTCCAACCACTCCTGAATGGCTGCAAAAAATTGGTGCTAAACCAATGAAATTGGGTCTGGATTTACGTGGTGGTGTGCACTTCTTATTAGAAGTGGATATGGATAAAGCCATCAGTCAGCGTATGGAAACATCTGCAACTGATTTACGTCGTCAACTGCGTGACAACAAACTGAAATTCAATAGCCTGGCTTTGAATAACAACACCATTACTGTGCAGTTTGCCAATAACAGTGATCGTGATGCGGTGATGGACTTCTTGCGTCGTAATGGCAATGAATTTACTCAGCAAGCGATTGCATCAACCTCGGGTTCAACTTTACGCCTGAACTATACCGATGTACGCAAGCAAGAAATTCAGTCGTATGCGGTAAATCAAAACTTAACCACCTTGCGTAACCGTATTAACGAGTTAGGTGTAGCGGAAGCATTGGTTCAAACCCAGGGTAGCAACCGTATTGTGGTTGAACTTCCGGGTGTTCAGGACACTGCTGAAGCAAAACGTGTTCTGGGTCGTACAGCAAATCTGGAATTCCGTCTGGTTTCTGATTTGAATGACCAATATATCGATCCGTATACTGGTAAATCGAATGGTCAGGCATTACCTCCAGGTACAGAAACCTTTGCTTATGAATCACTGGATAGTGGGCGCGAATTACTGCTCAACCGTAACCGTATTCTGACTGGTGAACGTGTCCAAAATGCATCGAGTGGCTTTAGCCAAGATAGCGGTGGCGCTGAAGTAAATATTACTTTAGACAGTGCTGGCGGCAAGCTGATGTCAGATGCAACACGTACTGCAGTGGGTAAACGCATGGCTGTATTGTTCATTGAGAACAAGCAAAAAATCAGTTATGTACCCGATCCTGTAACCGGTGCACAAACTGAAGTGCGTACCTCTTATGCAGAATCTGTCGTGATTAATGCGGCAACCATTCAGGCCGTATTAGGTTCACAATTCCGTATTACCGGTCTGGATTCGCCACAAGAAGCGGCTGAACTTGCGCTGATGCTTCGTGCAGGTGCTTTGGCTGCGCCAATGTACTTTGTTGAAGAACGGGTAGTCGGTCCGAGCCTGGGTCAAGAAAATATTGACAAAGGGGTGTTATCGACCCAAATCGGTTTCATTCTGGTTGCAATCTGGATGGTGGTGTTCTTCCGCCTGTTCGGTGTGATCGCCAACTTTGCCCTGCTTGCCAACTTAGCAATGATCCTGACTGTCATGTCATGGATTGGTGCTTCGCTGACCCTTCCGGGTATTGCCGGTATCGTGATCACTATTGGTATGGCAGTCGATGCCAACGTACTGATCTGTGAGCGAATAAGGGAAGAGATGAAATGGGGAGCCTCGCCCAAACAGGCGATTGTCGCGGGTTATGATCGAGCCTATAACACCATTTTTGACTCCAACTTAACCACATTCCTGGTTGCGTTTATTCTTTTTGCCATCGGTACTGGCCCGATTAAGGGCTTTGCTGTGACATTAATGATCGGTATTATTTGCTCGATGTTTACTGCAATTACAGTAACCCGTGCAATCGTACAGCTCATTTATGGTAAAAAACGTAACTTGAAGAAGTTGAGCATTTAAGGAGATCTATGATGACTGATATGACTCAACCTGATTCAAAAAAATACGGTCGTCCTGATGATGAACGGATAATTCCGTTTATGAAAATTGCCAAACCAGCGGCAATTTTTTCCATCATCCTGACGATTGCAAGCCTGTTCTTTATTGTGACCAAAGGTCTAAACCTCGGTTTAGACTTTACCGGTGGTGTTTCTGCAGAATTAAACTATGCACAGCCTGCCAACCAGGCTGAAGTGGTTAAAGCTTTAGATCAAGCCGGTTTTAAAGATGCAGTGGTGCAGACCCTCGGCAGCAATAAAGACCTTTTGGTGCGTATGCCTCCTCAAGACCTTGAAGTAGAAGACTTGAGTAACGCAATTGCCAAAGCCGCGCAATTACCAAACAATGCTGCTGAAGTCCATAAAGTGGACTCTGTCGGTGGCCAAGTCGGAAATGAGCTATATATTCGATCTGCAGGTGCAGTTGGATTGGCAATGTTATTAATGCTGGTTTACGTCACCATTCGTTTCGAATTCAAGCTGGCTTTAGGTGCGGTGCTTTCGTTATTCCATGACGTCATTGTAACAGTGGGTATTTTTGCCCTGATGCAATGGCCGTTTGACTTGACCGTACTGGCTGCCATTCTGGCACTTTTAGGCTTCTCGCTAAACGATAACATTGTGGTATCGGATCGTATTCGTGAAAATTTCCGCAAGATCCGTGGCGCAAGCCCGCGGGAAGTTATCGATATTTCTTTGACTGAAACCTTACGTCGTACCATTCATACCTCTGCCACTTTATTGCTGGTGGTTCTTGCAATGATGTTCCTGGGTGGTGATGGTTTACACTGGTTCTCTGTCGCGATGTTTATTGGGGTATTTGTCGGTACCTATTCTTCAATTTACATTGGTACAGCCTTCGCTCTTTGGCGTGGTCTGAACCGTCAGGACTTCATTGTTCAGATTAAGCCTGAATTTGAAGAAGAAGAAGAAATTCCTAGATAGTTTTTTCTTTGAAGCCAAATCAGCTTTAAATTGACATACAAAGCCCATCTTGAGATGGGCTTTTTTATATTCAACCAAAATTGTCTCGAAAATAAATTCATCTTGGTTGTATGCTTTGGCTTAGATTTAGAACTTAACCAGATTACCTTTTAAAGCAACGCTGGCAACGGCCATCCCTTTAAAGCACTGATAGGTGGTTGTGCTTTTGCTTTCATTCGATTTGAAATAGCTGACAATATTGGTGACTGCATTTGCCCCTTGCGCTTTTGCCGTATTTTGTAATTGAATCAATGCAGAACGTAAAACATGATCACAAGCTGTTTCTGCAGATTTGGCGAAACCATTGGTTTTTTTGTTGGTCACCGCATCTTTTTGTATCACTTTACCGCCAGACTTGGTTCCTGCCAGATAAAACTTCACGGAACCATCCAAAGTTCCATCTGCAACAGCACGCTCAACTGCACTTTTGAAATCCAGATTATGCGCAGTATCAGCAGCCTGAGCTGAAACAAGCCCACCGAAACACAAAGCTGCTATAAGTGTTAATTTTTTTATTAACATGATTTTTACCCTCTTGTTGTTGTTAAACCCGTTTAAAAATAAGGGAGGTATTAATTCCTCCAAAAGCAAAGTTATTGCTCATAATAATATCAGCATGCATATTTCTAGAATCATTCACGATGTAATCCAGATCGCCACAGGCTTGATCTATTTGTTCTAAATTTAATGTCGCAATAAATTGACTACGTTGCATCATCTCAATACTCAGCCAAGCTTCTATCGCGCCACATGCTCCCAGAGTATGCCCAAAATAGCTTTTTAAAGAGCTGATCGGTTTGTTACCTAAAATTCTTGCAGTGGCCTGAGTTTCTGCAATATCGCCCTGATCGGTGGATGTACCGTGCGCATTGACATAGTCAATTTGGTCTGCCTGAATTTGCGCATCAGCTAATGCCATTTGCATACAGCGTCCCATCATGTCTGAATCCGGACGTGTGACATGCTGACCATCGGTATTGCTGCCATAACCGATAATTTCTGCATAGATTTGCGTACCACGGGCTTTGGCATGTTCATATTCTTCTAAAATTAAACAGCCCGCACCTTCACCCACCACTAGGCCATCACGCTGGGCATCAAATGGACGTGGGGTTTTTTCCGGATGTTCATTTTGACCGCTGGTGGCCAGTAATACATCAAACACCGCTGAACCTGCGGCACTCAGTTCTTCTGCTCCCCCTGCCAGCATCACGGTTTGCTTGCCGTACTTAATCGCTTCATAGGCCTGGCCAATCGCCATGGAACCTGAAGTACAGGCGCTTGAAGTCGGCAGAGTTAAGCCTTTCAAACCAAAATAAACGGTCATGTTGACCGCACTGGTATGCGACATCATGCGGATATAGGTGGTGGCATTGAGCTTATTCATGTTGTTATCAAGCAACATGCTGCCAAACTCGCCAATCGCGTCGACACTGCCCGCAGATGAACCAAATGCTACACCGGCTTGACCACTGTTCAAGATTGGATCATTTAACAAAGCTGCATCTTCCAGCGCTTTTTCCGCACATATGGTTGACATTAAGGCCACTCGCCCCATGCCACGTGTCACTTTACGGTTAAAATGCTTGGGAATGGTAAAAGACTCTACCGGACCGCCCAATTTGCTGCGCAAGTCAGTGTAGACTTCCCAGTCCGGCATATAGCGAATACCGCTGTTACCCTGTTCAAATTGAGCAAAAATCTGATCCGCCGTTTCACCTAAAGAAGTGATTCCCGCCATGCCCGTGACCACAACACGTTTCATCAAATCAATCCCCCATTGACTGAAATCACCTGTCGGGTGATATAACTGGCATCATCGCTGCATAAAAATTTCACTACTTTCGCCACTTCATCCACCTGTCCCATGCGTTGTAGTGGAATCATCTTTAAAGCATGTTCTTTGACTTCTTCGGTGACCATTTCGGTTTCAATTAAACCTGGTGCCACACAGTTGACGGTAATTTTTCGTTTCGCCAGTTCCAGTGCCAATGCTTTGGTCGCGCCAATCAAACCCGCTTTGGCTGCACTGTAATTGACCTGACCGCGATTGCCCATTAAACCTGACACAGAAGACATGGTTACAATGCGTCCACCCTGTTTCAGGCGAATCATCGGCATCACTAAAGGTTTGAGCACATTATAAAAACCGCCTAAAGAAGTCGAAACCACTTCATCCCAGTCATTGTCGGTTAAAGCCGGAAATGCAGCATCACGGGTTAAACCAGCGTTTAACACTACACCGTAAAATGCACCATGTTCTGCAACGTCCTGCTCAAGCAATTGCATGACGTTTTCACGGTCATTTACGTCAAATAAAAGCGCATTGCTGGATTGTCCCAAGGCCTGAATTTCTTGTACTACCTGTTCGGCTTGTTGCTGTCTTGAACGCGCATGCACCGTGACATCAAAACCCGACTGCGCCAATTGCAAGGCAATCGCTTTACCAATCCCACGGCTTGAGCCGGTTACTAAAATTCTTCTACTCACTTTGACTTCCTGCTAGTTTCTTTCATTTCTGGCGGCTCAAATACACTCAACATGGCACTAAAACGATGTTCTCGGTATTCAATTTCACATTGAAACTGCCCCAACCCCTCATGCAAATAGCTTTGTTCCGCTTTAATCCGCACGGTTTCCCCTAAAAAAAAATAAGGCACGGGCAACTGCATTTTGCGGGTACCCAGTAAAAAACCGATTTTCGGTGGCAAGCCTGACACTTTTCCTTTATGTCCGGCATAGGCACTGATCGTCTGCGCCATCAGTTCAATACTGGTCCAGGTCGGTAGGCCCTCAGCTTCACAAAACATCAGTTCAGGGCGAATCACCAGTTTTGCGATGGCAAAATGTTCATTCGCTTCGATGAGATGATCTACAAACACCATCGGCTTTTCATGCGGGATAAACTGTACTGCATCCATCATTTCAGTTTTGTTCCAAAAATCAAACCAATATTGCTGCCGCCAAAAGCAAATGAATTACTCATCACATACTGGATGGGCTGTTGCAGTGCTGCACTCAGCACATAATTGGCTTCATCTAGCTCTGGATCGATATTGCCGGAGTGATGCAAAGGCAACCATGATTGATCAGCTAACACCTGCTGACAAATCACCGCTTCAATGGCGCCGGCTGCACCCAGACAATGTCCGGTCTTATGTTTGGTACTGCTAACTGGCACATCATATTGCTGGAATACCGTCTGAACCGCTTTAATTTCCATAGCATCATTTTGCGGGGTCGCGGTGCCGTGCATATTGAGGTAACCAATATCGTTTGCGGTAATCCCAGCCATATTCAAAGCTTTTTGCATAGCTTCAGCAGCGCCTTTGCCTTCCGGATGCGGTGCGGAAATATGCCAGGCATCCATCGACTCACCGGCTGACATCAGCATTACCGGTGCAGTTTCTTTGGACAACAAAAACAGGCCTGCCGCTTCACCAATATTGATGCCATCACGCTGGGCACCACAGGGCTGACAAAGACCACTGGACAGGCTTTCTAGACTATCAAAACCATTTAAGGTCAGCTGACACAAGGTATCGACCCCCCCGACCAGCACTGCATCGGCTAAACCGGCATTAATCAAACGCTGTCCTGCTGCCATAGCTTTGGCGCTAGAAGAACAGGCGGTGGAAATAGTATAAGCCGGCCCTTCCCAGCCCAAATACAGTTGTAAGGCTTTGGCCAGACTGTCCATTTCCTGTTTGTAATGCTGAACGTCTACATCTGCCTGATTGACAAAATATTGTTTCAGCAGCTTTTCATTATCGGCAATACCTGAGGTCGATGTGCCCAAAATAATTGCCAGACGTTTGCGCTCAAACTGTGCTGTATATGCTTTCACATCCGCTTCAATTGACTTTAAAGCCGTCAAGGCAAAACGTAGATTGCGTGAATCTACATCCTGTAAAAAATCTGGAACAGTTTTGATTAAAGGCTGCTGATAAGCGCCTACCCAGACCTGTTTTTCAGGCAGAAATCCTGAAACCAAACTCAAGGTATTTTGCGGTGTGGTCAGTGCCTGTTTGATCTGTTCAGCTGTATTGCCGAGTGCAGATAAACCCACACTCAACTGGATACCCACTGCAGGATGCTGTGTCGTGATTTTATCACCCATGATCATGCCTCTTATTCAGTGCTGTCCACATCTGTATTTGCTAAGCCATCGTTGATGCGACTAATCACCATTTGATACGGCACCTGCACATTATTCAGCTCAATCACATCATCCTGCTGCTGAATATTCAGTACATGCTGCTGGTTGATGAGTACTTTTTGGACCTGAGCTGAAGTTTCAATCCGGACATTCTGTTGCTGTAAGCGGGCAAAATTCGGATAAGTTGCATAGAGAATATCGCGCACCACAAATTCAAATGGCAACAGTTTCATTTGCTCGATGCGCTGTTCGATATGCACCTTCTGACCATCAAAACTGAGCTTAAACAGTTGCTGTCCGGTCAGGGTCAACGCCAGCATCTCCAGCTTTTGTCCTTTCTGCTGCTGATACAGCAAAAAGCTAAAACTCTGCTCTTTCCACTGGATTTCTAACTGATCCTGACGCTGGTAATTTTGTGCAGCCCAAGTTGTAGTGCTTAAACCTTGTGCTTTGGGTAGCATGGATTGGCAGCCACTACACAGCAGCACTACACTCATGAACATTCCTGACCATTTTAGCTGCATATTAGACACCATTACTGAGGGTTTCAGTTTGCTGCGGATCACGGCAATATTCCGCCAAAGTACTTAAACGCTTTTTGGCATTTTTATGAATCGGATTGGTGGTATCCCATGCATAACCGGCAAGCAAGGAGGAAACCATCCGACGAATTTTTTCATCTTGCTGAGTCGAGAACACCACATCCTGAAATTCACCGCTATACCAGGATTCCACATAGGCACGGAACACTTGAATCCCTTCACGCAGCGGTTTTTCATATTGTTCCATCCAGTTCACTGGCTGGCCTTGCAGCACCTGATCTACCAGAGGAATCGCCAGGCTTGAAGATTTCAGCGCAATGGTGACGCCTGAAGAAAACACCGGATCAAGGAATTCACCAGCATTGCCCAGCAAGGCATAGTTACGCTCAGCCAGATGTTTTACATTGGCAGAATAGCCCACCAAGGTGCGTACTGGCGTGTCAAACTTGGCATTGCGTAATACCTGTGACAGGCTTTCGTCATCTGCCAGAATACGTTTCAACAAGGCCTCGACATCATAATCAGCGCTGCCATCAAAGCCATAGTGTTCAAAGAAGTTCTGCTCTGCCACCACACCAAAAGATGAACGGCCATCGGCAAATGGAATCAACCAGTACCAGGCGCGATGATCTTTGGCATGTACCGTAATCAGGATTTTTTCGCGATCAAAATCGGGATCATCCAAAATGCCATCTTCAATATGGGTAAACACGGCACGACGTACCGGAAAATTGGATGGACTTTCCAAATCTAAGAACTTCGGCAAGATCCGGCCAAAACCACTGGCATCGAGTAAAAACTTCGCCTGAATCTGATACACATTTTCCTGCTGGTCTTTTACAGTTAGTACCGGATGTTCTGACGCAACATCAACATCAATCACTTCATGACCAAAGCGGATTTCTGCGCCGTATTTTTCCGCCTGCTGTGCCAGTAAATGGTCAAAGTTGGCACGGCGTACTTGCCAGGTCGTGCCCGGACCATCCGTAAATTTTTGGGTAAAGTCATAAAAACTGCGCTGCTTGCCCCTTAAAAATGCCGCGCCGTTTTTAAACTGAAATGCAAACTCGCCTACATGCTCACGTACCGTATCCAGTAGCCCGGCTTCTTCCAGAAAAACCATGCATTGCGGTAACAATGATTCACCAATTGAAAATCGCGGGAAATACTGTTTTTCAATCAGGGTCACCTGATAGCCCTTCTGGCGCAGCAATGCTGCTGCCGAACTGCCCGATGGTCCCGCGCCGATAATCAATACATCTGTGTGTTGCATGGTGCTCATTGCACTGTACCTTATAGTTTCTCAGCTCTTTGGCTGATATTGTTGAAGCACCACATGTTTGGCATCGGAAGATGTAAACAAGGTTGCGTAAATAAATGAAAAAATCACCCCAAGTAATACCGTCAAACCAAAGCAGTGAATGGCATAAGTCTGGCTAAAGGATAATAACCCGAAACCCAATAAAGTTGACATCATACAAAGGAATAGCGCCATGCCTACTACTTGCGGATGATCATGTCCGTGGCGGTAGAAAATGGCATAGTCCACCCCAATCCCGATAATCAGGAAGGTGCCCATAATGCTGAATAAATTAATTTCTACACCCAGCCAGGCCTGAATCGCAAAGGTAGTCATCAACGCCAGACTCACCGGCAATACCAAAGGTAAAATCGACTTGATGCCATAAATCACACCCAAGCTGATCGCCAAGGTGATTAAGGCGGACACCAGTAACCACTGTGCCTGGATACGATGCTGTTGAAACAGTTCAGACATCTGATCGACTGGACTCAATAATTGTACTTGTGGGCCACTTAGTTGCTCTAAAGCCTTCACATCGTGCACATTTTGCAGCAGCACCAGTCGCTCGGTAGGACTCATTTGTAAAAATGCCAAAGGATGCTGCTTCATTTCAACAGGACTGAGTAATGGCTGCTGGACAAGTTGTTTTTGCCAAGCCAAGACCTCTGCCGGATTCAGTTGCATCGCCGCGGCATAATCCTTTAAAGCACTGGCTGGAATACCCTGCAATAATTGGATATTGTGCTGTTGCTGTGCAAGTGATGGCAACCATTGACCTAAAGCCTGAAAAGTATCCAGGGCCTTTTCACTTTGCAACAGTTGCAGTTTTTGCAGCAATTGCTGTTCATTTTGTTCAAGCTCTGCGGTCGTTTTGCCATGCACCACAAAATATTCGCTGCTTTGTTGCTGCATAAAACGTTCACGGACGTACTGATCTTCCTGCTTCAGTTTTTGATCCATACTTTGCAAGTTACGGATATCGTCATTGCTTTGCAGCCACATTAAGCTGCTGCCGGTGACTACAGCAATCACTGCAATTAAGCCGTAACGCAGACCTTTTTTGCTCTGGATGACCGCACGTGCTTTGCCAATAAAACTGAGGGTTCGAATTGCAGGTTCCGCATTTAAAGGTGGCAAGCGTGGCAGCAATAAAACACTGGTGACCCATGCCGCAGTCAGACCGACCATCGAGAAAACAGCAATCTGTTTAAAGCCCGGAAATGGGGTAAAGCTCAAGAAGATATACGCGACCAAGGTGGTCATCAAGCCCATAAACAGACTGGGTAACAACGGTTTGAGTACCGCAAAACCGTTGATCTGTCGATGCTGCGATTGCATCGCCATAAAGTAAAAAGAAAAATCGACGCAGACCCCGACTAGGCTGGCACCAAACACCAAAGTCATCAGGTGAATTTCACCAAACACCCAATGGGTAATGGTAAATGCCACCAGACACCCAGTTCCTACGGCAATCATTTCAGTCAGCATTGGACGGACCGAACGGAAGCCAAACAGTACCAAAAGGAAAATCCCGATGGTAGAACCTACCCCAATAGTCGAAATTTCTTTTTCCGCCGAGGTGGTACCGAATTGGGCAAACAGCAAAGTACCACTCCAATGCGGTTCAACCTGTATCGGTTTTAGTTTTAAATTTAACTGCTCAATCCATGCGGATGTTTTTTGCTGATAATCAATATTGTAAGGGCTGTTTTTGAGTTCCAGCACCACAAGTCGTGAAATGCCCTGCTCATCCCGGAGGGTGGCAAAGCCATCTTCCAAAGTAATATCCGAATTGCTCTGCAAACTGGATAAGCCCATGGCATAGCGTGGAAATAACAGCAGTGGATCTTGTTGTAATAGTTCTGCTGTGACTGGTATGCCCGGACTCATAATTTGCAATAGGCCCTGTTCAGTCAGGGAGGTATAATCTTGTTGTTCAAGCAGCTTTTGATCAGCCAGTGTGACTAAACCAGCCCGATGCCGATATAACACCTGAGCAAACTTTTCACTATCCAGCTGTGCATGTAGCGGTTGCCATAAATCCGTTGTCGCCACGCTTTGTTTAAAGGTGCGGGTAGCTTTTGTTAGAGCTGCATCGTCTTTGGTATTCAGTACCACAAATACTTTGTCATTCAGCTGCTGACTGACATATTGCTGCGCCCGTTCCAGCTGCGGATCATGATGGGCTTCCGGCAATAGTGCAAAGATATTGGTTTGAATGTGAATATCTTTTTTCAGCCAAGCTGTACCCAGCGCAATCGCGATCACGCTGAGCACAATCAGCCACAGCGCCGTAAATTTATTTTGCCAGTTGGAAAAGTGCATTTTCCTCAGCCGTTAAATTTTGGGGTTGAGTGGTTTGCTGGCTAAAGCGAATGGTGGTGCTGTTGTTGCCTTTTTCCTGCAGCACAATACGATCGACATAACGCTGCCCTTGTGCATCGACACGGACAAATAATTTTTTAAATAAACTGCTTTTCGGGGTTAAAGTCACATTCCACTGCGACGGAGTATAACTTGCCGAAACAATATTGAAGTTCTTGGCTAAAGCCGTTTCATTACCCGACATCAGCTGCAAGAACATGGTCGCAACCGAACCATAAGGTGATTTATCAATTTCAATCTGACTATAGGTGCGCTGGGTTTTTTGCACCAGTTTACGCGGGGTCACAATCAGGTCGGCTTTGACTGGGGTGTGAATTTTCCAGATCACCCCTTCTGATTTGGAAAATAGTACCGTGCCTTTGGAAACAAAGGTTTTATTCATTGAAGCCAATTTTTTTTGCTGTTCAAAATTGGCACGCACGGTAGGAGTCGCGGAAAGCTGTCCAAAGATTTGTCTGAGCTGCGGATTTTGCGCATGCACCGCTTGCGGCAACATGAATGTGAGACACAGCAAACTCGCTAAAAATAGCCATACTGCACGTTGTAGATTGATCAATGTCATCTGCTTTACTCCGGTTTAAACTCAGACCAAGCGTTTAAACGCTGCAATAAAATTTGTGGTGACTGGAAACACATTTCACGGTTTTCAATATATACCGCCACTTGAGTGGTATAGCCTTTGGTCAGTCTTTTACCACTTTGGGCATCAAAAATCTGATATTCAATTTTCAGACGATTTTCCCATTCTTTTAAAATCGCACGCACCCGAATTTTCTGTTGAAACAGGATGCCATGCGCATAACGCACATGACTTTCAATCACAGGCCATGCATAGCCGGAATCACGCATCTGCTTATAGTTATAATCAAACTGGTCCAGCAATTTGCAGCGTGCAATTTCAAAATATTTTAAATAATGTCCATGCCAAACCACGTCCATGGTATCCACATCATGAAATGGCACTTCAATGATTACATCGGCATGCATAGTCTGTTTCCTATCAGGTTTAGCGAATAAGTTCAGTGCTTAATAATTCTAAATTTTCCAGACGATCCACCAGCTGTTGCAATTCATGCTGTAATGGTCGGTCTTCTATCACGTAATCAAAAGTTTGTAATACCCAAGCCTTAAATGTGCCGAGCACTTCGGACAATTGGCTATCCAAAGCTTTCAAATATATGGCTTGTACACTGGCACAGCACAATGCGGCAATCACCTGTTCAGTCAGCACAATCACCCGACTGGCATCACGCGCAGCAATGGTGCCCATACTCACTTTGTCCTGATTATGGCATTCGGTCGAGCGCGAGAAAATTGAAGCCGAAAGCGTCTGTTTCAATGCCTCTGCCGTCCATGCCGACACGCCAATCTGTACGGCCTTAAAACCATGATTCAGTGGTAAACGTTCTGCGGTCGCTCCGGTCAAATTACGCGGCAAACCGTTATTCATTTTATAGTCCACCAGTTGCGCAAATTGACGATCCATTAAATCGGCAATATTGGCAATCATGATTTTCAGGCTATCCATGGCTTGAGCAATATGCCCGCCATAGAAATGTCCACCATGCAATACGCGTAAATTCACCGGATCAATCAGCGGATTGTCATTACTAGAATTCAGTTCATTTTCAATAAACTGGCGTAACCAGGGTTTGGAATCTTCAAACACGCCAATAATATGCGGCGCACAGCGTAGTGAATAACGGTCTTGCAAACGTGAACTCTGATGTTCGGTTTGCACCTCACTATTCAGCCAGTCACGCAGTTGTGCGGCAATATTTTGCTGACCCGGATGTGGTTTTTGTGCAAATAGTACTTCATCGAAATGACTTGGATTACCTTCCAAAGCCAAAACATTCAGCGCGGTAATACAAGTACTGGCCAAACTGATCTGTTCCGCTTTTTTATAGTTGAGGCAGGCAATTGCGGTCATCACCGCAGTACCATTCATCAGTGCCAGACCTTCTTTAGGACGTAGCACCAAAGCCTGCATATTTTTTTCAGCATAAACGCGACTGATCGGAACAATCTGACCTTGAAAGTAAACATCACGCTCACCGACCAAAGCCCCCGCGATATAGGACAATGGCGTTAAATCACCACTGGCCCCGACTGAGCCTTCCGATGGAATTACCGGAATCACATTTTCATTCAGCATCCAGACCAGACGTTCTAGCAGCGCATGCGAAACACCTGAATAACCACGAGCTAATGAACACAGACGGGTTACCACCACTGCACGTGCCGTGATTAAATCCAGATTCTGACCTAACCCACAGCCATGAAAACGAGATAAATGCAAAGGCAGTTCATTGACCTGATGCGCAGGAATCTCGACCAGACATGAATCGCCATAACCGGTGGTCACACCATAAATCACGCCTTCATCCTGCAACAGCTGATCCAGAAAATCGGCACCGCGCTGAATTAACTCACGCCATTCAGCAGATGTAGGCAAAGCCACTGATTTTTCCTGACGTGCAACCGCCACCACATCTTCAATTGAAAGTGGCATTCCCCCAACAACTAACACTTGCATTATTGTTTGTTCCAGAAATTATAAAAATTAAACCATTGATATGGCGCACGAATACAGTGCTGCTCAAGTAATGCCACATATTGTCGGGTGATACTTTGTATTGCTTGCTGACGGTGGTTTCGCGGGAAATTTAGTTGCTCGGCAATCGAGTGAATATGCACTTCAAAGCTGTCGGCCACACGATAACAAAACACCGCCAGTACCGGAACTTTTAGCAAACTGGCGAGAATCCACGCGCCTTGCGGCCAGTTGGCTTCTTCACCTAAAAATGAAATCGGCTGTACCCGATCTGACTGCACCGGCACACGATCTGCCGCGACAATGACCCACTCCCCCTGATCGAGTTTTTCTTGTAGGATCATTGCGGTTTCAATACCCAGCTCATCCACCGAAACCAGATTGACATCGGCATGATCATTCAGTTTTTTTAGAAACTGATTAAATTTGGTGGCATGCTTTTGATAGACCAAGACATTAATTTTTTGTGGATGTTCCGACTTAATGGCACGCAGCAATTCAATATTGCCGAAATGCGACACCACAATTACCGCGCCTTTTTGATAATGCTCGCGGAAATGTTCATGTCCATGTAAAACCAGTTGCTGCTCGGGGATTTTACCCAGCCAGCCCTCAATTTTATCCAGAATACATTCACCAAACTGCATGAAATGCTGATAGCTCTGCGCCAGACTGGGCGTATGCAGAAACGGCGAATGACTGCCTGCAAAATGGTGTAACCGAGTCAAATATTGCAGCGAAGCCTGACGTGCGACAGTCGCAAACAGCCAGTACCACAAAATAATAAAATACATCAATACCCGGCATAACCAACGGCCACCCAGACGGTAAAACACCAGCATCAGACTCAAAGAGGTCATGCCGCCACGTTCTTTAATCTCATTCCACTGGATTTGCTTCAGCTCAGTCACGCCATCAACCTTTTACTTTCTTTGACAGCAATTTAGGCAGACGCAGCAGCATGCCGCCAAACAAGTGCAAATGTGCCTGACTTATACCAATATTGTCACGCCATACCTTGAAATGCGAAATGCCATCTTCGGGGTAAACCACTTTGGTCGGCACGTTGATAAAAGGCACCTCTGCCCATTTTAAACGCACCAAAATTTCACTGTCAAAACCCATACGCGGCTGAAATTTTGCAGAATCCAGCACCTGAATGGTACTAGCCAGCGGATAAACCCGGAAGCCGCACATGCTGTCCTTAATCTCAAAAGACAGGCTATTAATCCATACCCAGATATGGGTAGCATAACGGCCATAAAGGCGTTTTTTCGGAACCGATTCATCAAATATAGGCTGACCGATGACCATTGCATCCGGATGTTGCTGAGAGATTTGCAGGAATTTTGCCACATCCTGCCAGTCATGCTGACCGTCAGAATCGAGCTGTAAGGCATGACTAAAACCCAGAGTATGTGCATGGCGCAACCCTGTAATCACAGCCTGCCCTTTACCCTGATTATGACTATGTTCAACCAATTCTACCAATGAGTGTTGTGCTGCAATCTCATGTAAAAGTGCTGTACACGCGGCATCACTGCCATCATTCACCAGAATAATAGGCATCTGAAACTGATCCAAATGGATTACCAAAGCTTCAATATGATGAGGATGGTTATAAACCGGAATGACAAAACATTGCTGCATCTACATTTACCTTTAAATCGGATCGTTTTGTGTATGAAATAACAAGCGTCCAGAGGCCAAGGTCTGCTCTGCATGACTTAATACAAAACTGACTTTATGCAGTTTTCTCGACAATTTCAGTTGCAGCACCATATAAGGTTGAATTAAATCCTGAAATTTGAGCTGTTCAAAACCGTTGCACCATTCAAGCTCTGCCCAAGTCTGACGGGCAAAATGTTGAATAAATCCAATCTGTCCTACACCCGGAAAAATTGGATAATCTGGAAAGTGCCCTTTAAAGCATTCCAGTTCTGGAGAAAACTCGAGGCGATAGAGCACCTGATCTGGTTCATTCTGTTGCTCCAACACAATAGGCAATAACATAGGCTGAAATAAGGATTTCATGTATTGTTTATTCAGCTTAGATTGGGCATTTTGCGGTAATTGTGTCAAAAATCGCCATTGTCTTGGAATGGCAATGCTTTCCAGCTTTGAATTTAACTGCACTTTAATTGCGGCTACACATTGTGCTTTGTTGCTGCTTTGCAGCTGTTGTCTGGCCTGCTCAGATAAAATCGCCACACAGACTAAAATCTGACGATGTTCCCGTTCCAGAATCAACACATGGCACTGGACAATCTCATCTAGCTCGACAATTTTCTGTTCAATGGCATCCAGACTTAAGCGTTTTTCTTCCAGTTTTACAATACGGTCTAGTCGTCCCAACAAATGAAATGGACTTTTGGGATTTACCGCATCAATCACTTCAACTTTATCGCCAGTGAAAATCCAGTCTTTACTAAAAGCATGATTGCTTCTAACTTGCAGTTCCTGTTGCTCGCCGGCCTGAATATCGACATTGGCAAACGGTGTCCATAAAGCATCATCCTGCTGTCGATGTGCAATCCCGCCAGTTTCGGAGCTGCCAAACACTTCGGTAATCGGCCGGCTCACATAAGGACGTATTCCCGACTCTAATTTTCCACCTGAGGAATAAACCGTCAGACAATCTTGCAACAAGACATCCAGAGTCCAGCGTTTTAATAAGGCCGGACTGGAAATCACATAATTCTGAAGCTTTAAGGCGGTTAATTTTTTTTGGATGTCCGCGACATCTTCAGGAAAAGCCAGCTGGGTCTGATAAAAACAGCGACCGCTTGCCAGTGGCCATAACAACTTAAACAGCAAGCCATAAATATGCTGATGACTGACGGTAGCAATCGCAATCGACTGCTCAGGCAAATGAAAACTGGCATCCAGTCCCTGCACTTCATTAAGTAATTGACGCAAGGTACGCGGGATTTTCTTCGGCTGACCGGTAGAGCCGGAAGTATAAAAATAGATTTTCGCTTGATGCAAAAAGGCATCATCCAGATTCAGTTCAATATTTTGATTTTGTGCTAATGATACTGACTGACGTTGCAAGAAATAAATGTTCTGTTCCGCGAGTTCTTTCTCTAAATCACTGACCCGATTGGGGGGCAAAAGTACCTGTTTTTTGGCCAACAGTGCAGCAAACAGCAGCACTAGGAACTGATAACTGTCAGGTTCCCACAAAGCCCAACTTTGCTGTGAAAGTGACTCAATTGCATGACTTTGTTGGATCACGTCCTGCCAGAAATCCTGAAAACGGATTTGGTTTAAATCAGGCTGAATACACAGCGCTTTCAGTGAATGAAGATGACTCTGAAAATGACACAACATAACAATCCGTTTTTATTCCTGAATTTGGTTTAAGCGCTGCTGTCGCTTACGCAAGATAAATTCGCCCAGTAATAATAACCCCATCAGTAGATAGGAAATAAAACCGTTATACAGCACCCAAATCTGCATTGGAGCAAACAGGACGGTCGCCAAGGCAACAAGGGCATTCAGCACAAAAAAAATGCACCAGACGATGGTGACTTTACGGGTCCAGATCACCCCGGTTTCAGGTAAGTCCGGTTCTGCCAGACGGGCAAAACGCTCAATCATGGAAGGCGGTTTAACTAAAGTCGAGGCAAAAATCATACACGCCCCGACACTCATAAACACTGGATACAATTTCAGCCAGGCATGGTCTTTTAAAATCAGGCTTAAGCTGCCACATAAAATCGCAAATCCGGTTAAAGGCCACAGTAAGGCATTGCCCTTGCTGAACAGACGCAATAATCCTAGGATAATCAGCAGACTGCTGACCCAGATATATTGACCATGCGCTAAACTATAGCCCACTAAAAAGGGATAGAGAATCAGTCCGACTGCCACTATCCCTTTCAAGATCAATTTCATGCAGCAGACATATTCTGAATAACAGTCACCACGTCTTGAACCGTGCGAACATTTTTAAAATCTTCTGGATTGACCTGTTTGCCGGTCAATTCTTTAATTTTGACCACTAGATCAATCGCATCAATACTGTCTACATCCAAATCATTCGCCAAATTCGCATCCAGCTGAACATCTTCAGGTGTAATTTCGAACAGATCTTCCATCCATTCTCTTAATTTTTCAAGTACTTGTTCCTGAGTTAACATTACAACCTCTTACGCCTTTTGCTGTGCTTCAACCAAAGCCACCAGGCTTTGAATTGATTTAAAATGTTGCTTGGTTTCTGCTGATTCGGCATTCAAGTGAATGTTGTAACGTTTTTTCAGCGCCAAACCAAGTTCCAAGGCATCAATGGAATCTAGACCTAAGCCATCACCAAATAAAGGTGATTCAGTTTCAATATCTTCTATGCTGATGTCCTCAAGGGCCACAACATCAATAATCATTTGCTTTAATTCATCAGCAAGATTGCTCATTTTTTAGATAACTCTTGGTTAAAAATTTGGTGTAATTGATGATTCAGATGACGTACATTTTTCGGATTCACCGTTACATCATCGAGTAGATCATCGACTTGAATGGCATCCAGAACCTTCACATGAATATGAAACGGCTGTGAAGGAACGTGATACCATTTTTCATTTTTGGTTAAAGTTGAAGGTGTACAGGTAATCAGCACCGGACGAATCGGCACATTGGCACGAATCGCAATGTTCGCCGCACCGCGCTGAAACTCATTTAACAGTTCACCTTTTGCGGTACGTGTCCCTTCCGGAAAAATCAGTAACGAAGCTGACTGATCCTGCTGTAATTTTTCCACACAGTCATGAATAAACTGTTCAGAACCGGCATTTAAAATATAGCCGGCATTTTGCACCGGACCTTTGGTAAACGGATTGGACCATAGTGTATGTTTCACCACACAATTGGCCTGTTCCATTAAACCAATCAGCACCACGACATCCACCAAAGTTGGATGGTTGGCAATCACCAGTTCCTGCTTACTGTGCTGTAATTTTTTCAGCCCTTCAATGTCATAGGTCATAATTCCAAGTTTTACCATCATTTCGGTAAAGCCCTTGAAACTATGTTTAATCACTTTTTGCGTACGTTGCTGACGCAAGCTCGGATTCTGGGTCGACAGATTGACCAACGGTGCAACAACTCCACCAATCGCCACACCACCAATTCCAAAACTGGCGAAACTAAAACCGGTTGCGCCAATACGCCATAAATAATTGGCTTTTTGCTTAATTTGATCTGCTTTTAACATTTTTGCCATGCCTGAGTTTGAGAATGCTCAAGACTCTGTTCAGATTGCTGCCAAAAATCATAAAAATTTTGCGCATCCAGATATTTATGCCGATGATATGTTAAGGCTTTGATATCCAGTTGTAGGTTTGGCGCCTCTAAACTAATCACTGCCGACATGGCAAAGCCATTAAAGGGCTGAAATTCTTTATAAATCGCCGGTAAAGCTTCATCATAATACACCACCAGTACTCGTGCATTGGGGTAACCGGTGGTTTTTAACCAGGCATAGGCTTCAATCAGGGCTTCGCTCCAAGATGCCGCCAGACTGGTCGACGGCGTGGCATCCTGACATAAAATCGAATACAAGCCGGCAATCGCATTATGCACCGAAGTTGAAAACTGCGTTGGAGATGGCGTTTGATCTTGCAGCACATCGGCCAGAATTTTCAAAGTTTTATGTTCATCACCATATTGCGATGCCCAGACAATATAGTCCACCGATTCTGCATTCAACGATTGAATCGCGCTATTTAAAGCCAATTTTGCAATTCCGGATAAGCGTCTACGCTGCATGGCAGGAATCTGTGCTAAGGCGGGAACGGTTTCGTCGGCACGACTCATATATAGGGGGGATACATTTATTTGAATCATTGCCGAAATTTTCCATACCCTAGAATGTAGTTTAGCTCGAGGCTATTTTATTCGCGGGATTATAGCATTTGTCATAAAAATTACACAAAAAATATCCTGTATACTTTCAACAATATAAGCCTATTACATTGATTTAATTATATGTTTTAGATCTAACTTGTACAGTCATTATGGCGTGCATAAAAAAACCAGCGACAAAAGTTGCTGGTTTTTCACTAAAAGCTTAAATGTTGGGTTTAATTACCCTGTACCAAACGTCGTGCGCTAATAATTCCCGGTTGTTGTTCTAAACGTGCCAACAAACGTGATAACTGTGCCAGACCTTTCACTTCAATTAACAACTTCATATTGGCAATACCATCTGTTTCTGAAATGGTATTCACCTGACGAATATTAATTTGATCCGAAAAAATCACTTGAGTTAAGTCTTTTAGCAGACCACGACGGTCGTAGGCCTCCACTACAATCTGTACGCTTTGACCCCGGGTCGGTTGCATTTCCCAATCGGCTTCAACCGCACGTTCAGGTTCTTGAGAAATCATCCGGATATAATCAGAGCATGCAACTTTATGAATGCTTACCCCACGGTTCAACGTGATATATCCACCAATTGATTCCCCATGTACGGGTTGGCAGCATTGTGCAATATGCAGTTCTACGTTGTCCAAACCGTCAATTAAAATGCCATGTGCAGACAAAGTATGACTGGCACGTGGATTCAATGTCGGCTTGAGTACCAATTCAGGTTCATCTTGACCGATGTGCATATGGCGGTTGACCTGATTGATCAAGGCATGCAGACTAATATCGCCATTGACCAAACCAATCAGAATATCTTCACCCAGCTTGACATTAAAGTGATTGCAATAATCACTTAAATCAATACTTTTTGGGTGAATCGCTAAACGTACAAGTTCTTTATTCAGAATTTCACGGCCAACTTCCAGGTTTTTACTGCGATCTTGCTGTCTAAACCAATGCCGCAATTTATCTCGCGCCCGGGACGTCTTGATATAACCCAGCGAGTTTACCAACCAGTCACGATTCGGATCACGATCTTTTTTGGTTAAGATTTCAACCTGTTCACCAGTTTTCAAGGTATAGGTTAAAGGTACATAGCGCTGGTTTACCCGCGCTGCATAACACTTGTTCCCCACCTCGGTGTGAACATGATAGGCGAAGTCTAAAACGGTTGAACCGCGCGGTAACTCTTTAATGTCCCCATCACGGCTAAATACATAAATCTTTTCAAAACCTTCGAAATCTTGAACTTGTTCGAAACTTTCGGAATCATCATCTGATTTATGTGCGCTGGCATCATTACGTTCTTGATAATGCTCAAGTACTGCACGCAAGGAATGTAAGCGATGGTTAAAAGAGTGGTCGGTATTTTTTGCACCTTCTTTATAATTGAAGTGCGAACAAACCCCAAGCTCTGCCTCGTTATGCATATCTTTGGTACGGATTTGCACTTCAAGTGACTTGTTCTCTGCAATGACTGCAGTGTGTAATGAACGATAGCCATTGGCTTTTGGATTGGTAATGTAATCATCAAACTGGTGCGGAATATGACGCCAGATTTGATGCACAATCCCCAAGGAGTGATAGCACTCAGGTACGTTTTTGACCAATACCCGAACCGCTCGAATATCATAAAGCTGATCGAAACTCAGGTTTTTACTTTTCATTTTTCGATAAATCGAATAAATGTGTTTCACCCTTCCGGTAATATCTGCTTCGATATCATAGCTTGCCAGTTCATTTTTCAGTTTATCAATGACAAACTGAATATATTGCTCACGCTCTAAACGTTTTTCATTCAGTAAGGTTGCAATTTCTTTATAGCGCTCTGGGGCCAAATAACGAAACGCTAAATCTTCAAGTTCCCATTTAAGTTGGGCAATCCCTAAACGATGCGCCAAAGGTGAGTAAATGGTCAGAATTTCTCGCGCAACACGCTCTTGACGTTCACGTGATGCTTGAGTCAGTTCTCGCAAAGCATAGGTACGCTCTGCGAGTTTGATCAATACCACCCGAACATCTTCGGTCACAGAAATCAGCATTTTATAAATGCCGCTTAAATGCTCTCTTTGATTGTTATTAAAATGGTCTTCTAGACGTTTGTTCTTTTCAATCAGTTCAGAAAGCTTACCCATCGCCAAGGTCCCTTGGACCAGACTATGCACTTGCTCGCCAAAATGTTCCCGAACTTCTTCAAGCGTCATGACACCTTCACGCACACTTCGGTACAGCATTGCGGCGGACAAAGTGTCTTCATCCACATGTAAATGCGCCAAAATATCCGCCATCTCAATACCGGTATAAAAGGTATTGGAGCGATGATTAACAGTGGTTTGCAACTCTTTATGTAAAGTTAGATGAGCAACTTCTTCGAGTTGTTTAAGCGCTGCATCATCTAATATGCCACGAACCCGATCTAGCCATTCAGCCAAATCATGTCGAGCTTGTTCGGCATGCTCTACAGTCGCTTCCTCGGACAGCTCATTGAGACGTCCAGGAAGTTGTTCACGTACTGTGACCATACCCTTCTCCTACCTCTTTACTTATCATATTCTAAATCGTTTATTTCTTTATCTTTTTCGAATAAGGCAATAGATTCGACATGTCCCGTATGAGTAAACATATCCATCACCCCCGCCTTTTTTAATCGATAGCCATGTTTCACCAACACACCGGCATCACGTGCCAAGGTTGCAGGATTACATGACACATAAACGATTCTTTTTGCATCAAATTTAGGTACATAATGCATTATTTCCTCTGCACCAGAACGCGGAGGGTCTATCAATAATGCATCAAATCCCTGTTTTGCCCAAGAATGATGTGAAAAATCTTTTGTTAAATCTTGTGAATGAAAATGTACGTGACTGATCGCATTATTTTTGGCATTTTCTGCACCACGTTGAACCATTTCTTCACTTCCTTCGACAGCTATGACTTGACCTGTTTCACCGACACAACGAGCCAGCGGTAATGAGAAATTACCTAGACCACAAAATAAGTCTAGAACACGCTCACCTTGCTGCAATTGAAGCAAATCACATGCCAGCTTCACCATTTGCGGATTAATGGTTGAATTCACCTGAGTAAAATCGAGCGGATTGAAATCAAATTTCACATCAAATTCATCCAGTGCATAATGCAAACGCATCGCCGCGTTCGGATCATCCACACGCTGTAAACTGTCTGAACTGGCGGGTTGTAAATACAATTGCCACTGCTTGTTTAACGTAAACTGTTTTAATTGGTTGACATCATCTGTTGATAATTTTTCAGTATGACGAACCACCAGTGCAATATCTTCATCACCCATGGCCAATTCTATATGACCAATGGCTGCTTTGGCTGTTAGACTTTCGAGTAACTTTCTTAAGTCACGAATAGAGCCAAATTCACGATCCAGCACCAGACAGCGGTCAATCGAAATCAGTTTATTACTTTGACGCTCACGGAACCCCACCACCAGTTTGTCTTTACTTGGAATATAACGTACTCCAATCCGGGCTTTACGACGGTAGTCTTCACGTTGTGAACGTAATGGCTCTAACCATTGTTCAGGCTGGATTCCGGCAAAATGTTCTAAATGTGACTTTAAAACATCCTGTTTTAAGCGAATTTGTTCATCTTGCTGAATGTGCTGCATATTGCAACCGCCACACACGGTAAAGTGGGGACATTTCGGTTCAATACGTATGGCAGCAGGTGCGCTTAACAGCTCAATGCTGTCCGCTTCTTCTAAACGTTTTACCACATTGGTAATTTGTGCTTTAACAGTTTCACCAGGTAAAGCGTAGCTGATAAATACCTTTTTACCCTGTTTGTCACTTGGGTGATCCGGATGTGTTCCATAGTGCGCTATCCCCCGTCCTTCGTGTGAAAGTGACTCAACCTGAAAAGTGTAAATCGGATGTTGAGCTGGACGTGGCTTGGTTCTATGTTTCATGAATACCTAGAGTGTGGGAGATAAAAAGTCTGCAGCTGTAAATTCAGTACGCTGTGAGGTTTCACGCCATACTGCTAAAAAATCTGCATGTTGCGGTTGAGTCGATAAAAATTCGATGGTGCGCTGAACTGCCTCACGATAATCATTGAGCGAAAGCTGACCTTTTAACAAGGACCAGCGCAGATAAATCAGCCAGGTATTCAGCACGTCACCTTCGCAATAACTGGTGAGCTTTTGCCATTCTTGCTGTCGTACATATTCAGGTACATGATAGGCGCCATCACCACGCTTTCCTGGATACCCCAGTAAATGTGCCACATCATCTAACTTTTGAAATTGACGACCATTGAACATCGCAATCACATCCATCAAATCGACATGACGATGATGATAACGATTCTGGTAGTTATTATAGCGCTTTTGCTGATTAATTTCGCCCTGATCGAATAAAGCAGGCGCAGACAAGCCATGATACATGGCCCGAAACAGGATCACCGGCAAATCAAATTGTGAGCCATTCCAACTAACTAAGGTGGGATGACGCTTGTCAAAAATCGAGAGGAATTTCTTTAAAATTTCTGCTTCAGTATGCTGCTCTCGACTAAACGAGAACATTTTGATGCCACCTTGCGCATCAATCCATAGACCAGAAATACAGACAATCTCATGCAAGGCCAAACGCTGAAAATCCATGCCCGACTCTTGGCGCCGCAATTTAATCAACGCCTGTTCCAGATCTGCTTCTGGCAAATCCAGACCATACAAATGCGCTCCCGATTTTAAATCGGTCAAGGTTTCTATATCGAAAATTAAAACAGGTAAGCGCATCTTAACTCACAAAAATTGAGATTTATTCAGGATCTTTTACAGAGAATAAACCTGTAGAAAGATAACGGTCACCACGGTCACAGATGATACATACAATCACCGCGCCCGGATTTTCTTCAGCCAGCTTGATTGAGGCCCAAACTGCACCACCTGATGAAGTTCCGGCACTGATGCCTTCTTTGCGCGCCAATTGCCGTGCCATTTTTTCCGCTTCAATTTGCGGAATATCCATAATCCGGTCAACGCGTTTCGGATCAAAAATGGTGGGAAGATATTCTTGTGGCCAACGACGAATACCTGCAATATTTGAACCTTCAGAAGGTTGTAAACCGACAATTTGAATATCCTGATTTTGTTCTTTTAGATATTTGGAAATCCCCATAATCGTCCCGGTGGTTCCCATGGAACTGACGAAATGGGTAATTTTACCGCCTGTCTGTTGCCAGATTTCTGGACCGGTGGTGAGGTAATGTGCTTCGACATTGTCCGGGTTACCAAACTGGTTCAATACCAATCCCCTACCATCTTTTTCCATTTGCAGCGCCATATCACGCGCCTCTTCCATGCTTGAAGATTCAATCAGTTCAGCGCCATAAGCACGCATCGCATCTTTGCGTTCCTGACTTGAACCTGTTGGCATAATGAGTTTCATTTTATAGCCACGCATTGCAGCAACCATAGCCAAGGCAATACCTGTATTTCCGCTTGTCGCCTCAATCAGTGTATCACCCGGTTTAATTTGACCACGTTTTTCAGCTTGCATAATCATGTTATACGCTGGACGGTCTTTTACCGAACCTGCAGGATTATTTCCTTCAAGTTTAGCCAATACTGTTGCTTGAGTGTGACTTGCTAGACGTTGCAAACGCACCAGAGGGGTTTTTCCTACGTAGTGGTCTAACAAAAATTCGTCTGCTTGAAAATCAGGGGTGGTATTACTCATTATTTGCACCTATATCGAGGTGAGTCTATTGTATGAAAAAATGCTCCGCGCTGCACCCATTTAACAGGCTTTTTATTGAAAGTGATTAAAGCACAGTCAGTTTTAAATAAAGCGTGCTAATATTCCGTGCATAGAAAATAAACTGCTTTAACCATGTCAAATATCAATAAAAAGTTATTTAAACGTCTACACTTAAATCATGCTTATGGACAACTCATTGCACTGATTTTTGTGCCGATTATGATTTTGGCATGTGTCGGGGCTGTGCTGGTTTTGTCTGAGACCTCCAATGCATCGCGTGCACAGCAACGCCAAATGGCAATTGCTATTATGACCCGTTATCAGCTCACCTCCGAAGCAGCAATCGACTTATTAAGTAATTATCCATGGCAGTATGATCAAGCACGTAATGCCATGCAGGTCATGCTAAATGAAAAATATTTAATTCGCGCAGCTATTATTGATAATAAAGGCAGAAACCGCTTAAGCATCGGTTTTCAGGATCAGGAGCCTTGGCCGAAGATTAACTCTAAAGCCTCTTTCGTCGGCCCTATTCTGCACCATGATAATAATATTTATTCACTAAAAATTAATGAGCATACTCAAGCGCCTGCACGGTTGGTTATTGAACTGGACAACCAACCTCTTGAAATTGCGCGTTATCGGGTCATGGTGGTGCTGATTGCGACAGGCTTATTGACTTTATTACTACTTTTATTGTGTCTGAATTTCTATTCGCGTCGCTGGATTGCACCGATGTACGAAATTCGCATGCAATTGCAACGTCTAAATGCCGATACCCTTGATCAACACATGGTGATTAACAGTACCGGTGAATTGCGTCTGTTGCAGCGCGATATTGCCAATGTGGTCAAACGGCTGCACTTTAGCTTTTTAGAACTTAAAGAACATACCGAACAAACGGAAGATGATTTACGCCGTACCTTAGATACCTTAGAAGTTCAGAACATTACTTATCGTCAGGCCCGTGACCAGGCGATTTCAGCTAACCAGTCCAAATCGGTATTCCTGGCCAATATCAGTCATGAATTGCGCACTCCATTAAACAGTATTGATGGCTTTATTCATTTATTGCTGCGTCAAGGCAACTTGAGCAATGAACAAAACCTGTATCTGCAAACCATTCGTAAATCATCTGCCCATCTTCTGGCCCTGATTAATGACGTACTAGATTTCTCGAAAATTGATGCCGGTAAGCTGGAACTGGAAACCGCGCCTTTTGATCTGGAAGAAGCCATTTTTGATGTGATGGATATGTTGTCCCCACTCGCGGCTCAAAAGCATATCGATATGGCTTTTTATTATGCCGATAATATTCCAACGCAAGTGATTGGCGATGCATTACGCTTTAAACAGATTCTCACCAACCTAATTTCCAACGCGATTAAATTTACCCCGGACGGTGAAATCATTGTCCGTGCCCGTATGGAGCACGACGATATTGGACAATGCCTGTTGCACTTTAGCGTGCAGGACAGCGGGATTGGCCTCAGTGGTACTGACCGTAAAAAACTGTTTGAATCCTTCTCGCAAGGTGATGCTTCGGTGACCCGTCAATTTGGCGGCACGGGGCTCGGTTTGGCCATTTCCAAACAGCTGGTGCATTTAATGCAAGGTCAAATTGGCTTTGAGGACAACCAGGAACGTGCACCGACTGAAAAAGGTTCCACATTCTGGTTTAGCGCCATGTTTGCTGTAAATGACGACATTGACATTGTTCATCCGCACTTTAAGAACATGCAGGTGGTGTCTTATTTGGCCCATCCCGCGACTGCCAATATTCTGCGTCATTATCTGGAAAATTATGAGGTGCATCATGTTGAAACCAGCTCGATTCTGGATCTGTTCAGCCAGCTCAATCAGTTCTCGGAAAGTGATGAAAATACCTGGCTGATTGTCGATCATAGTGGTGATGGCGAAGCCTTGTTGAAAGAAATTCGTAATCGTTACCACGGCAATATTGCGGTGTACGGTTATCAGATGTCGCTGGATCCGAACATGCTGAATGAATATCGCGCGCGGCCGCTGTATCAGCCTTTAAGCCGTAGTGCCTTAATCCAGCTGTTAAGCAATCAACCGATTTTCGATCAGGAGGTGCATGAAGAATTTAATGGTCAAGGTCTGCATGTCCTCGCTGTTGATGATCACTTGCCGAACCTGATTGTTTTAGAAGCCCTATTGGGTGAGCTCAACGTCAAGACCACCAAGGCCTTAAGCGGCCAGGAAGCACTGGAAATCATTCAGGATCGAATAGAAAAAAATCTGCCTGCATTTGATGTCATATTTATGGATATCCAGATGCCCGTAATGTCCGGAATAGATACAACGCGTGCCATCCGTTCGCTGGAATCGACTTTAGAAAACCATAAACGTCTACCAATTATTGCCCTGACAGCACATGCCCTAGCCGATGAGAAACACAAATTGTTGCAGGTAGGAATGGATGATTACGTCACCAAACCGATTCAAATGGATCAGATCATTCAAATTTTGACCCAATTGACTTCAGAAAATTTTAAAAAGCCCAAAACTGTCGATAAAGCTATCCTGATTGAAGCCCTTGATCCAAACATTTTAGATTGGCAACAAAGCTTACAGCTGGCAGCCAATAAAGAAGATCTGGCAGTCGATTTACTTCAAATGCTGGTCGACAGCTTCCCTACAGAACTGAGTGAAATGCAGCAGTTGATTGAAATGGAAGACTTCCCGCAACTTGAACACGTGCTGCATCGGTTATATGGAGCCACCCGTTATGTCGGTGCACCTGATCTGCAAGAAGCAACCGGAAAATTTGAGCAATTTGTTTCCTCGTTACGTAAAGAACGCCGTAAAGCTGATGAAACTTTTATTCAGGAAACCTTAAAACGCTTTGATGAATTACAGTCGGTCATTCAGCAAGTCGAACAAGCATCGCAGCAAATTTTGAACAAACAAAATACTTAACGCAGGCTGGGCGGCATTTCAAAAGTCATGTCTATCTGTAGATGTGACTCTTGTGTCATGTATCGTGACATGTATCAGAGAAATGCCCGTGGTATGCTCAAAACAACCGAAAAAATCAGGTCTATACCCATGGCGTTACTTCGCATCGAAAAAAATAATGGTATCGCAACTGTTTCTTTAAACCGTCCAGAAAAACGCAATGCCATGAGCTTTGCTTTGTTACGTGAACTGGTAACTGCTGCCAATCAAATTAAAAAAGATCGCTCAATTCGCTGTGTCATTTTAACCGGTGAAGCTCATGTATTTAGTGCCGGGATTGACCTTGCCGATTTGAACGCCCCTAAAAATACCGCTTATGCGGCTTGGGAACTGATCAAACCGGGGCAAAGTCTATTCCAGAAAGCTTTTCTAATTTGGCAGGAACTGCCTGTTCCAGTCATTGCAGCACTTGAGGGTTATTGCCTCGGTGCCGGGATGCAATTGGCACTGGCTGCGGATATCCGGATTGCCCATCCAAATACCAAAATGTCGATTATGGAAAGCCGTTGGGGACTGGTGCCAGACATGGGACTGACCCGATCCATTAAAGGCATTATTAATGTTGACCTAGCCAAAGAGTTGACTTTGACTGGACGTATTTTCGATGCAAATTATGCCAAGGAAATTGGTCTGGTAACGCATTTGGATGAATCGCCAATCAGCAAAGCCCAGGCCCTTGCAGAAGAAATGTTGCAACGTTCTCCTGATGCATTGACTGCAGCCAAACGCGTACTCGATGCCATGGAACATGCACCGAAAAAATCTCTACGCCTAGAGAAAATCTGGCAATTGAAATTACTGCTGGGTAAAAACAGTAAATTGGCCCGTAAAAAAGACAAAAACCCTGAAGTTCAGTTTTTACCGCGCCAATATAAGTAAAATATTCAAATAACAGGATTTTGCAGAGAAAAACATATGAGTTTTGATCGTAATACAAAAATTGCATTCTTGGGCATGGGACTGATGGGCAGCCGTATGGCCACCCGACTGATTCAAGCCGGTTTTGAAGTCGCTGTCTGGAACCGCACAGCATCCGCCTGTGATGTGCTGATTGATATGGGCGCCACCGCCTTAGAACTGCAAGACATCAGACAATATCCTGTTATTTTGACCTGCTTAGCCGATGATGTAGCAGTGCAAGCCGTCTATGATCAGATTCAGAACCTGTTATCTGCTGGACAAGTGATTGTAGACTTCTCAAGTTTGTCTGTGGATCAAACCAAGACTTTGGCGAAGCAGGCCCAAATTCGCCAAGTCCAGTGGATTGATTCCCCTGTCTCGGGTGGGACCGCGGGTGCTGAACAGGGAACCTTGGTTATTTTTGCCGGAGGTGACCTACAAACTATCCAGAACTTATCGCTGATTTATAATGTACTTTCCCAGCGTGTCACCCGTATGGGCGAAACTGGAACCGGGCAAGCTACCAAAATTTGTAATCAACTGATTGTTGCAGCCAACAGCACCTTAATTGCTGAAGCGGTAGCTTTAGCGGCGAAAGCCGGTGTCGATACCACTTTACTTGCCCCTGCACTTGCCGGTGGTTTTGCCGACTCGAAGCCTTTTCAGATTTTAACTCCACGTATGGCGACGCATACTTTTGAGCCGGTGCAATGGAAAGTTCAAACCTTATCCAAGGACTTAAATAATGCTGTGCAGCTTGCTGAACAATTCAGTTTAAATATTCCTGTTGCAAAACAGGCACTATCACAATTGAAAACCCATCAAACTAAAGGTTATGCTGAAGCAGATCTTGCTACAGTGATTCAACTGGTTGAATCTTGAAGCAACTTATTTTCTAACGCGTAGGAGCAAGGCATGATTAAGCTAGCAGTAAATTTATCGATGATTTTTACTGAAGTGCCTTTGATTGAGCGCTTTGCTCTGGCTCACGCACAGGGTTTTCAGCATGTGGAAATTCAGTTTCCTTATGAACTCAGCATTGAACAAATTCAAACCCAGCTGACCCTTCATGACTTAAGCCTTTGCCTGATCAATGTGCCTGCCGGTGATTTAATGCAAGGTGGCAATGGTCTTGCCGGTGTTCCGGGTATGGAACTTGAGTTTCATCGCGGTTTAGAACAAGCAATTCAATATGCCACAGCACTGAATGTCCCGAGTGTAAACATTTTAGCGGGCAAGCAACCACTCGATGCAGATCTACTGCCTTGCTTAAATACTTTGGCAAAAAATTTGAAACTTGCCTGCTCTATGCTAGGCGAATATCAGATTCAGCCGGTATTTGAAATGATTAATGGCACAGATATGCCACGCTTTCTAGTTCAGAACATCGCTCAAGCGCAAGAAATGCTTGAAGCCGTACAAAATCCTGCCCTAAAAATGCAATATGACTGTTATCACATGGCAATGATGGGTGAAGATGTATTTGAAGCATTAAAAGAAAATATTCACGATATTGGTCATATTCAATTTGCAGACTGTCCGGGACGTCACGAACCCGATACTGCTCAAATTAATTTCGCAGAAATTTTTCAATGGCTTAATCAAAGCAGCTATATGGGCTACACCGCTGCGGAATATCGACCTCAGGTACACTCACAGCATTCTTTTGCATGGAAAGATAAATATTTTGTAAAACATCCGCAAAGTTAAATCATGAACGGATTTGAAATTCGGCACTAAAACCGCTATATTACACGATGAGTTATTGTCCGGAAATAAAACCCTTTATGAATTTAGAACCATCGCCCAGCGCTTCTAATTCTCTCGATCTCGCAATGAATTCTCAAGCTAAAGATGTACAAGCTTGCTTGAAAGTTGTACATGAAGCCCTATTAGATGTAAAAGCAAAAGATATTATTGAACTTAATGTTGGCGCTATTAGCAATGTAGCAGACTATATGGTCATTGCTAGCGGTACATCATCCCGTCACATTAAAGCCCTCGCAGATAACGTTGCTGAAGAAGCACGTAAAGCGGGTTTCCGCCCGATCGGCGTTGAAGGTGAACGTGATGCGGAATGGATCTTAATCGATCTCGGTTTTGTGGTTGTCCACGTGATGCTTCCAACAGCGCGTAAATTTTACGACCTTGAAAGCTTATGGCGTGCTACTCCAGAATCTGCTTAAAGCAAGAAAAAGCGACCATAAGGTCGCTTTTTTCATTTTAGATGTCCTATTTTAGCCCCAGCTCCTATATAAAACTGAATCTTTACACTTTTAAGATCAACCCTATTTATAACAATTGATGTAAATCTACATCAGGATATTTTGCCTTGATGTTCACTTTCACACGTGCATAGACCTGATCTGCTTTCACTGGTCCATAAAACTCGCAATAACATTCATAGATTGTAGTAATGACCTCGGCATAACTGGTCAGCGATAAAAATTCTACAAAAGCAGTTTCATTAATTTTTGTAGAAGTCATTATGGCTAAACCTATCAATTGTAGTCGTTTTTTAACTTCCTCATTAAAATCATTAAGATCAGTTTCTATAACGGTCATCATCACACTGTTAATTAAGTCAAAGAAAGCATCCGAAAGATGAGTTGAAATCAAGTTTACCGATTCTGCTTTGGGTTTTAACTCTAATAAAACGTGCTTTTCAACAGCCGACATTTCACACAAAACCTGCTTCAGCATATCCTTGCGATAAAAGCGCAATTCCTCGGTATCACAAATTTCACTCAAGAAGCGATTAAGTACAAAAGAAGGTTTATCCCCATATTCTTGTTCCCAATAATGTAATACACGTTCCAGTACCGCACCTTGCATATAAGGACTTAAGCCACGTTCAATCGCTTGTTTCTTTTGCATCACACTGAGTAATTCATTCGGCATGGCTAAACTCCTTAGTGGCGTTTGGTAATATCATCTGTTTCAAAAGTCACATCACGCTGAAATTCGGGATAAGATAATTCTGCATGTTCGGTATAATCCAGACCACGTTGCTCATGTTGCGTGCTGACGCGTAAGCCGCCCAATAGTTTATCCAGTAATTTAAATACAACTAATGCAATTCCAAAGCCCCAGGCAAATGCGACCATCACCCCTAAAGCCTGAATTAAAATAATATGTGAATTAAACATATCGGCTTCAAAAAACAAGCCTGCAGCGACTGTTCCCCATGCCCCACAAAAACCATGTACAGTAACTGCATCGACCACATCATCAAGTTTTAATTTTTCCATTAAGGTCGGCAAGGTACTCACCAGCAAACCTGCAACTGCACCAGTCACGACTGCAAAGACGGGAGACATAGTTGCACAGCCTGCGGTAATTCCTACCAAACCACCCAAGGATGCATTGATAGTTGTCTTCATCAGGATCGCTTTGCCCCCAATTAAAGCATACAGCATATAAGCGACTGCTCCGGCACAGGCCGCCAAATGGGTATTCAAGGCAATTCGCCCTATACTCACACTGGCATTGACTGTGGATGCGGCATTAAAACCAAACCATGCCAGCCATAGAATAAAACCACCTAAGGCAACCAAAGGTAGATTATGTCCTGCCAGATGGTGAATTTGTCCATGACGTCCAAAACGTCCCAAGCGAGGACCCAATACAATGATGCCTGCCAATGCTACCCATCCACCGATTGAATGCACCACGGTTGAACCGGCAAAGTCGATAAAGCCCAAAGCTTTCAACCAGCCCGAACCCTCAAAGATACTGCCCCATGCCCAGCTGCCAAACACCGGGTAAATCAATCCGCTGACTACCGCTGCACTGACCACATACGCCACAAAGTGAATACGTTCAGCCATGGCCCCACTGGCAATGGTCGTCGCTGTGGCAGCAAACATCATTTGGAAGAACAATAAATTCCAATGCCAATCATCCATGACATTGGGTGCAAAATGACTGGTTCCGATCCAGCCTGAAGCATTGATCCCAAACATCAAACCAAATCCCAATAACCAGAACACCAATCCGCCAAAACAAGCGTCCATATAATTTTTCATGAGTACATTGACGGTATTTTTACTGCGTACAGAGCCACTTTCCACCATTGCAAAACCGGCCTGCATAAAGAAGACCAAGATTCCGCCCATCACTACCCACACACTGTCGAGTGACAAACGTATTTCTTGAAGATTGGCCGTGTTTGTCGCAGATTCACTGGCAAATACAGGCAATGAAAATACCGATAATAGCCACACAAGATACTTTATTATTTTCATGAACAATCCCCCTAAAACCTATTCATGAAATAGCAAAAGAAATGCCAAATTTAAGGGATATATTTTTTATTTTTAAATATTCAGAAACATGCATCTCTTAAAGCTGTATGAGTTTCTTGTTAAGAAGCCAATTAAACCTTTATATTTAAATCAGAAATAACAATAGAGAATTAACTGCCATCTTATGACGCATTTTAGCTATGTCTTTCTGTAATAGCGCACCAAATAAGATGAAAAATTAACCGATTCCTAAAGAAGTCTCTCATTATTCTCATTTACTTTATAGCTTTAAAAATTCTCCATTTAAAAAATAAAAAACCACCCAAAGGTGGTTTTAATCTCGCTCAATCCCTCTTTATGAAAGAGAGACTTTTTAAGCATCTATTTAGTGACCGCCACCATTAATTGCTTTGGTCATGTCTTCTACCACTTTCTTGGCATCACCGAAAATCATCATGGTCTTCTCGTTATAGAACAAGTCATTGTCCAGACCTGCATAACCCGTTGCCATAGAACGCTTGATCACCATAATGGTACGCGCCTTATGCGCTTCCAAAATTGGCATACCGTAAATTGGTGAAGTTGGATCATCTTTTGCTGCAGGATTAACCACGTCATTTGCTCCAATTACCAGAACCACATCCGTTGCAGGGAAATCAGTGTTGATTTCGTCCATTTCCAAGATGTCATCATAGGCAACATCAGCTTCTGCAAGAAGGACGTTCATATGACCCGGCATACGACCCGCTACCGGGTGAATCGCAAAACGGACTTTTACGCCTTGTTCTTTCAGGATTTCACACAGTTCTTTCACAGCATTCTGTGCACGACCTTGCGCCATACCATACCCTGGTACAATCACAACGCTGTCGGCATTCGACATCAAGAAGCCGGCATCATCTGCTGAACCTGAACGGTGATTACGCTGAACTTTTTCACCATTGTCTACTGCTGCAACTGCTGTACCGCCCATTGCACCACCAAACAAAACGTTGATGATCGAACGGTTCATCGCTTTACACATAATGTAAGACAGAATCGCACCAGATGAACCGACAAGCGAACCTGCAACGATCAGCATATTGTTCTCTAAAGTGAAACCAATACCTGCTGCCGCCCAACCCGAGAATGAGTTCAACAGCGATACCACAACTGGCATATCACCGCCACCGACCGGGGCAATCCATACCCAACCGAACACCAGCGCCAGAGCAGTCATCGCCCAGAACGCCTGCATGTTGCCTGTTGAGAAGAACACAAAGCCAGACGCTAACATCGCTAGGAAAATAAGCGCTTGTACCGGTTTAACCCATGCACCTGAAATGGTTTTTGCCCATTTTTTCGCAGCCAATTTACCATAGGCAAATACAGAGGCTGTAAAGGTAATCGCGCCCACAAAGCAACCCACAAACAATTCAAATAAATGAACTTTGCTCATGTGTACATGCTGAACACCAGCTGCCTCTAAAGCAGTCTGATTTTGAGCAAACAATGCTGTCAGCTGGTTATTATGCAGAATGGCAGCAATCGCAATTAAAACTGCAGCCAAACCAACCAAGGAGTGCATCAGCGCAACAGTTTCAGGCATCTGTGTCATCGGGACAGTACGTGCACGTGCAATACCCACTACACCACCCAGTACCATTGCACCGATAATCATCCAGACCACCGGATGCTCGGCAACAAAGAATGTCGTGATTACAGCAATCGCCATCGCGATCATGCCGTAACGGTTACCCTGAATAGCCGTTTTCGGGCCAGACAAACCA
Organism: Acinetobacter sp. ANC 3781; assembly: GCF_004331285.1. Taxonomy (GTDB): domain Bacteria; phylum Pseudomonadota; class Gammaproteobacteria; order Pseudomonadales; family Moraxellaceae; genus Acinetobacter. The sequence goes on from NZ_SJOH01000012.1 coordinate 107,196, forward strand.
CGAAGTGTTAAGATAAAAAGAACGGCGCCTACCAAGTAGAACCAATCCGCATAGTCTCGAATAAATTCCATTTATGAACCCTCTTTTTTCTTTTGCTTCGGCTTAAACATCTCAAGCATACGTGCAGTCACGGCAAAGCCACCGAAAATATTGATACTTGCCAAGAACACAGCGATCGCACCCAAAATGCTGACAATGTTCACGCTCTGGAAAGCCACGTTTGCGTCTACGCCGATCACCGGCAAACCCACAGTCTGGATCATCGCACCGACCACAATAATGGAAGACAGTGCATTGGTGACAGCCATAAGTGGCGTGTGTAAAGCGGGTGTCACGCCCCAAACTACGTAGTAACCTACGAAGATGGCAAGGACGAAAATTGTAATCGTTTCAACCATGATCTATCTCCTTAACCACGCTTTAACAGCACTTGGCCGCCATGAGCGACGAGTAGCGCTTTTTGAATTTCTTCTTCTGGATTAATGACAAAGTTTTTGTCTTGATCAAAAAGAGTTTCCAGGAAATTAAAGACATTGCGTGCATAAAGTGCTGAAGCTTCAGTCGCAACTGTTGCCGGGATATTTGGAATACCCAAAATGGTCACGCCATTATCGGTTACGACATTTTCACCGCACTTAGAACCTTCAACGTTACCGCCCGATTCCACTGCCATATCCAGAATGATTGAACCCGGTTTCATTTTGGCAACCGTTTCAGATTTGATTAAACGCGGTGCATCACGGCCTGGTAACAGTGCAGTGGTAATCACGATATCCGCATTAGAAACGGCTTTGTCGACAATTGCGGCTTGGTCTTTGATGTATTTCTCACCCGGCATCCAGCCATAACCATTTTTAGCCGCATCCGCAGCTTTCTGCTTTTCTTCGTCAGACATTGGCACGTCTAACCATTTACCGCCTAAAGACTCCACCTGATCGCGAGCTGTTGGACGTAAATCTGTTGCTTCAACCACAGCACCTAAGCGCTTTGCAGTTGCAATTGCTTGTAGACCGGCAACACCTACCCCCATGATGACTACACGGGCAGGTTTAACCGTACCTGCAGCAGTCATCAACATTGGGAACATGCGCTGGTATTCAGCAGCCGCCAAAAGTACCGATTTATAACCGGCCAGGTTGGCTTGCGAAGACAATACATCCATGTTTTGTGCGCGGGAAAGCGTACGAGGTAAAAGCTCTAATGCAAATGCAGACACCTGCGCCGATGCAAATTGGTCAAGTTCAGTATTGCGGTATGGGTCAAACATCGCAATAACTGCGGTATTTGGAGCAAGTTTTTGAATTTCGTTACCTTTAGGAGCACGAACTTTCAAAATAATTTGACTGCCGGTATAAGCATTATCCGTAATTTTGGCACCGACTTGTTCATATGCACTGTCAATATAAGCGGCTTTAACACCCGCTCTACGTTCAATGACCACTGTATGACCAGCACTGATCAACTTCTTTACTGTTTCTGGTGTTGCAGCCACACGACTTTCACCGATAACAGTTTCGGTTGGGATTCCGATCTGCATGAGCCTTCCTCAAGCTAATTTTTCTTAAGTAAACATTGCAGTTAGCAATGTTTCCCCCTAGATGCATTTTTGTTGAATTTTTGGATTCTAATTGAACTTTTTTAAATTACCACCCAATATTTATTTAATAAATACCCATATTTTGAACTGGTAATTCATAAAAATAATTATACGATATCGCATTTCTTGGTTCCGCCTTGATTAAAAATTTCTTTTATCCACCGAATTGCCATTGCAATACTTTCTTAATTCTTATATTTAAATGCGGATTATGATTTTTTAGGCTTGCTTAAAAAATATGCATTGATGATTCTGACAATTTAAGCTTTTATGATAAATAAAACGCTACCTTAAAGATGCTCTTATTTTGGGATAAAACAGCCTATTTCAGCGCTACTTTTAATAAGGTTGGCTAAAGTGACATGATATACAGACTGATTGAGCAGAAAATCTGCCTGTTTTTAAAAGATCATTTCTAAAAATAAGCTGCAAACTAAATCGTATCTCATCTCTATTGTTTTCAATTTCAATTGTTATTTTTATCAATCTAGTCTTACTTGCCATAAGTCTAATAAGATCAAAAAAATAGTTGAATTTTTTTTGCGCACCATTTCGCTTGATGATGATTTAATCGTATTTTTACATAAATGACTATTTTGTGCACTATTTTGGGGCAAGCAACAAATATTCATCCCTATATTGCTATTTTTACTGATTAAAATCATCAACTTTAGCATTTTATGATTTTTCTACGGTACATTTAACCTATTCATCTGATCGTTGAAAAAGAGATTCATGGAACTAAGTTCAGCTTTTATTTTATCGCTCCTTTGTTGAAATAAATTAAACCCAATAAAAAAGGATTCATTCCAAATTAGAATCTTAGCCATCATATTTTTGCATTTCACCTTGCTTAGCAAAAACTTTATAATTCACGGTTCTACACTTTCTCTTTCATACTTAAAGCACTTCCCAAGTAGGTAAAATGAAACTAAGTCTAACAAGAACACAATTAGGTTCCTTGTTCGCTGTTTGTGCTGCTTTTTTATTTAGCACCAAAGCTATTTTTATTAAACAGACCTATGCACTCTCCCCGCTGGTCGATGGTACGGTTCTCATGGCTCTCAGAATGGCCAGTGCACTGCCTTTCTTCCTTCTGATTTGCTGGTTAAGTCGACATCAGAGTAAAAACCTGAGCAGTAAAGACTGGGGTTTATTGATCCTTGCAGGCTTGATCGGTTATTACCTTGCTAGCTGGCTGGATTTTGTCGGGCTGATGTATATCAGTGCCTCACTGGAACGGATTATTTTATTTTTATATCCCACGATGACGGTTCTGGCTTCAAGCATCATCTATAAACAACGCTTAAGCTTTAAAAGTCTTTTTGCGATTTTGCTCAGCTATGGTGGGACAGTCATCGTGATGCTACAAGAACAAAGTAATGTTCCGCATCAAAGCAATTTCTGGCTAGGTGCAAGTTTAGTGTTTGCCAGTGCTGTGGCATTCGCAAGCTATTTATTATTAACACCGCGCCTGATTCAGAAATTCGGTTCATGGAACTTTACCGGCCTTGCACTGAGCATTGCCTGTATTGGCACCCTCACCCATTATGTAATTGCCATTCCTAATCCAATTGGCCTCCTCACGCAGTTACCCAGTGCCGTAATTTGGTATGGCGTTGGGCTAGGCTTTATGGTCACGGTTTTACCTACTGTATTATTGATGCAGAGTATTGAGCGCTTAGGTGCTTCACAATCTGCCATGATTGCATCTATTGGTCCTATTCTGACCATTATTTTGGCAACTCTTTTCTTGGGTGAAAAAATGAATGCGATTCAGTGGTTCGGCTGTGCCTTGAATATTGTCGGTGTAATGATGATTACCTTATCGAAAAAGAAACTCGCCCATTAAACCTCTTCATCAAAATACTGTGAATAGGGCAATTTTAAGAATTTCTAGGGAGATATTTATAGTCTCTCCCCAAAATAACAATTTTGAATTCAGTAAATGAATAGCCAGGCAAATATCCGTCTTTACCTTTTTGTCTGCTAATTCCTGTCTCAGGTCTTGCTATACTGGTTCGGCTCACTGAAAAGGAGCAACCGCGAACCGTCGGTAAAACATTAAGCAAAGGATTTTTATGAACACTTCTCTCGACATTAGCCAAGATAAATCTTTGCTATGGTTGATGGCTATTGCTTGTGGTTTATGTGCGGGGGCAAACTATTACTGCCAGCCTTTGATTTCCTCCATCCAGCAGTATTATCAGGTTCCTGAATCTCAAGTGGCACTGACTGTCACCTTTGCCCAGATTTCCTATGCATTGGGTTTACTGTTTATTGTACCTTTGGGCGACATGCTCAATAAAAGCAAACTTATTCCCTTTCTTATGCTGGGTGCAGCCGTAGGCTTATTTATTTGTGCCAGTGCTGTGAATCTGCCAATGCTCTGGATTGGAACCATTATTGCGGGACTTTTTTCTGTGGCTGCCCAAATCCTGATTCCCTTGGCCACCATGGCGGTGAAGCCGGAAAAAACCGGAGAAGTAGTCGGCTTCCTGATGAGTGGTTTGCTGGTCGGTATTCTGCTCTCGACCAGTATTGCAGGATTATTGTCCGACCTGTTTCACTGGAAAATGATCTATGTCGTCAGTGGCATTGCCATGCTGGGCTTAAGTTTCTATTTAAAAGGTAAATTACCGAGTCTGCCGCGTTTGAAAATAAGCTATGCGGCGATTTTTAAATCCATGGCGATATTATTAAAACAGGAACCACGCTTGGTGTTGCGCTCGCTTACAGGAGCCTGTGCTTTTGCCGCTATGAGTATGCTGTTCTCTACCATTGCCCTGCTGCTCACCCAAAAACCCTTTCAGCTTTCTGATGTCATGGTCGGTCTGGTCACGCTGGTCGGGGTGTTTGGCGCGCTTTCTACGCAGATAATTGGTAAATGGGCAGACCGTGGTCATATCAAAACGCTGAGCTGGATCGGCTGTTCTATTCTGATCGGTAGCTGGCTATTTCTTTATTTTGGTGCGGTATCTTTACTCAGTTATATTCTAGGCTACGGGCTGATTAATTTGGGCTTGGCAATCACGCATAGCTGTAATCAGAATGTGATTTTCCGCTTACGCCCGGATGCTAAATCCCGGGTCAATTCCCTTTATATGACTTTGTATTTTATTGGCGGTGCCTGTGGTTCTGCGCTCGGTGTTTATACATGGCATCATGGTGGATGGAGCATGACCTGTATCGCAGGACTGGGTTTGGTAATCGGTTCCGCCCTGTTTGCTTTACTTGATATGCATTATCACGCTAGAACACAGGTGCTCTAACTAAAAAGCCTCTAACTGAAGAAGCGGTTTGACTTCATTGTGAATTAGACTTTCCATCAAGAAACTTGCACCATAGGATAAAACGGTTTGCCTAAATCTAAGGTTTGGGCATTTTCCAGCAAGACCAATATAAATACCGGTAAAAATGCCGCCAAAATATTACAGGCATCTTGAAGTTGTTTACGGTTCACAGAACTATTATAAGTCACTCCGCCATGGATCATTTGATTGCGCAAGGTGTACAGACGATTAAAAATTACGAATAAAATATCGACCGAAGCTTTTTCTTGTAATGCTCTATGCACCTTCTTCTTTTCCTGCTCAAAATCTTCTTTCCAGGTGACTTGACTAATTTTTTGATTTTGAAAATCCCAAAATCCTTGATACCCATAAGGATTCTCTAATAGCAGCCGAATCGGCTGACTAAACTTATCCCAAAGAATATTATAAATTTTAGATTCCTGATCTTTTTGGCAAATGAGATACAAAAAATGTCGTAATGATTGCTTGTCCTGGGTAATGGTGACATCCTGCGCATAAATGGCATTGAACGCGATCCAGAGGCTTATAAATTTAAGGTCAAGATCACTATCGAGTTCGACAGATTTTTTGAACCAACTTAAGCCACGATGAATTCTGAGATTGAAGTAATCAGAATGCTCGGCTTTTTTACTTTTAAAGATTTCTTCCAAAAGCATCATTTTAGATTCTCATACTTTATTATTCTTCTCATTAAACATACTCAATTTTATAATATTTACAATATAAAGAATTGCTTATACAGTCATTTTTTATCGAACAATCAATAGCCTAAAATGTTGATTATTTTTAGCTCCCGATCCAGTGTTGTTGCTTTGATCAGAAAGCACGTATAATCCGCGCTTCGGTTTTTTCTTCGTTACAGGTTCATGCCATGACTGCTCTCCGATCTTTACAGCCTCGCATTTCGGTCGCGCCGATGATGGATTGGACCACCCGTGACTACCGTTTTTTTGCCCGCCTTTTTAATCCAAATATTATTATGTACACTGAAATGGTAACCACTGGTGCCATTCTATTTGGCGATGCGGCGCGTCATTTGGACTACAACAACGAAGAACACCCGATTGTGTTGCAACTTGGTGGCTCGAATCCGAAAGACCTGGCAACCTGTACTAAAATGGCGCAAGACTGGGGCTACGATGAAGTCAACCTGAATGTCGGCTGCCCAAGTGACCGCGTACAAAACAATAAAATTGGCGCATGTTTAATGGCAGAACCGGACTTGGTCGCGGACTGTATTGCTGAAATGCGTAATGCCGTGGATATTCCTGTTACCGTAAAACACCGGATTGGGATTGATGACATGCAGTCCTATGAAGAAATGCTGCATTTTGTCGATACTGTGTCTAAAACCGGCTGTGACAACTTTATTGTGCATGCACGTATTGCCCTGCTGCAAGGCTTATCGCCTAAAGAAAACCGCGATGTTCCACCTTTACGTTATGCAGACGTTTACCGTTTAAAACAGGAACGTCCAAACCTGCTGATTGAAATTAACGGCGGTGTCAAAACCCTGGCAGAAACCCAAGCACATTTAAAACATGTTGATGGCGTGATGATTGGTCGTGAAGCCTATCACAACCCTTATCTTTTGGCTGAACTGGGACAAGTGTGGAACCTTGAAGCCCCTGACCGTTTCGATATTATGGCGCAGATGATGCCGTATATTGCTAAACGTATGCAAGAAGGTGCACCGCTTTCCATTATCACCCGTCACATTCTAGGTTTATTCCAAAACCTGCCGGGTGCGCGAAAATGGCGTCAGGCTTTAAGTGGCGGTAATGCCAAGACCCTGAAAGATGTAGAAACAGCTTTAATTAATATTCAGGAAGCGATGCAGCGTACTGAAGAATATGTGAGAGAACATCAGGACTCTTTAGCTTCAAGCTAATTAACATGTTCAATCATGATCAGCAATGCCAGCCCACTTGAAGTGGACTGGCATTTTTTTGAATTTGATTTTTCCGCTGTCTTTATATTCTGCTGACTAAGAAAGACATCTGACACAGCTTGCTATGACAATTAGTGAAAAACTGCGGGCTTAATCTAAATTTTCACCATTCATGTCTTTGAACGGTGAAGGTCCGTAAAATTAGTGCTGATTATAAACAGCATGCCCCCGATCTTTAACCGCAGCAATTTTTTTACCTTCTGCTTTGGCTTGCTCTAATTGACCCGCTTGAACCAACAACCGGGTTTTATCAATCTCTGTCAGCAATTGATCATATAAAGCATCTGAGGTCGGCGCTTTTACATCATTGTTTTTTAACTTCATTTGTTTTGCATCTAAAGCTGCAGCTTTCATATGATCTAGCGCTTTTAGCGCATCACTTTGATTCTCTGCTTTGTTAAACATTTTAAAGTTTTTTGCAAGTGTATCCATATTCTGTTCAAGCTTGCCGGCAAAACTTAAGCTGCTGAATGACAAAGCGAATGCAAGCATTACTGAGGTGAAGGTTTTTTTAATCATGTAGATGTCCTTTGAAGTTCCATTTTAAAACTGTGATTATTATTGCTGTTTAATTGTTTTAAAGATTTGCCTAGATAGCATTAAACATAGTGTAAATTCCATAAAAAATGCAACGGATTCGTTGCATTTTAATCAATAACTTCAGTTTTTTAGACCGGCTCTATTTCATGATGCAAGGCATCATGAATCGCTTCCACTAGCTGCTGTGCAATTTCCTGTTTTGAGGCTTTTTCCAACTCACGTTTCTGCATCTGATACTGCTCGGCAAAAAACACCATCATGGCATTTTCATCAGAGGCAAAACCAATATCAGGCCGTGATACATCATTACAGGCAATCATGTCGAGTTTTTTCGCCACTAGCTTACCGGCTGCATATTCTTCGACATTGCGGGTTTCAGCTGCGAATCCCACCATAAATGGACGCTTTTGTTGCTGAGCAATGGTCGCGACAATATCCGGGTTTTTAATTAACGAGATATTTAGTTCATCACCGGTTTTTTTAATTTTATGTTCGGCAACTTCGGCCACTCGGTAGTCCGCAACCGCTGCTGTCGCAATAAAGATATCGCAACCTTCATCCAGCATTTGCATGCTGATCTCAAGCATTTTAACCGCAGATGAGACATTAATACGGCGTACCCCATTTGGCGTATCCAGACTCACAGGACCAGCAATCAGAGTGACTTTGGCACCGGCTGCATAACAGGCAGCAGCCAAAGCAAAGCCCATTTTTCCGGTACTGTGGTTAGAAATATAACGTACCGGATCCATCGCTTCACGGGTCGGACCTGCAGTAATCACCACATGTTTACCGGCCAACATGCCAAATTTTTCTGCAATGGCACGTTGTGCTCTATGGAAATACTGAGTCACTTGTCGTGCCAGATCTTCCGGCTCCGGCATACGCCCCAAACCCACATCGCCACAAGCTTGTGAACCAGCATCTGGCATAATCACATGCACACCATCTTCAACCAGCGTATTTAAATTACGCTGCGTGGCTTTTGCGGCCCACATTTGTTGATTCATCGCGGGTGCCACCCAAACCGGTGATTTGGTTGCCAAATATAGAGTACTTAATAAATCATCCGCTAGACCGGCAGCAAATTTCGCTAAAGTATCGCAACTTGCCGGTGCAACCAATAATAAATCGGCCCAGCGTGCCAGTTCAATATGCCCCATTCCAGCTTCCGCTTCGGGGTTGAGTAATTCAGTATGGACTGGATTCCCAGACAAAGCCTGAAAGGTAAGCGGAGTGACAAATGCTTGCGCACCGTGGGTCATGACTACCCTGACATTAAAGCCGGCATCTTTTAATCGACGAACCAAAATAGCACTTTTATAGGCTGCAATGCCGCCTGTTACCGCTAAAACAATATTTTTATTGGGAATTACACTTAGGTCGAAGCTCACAAACAGGCTACCTTTGCTGTTGCAGTGGCGCTCACAATAGCATTAAATAAACGCAGACCCAAGGTAGCCCTTCGTTCTAATTACACTCACTAAGAATAAAAAAGTCTAAAAAAATGAATTCATCGATTAAACATTGGCCAGAACAAGAACGTCCACGCGAACGACTGCTTCGACAAGGTGCGCCCAGTTTGTCAGATGCCGAACTACTCGCCATCTTTTTACGTTCTGGTTCCAAGCAGCATTCAGCAGTTGAACTTTCCCGGCTGCTATTGCAGCATTTCGGCGGACTTAATCCGATTTTTGATGCCACCCTTCAGGATTTAGGCCAGTTTCATGGTATTGGCGACAGCAAATATGCTCAGCTGATGGCTGTTAAAGAATTGGGACGGCGTTATATTGGTCAACATTTAAAACAGGAAAAAATTGAACTAAGTAACTCAAAAACACTTTTGGATTTTTTGAAATTTGAATTGCTCGGTGAAACTCAAGAAGTTTTTGCAGTGCTTTGCCTAGATGTACATTTAAGAAAAATAAGCTTTAAAAAAATGTTCTATGGGTCAATAAACTCATGTGAAATTTCAATTAATCAGTTGCTGCGCCATGCCATTAATCAACATGCCAGTAGTATTGTGATTGCGCATAACCATCCCTTTGGTAGGCCACATGCATCGAAGGCTGATATTGAACTCACTCAGCGTATTTTAACGGCTTGTGATTTATTAGAAATCAAGCTGATTGACCATTGTATTGTTTCTCCAGAAGGGAGTTATTCTTTTGCTGAACATGGGCTTATTCTGCCCCAATAATAAATGTAACAAATGTTGACAAAAGCCCTGCTAACATTGAAGATCAATGAAAGTTTTGACGATACTAATAACATGATTGTGCGTGACCAACCTAGTATATTTAGGCTGTTATTTTCTTGGCGTGGAACTATTCTTCCCAAGGTTTTGCCGCCTTTAGGCGTGGTCATGCTGATCTCGGGTGTAATTGGTGGATTATCTTATATCGGATATTTTCATTTTCCAGAATTACCGTTGGTGGGTTTTACCCTTATTGGGGTAGTGCTGTCCATTTTTCTGGGTTTTAAAAATACCGCCTGTTATGACCGTTGGTGGGAAGCACGTAAACTGTGGGGCATGCTGATTGCCAATGCCCGGCATTTTGACCGTGACTGCCGTATGCTGAGTCAAGGTCGCCGTGAACGTGTGATCCAGCACGTCATTGTATTTGCCAATGTGCTGCGTGACCGTTTACGTCATCAAACGGCGAACCCGATGGAATTGGTAGAAACCAGTGGTATGAGCCAGCACGCTGTAACTCAGCTCTATCAACAAGCCAATGCGCCACAATACACCTTAAGTTTGATTCAATGGGAATTGATGCAAGCCCTTAAAGAAGGTGAAATTTCCGATATTATTTATATGCAAATGAACCAGCACGTGGCTGAACTGAGTTTGGTTCAAACAGGTTGCGACCGTATTGCGACCACTCCTCTGCCTTTTGCCTACTCGGTTTTACTGAACCGTACCGTTTATTTTTTCTGTTTTATGCTGCCTTTTAGCTTAGGCTCAACCCTAGGTTTAGCGACCCCGTTAATGGTGGGTATTTTGGCGTATACCTTTTTAGGCTTAGATGCCTTAAGTTCAGAAATTGAGGAACCGTTTGGTACGCAAAGTAATGACTTACCATTAGATTCAATGGTACGCACCATTGAAATTGAACTGTTGGGAACTTTGGGGAAACCGACCCCACCGCCAATTCAGGCGCAGGATCATAATTTACTTTAACTGATTACCTCTCCTTTACGAAGCTGTGCTTCTCATCTGCTGAAAAGAGAGGGAACTCCTTCTCCCTCATTAGCGAGAAGGCTGAGATGAGGGAATAACTAAACAAAACTCTCCCAAATCCCGACTTGCCCCTCTTTGAGTCTCGGAATATTACCCAATCGAATCCATGGCATATGATCGCCATGAAAATCGCTACCGACAGACACCTTCAAATTAAATTCCTCAATCATGCGATCAACCATCTGCCGGGTAGACGCCGGCTCAATCGCTGGAGGAAGTTCAACGGCGTCTCCACCAAACCGGGCAAATATTTCAATCAAATAACGGATATTGGTGGCGGATAAATCATATTTGGTTGGGTGTGCCAAGATGGCATAACCTTGGCTTGCATGAATCACCTGAATGGTTTCTTCTAACCCCAAGCCATCAAATTTTACGTAGGCTTTTTTGCCTTCTTTAATATATTTATCAAAAGCCTGTTGTGGACGGTTCACAATCTTTTTTTCAACTAGGGTTTTGGCAATATGCGTACGGGTAATACGGTCTGCAATACCCTCTACCTTGGCAATGACATCGGCATAAATATCCTGACCAATCAGCGGAATCAGCAAATCACAAATTTGTTTGGCGCGAATGGCACGAATCTGTTTTTGTTGTTCGAGTAAAACCTGCAAAGGCTCTGGATTTTGCATATTCAAGGCGACAATATGTACCCCGTAACTTTTTTGAGTTGCCGGTCGTGACCATTGACTGGAGATTTCTACACCTGAAATAATATTCAATGGTAAATCCAAAGCAACTTTTTCAGCTAACTTTAAGCCATCCATAGTATCGTGGTCAGTCAGCGCAAGGGTATGAATACCTTTTTCAACGGCTGCATGCACAAGTTGTTCTGGAGACAAAGTTCCATCAGAAATATTACTGTGTGTATGTAAATCTACGCCTTGCATCACTTATACTACGTCATTTATTTGATCAGATTTAGATACTCTAACATGAAAGCACTTTTAGACTTTGTGCCACTCATTATTTTCTTTTATTTATATAAAACCGTTGACCCTAAAGATACTGAGCATCCCCTGCTTCAATTGATTGGTTCTGCAGGCGGTATAGATAACAATAATATTTTGGTTGCAACCACTGGCCTGATTATTTCCATGCTTGTGGTATATGGGGCTTTGTTTTTTATACAAAAATTCCGTTTAGACAAACAACAGTGGATTGTATTGTTTATGACGGTGATTTTTGGCGGTGTGACTTTAATGCTCAGCGATGATTTCTATATTCGTTTGAAAGCGGTTCTTTTAAATATTGTCTTCGCAGGCGCGTTTTTACTTTCACCTTATTTTATGAAAGACAAAAAACCGCTGATTCAACGTTTATTTGGGCCTATCTTCAATTTAACGGAACAAGGCTGGAAAAATTTAAACTTTGCCTGGGCTGGAATGTTCATATTCATGTCCTGCTTACATATTTTCTTCGCTTTTTTATTTTTAGGTGGAAAATATTGGGGTGAATTCACTGCATTTGGTGACATGATTGTGATGTTTTCCTTTATCATTATTCAGTTTATTGTCTTGCGCAAATATTTTAAGTCGCCTGAAGAATAATTTAGGTCAACTGATCGAGAAAGAATATGCCTTTATTCGTCGTAAGCTGTACAGATAACGAAGGTACAGTAGAAAAACGTCTTGCTACACGCCCACAACATCTTGAACGTCTGCAAAAATTAAATGATGAAGGTCGCTTAATTGTGGCCGGTGCCATGCCGAAAGACCCGACCAATCCACAAGCAGGTTTTTATGGCAGTACCATTATTGTTGATTTTGAATCACGTGAAGCGCTTGATGCATGGCTACAAGAAGAGCCTTTCTTAAAAGAAGGTGTATATAGTCATATTGATGTGAAACCTTTTAATAAAGCTTTCCCTCAAGGATAAAATCATGCGCGTTGTTGTTTCAAGCTTATTGGGTTTGTCTTTAATCTGTTCTACGGTATCGGCGGTTG
>NZ_SJOH01000013.1 GCF_004331285.1 Acinetobacter sp. ANC 3781
TATGCAGTAGCTGAGCAGCCTGGGACTGGGTTATGCGTTGATCACAAATTTCTTGCAAGACCGACAATCGTTTAAGTTCTTTATCCGACATAGACACCAACATATCAAACCGTCCGCTTCGATAATTGCAAAAGTGCATATTCTAAAAGCGGACATTTTTACTTTGGAGAAACCGGACATTTCTATTTTGGGCTTACATTTTTCAACTCGTATAAGCGCCATTATGTTAAATGGACATCAAGAATCCTCTGGTAGAGGCCAAGTAATATTATTATGAAATTGTTCATACCAATATTGTCTTATATATTCATCACCAGCTCTATCAAAATGGTATACGAATAAATCTAATTCTTTATTGAGTTGTATATCATATTTATATTTAGCTGTAGCTAAGTAGTCTTGTATTTCACATAATTCGTCAAATATAGACCCTGTTTCTTCAAATTTTAGTTTTTTAATTTTAACGATAATTTCTTTAATTTGATTTTCATACATCAATAATATTCTAGATATATCAATACTCGTATCTCTATGAATTATTAGTTTTTGTTCAAAGTCAGTCCATTTATACATCATATTAAGAATAACCCTTTTTAGTTTTCCTAAAATAAATAAAATACATCTTATACGAATTGAAAAATGGAAGGCTTAATTCTAATTTTTTTGATAATTTATCAATGGAAAAGGTAGATATTCCATCTGAGGAATTAACGGTATGAATTTATTGGAAGTTCTATTAAATATAGAAGAGTATTCTGATGAAGAAACGATTTATGCGGTAAAAGATTGGACTGTAGCTTCAGATACTATCGTTATGGTTGAACCAGATGATGGTGCAGTCGAATTTACAGTGGATAGGCGAGTATATAGCTACTTTTTAGAGGTTTTTTTAATTAAAGAACTTTTAAGTGATTTATCTGAAAAGCATGAATTGCCTCTGGAAGGGAAAGCTCTTTGTATTATTCAGTATGCTTCGAATGATGCGTAATTGTTTAATAGTGCGATAAACACCTGAATCTGAATAGCCACTTACTTTGTAAACACTTTATAGTCTTTCTAAAATTAATATAATACGAGTTATGCGAAGCGTGGGCCGATCTCCCTGCTTTCTACTTCTTATAACCGCCATTATATTTAATAAGTTTTTACTTAAGATATATTCTTACTCATTGTTATTTGCTTGATCTAATTTCAATTGATTGAATTAAGTAGCCCATGTAATCCTAATTCAGAAGGATTATTTAACATGAATGTATCTTTTTGAGTTCTAGTAAGTTAATTCAAACTGTCCTTTTTCTTCGTCAATAATTCGAATACCATCTAATACTGCAAAAATACCAAATAGGACATCATGAGCCACTAACTCCATTATAGTATTAACTCTATTAGTATCCTCTTCTGATAAGCCATTATATCATTCGGATAAATTTTTCATCTCAGGGGTAACCTTCCTACCAGGTGGGCTTTTTAACTTAGAAATAACATCCTTAATTCCAGCATCTCTAACATAGACTCTAAGTGCATCAACAAAATCAGCGTTATTCATTATTAGTTCCTTAATTTCATAATAGATGCTACTACATCATTTTATTTACTTTTCCTAAAATTAATATAATACACCGTATACAAAAATCTTTTATTTTATATATAAATCAAATTCTTAATTTAATAATTAAAAGCCCATTCATTATTCGGCTGGAATAGACCACCCTAACAAACCACTTTGACAGATTAAATCACGCTCTTGTTTTGGGTTGCGACTCTGTTTATCACGTTCAGCTGCAATGGTTGCAAACTCTTCCGCCAGTTATTAAGCAATATGTAACAAATTTGGATTTAACAGCGGAAATGAGGCATTCATAATATTTTCTGATTATCCCTATATTTTTAGCTTAACAGATGATGTTTTACTGCTTTATCTGAATGCCTGAAGTCCTTGTACATAAAATAAAATACCGCCTGAAAAATGCAGGCGGTAATGGCTAAAATGACTTAATTGTTGGGGTAAACGGTCAGTATCAGATTGTCTACCACCTGTGGATCGGCCAAGGTCGAAGTATCCCCCAAACTATCCAGTTCATTGGCGGCAATTTTTCTTAAAATACGGCGCATGATTTTTCCGGAACGAGTTTTTGGCAAGGCGGGTGCCCAATATAAAGCATCCGGTGTGGCCACAGGTCCCAAGGTTTTGCGAACCCAAGCGACCAATTCTTTACGCAATTCGTCGGATTCTTCAAAATTGGCCTGTAAAGTAACAAATGCACAGATGCCTTGACCTTTAATATCATGCGGCATGCCGACAACCGCAGCTTCAGCGACATGCTCATGCGCTACCAAGGCACTTTCGACTTCTGCGGTACCTAAACGGTGTCCTGAGACATTCAATACATCATCTACCCTTCCGGTAATCCAGTAATAGCCATCTTTATCACGGCGGGCGCCATCTCCAGTGAAATAAGTTCCTGGATAGGTGGAGAAATAGGCTTCAATAAAACGTTCAGGATCACCCCAGATGGTACGCATCTGACCCGGCCAGGAATCCTTGATAATCAGGTTACCTTCTGCTTCGCCTTCCAGTTCCTTGCCTTCAGCATCGACAATAGCGGGTTGTATGCCAAATAATGGACGGGTAGCAGAACCCGGCTTTAAATCGGTTGCACCTGGTAAGGGTGAAATTAATATCCCGCCGGTTTCAGTTTGCCACCAGGTATCGACAATCGGGCAGCGGCTTTCACCCACCACGGTGTAATACCAGTTCCATGCTTCCGGATTAATCGGCTCACCTACCGAACCAATTAAACGTAAGCTGCTGCGGTCACTTTCCCGAACAAAGGTATCACCTTCTCGCATCATGGCGCGAATCGCGGTTGGCGCAGTATAGAGAATGGTGACATTGTGCTTGTCGACAATATGACCGGTGCGTGCCCAGGTCGGATATTGCGGCACACCTTCAAACATTACCGTTGTGGTGCCATTCGACAATGGCCCATACAGTACATAAGAATGTCCAGTAATCCAGCCGACATCTGCAGTACACCAGAACACATCATCCTGCTTGATATCAAAAACTTCACGGAAAGTGGAGTTCACATAAGTCAAATAACCGCCAGTGGTATGTAACACCCCTTTCGGCTTGCCGGTCGAACCTGAGGTATACAAAATGAATAAGGGATCTTCAGCATTCATCGGTTCAGGCGGGCAGATCTCATTCACCGACATGATTTCCATGTGATACCACAAGTCACGCCCTTCCTTGAGTTCAATCGGGTTCCCGGTACGATGCACCACAATCACATTTTGAACTGATTCAGTTCCTTGTACTTTCAATGCCGCATCGACATTTTCTTTGAGTGGGACCGGTTTACCACCACGCATGCCTGAGTCGGCGGTAATCACGATTTTTGCCTGACAGTCTTCAATCCGGCTGGCCAGTGAATCTGGTGAGAAACCACCAAATACCACACAATGCACTGCACCAATGCGTGCACAAGCCAGCATCGAAATAGCCGCTTCCGAGATCATCGGCATATACAGCACCACACGGTCACCTTTACTCACGCCATGTTTTTTCAGCACATTGGCAAAACGGCAGGTTTCATCATGCAGTTCTTTAAAGGAAATAATTTTATGCCGCGAAGGATGATCGCCTTCCCAAATAATGGCAGGTTTATGCGGATGTTCTTTTAAATGCCGATCCAGGCAATTGGCACTCAGATTCAGTTGCCCATCGGCAAACCATTCGATTTTAAAATTGTCTTTGTTGAAACTTGTGTTTTTGACTTGGGTAAAAGGTTTGATCCAGTCCAGTTTATTGGCTTGCTCTGCCCAATATTCATCAGGCTGATCGATGGATTGCTGATAACGCTCGAAATATTCAGACTCGTTGGTGCGAGCGGTTTTTTTAAACTCTTCTGGTACAGGATAGATCTCTTTCATAAGTACTTCCTTGCTCTTCTTCATCTCATCACGAGATGCTATGCCACGTTATTGATTTTATTGACTGCATATCCACAGTATGACGATTATTTTTCAACCGCTTCAATCATGCTTTGGTCGTAGTTTATTTATACAATTTAAACCACAGACTCCTTATCGTATTCAACAAAAAAAATGGTCTAATTCGTATCTGATCTGTTCATTTAATCTTATAATTTAACAAGAAGATGCATGCACTGCTTTGCAAAATACCCTATTTGCTCAGCCAAACCTGACCCGGAAAGCATATGAACCCGCAAGACTCCTCTCCATTTTTTTCACGACCACCACTGCCAACTAACGATAATCCTTTGTCGCCCCAAGGCCGTTTTGGTCGTTTGAGTTCAATTGGCTGGTATGGGTTTGTGCATCTCATTACTTTCTTCGCCACCCTTGCACTGAGCCTGACCATGGGCATTTTCCACCTGAACACCCTGTCGGTGGACAACCAGTTCGTAAATACATTGACCGGATTAGCAGGACTCGGCTTTGTGGTGATTTTGGTACTGTACCTTTATTTTCTGATGGTGATTAGCATCCGCCGTTTGCATGACATGAACCGAAGTGGCTGGCTGATTCTGTTATTCCTGATTCCCTTACTGAATATTTTTATGGGGCTATATTTACTTTTAGGTTCAGGAAGCAAGGGAGTCAACAATTATGGTTTACCGCGTGCGACACCGGTCTGGGAAAAAATACTGGCTTGGTTGATGATTATTATCACGGTATTGAGTTTCATGGCTTCAAGTAGCATCGTGTCTTATATGTTTGGAGCAGGCGAACTGGAAATGCCTCAACCTCAAGAAGTCATTCAAAAAGGCACCGCCTACTTTTAAAATGTGTTCACAGTTTTTTGACAAAAACCAGGCGGATTGCAGCTGAGTAGTGGTTAAATTTTTACTGATTTTCAGGCAAAATACCGCGTACTAACCCAAATTCGGA
Organism: Acinetobacter sp. ANC 3781; assembly: GCF_004331285.1. Lineage (GTDB taxonomy): Bacteria > Pseudomonadota > Gammaproteobacteria > Pseudomonadales > Moraxellaceae > Acinetobacter. The sequence continues at coordinate 4,918 of NZ_SJOH01000013.1, forward strand.
AAATTCGTGGCTGAACAAAAAAATGCCTTGAATGATGTGACTCAAGGCACATCAGAGCTTTTGCATGAGGCAACTGAAAAAACCACACAAACTGTGCTAAAACATACAGCAAAGTATAACGATGCGTATTCCACCATTGATAAATTCGCCGATGCCTTTTGGGAGCGCTTACCCTACATCTGTATTGCACTGGTGGTTTTTACAATATTTTATTTACTGTCAAAATTATTTAAATTCTTTGTCCGTAAAGCTTTGACTGACCGCTCTTATACCAAACAGAATCTAGTTCTGGTTCTGAACCGTGTCGGCAGTTCAGCCATCATGTTCTTTGGTTTCCTCATTGCCATGGTCATTGCCATTCCAGGCTTCACTCCGGGGCAGCTAATGAGTGCTTTGGGGATTGGTTCGGTCGCGATCGGTTTCGCGTTCAAGGACATTTTCCAGAATTTGCTTTCAGGCATTTTAATTTTACTGGGTGAACCGTTCAAAATTGGTGATGACATTATTGTGTCGGGCATGGAAGGTACGGTTGAAGATATTCAGATTCGTGCAACTTTCTTACGTTCACCCGATGGCCGTCGTATCGTTATTCCCAATGCAACAGTCTATACCAGCGCAGTGACGGTCAATACGGCTTATCAACGCCGCCGTTGTGAATTTGTGGTCGGTATTGGTTATGAAGACGATATCCAAAAAGCCAAAGATATTATTACTGCCATTCTAGATAAAGATCCAACGATCCTGAGTCAACCTGGGTTTAGCGTAAATGTCACTGCACTGGCTGACTTCTCGATCACGCTAAAAGCCTTCTGGTGGGTGGATACGACTGAAACAGGAATGGGAACGTCGGTCAGTGCCGTACAGGAAAGGGTGATTCAGGCTTTTGCCGAACATAATATTTCTATCCCTTATCCAGTACAAGAAGTGAAGATCTATCGTGGTGATCCTTCGGTACAGGATGATGAGTCAGCTCGTGCTAAACAGACGACCTAATACATAAGCAATCACAGTTTCAGTTCGAATAATACGGTTGCCTAAGCTTACCGCCTGGCAGCCGTTTTTTATCAGCAAATCCACTTCATAGGGAATAAAACCGCCCTCTGGGCCAATCATAATGCTACACGGATGATCAATTGCAAAAGGCATTTTCATATCTGCATAAGGATGGGCCACGTAAGCCGGACATTCCGCGGTAATTAAACTGGGCAAGACATCTTCTACAAATGGCTTAAAGCGTTTATAGATTTCAATTTTAGGTGCAATGGTATCTCCGGCTTGTTCCAGACCCAGCGTTACATATTGATCAAGCTGTTGTAAAAATGGGGTTTGCCAATAGCTTTTATCCACCCGATAACTGTGCAGAAGAATAATTTTTTCTACCCCCAGCGTGACACTATCCATAATTAAACGGCGCAGTACTTTCGGACGCGGCATGGCAACAATTAAAGTGACCGGCAGTTTTTCAGGAACAAGCTCTTCTTTAATGGATTTTAATTTTATGGCTTGTTCAGTGATTTCCACAATTTCCGTCAGGTAGCGTTTACCCTCCCGAATCCCGACTTTTAAGCTGTCACCGACTTGGATATCAACATGGGTACGTAAATGTTCAAGCTGACGTTTGGCACTAATCGTCCAGATTTCAGATTCAGTTTGGCGTGGGTCAAGAAGAACAATATTCATAAGTTATAAATTCAACTCTTAAAAGCAAAGACACCTGCACAGCCACCTAAAATTTCATGACTTTATTTTACTTTGCGTAGGCATATTCCTACTTTTGACAGCGCAAAAGTAGGCAAAACTCTTTGTTAGGCTATTGGTAAGTCCCTTTACCATAGCCTAACGGCGGCATCCATGCCGCCTCCGCGAAATAAATTTCAACGTAATGTAACACAGGGCTTTTTAAAGATACTGATCAATCACCGCAATATGCTTTGCTAACGAACCGGTATTTTTCAGCATGATTCGTTGTGCCTGTCGATTCAGTTGTTCTGCAACTACATGATCATTTAACAGTTCAATTAAAAGTTTCGTCGCCTGCTCTGCATCATCCACAACTTTTACCCCATCCACTGCGACAAATTCATCAACAATAGTCTGAAAGTTAAAGTAATTTTTACCCAAAACCGTCGGCACATTTAAAGCAATTGGCTCTAAAATGTTATGCCCACCGCCTGGCTCATTCAACGAACCACCGACAAAGCAGACTTGGCTTAAGGCATACCACAACCACATCTCGCCCATACTATCGGCTAAATATACTTGGGTATCAGGCTGAATGGATTCACCTAAACTGCGGCGTCGGGTTTTTAAATCCAAACCTTGTGCAATCTGAAATACCTCATCAAAGCGTTCCGGATGACGCGGTACCACAATCACCAAAATTTCTGGATGCTGTGTTAAATAAGGCTGTAAAGTAGCGAGTAATTTTTGCTCTTCTGGCGCATGCGTACTGGCAATGGTAATGATTTTACGTGCTGCTAAATTCCATTCGTGTTTCAGTTGCCCTGCCTGTTGAATAGATGTTTCAGGTGCATGAATATCAAATTTAATACTTCCTAACACCTGCCCTTTATTCGCAGATAAACCTAAATGGATAAAGCGCTCTAAAGTCGCTTGGTCTTGTGCCAGTAACTGGTCTAGACCATGCAGCATGCCTCGGCTCAGGCCTTGAACTTTGCTGTAGCCTTGCGCGGATTTTTCCGAAAGACGGGCATTAATCAACAAACATGGCACTTTAACTTGCTGGGCTTGGTCAATCAAATTTGGCCAGATTTCAGTTTCCACCAAAGCCAATAATTTCGGCTGATATTTTTGATAAAACGCCTGCACCAAATGTTTCTGGTCCGCAGGCAAATACACTGCCTGAAACAAATGTTCATACGGGGCTTTTAAAAATAGTGATTTGGCACGCGCCTGTCCGGTCTTAGTGGTATTGGTCACTAAAACGGCATGACCTAATTTTAAATAATGTTCGATTAAGGGTTGCGCCGCATTGGTTTCCCCCACCGATACCACATGAAACCAGATGGCATGCAGATTTTTCGGCGTTTGAAAGGGACCAAAACGCTCAAGACACTCTTGTTGCAATTGCTCCGTATTCAACGCACGTTTTTTTATTCGCCACTTATATAATGGTTTAATGATTGATAATGCTGCGTTGTACCAAACAGGAGTAGCCAAACAAGTTGCCTCAAATTGTGTTGAATCGGCAAAATATAACAGAGCAGCCTCCACATGTTAATGGATTCTGCTCTGTGAGATGATTTATTCTGCTTTGTGAGGTATCAGCTTAGCTTTCGGCCAACTGTTTATTTAAGAAAGGATAGTCGATATAACCTGCTGCGACATCGGTTCCAATCATATTTTCAAACTTCAATTCATTTAGCGGTTCATCTTCCACCAAACGCTCAAAAAGGTCAGGATTGGCAATATAATCTTTACCAAAAGACACCGCTTCTGCTTTGCCCGATGCCAATAATTCAAGTGCATCTTCACGGCTTAAACGCATATTGGCAATATACGGCACACCATTTGAACGCGCTTTCATTTCTAGGCTGATGCTGTCATCGGCTAGATATTCACGGGTAAAGAAGAAGGCAATTTTACGTTTGCCCAGTTCTTCCATTACATAACCAAACGTTTCTTTCGCATTGGCATCGCCCATATCATGCTCATCGCCACGCGGCGCCAAATGCACACCAACACGACCGGCACCCCAGACTTCAATCAGCGCATCCACCACTTCAAGCAAGAAACGCACACGGTTTTCAACCGAACCACCATAAAGATCGCTACGTTTATTGGTTGAAGTTTGCAAGAATTGGTCAATCAAATAACCATTCGCCGCATGCAATTCCACTCCGTCAAAACCTGCAGCTTTGGCACGAATGGCAGACTGTTTATATTGCTCGGTAATGGCTCGAATTTCAGAGATTTCCAGTGGACGCGGCACTACATATTCACGTTTTGGACGCAGCAGGCTCACATGACCAGCCTGTTGTACGGCACTGGCTGAAACCGGCGTTTCACCCTTTAATAAATCAGGATGCGATACCCGACCCACATGCCACAATTGCGCCACAATCAAACTGTCTTTGGCATGAACTGCATCTGTAACAAGTTTCCAGCCTTCTACTTGAGCGTCGGTAAATAAACCTGGCGTTTTTTCATAACCATTGGCTTCTTCTGAAATCACCGTTGCTTCCGAGATGATTAAACCTGCACTTGCACGTTGCGCATAGTATTCAGCCATCATTGGCGTTGGTACACGGTCAGCGGTGGCACGGCTACGCGTTAATGGTGCCATCACCACACGGTTTTTAAGTTTAAGTTCACCAAATTGAATCGGTGTTGAAAAATCTGTCATCCAGCAATCCTCTTACAGCTTGCCCGGACTGATTAAAGTCTAAAGCGCATGCTGTAAATATTGTAAAAACTCTTCGATCAGTGCTTCATTACGTGAGAAATAAGACCATTGTCCATATTTAGTGACATGAATCAGTCCTGCCTGTTGCAGCACCGACAAATGATTGGACATAGTCGATTGGGAGATATCGGCAATTTTTTCCATCTGACCTGCGCACACGCCACGACTAAAATCATTTCCACATTCTTCACTAGAAATGTAACGATCAGGTTCTTTTAAACATTGCAGAATCTGACGTCTAATCGGGTTGGCTAAGGCTTTATAAATTGCTTCTGTGTCCATCTCATTTCACTCATGTTCATGATCAGCACCTTACCTAGAATCATTATATCGAATTTATACGATATTAATATCGAAATTTATCGATATTATATATTCATTTTGTAAATTGCTGCAATCTTGTACAAATTCACTCTATTCTAACATTGTCTGACCAATACATTGGATGAACTCATATCACCCAGTTTTAAAGCTAAAAAAACAGAGGATCGGCCTCTGTTTTTTTAGCAATAAACTTATAAACCCTGTTTTAAACTGGCTTCAATAAATTTATCCAGATCACCATCCAGCACTGCACCGGTGTTTGAGCTTTCCACACTGGTACGCAAGTCTTTAATACGCGAGTCATCCAGTACGTATGAACGAATCTGACTACCCCAACCAATATCGGACTTGGTATCTTCCAGTGCTTGCGCAGCATCGGTACGTTTTTTCATCTCTAATTCATAGAGTTTTGCACGTAACTGTTTCCAGGCATGGTCACGGTTGGCATGTTGTGAACGCTGGTTCTGACATGCCACTACAATTCCTGTTGGTGCATGGGTTAAACGTACCGCAGAATCGGTTTTGTTAATATGCTGACCACCGGCACCCGATGCACGATAAGTATCGGTACGCACGTCCGCAGGGTTAATATCAATTTCGATATCGTCATCAATTTCAGGTGAAACAAACACAGCCGAGAATGAAGTATGACGACGGTTACCCGAGTCAAATGGCGATTTACGCACTAAACGGTGTACACCAGATTCGGTACGTAACCAGCCATAGGCATACTCGCCTTCTACACGAATGGTCGCCGATTTAATCCCGGCAACATCACCGTCAGATTCTTCCATCAATTCTGCTTTAAAGCCGTGACGTTCAATCCAGCGCATATACATACGAAGCAACATGGATGCCCAGTCTTGTGCTTCCGTCCCCCCCGAACCGGCCTGAATTTCCACATAACATGGGTTCGGGTCCATCGGGTTACTGAACATACGGCGGAATTCAAGTTTTGCCAGTTCGGCTTCAGAATTGTCTAATTCCGCTTGCACATCTTCAAGCAAACTTTCATCATCTGCTTCAACTGCTAACTCCAGCAATGCTTGTGCGTCTTCCAGCTGAGTTGATAAACCCTCAAGCACATTTAATACGTTTTCAAGCTCGCCTTTTTCTTTGGCCATCGCTTGCGCACGACTTTGGTCATTCCAGATGGTTGGATCTTCTAATTCACGAAGTACCTCTTCTAAACGTTCTTTTTTCAGATCGTAGTCAAAGATACCCCCGTAATGTTAGACCACGGTCGTTTAAGTCTTTTAATTGGTTTAGATAAGGATTAATTTCCACGTGAATTACTCTCAATCAGAATACTTGGCTTAAATAGCCATCAATTATAACACAGAGCATGGATGCAGTTTTACAGAGCCTTGGTGCAATAGCAGTTGATCTGAATGTCTTTTTTATGAACCAGATGCATGTTTTTAAGCATTCTTACAATTTTTTAACCACAATCACTTTGGAGGTTAATGAAACGCACAGGTCTAGCACTCAGCCTTGCAGCAATTGCTTGTTCAAGTTTTGCTTAGAACACTCAATTAGAGGGTAGTTGTATCTATACTGATCATGATAACGACTATACATGCAGACAATGAATTTGAGGTAAAAAGCACTTTTTAATTCAATCCTGTTTCTACTAAAAATGCACCGCTTAATAAATTTGCATTTTTAACTCATCACAGCAATGCTTATCTTGGCTAGCCCCATCACTACTCAGAAAGAAAAACTATTTTAGCTATAAAATCTGAAGCCGACGCATATACAATTTATGATGGAATCAAATATTTATTTCGACCAGGCCTTTAGCATAAGTACAGCTTATAATATGCAAGACTACGATGAAAAGTATATTGATTTCTGCTTTATTCGTTCTAAATATTTTATTCTAACTTCGCGTAGGTGGTTAAGTTGGTTGGGTCATGATATTTAATTATTTAATATCGATATTTAATTATTTAATATCAATGTGACATATTATTTTTAATTAAGCAGTAAGTAATTAAATGGATAGTTAAAGACCTCCTCAATTGAGGTTATTTTTAATATTAACTCACTATTCTGTTACGAAATACTTAAAATTTTATTAAAAATTCACATAAATCCATGAACTCTACACAATTTTAATAAAACAAAACATTTTAATAAATCTATATTTTTCAAATATTTAAAATTCAAAAATTACATAAAATTACGTTAGCAACATTTGAGTAACCTTGCGAGGATTGACCTGAATTCATTTTGCTCTAGACTAAAAGTTGTAACAAAAAATGTATTAATTTTGACCATAAATTTGAGGGGTAGTATCCATGAAAAAATTAGCCATTGCTTCAGCACTTCTTTCTGCTCTAGCAGTAACAGGTACAGCAAATGCATACCAAGCCGAAGTTGGTGCAGCAGCCGCTTACGTTGACCCAGATAATGGTGGTTCAGGTAATGCTTTTGGTGTAGATGGTACTTATTACTTCAACCCCGTTCAAACTCGTAATGCCCCACTTGCAGAAGCAGCTTTCCTTGACCGTGCAAGTAACGTAAAGGCCCAAGCAACATTTGCTGATCGTGGTGATTTAGATAGCAACACTTATGGTATCGGTGCAGAGGTCTTTGTACCAAATTCTGACTTTTATTTAAGCGGTAACATCAGTCAAAATGAAACAGAACTTTTCAATGGACTGGGTCAAAAATATGACTTTGATACCACTTACTATGCCGCTGAAGTTGGTTACCTTCCAGCTCCAGGATTGTTAATTGCCGCTGGTCTTAAAGGTTATGACAACGACAATGATGATGGTGTAGATCCAACATTACGTGCTAAATATGTAACTACTTTAAGTAATGGTAAAGATATCAATTTAGAAGCTGGTGCTGCATTTGGTGATCTAGATGAGTACAATCTTGCTGCCGACTACTTCATTGATAAAACACTAAGCGTTGGTGCTGACTATCATAACAATGACTTAACTGATCAAAGTGAATTTGGTGTCAATGCCCGTAAATTCATTAACCAACAAGTAAGCCTTGAAGGTCGTGTTGGTTTTGGTGAAGTTGGTAATAATGACTACAACTCATTTGGTGTAGCTGCGAAATACCGCTTCTAATCAGACCGAATTAATCAAATCAAAAAAACCGCTCCAATGAGCGGTTTTTTATTGTTCTAAATGTATGACACGCAGTTGTAAACTCACATTGCCATTGAATTCATTTTTATCGAGTTCATACACCAGTCGAACACTATCTTGCATGGCATCAAATTCGAATTTTTCACTGGCATTAAAGGCAATGGCTTCTACAATTTGACCGTTCTCTAAAGCCAAACGCAGTTTTAAATGGGTTTCTTTCAACCAGCGATAATCTAAAACCTTGAATACCCCTTCAAAAATCGGTGATGGAAATTTTTGTCCCCATGGGGTTAAATTTTGCAGCAGATCGACTGTATCAATTTGAAAAGTTGTTGTGGGTAATTCACCATCCGTCCATAAAGTGGTATAAAACAGCGATTCATCCATAGTCGAGATCAGTTGCTCAAAAACCTGTTTGAATTCTTCAAAATGCTTTTTCTGAATGGTTAAACCCGCTGCTGCGGCATGTCCGCCAAAGTGACTGACCAAATGCGGATGTTGTTCTGCAATGAGTTCAATCGCATCTCGAATATGCACGCCTTCTATTGAGCGTGCAGAACCTTTGATATGAATGCCATCATCATCAGCTGCAAAAACGATACTCGGACGATGAAACTGTTCTTTCAGACGACCCGCCACAATACCAATTACACCCTGATGCCAATGCGGTTCAAACAGAATTAAAGCCGCAGGTAAATCTGCCTGATCTAATTGCAAGGTTACTAATTCAGATAAAGCCTCTTGCTTCATCTGCGCTTCAACCTGACGACGTTCAACATTTAACTGATTCAACTGCTGTGCCAATGGATAAGCAGTTTGCATATCGATTGCAATGAGACATTCAATACCAATGTCCATGGTTTCCATGCGCCCAGCTGCATTAATTCGAGGACCAAGCACAAAACCTAAATCTAGGGCTTTGAGTTCGGACGGTTCTCGTCCTGCAATATCCAGTAAAGCACTTATCCCTGCGCGACATTGGTTTTGCTGAATCCGTTTAACTCCGGCATCCACCAAGATCCGGTTGTTATAATCCAGACTTGCCACATCCGCATATGTCCCGAGCGCCACCAGATCTAAATACTGTGCCACCTTGGAATTAGATTTCCCTAATTTACTTCGGTGGCTCGACAGGTTAGCAAGCAAGTAAAATGCAACTCCTACCCCCGCCAAGGCCTTGCTTGGAAATTCGCAACCCAATTGATTCGGATTAACAACAGCTTCGGCTTTAGGCGTTTCCTTGGTGGTCAGATGATGATCGGTAATAATCACCTGCATGCCATGTGCTTGGGCTTGCTCTACACCCGCATGACTGGAAATACCGTTATCGACTGTTATCAGCAGATCTGGCTGATAACGGGTAAATGCCAAATCTGCAATTTTGGGTGTTAAACCATAGCCATATTTAAAACGATCAGGAACCAAATATTCAACAGTAGCACCCATGTCTCGTAACGCTAATACCATTAATGCGGTACTGGTTGCACCATCCGCATCATAATCGCCAACAATGACAATTTTCTTCTCATCGTCTATAGCTTGATCCATAATTTGAATGGCTTGTTCTAAACCTTTCATATTGGGAGCAAGTAAATGTTTCAGTTTAAGTTGGAGTTCTTGTTCGGATTGCATACCACGGCGCGCTAAAATTTGCGCAATAAAGGGTGACACGCCCTGAATATTTTCAGGGCGTGTAATAAAAGGTCGTTGCTGAATCAGTGTTTTTGGCATTTAAGGCATGAGTCGTTGTAATTTCCATGTACCGTCGATTCTTTCATAACTTAAACGGTCATGTAAACGGTTTGGACGACCTTGCCAAAATTCGTAATAGTCGGGTACTAAACGGTAGCCACCCCAAAATTCGGGTTTGGCCAATTCTGTTTTGTCGCTTACCCGATCTTGCAAGGCCTGGAAACGCGTTTGCAATTCTTCACGACTGGCAATGACTCCACTTTGTGGCGTACTGATATGCGCTGCAATCTGGCTATCACGTGGACGTTTATGATAATAGTCGGTCGACTCTGCTAAAGAGATCTTTTCAACTTTACCACTCACGCGAATTTGGCGTTCCAATTCAGGCCAATAAAACAGCAGTTCCGCATAGGGATTTGCAATTAAGTCTAAACCTTTTTGACTGTCATAATTACTATAAAAGTCATAACCCGCATGCGTTGCGCCACGTAATAATACGGTACGTACATGCGGACGACCTTGCGCATTTGCCGTGGCCAAATACATGGCATAGGGTTCATGCAATTTGGCATCTAAAGATGCGTTAAACCACGCTAGAAACTGCAAATGTGGATTTTCGTCCACATGTGCTTCATGTAATTCACCTTTTTGGTAACTTAAGCGAAGTTCGCTCAAATCTTTAATCACATCATTCATATGGTTTCCTTAAGCAGCATTGGTACGGACAGCATCTGCAAGATGGTTGGCTAAATCGGTCACTTCTTGAAGATCATCACCTTCCACCATGACCCGAATGACGGGTTCAGTGCCTGATTTACGAATCAGTAAACGCCCCCGACCTTTGAGCTGTTGTTCCGCTTTCTCAAATTCAGTCGCTAATGCAGGTACAGCATAAGGATCGAACATGGCATCTAAACGGACATTCACCAGTACATTTGGCAATAAATGGAAGTCTGCAACCAACTCATGCAAAGCTTTTTTCTGTTCAACCATGACAGTCAACACTTGCAAGGCTGCAATAATCGCATCGCCTGTGGTGCTTTTATCTAAGGTCAGAATATGCCCGGATGGTTCACCGCCAATCACCCAGCCATTTTCATCCAGTGCTTGCAATACATAACGGTCACCTACATTGGCACGTACAAATGGAACTTGCGCTTTTTCGAGTGCCAATTCAAGGGCCATATTACTCATCACGGTACCCACAATTCCTGCAGGTTTATGGCTCGCTTGTGTCGCAAGAATATAAAGGATGTTGTCGCCATCGACTAACTGACCGTTTTTATCGACCAAAACCACCCGGTCTGCATCCCCATCAAAGGCAATGCCTAAATCTGCTTGATGTTCTAACACAGCTTTTTGCAGGCTCTCAGGATGGGTTGAACCGCAGTCTTCATTAATATTTAAACCTGTCGGTTCATTATGGATAGCAATCACGCCCGCGCCCAGTTCACGAAATACCGCAGGCCCCACGTTATAAGCTGCACCATTGGCACAGTCCACCACAATCTTTAAATTACTTAAATCGAAATGGTATGGGAATGTTGATTTACAGAACTCAATGTAACGACCGTTGGCGTCTTTGACACGAACGCTTTTACCCAAGTTTGCGGTATCTTCAATTTTTAATTCTTTTTCAAGTTCTCGATTAATTGCATTTTGAACTTCATCGGGCAATTTTTTGCCTTCGCTTGAGAAAAATTTAATCCCGTTATCAAAATAAGGGTTATGCGAAGCCGAAATTACAATGCCTAAACTGGCATGCAAAGCACGGGTTAAATGTGCGATGGCCGGGGTTGGCAATGGCCCCAATAAATGAACATAGACTCCAGCAGCATTTAAACCAGCTTGTAATGCAGATTCTAAAATATAGCCAGATAAACGGGTATCTTTACCCAACACAACAATAGGTTTTTTCTTATGACTCATTTGTTTTAAAACTTTACCTGCTGCAAAGCCTAGCTTAAGTGCAAATTCAGGTGTAATTGGAAGCTCCCCAAACTTTCCACGAATGCCATCTGTTCCGAAATAACTCATTTTTCACTCACTTCTTATATATGTGTGATGATATTCATCATCCAATTTTATCCGCAATTACTTTACACCAAAATCAAAAAAGCCGTCATATAAATGACGGCTTTTCATGGCTTGGATTACTAAAACTCAACCAACACGGTAGTTTGGTGCTTCTTTAGTAATGGTCACATCATGCACATGTGATTCAGACATACCGGCTGAAGTGATTTTTACGAATTTCGCATTTTGACGAAGATCTTCAATCACTGCAGAACCCGTGTAGCCCATAGATGAACGTAAACCGCCCATCATTTGGTGCACAATGTTGCCCATAGGACCTTTGTAAGGTACGCGACCTTCAATACCTTCTGGTACAAGTTTTTCCTGACCTGCTTTAGCGTCTTGGAAATAACGGTCAGCAGAACCTGTTGCACCGGCCATTGCACCCAACGAACCCATACCACGGTAAGCTTTATAATAACGACCCTGGAAGAATTCAACTTCACCAGGTGCTTCTTCAGTACCTGCCATCAATGAACCGACCATGATTGTGCTCGCACCGGCACCAATGGCTTTCGCCATATCACCAGAGAAGCGGATACCACCATCAGCAATTAAAGGAATCTGATCTTTCAATGCATTGGCAACACTATCAATCGCAGACATTTGTGGCATACCAATACCTGCAACAATACGGGTGGTACAGATTGAGCCAGGACCAATACCGACTTTAACCGCATCTGCACCTGCGTCAAGTAAAGCCAATGCAGCATCGCCAGTTGCGATGTTGCCGCCAATGACTTGAACTTGCGGGTAGTTGGCTTTAACCCAACGAACGCGCTCAATTACACCTGCAGAGTGACCGTGTGCCGTGTCGACAACAATCGCATCCACACCGGCTTCAACCAATGCTTCAACACGTGCAGGGGTTTCAATTCCTGTACCTACTGCCGCACCAACACGCAGACGACCTAAGTCATCTTTACAGCTGTTTGGATAAAGCTCGGCTTTACGGAAATCAGTGACCGTAATCAAACCTTTTAATTCGTTGTTGTCGCCTACCACCAATACTTTTTCAATACGGTTTTTTTGTAATAAGGCCTGGATATTTTCTTTAGATTCGTTTTCACGAACAGTCACCAAACGGTCCTGACCAGTCATGATGTTGCTAACCGGCTGTTCTAGATTGGTCACAAAACGTGTATCACGACCCGTGACAATACCGACCACTTTGCCATCTTTAACAACGGGTACACCGCTGATATTGTTGGCTTGAGTAATCGCAATCAATTCACGAACCGTAGTTTCCGGAGTCACAGTGATAGGATCTTTCACCATCCCTGCTTCGAATTTTTTCACACGGCGTACTTCAGCTGCTTGAGCAGAAATATCCATGTTTTTATGCAGGATGCCGATACCACCGTTTTGCGCCATCGCAATTGCCATACGTGATTCTGTCACAGTATCCATTGCAGCTGAAACAAGGGGAATATTCAAATTAATGCCACGAGTAAGGCGTGTCTTTAGGGAGACATCTTTTGGGAGAACAGTTGAGTAGGCAGGGAGTAATAAGACATCATCGAAGGTTAGTGCTTCTTGAACGATGGTCAACATAACAGTCTCACTGGTAATTTCCGTGCGCTATTATAAACAAAAAATACAGGTTTATTCATGTTAATTTCAAACAGTCAGGCAAAATAAATTTACATGACTGAATATCTACAAGGTTTTTTGTTCAAAAACAGCCACTCTGCTGCATTATAAGGCTAAATATTTAATTTTATTGAATGTTAAACCACCTGATCAAAACCCTCATCATTGCTCGGTTCTGCCGTTTCAATAGCTATAAAGGGAATCATATTGTAGGCACGGCGGGCTTTATTACATTGTTCATCCGCAACCTGCACTTCTTTGCAACTGGAACTGCGCACTGTATAAATGGCACAACTGACCTGTTCACCAATTTTCCCCTCAAGTGCAGCACAATAAGGCTGTGCCTGATGGGTGCCTTGCATACACGAATAAACTGCGGTCAGTGGTTGTATATAATGTTCAGGCATGGCAATACCTTCTGCCCAATAAAATGAAACCCGGAAATGGGCACAACATGCCCCACAGCTAAAACATGCATCCTGCGTCGCGACTTGAGACAACATTTTTAAATTCTCGTCATCAAAGATTTAATTTTTAGACAGAAATATTAAAAAATGTTGCTTTTATACGCAACAAAAATCAGTGAACAGCAGAGATATTATTCAGGACAGGTAAATACCGTTTCATCCATCAAGTCGATTCCGCATTCTAAAGTTTCAATCCAGTCCAAGAACTGATTAATCTGCTCTTTACCGATAAATGGCGTACCGTGCTGCGGCACAATCATTTCAATATCCATAGTACGCACCATATTTACCCAAAGGCGAATCACTTTATTCGAACACATATAGCGCTGGTGAAAGCTTTTCATCTTTGGAATATGCGCTGCAAAGTTTTCCAATGGTTTAGCGGCATCCTCCACCATTGATGCGCCCATATCACCGGAAAATAAAATTTTTGCAATCGGATCATAAAACTGGAAATTGCCAACCGAATGCAGGAAATGGGCAGGAACAACAATAATACGCGATTCGCCCAAAGGAATGATTCCACCGTGGTCTGGTAATTCAATCAAGCGTTCCAACCATCCACCCTTCATTCGATCACTCATAAAAGCCGAATTTAAATGGGGTAAAAAGCGCGCCCAGAGTTTAGATGCCACCACTTTGGCTTCGGTATATACCAACCAACGTGGCATTGAGGTAATAATGTCAGGGTCTTGATGGGAAGCCATCACATAATCGAGATTGGTCAGACGGGTATATTTGTTCAGTTCCATGGTCAGTGGGACATAGGTTAAATCGCCCCCTGGATCCAGCACTGCGGCACGTTCATGATCCAAAATTAGAAATTGGTTGGCTTGTACACCTTCACCTTTCACCAGACTGGTAAAGCTAATACATTTATGTGTGCCATTATCAAATAACACTTGTGATGTAGTACGATCAAATGCCATAACCCATTCCCCAAAATATCGCTGTAAAATTGTATTTTAATGCCATACAACATATAGGGAATTATAGTAATTTACAATCAACACATAATGAAATAACGTCAGAATTATCAGTAAATTGTGCATATTTAGTCATAAAAAATCCCGACTAAAATGCCAGGATTTTTTATGACTATTCAACTTTAAAAAAAGTAATGCTGTACCAAAGTAGCAACACCAATGATCAAGAATATGCTCGCACCAATCTTATGAATCAGTGGAATTGGCAGTTTATCAGCCAGCTTGTTCCCGACAAAGACTACCGGCGCATTGGCAATCATCATCCCAATGGTCGTGCCCAGCATCACCCAGAATACACTGTCAAAACGCGCTGCCAAAGCAACGGTCGCCACTTGGGTTTTATCGCCTATTTCTGCCAGAAAGAACAGCACAAAGGTGGCTCCAAACACGCCATATTTTTGCCATTTATTGATATTATCAGTTTCATCTTCAAGCTCGTCTGGAACAAGCATCCACAGGGCCATCGCGATAAAGCCAATGGATACAATCCACAGTAACACATCTGGGCTAAGTACCGTGGTAATCCACTGGCCAAGCACTGCCGATATACCATGGTTCAATAGGGTCGCCAGTAAAATAGCAAACAGAATAGGAACAGGTTTTCGAAAACGGGCCGCCAGTAACAAGGCTAATAACTGAGTCTTATCACCCATTTCAGCAAGGGCAACAATAGCGGTAGAGATGAGCAGTTCATACATGTGATCTTTCTCTGGCTAGCAAAATTTGCCGATGACTTATCGCTCCTGCTAGCCAAAAATCTGCGGAGTGATAAATCAAAGGTCTTGCCAACAAAAAAAGCTTTGAGAAAAGCTGAATTGGTTCTTTGCTATGATGACCATGTTCTGTTGAACAATTATGTTGACCATCACCTTTTTACATTGCGTAAAAAGCGGCTACTCCCCAATGAAGTAAGTTGATTTTAATCGTAAAGCAGTTTTTTATCAAATCAATTTATTGTCTGCCTTTTAGAATAGGCGGTTAAAACAAATAAAAGCTCATCCTCAGATCGACAAGCGACTCAAAATATTTTAATACTCTGTGACAATAAAAAACCCTGCCGAAGCAGGGTTTATCTTATTCGAGCTTTAATGAGCTGATTAGAGCAATAAAGTGCGAATATCCGCTAAAAGCTTGGTCAGTTTATGGGTAAAACGAGCAGCGTCAGCACCATTAATCACACGATGATCATAAGACAATGACAATGGCAGCATGAGGCGTGGATCAAAACTTTCACCATTCCACACCGGTTGCATGGTGGCAGGTGAAATGCCCAAAATTGCCACTTGAGGCCAGTTCACGAGCGGTGTAAATGCTGTACCGCCAATTGAACCTAAACTGGTAATGGTAAAGTTCGCACCTTGTAAGTCTTTCGGTGATAATTTCTTCTCACGCGCCTTTTTACTTAACTCACCCAGCTCAATCGCAATTTGCTTAACCGATTTTTGGTCCGGATTACGCAGAACAGGAACGGTCAAACCATCAGGGGTGGCTACTGCAATCCCCATATGGATTTCATTGCGCAGCAATACAGACTTTTGATCATCCGCCAAATGACCTGCAAAATAAGGCTCTTCTTTTAAAAGATGCGCCAATGCCTTGGCAATGAAAGCCAGAATAGTCAGACTAATCCCTTCTTTCTTAAAGTTGCCTTTCAACTCGCCTCGCCAAGCTTCAAGCTCGGTGATATCGGCTGCATCAAACTGCGTGACTTGCGGGATGAAATTATTCAATGACAATTGCGGTACAGAAACCTGCTGCAAGCGTGTCATGGCTTTTTCTTCAACACCACCAAATGCAGAGAAGTCTGGAAGTTTTGGCAGACCGGCCGCCTGCACAGCAGCAGCGGCTACAGGAGCAGGCTGCGGCGCAGTAAGGCGCGTTTTGACATAAGCTTTTAGGTCTTCTTTCATAACACGCGCATGCGAACCCGACGCTTTCACATCCGATAAAACCACACCCAATTCACGTGCCAGTTTACGCACAGCAGGACCAGCATAAACTTTCGAGTTGGCTGCATTCTGCTCTTTGGTTAGCTTGTCTGCATTATCAGATGTCACTGCCGTTGGAACAGAAGGAACAGGTGCCGTTTCTGCTTTTGTAACGGCTGCTTTCGGTGCTTCAGCTTTGACTGCAACAGGTGCAGCATCTGCTTGCGCTTCAGCTTGAATCGTAATCAGTGCAATGCCTTCAGAGACGTTTTGACCTACTTCAACGTGAATTGCTTTAATCTCGCCTGCTGTAGAGCTAGGTACTTCAACCGTGGCTTTATCAGACTCTACCACGATGATACTCTGGTCTTTTTCAACCGTATCACCGACCTGAACCAGAATTTCAGCTACAGCCGCTTTGTCTACACCTAAGTCAGGTACAGTCACTTCGATATTACCCGCAGGTGCTGCTGTAGTTTGAGGCGTTGCGACTGCTTTTTCTTCTGTTGCCGGTTGAGCAGCTTCAGCTTTAGGTGCTTCTGTCTGGGTTTGCGGTGCAGAAACAGCCGTTTTCACTTTCAGAATGACCACACCTTCTTTAATGATGTCGCCTTCTTTAATCTCGATAGATTCTACCGTGCCCGAAACCGTACTTGGAACTTCAACAGTCGCCTTGTCTGATTCCACTACCACGATGCTTTGATCGACATCGATTTCATCACCGACAGACACCAAAATTTCACCCACAGTGGCTTTTTCTACGCCAATATCAGGTACTTGGACATCTACGACTTGTGAAGCTGCTTGAGTTGCAGGAGCAGCTGAAGCTTTTGGTCGATGCGAAGACAGTTCTTGCATGATTTCATCGTCAGGCAATGAAGTTGGCGTATTTTCTGAAGTTTTTTGCGAAGCATCTGCCTGTTGAATTTCAGTGGCTGCATCTGCTCCACCTTCTGCTTCAAGCTCGACTAAGGCTGTACCTTCCGTAACCTCATCACCTTGGCTCACCAAAATGCTTTTCACCACACCTGCTGAAGTGCTAGGCACTTCAACAGACGCTTTGTCAGACTCAAGCAAGACAATGCTTTCATCAATTGCAATCGTGTCGCCCACTTTAACGAGAATTTCAGCAACAACGGCTTTATCTACACCAATATCGGGAGTCGTAATTTGCATACTTATTTCTCCTCTTTATAGTCAGCAACAGGAAGTACAGATGGTGTTACTTGAGGAGCCCAAGCTACTGGACGGTCTGTATCCAGCTCAAAGCTAGAGATGGCATCTTTAACCAAACGTGCATCAACTTCACCTTCATCAGCCAGTTTCTTCAATGTTGCAACCACAATGTGAGCAGCATCTACACCGAAGTAGCTACGCAAGTTACCTCGTGTATCCGAACGACCATAACCGTCAGTACCCAATGCTACAAATGGACGGTTGTCTGGAAGATAACCACGGATCTGTTCACTGTAAGCACGCATATGATCTGTTGCAGACACCACAATACCTTCGGTACCGCGTAACTGTTTCGATACCCATGCTTCTTTCACATCTTCAGCCAGTGGGTGCAGGCGGTTGTATTCTTCACATGCCATACCGTTACGGGCAAGTTCATTGAAGCTGGTGACGCTGTAGACATTCGAGTGAATTTGGTATTCCTCACGAAGGATTTTCGCCGCCTTGATCACTTCACGCAGGATCACACCTGAACCTAATAACTGAACAGTGGCTTTCTCATCTTCTTCGAGTAAGTACATCCCACGCTTGATGCCTTCTTCAGCACCTTTTGGCATTTCAGGATGCTCGTAATTCTCATTCATTACGGTAAGGTAGTAGAACACGCGCTCTTGATTCACATACATACGCTGTAAACCGTCATGTACAATCACAGCCAACTCATAACCGAAACACGGGTCATAAGAGACACAGTTTGGAATAGTATTGGCCAAGATATGTGAATGACCATCTTGGTGTTGTAAACCTTCACCGTTGAGCGTTGTACGACCTGCGGTTGCACCCAGCAAGAAGCCTTGTGCCTGTGCATCGCCTGCTGCCCATGCAATATCACCTATACGTTGGAAACCGAACATCGAGTAGTACATGTACATTGGAATCATAGGCAAGTTATTGGTTGAATAACTGGTTCCCAACGCCGCCCATGCACTCATTGCACCCGCTTCGTTAATCCCTTCTTGTAGCATGTGTCCGTCTTTAGCTTCACGGTAATGCATCAGCTGCTCTTGGTCTTCAGGCGTATATTTTTGACCATGCGCAGCATAAATACCGAGCTGACGGAACATCCCTTCTAAACCAAAGGTACGTGCTTCATCTGGAACGATCGGCACAACGCGGTCTTTAATCGCTTTCTCTTTAAGAAGAGAAGAGATTAAACGTACCATCACCATGGTGGTCGATTGTTCTTTACCGTTTGAACCGGCTAAGACCGAATCAAATACAGATAACTCAGGAATCGCCAATTGTTCACTTTCTTTACGACGTGCAGGCAGATAACCGCCTAATGCTTCACGGCGCGCCTTCATGTATTTCAATTCAGGGGAATTTTCACTTGGACGGTAGAAAGGTACTTCCTCAAGCTGTTCATCCGTGAAAGGAAGATTGAAACGGTCACGCACGTATTTCAAAGAATTGATTTGCATTTTCTTGATTTGGTGGGTTTTGTTGACTGCTTCGATTTCCTCAGACAAACCATAACCTTTTACGGTTTTCGCCAGGATCACCGTTGGCTGACCTTTGGCTGTACATGCTTCGGCATAGGCTGCAAATACTTTGTATGGGTCGTGACCACCACGGTTCAGATTATCAATATCTTCGTCACTTAAGTCTTTGACCAGCTCTTTGGCTTCCGGATATTTGCCAAAGAACTTTTCACGCGCATATGCGCCACCCTTCACTTGATAACGCTGGAAATCACCATCGACGGCTTCTTCCATCACTGCCTGAAGTGCACCGGTAGTATCTTTATCCAACAGCGGATCCCAATGACGCCCCCAAACCACTTTAATGACACGCCAGCCTGCACCACGGAATAAAGATTCAAGTTCCTGAATAATCTTGCCGTTACCACGCACTGGTCCATCCAGACGTTGCAAGTTACAGTTCACCACCCAAATCAGGTTATCAAGCTTTTCACGACCTGCTAGTGAAATTGCCCCCAAGCTTTCAGGCTCATCCATTTCACCATCGCCCAAATAGGCCCAAACCTTGCGGTCTTCTTCCTTAATCAAGCCACGATTCATCAAATACTTTTGAATGTGTGCTTGATAAATCGACATAATTGGACCCAAGCCCATAGATACTGTCGGGAACTGCCAATAATCTGGCATCAAGTAAGGATGCGGATAACTTGGCAGGCCGATACCGCCAACTTCACGACGGAAATTATTTAAATGATCTTCAGTTAAACGGCCTTCCAAGAAAGAGCGGGCATAAATACCTGGTGCACAGTGACCTTGGTAATAGATCATGTCGCCGCCAAAGTGATCACTATTGGCACGAAAAAAATGGTTAAAGCCCACATCATATAGTGTTGCAGAAGAGGCAAAGCTGGCCAAGTGACCACCTAAATCGTCCCCGGTCTTATTCGCACGAAGTACCATAGCCAATGCATTCCAGCGGATTAAAGCGCGAATTCTGCGCTCCATATCCTGATCACCCGGCATTGCAGGTTGCTCTTCAACAGAAATGGTATTGCGGTAAGGAGTATTTAGACGCTGAATGGGAACATGAGTAGCAATTGCGCGTTGGTAAAGTTTTTCGAGTAAAAATGCCGCTCGCTCCGTTCCCATGTGTTGTAGAACCGAGTCAAAAGCATCTTGCCATTCTTGGGTTTCTTGCGCGTCAGTATCGCCATAAAACGCCATATTCCACCTATTCATTGAGCCTATTTATATTCTCTATATGTAACATACTTTAGGTAACTTCAGTTATTGTCACAGCTGAATACGGAATAGCACTATTATTTATATAATAAATACCTATTGACTATTCTTTACGCAATAAAACAAAAAACCGCCAATAAAGGCGGTTTTCTATACAATAAGTATTTGGTGCAATGATATTATCAAATTTAAAAGTTTTAGCAGCTTTTTTACTCTACTCTTTAAATGAATTACCACACTCTTTAACTATCGTTACAACTCTTTAAATTAAAACTGACAGAATAAGTTTTAGAATTTGTCATACTTAGTGTTATGGCAACATTGCTAAATAAGCTGACGGATTTTTACGCTGACCATCTTTGACTACTTCATAATGTAAGTGTGGACCGGTACAACGACCAGTACAGCCTACATTGGCAATATGTTCACCTGCTTGTACCTGATCACCAACACGAGCAATTAAACGAGATGCATGCGCGTAACGGGTTAAATAGCCATTACCATGGTTAATTTCAACGTATTGACCATAACCGGTGCCCCAACCAGATTTTGTTACTACACCTGGACCTGTTGCATAAATAGCAGTACCACTTGGTGCAGAAAGATCTAAACCTGAATGATTTTCAGCACGGCCACCCATGGTACGACCACCATAAGATGAGCTTACGCGTTTCATATCAGGCAGCGGATGAGCTACCAACCACGAGTAAGGATTGTTAGAATAACTTTTTGAGGTGCTTGAACCGTATTTTTTTGCAAGCGATTCATTGTTCAATTCAACAGTTTTTTCACGTAATTTAACGCTCATTCTAGTTTCAGCAGGAATATCAATATCATTTGATTCTGCGTAAGAACCTTGAGCTAAGGTACGGGTCAATTGTTCAATACGATCTGTTGATCCATCGTTAGAATTGAGCTCTACCAAATCAGCGAACGCTACAGATGCGGCAGACGCTGCCAATGAAAACGCTAATAAAATACGTCTCGTATGCATAAAAAACCTCTTTTAACTGTTCTTAGTTAATGTCCTTGCGTGATCTCTTCCTTGATATCTACTGAAAGGAGCGCATAAGATTAAGACACAAATATGTAGGAACAATGTATGTCTGAACCGGTTAAGCTCTTTCAACAAACAAGAAAACACTTAAAAACAGGAAACTTTACGTTTCTCTCTACACAAGTTGCTGCATGGCAGAAACTTACAAAACTTATTCAACCGATATTGCCCCAACCAGAGCAATGGCAAGTTGTATGTTATGAAAATGGCATTTTGACGATTACCGGTGTAAATCAAGCCATGATTAGTCAACTGGCATATCTTCAAAAGCAATATATTGCTCAATTGTTACAGTTGGTTGAATTTAAAGATTTGCAGAAACTGCAAGTTCGCTTAAGAATTCCAACCCAACCACTACGCAAGCCTGAGTCCCTGACCAGATCCCTTAGTCCAGATACCCAAGATTTAATTCGTGGTGCTGCTGACTTTGTGAGCGACCCTAAGCTTAGCCAAGCAATGCTACGTTTGGCAAGCAATAAAAAGTAACCGACACTTTGATGTCCTTGAATTAAGTCGAAAATTCTGTGAACTGTTTAACAATCAAATTTGTTATAGTATAACGCATACATTAAAAGACAATGACTTATGTCACACTCACATAAGGAATGGGACATTGCGTTTCGTCATCAAATGTTACAATTTCGTAACTACTCGGATCACTTTTAACATTACGTAATAATTGATTATTTAATGCATGTCCTGACTTATAACCATCAAACTTTGCAATAATTTGATGCCCCAGCAAGTATAAATCACCCACCGCATCTAAAATTTTGTGGCGTACGAATTCATCTGAGAAACGTAAACCCTCTTCATTTACCACGCCTGTGTCATCCACTCCAATTGCATTTTCTAAACTCGCGCCTAACGCTAAATTATTGGCTTTCAGATAGTCTAAATCTTTCATAAAACCAAAGGTACGTGCTCCACTCACTTCATAGACAAAAGTTTCGGTTGAAAAATCAATGGTTGCAGACTGGTATTCTTTTTTAAATGCAGGATGATCGAAATCGATAGTGAAATTGAGTTGAAAACCTTGATGCGGATGAAAGACAGCACGTTTATCCTCTATCAAGGCTTTAACCGGTTTTAAAATTTTGATGAATTTTTTCGGAGCATTCTGTTCTGCAAGGCCGCCTTGCATCAACAAATAAATGAATGGACCTGCACTACCGTCCATAATGGGAACTTCAGAAGCAGAAACTTCAATGATTAGATTATCAATTCCCAAGCCAGCGATGGCGCTCATTACATGTTCAATCGTCCCTACTTTGGCATTTTCTTGAACTAAGTTCGAGCACATAAATGCCTCTTGAATCAGCATGGCATTCGCTTGAATATCCACTGGCGGATCTAAATCAATACGTCGAAACACAATCCCCCCATCAACATGGTGCGGCACAAAGTTAATCAAGACTTTTTGCCCACTATGAAGACCGATACCGCTCGCTTTCACGATACGTTTTAGGGTTCGCTGTTTCAACATTTTTCTATCATCTGCTCATAAAACCGATATACGTTAGCATATTTAGCTATTGATAAAAAACAAAAAGGTCGTATTGCTACGACCTTTTCTAAAACTAGAACTAAAAACTGAGACTATGAGTTTATTTACGTTGCTGATTTTTCAAGTAATCTTGAATACTCATTGGTGTTGGGCGTGCAGCCCCTACAGCAGGCGCAGGCGTTGTACCAGCATCATTATTTTGACGCTGAATAGCCGGTACATCATCATCTTCCACGACAGCATGAGCAGCATGATTTGCCGGACGAGTTGCAGACTGAGATACTGGACGTTTGACTGTCTCAGTTGCATCTGCCGAATTACGGGTTAAACCCGTTGCAATTACAGTTACGCTAAGTTCATCGCGCGCATCTGGATCAAATACAGTTCCGTAGAATACTTGACCTTCATCTAAATCGACAATTTGATTGACTACGTCGGTAATTTCTTCAATTTCACCGAAAGTCACATCATCACCACCAGTCACGTTAATCAAAATGCCTTTAGCATTCATAATCGTTACGTTATCAAGCAGTGGACTGCGAATCGCTTGTTCAGCAGCTTGACGCGCACGTGTTTCACCACGTCCTGAACCCACACCCATCATGGCATAGCCACGCGTACTCATTGCAGTTTTCAAATCGGCGAAGTCAAGGTTGATGTGACCTGGGCGAACCACCAGATCAAAGATACTACGTACTGCATTGAGCAATACGTCATCTGCTTTTTTGTACGCGTCTTTCATTGAAATATCGCGGAATACTTTAAGCAGACGCTGGTTAGGAATAATGATTAAAGAATCCACATGCGCTTCTAAAGCTTCAATACCTTTTTCAGCAGATTGTTGACGACGTTTCCCTTCAAAGTTAAATGGAGTCGTCACTACACCAACTGTCAAAATACCCATTTCTTTGGCAATTTCCGCAACCACAGGCGCAGCGCCGGTACCTGTACCGCCACCCATACCGGCAGTAACAAACACCATGTCTGTACCTTCAAGGTGTTGGCGGATGATTTCACGGCTTTCTTCAGCAGCAGTTTGACCCACTTGCGGATTTGCACCTGCACCCAGACCACGTGTGCTTTGCTCGCCTAACTGGATTTTGAATTGGGCATTCATACGATCTAACGCTTGCTTGTCCGTATTGGCACAAACAAATTTTACACCTTGAATGTCTGACTCAAGCATATGTTGTACAGCATTACCACCAGCACCACCTACACCAAACACAGTGAAACGGGCTTGACCGTTGCTATCGTTTTGATCATCTTCTAAAAATTCAAATGAGGCCATGACCTTTGGATTTCCTAATTCGTAATTGGCAGTCACTTAAGCCCGTATACTGCCTTGATCTTAATAAACAAAAATTGTGTTTTAGGATGCTGTTCAACTACACGCTTGTCAAGTCCAAGCCGTTAGACGTACAACTTCCTAACAATATTCCCAATAAATTCAACTTAAAATATCGATTTTAACTGATTATTTAATGCCGACCATGCTCGACCTACTCGCTTAAAAATAGACATTTTTTCAGGATCTGTAGATTCTACAATGGTATCTTGCGTGTCACTTTGGCTAAACATTAATAACCCTGCAGCTGTTGCATATTGCGAACGACGCAAAGCAGCCTGATTTTGCTCTTCAGCATATACCTGTACGGGTGGATTTCCTAAATGTGCTGAAACCCCTAACATATGACGTGCCAGATTTACCATTCCTTCGATTTGGCTAGCATCACCTGTCAGTACCACACCATGATATAAACCATGGATTGCACCGTTACGTTGTAATTCTTGATGAACTTGAGTCAGAATCTCTTCATAACGCGCAATAATAATTTCCGCCAATTCAATACGACTGATAGTTTGTGGACCATCAATACCTTGGAATTGAATCATATGATCGGGTTTCACCACTTTCAGATCAACACAACCATACAACAACTTGATTCGTTCCGCTTCTTCCGTTGTCGTCTGTAATACTGCAGCAATGTCACGTGTAACATGCTCACCACCACGTTGCAAAGTATGCGTCAATGCAAGGCGACCATCTAGATATACCGCAATATTGGTGGTACCTGCACCAATATCCACCAAACATGCACCATACTCTTTTTCATCTTTGAGCAAACTTGCTTCAGCGGTTGCCAAACAAGACACTACCATTTTTTCGACACCAATATTGGCACCTTTAAGCGCACGATCCAGATTCTGCATGGTACTGATCGGCAGCATCATTAACTGATAATGTCCTATCATACTATGGGCAGACATGCGAATCGGATTTTGTACCCATTCTGCCGAATCATCTAATTCAAAGCCTAAAGGTACTGCACTGACCAAATAGTGGTCTGAAGTCAAATGACTGGCTTTGGCCAACTCTAGCGCACGTACAACTTCACTGGTTGTAATTGTATGTTCACTATTTTCAATGGGTGTACGACCTGATGCATAAAAGCTTTTTAATTCTGCACTTGGAATAGAAATCCAAGCGGAATGCACCCGGCATTCAGCCATGTCTTCTGCTTCTTGTACGGCATTTTTAATTGCAGTGATGACTTTGTCGAGACTTACAATTTTTCCTTTATTCATGCCTCGGTTACGAGCTGTTGCCATCCCTATCACTTGGATATTGTCTGGCGCATGTACCTTACCAATCAAAACTGAAACTTTGTGTGTCCCAATGTCAATCGCAACAACCGAGGGAACAGCTTCATTCATTATCTAGTACCATCATCACATGTTTGGTTAATTTATGGCCATAAGCCTCTATTTTATATCAAGCCGCTCAATTATGGCTTTACCATTCTTGCATCTGCAATGCTTGTGTCATTAATCGTTACAACAAACTGACTATTTACAATATTAGGTGGTGCTGAATTCTTCCATTGTATCGCCAATCCATTTCTATAACGTAAGTCAATTGATGAGATTTTAGACCAAACTGGTTTTAAATCACTTTGTGCCAGATGACTCAAGCGTTGAAGTTTACTCATCGTTTGATCTTGATCCACAATGACGCGTAAACCCGAATCAAACTGCATAAACCAAGTCATACGTTCTGTTAAATATAATTCTTTTAAACGAGCATTGACTGGCAGGAATAACTGATTAATTTCATTGTAGCGGCGCATCATCATTTTGGACTGAGACGTTGGACCGTGCAGCAAAGGTAGTTTTTGATTATTTTGCGGAATTACTTGTGCAAAAATATCACCACTATCACTCAACAGTCGTCCAGTTCCCCAACGGGCAATGGGATGACGGGGCATCACTCGTACTCGAATTGAATTGGGCCATGCACGCGAGACCACCACGCGATCTACCCAAGACAACTCTAGTGCCTGATCTCGAATTTGTTCTAAATCAGCGGTAAAATAATTTGCCGTTACCGTTGGGGTAACATGCTTCATGACCTGGCTATTTTCTGCATCTGAACGCGTACCTACAACATTGAGTTCCGCGACATGTGCATCGGTCATGACTGTATATAAACCATACACCCCTACAGCCAATACCATGAGTGCAATCATCAATAATAACCAGCCACCCGCATTCGCAAGCTTTTCCTTACGGGTCGGTGGCTTGTCATGTATTGATGTAATTGCTGCTTGTTTACGGCGTATTGAAGCAGGAAGTTGAGCCATGGTTTAGTGAGCCGCACCTGTCAAAGTCTGTTCCAAAATAGCCACACAAAGCTCATCAAAGCTATATCCCACCGCTTTCGCAGCTTTAGGCACCAATGAATGACTGGTCATTCCCGGAACAGTGTTCACTTCTAACAACCAGAAGTTACCTTGTTCATCCTGCATTGCATCAATACGTCCCCAACCGCTTGCACCAACGGCCTGGAAAGCACGTAAAGATAAAGCTTGAAGTTGTTTTTCTTCATCCTCACTTAGACCGCAAGGAATGCCGTACTGCACATCGTTACGGTTATATTTGGCTTCATAATCGTAGAAAGCCACATCTTTTGGCGGCTCAAGACGAATTACAGGAAGCGCCTGACCATTCAGAATCACAATCGTGAACTCACAACCGCTAATCCATTTTTCTGCCATCACCACTGCATCATGTTCGGTCGCTTTTTCAATCGCTACCGCAAAGTCTTCCATTTTTTCAACTTTGCTCATACCAATACTTGAACCTTCATGTACCGGTTTGATAATGAATGGCAAACCAATACTTTCTACCACGGCATTCAAATCAGAATCTTTGGTTACAATACGGTAGGGTGCGGTAGGCAGCTCAGAACCTTGCCAGACCTGCTTGGTTTTGACTTTATCCATACCAATGGCCGAACCCTGTACACCGGTACCGGTATAAGGCAGATTTAACCATTCTAATGCACCTTGAATTTGACCGTCTTCTCCACCGCGACCGTGCAACACAATGAATGCGCGATCATAGTTGACCAGTTCAGTCACGCTACGTTCTTGCGGGTCAAAAGCTTCTGCATTTACACCCGAGCGTACCAATGCTTCAAGTACAGCTTTACCACTATCTAGAGAAACCTCGCGCTCAGCCGATTTACCGCCAAGCAACACGGCAACTTTGCCGAATTCTGAAGCATTTGCCACGTTTATATCCTTAAACTTTATAACTGAACGATCAAATTCAAAATCACATAAAGTGATTACTTTAAATACAATTTATTTTGTGCAAGTTCAATCGAGAGAGCACCCACATTACCTGCGCCTTGCGTTAATAACAAGTCATTCGCTTGTAACACTTTTTGCACCGCATTTTGTAAATTGCCTTCCACCGGATCAATCAAAATTGGTTCAACCTCGCCACGTAAACGAATACTACGCGCCAAGCTGCGGCTGTCCGCGCCGACAATCGGTTTCTCACCCGCAGGATACACTTCCAGCAATAATAATTGGTCGACTTGTGACAATACATCTACGAAGTCATCAAAGCAGTCACGGGTACGGCTAAAGCGGTGTGGCTGGAACATCATGACCAAACGACGATCTGGATGGCTTTGACGCGCAGCTTTAATGGTTGCTTCCACTTCTTTAGGATGGTGACCGTAGTCATCAACCAAGGTCACGTTACCACCTTCTATTGTAAATTCACCCTGAACCTGGAAACGACGACCTACCCCACTAAAGCCTTCCAATGCACGGCAAATTGCAGCATCAGAAACACCTTCATCGGTTGCCACACCAATGGCAGCCAAGGCATTCAGTACATTGTGTAAACCCGGTTGGTTCACGGTAACACGTAATGGCTCGCGATCTTTACGCAATACGGTAAAGTGAGTGCGCATACCGTCTTGATCAACATCAACCGCACGAATGTCGTTATCTTCATTAAAACCATAGGTTAAAAGTGGACGACCAATGCGTGGCATGATTTCGCGCACATTGGCATCATCGCCACACACCACTGCCAAGCCATAGAATGGAAGTTTTTGCAAGAACTGTACGAAGGTATCTTTGAGGACATCGAAGCTACCGCCATACGTATCCATATGATCGGCATCGATATTGGTCACGATTGCAGCCATCGGATGTAAATGCAGGAATGTTGCATCCGATTCGTCCGCCTCAGCCACGATATAACGGCTTGCGCCGAGTGCGGCATTGACACCGGTACGATTCAGCAAACCACCGATCACATAAGTTGGATCCATGTTTTCTTCCGCCAACATACAAGTGATCAGACTTGTGGTTGTGGTTTTACCATGGGTTCCTGCCACTGCAATACCATGACGGTAACGCATCAACTCACCCAACATTTCAGCACGACGAACCACTGGAATACGGGTTTCAATCGCTGCTTTGATTTCCGGGTTTTCCGGGTCAATCGCTGTAGACACCACCAGTACATTGGCATCTTTAATATTTTCTGGCGTATGACCGATATAAACTTTAATCCCGTTTTCTTCAAGCTGTGCAGTCGTTTTAGACGCTTTGATGTCTGAACCCGAAACTTTATACCCCTGGTTTTTGAGCACTTCCGCGATGCCACACATTCCGGCACCACCAATTCCTACAAAATGAATGTGTTTGATACGGCGCATTTCAGGCACTTTAATTAACTTTTTCGCTTGCTCAGCAGGAGTAGATGGAGACATATATCACTCTAATTTACAATTCTTGAATTAAACGAACCACATGCTGGGTTGCATCGGGTTGTGCTTTTTGACGTGCTTTAACTGCCATTTCTGACAGCAGTTTGCGATTCATCAGTGGTGTTAGCAATTCTTTTAAATAATCGACAGTCATAGTGGCTTGCGGACAAATTTTCGCAGCATTGATACCAGCCAAAAAATTGGCATTTGCAGTTTGATGGTCATCCACTGCACTTGGGAGTGGAACAAAAACTGCAGCCACACCCGCAGTTGCAATTTCAGTGACCGTTAATGCACCCGCACGGCAAATAATTAAATCAGCATCTGAATAAGCCTTAGCCATATCTTCAATAAACGGCTGCACTTCAACCTGCAAGGTTGCAGGTGCGTCGCTATAACGTGCCTGTGTTGCATCCTGATGGTTTTGACCGCATTGATGAAATACCTGGATCGGCATATTAAGTTGTTTTAATGCTTCTGGAACACGTTCATTTAATGCTTGCGCGCCCAAGGAACCACCAACAATTAAAATCTGCAAAGGTTTCGCAGCCTTTTCACGTTCCTGATAACGCCAAGACGGATTTAAAATTTCTGTAATTTCTTTGCGTACCGGATTACCGGTCGTCACAATTTTTTTACTTGCAACGAAAGTATCAGGAAAGGCCTGACACACAGTTTTAGCAATACGGGATAACTGGGTATTGGTAAAACCTGCAATCGCATTTTGCTCATGGATAATAACAGGAATACCTAAAGCACGCGCAGCTAAACCACCCGGCCCTGCAACATAACCCCCAAAACCTGCAACAGCATCAATATTAAGCTGCTTCATATAACGCATGGCACTTAAGGTTGCTTTTAAAATTTTCAAAGGTGCCAATAATTTACGCACAACACCGTTGCCACGCACACCTTGAATATCAATTTGATAAATTGGAATATTATGATTTTTTAACAGACGATTTTCCATACCTGTTGGGGTTGCAAGCCAAGACACCTGTACCCCTTGTTGCTGTAGTTCTTTAGCAACAGCGAGCGCTGGAAAAACATGTCCACCAGTACCTGCGGCCATCATCATGACATGTTTGGGCTTTATTTGCGTTGCTTCAGTCACAGTCTAATTCTTCAATTCTAAAATATGGATAACAAAATTCTATTTTAAGCGGTCAATTGTAATCACAAACGCATAGCCATGAAAGGTTATTTACTTTTTTTCACGAACTGCTTCATTGTTTTTTTCTAAGGATTTAAAAGTTTAAACTAGTTTTATTATTAATCGACGAGAAATATACAATTTAATGCATTTTTTATCCAATTTTGCGCTCTTTTTTTAATTAATGGATCAACCTAGTCCTTCTCTGCTCCCTATAAGTAAAACCTAAAAAAAGAGCCCCCACTTGGACTCTTTTTCAAGAAAATGCGATTTATGCTTTCAACCCTGCTTCTAGAACATTAAATAAATCATCTGCAATAGATGTACCAAACTGATCATCAATTTCACGGATACAGGTTGGACTAGTCACGTTAATTTCAGTCACGTAATTGCCAATCACATCCAGACCGACAAATACCAAGCCTTTTTCTTTGAGATAAGGACCGACTTTTGCCGCAATGGCTTTGTCATTTTCACTTAAGGGACGGGCTTGCCCCAAACCGCCTGCGGCCAAGTTGCCGCGCACTTCGCCATTTTGCGGAATTCGTGCCAAACAGTAAGGCACGGGTTCACCATTAATCATCAAGATACGCTTATCGCCCTCAACAATTTCTGGAATATAACGTTGCGCCATAATTGGCTGGGTACCATTATTGGTCAGCATTTCAATGGTAGATCCAATATTAATCCCATCTTGATACAAGCGGAAAATGCCTGTACCGCCCATACCATCGAGAGGTTTTACAATCACATCTACCTGTTCTTTCAGAAATTCACGGATCAAACCTTCATTTGAGGTCACCAAAGTCGGCACCTGAAGTTCCGGGAACTGCGTAGCAAATAGTTTTTCATTACAGTCACGCAGGCTTTGCGGCTTGTTAATAATCCACGCACCCTCACGCTCTGCCTGCTCCAAAATATAAGTGGTATAGACAAAGTTCATGTCAAACGGCGGATCTTTACGCATCAATATCACGTCATAATCTGCAATGGATTCTTTTTTCTTTTCGCCCAATTCATAATAATGGTTATAGTCTTCAAACACTTTCAGGGGTGAGATCAAACCGAAGGCTTTACCGTGTTCGATATATAAATCTTGCTGTAATGCATAACCCAACTCATGCCCACGGCGGCTGGCAGTCCATAGCATCGCCATAGAAGAATCTTTTTTCAGGTTTACATTTTCGATGGGGTCCATCACAACAAGTACGCGCATATCGCTTTGCTCATGTATTTTTAAATTAATAAAAGTATAGCGGAGTTTAATCTTTCTTTTTTCTCAATTTTGGTAAAGCTTTTATAGGATTGTATAAAGCAGTTTCAGGAGCAGCTGATGCAACAAGCCATTATTGGTTTTCACTTGGATGAGGAGGATCACTGGGTAGCCGATCTCGTCTGTGGTCATGCGCACCATGTTCGACATAATCCACCTTGGCAAAACCGTCCTTGGGTCATCACTGAAAAAGGTCGTAAAGAAAAATTGGGGATGTTGTTGAACTGTAAGAAGTGTGATCAACAAAGTGAGTAGGTTCTATATATGAATCGGTATTCAGTGAGCTATTTATGATTAATTTATACAACAATATAATAACTGTTTAAAAAACCCAAAAAAATATTAAAATATTCTAATCTAAGATTTTGAGTAAGTTAGTATTTTACCATCCACACCTCACTCCTTTCATATAAAAAACTTATCACCATAAGACGCTTATAAAAACTAAAAAAGCACAATGATTACGATGGACTAATGTGTTGATTATTTATATTACTTGCCGAAGCTCTAATTATTGTTGCAAAAATTTGATTAGTTCACATAAAGGATTAGCATTTTTAATTTATATGGTGCTAATCCTTTTATGTTCCCTTATTGATTATTTTGAAATCTTGCTAAGAAAAAAATTCTCATGCTAAATCCATTGCATAACGATCAAGGTAAGCTAGATAAAATATATTCTCTTTTCCTGACGTGAAACTGGATTATGCATACTCCCCTAAAATACAAATAAATCAGCAAACTAGCCTAAACTTCTTCTTGATTAAATTTATTTTAATGGGCTAGATTTTTAAAAATTTGCTTAAGATTTTCTAACATTTTCTCAATTTGCAAAGGAGTTAAACCATCAAAAGATTGTTCCAAAACAATGTGACTCAGGTCATTAATCTTTTGGATCATTTGCTGTCCTTTCTCGGTTAATAAAACCCGGGTAATTCGACCATCATCTTCACAACAATAGGTATCTACCAATCCTTCATCTTTTAAACGATAAACGATTTTAGTGGTCGTCGACATTTTAGAAATTACCATTTCTGACAAATCAGATACGCTTGCTTTATTTTTAGATTTTAAAGCCAGTAAAATACGGCGGCGAGAATTATCTAACCCATATTTTTTTAATGCGTGATCAACATTCTGTATATATTGGGCATGCACTTGAGTGATCCAGTAATATGGCGAATTTTCCAAATTAAAATCTGCAGCAGCAGATAAAAACTTATTGTACCTTTTTGTCATGACTTTCCCTCTCTCATTCATTGTTACCATTTAAATTGTTTAAAAAATCTACACTCATTAGTAACTGCTCTATTGATTAAATAAACTTGTTCTTACTAATTTCGCTATACAATCTGTTTTTTAAAGATTGACTCTCTAATTCTTCCTTTGCTTTCTATGAGCTAGGCTTATAAAAAGAATTAGAGAGCCAGGTACCACATAACGTCCTCTTTTGTATTTATTTATTGTTATTGTGTAAGCAGATTAAATCACTTTAATGGTTAAATGATCTATCACAAAAAATACCAACTTCCTTGTGCAAATGTATGAGAATGTGACCTGATGGACACTATTTCATCGAGAAAAATCACCTATTTCATTAAGTTTTAACCTTATGAAGCAAGTTTAAATTGTGGTAACAAACATTTTTAATACAAATAACAGATTGTTTAATTTAATATTTTTTTATCAATTTAAATTTCATGTTTTTAATCGATAAAATTATGTAGTTAAAAAATATGAGAAAAGTCGTGTATTTTTATTTTTCTATAACGGGCATTTTGTTTAATTTATGAAATAGTAATTTATTTTATAAAGAACATTCTATTTAATATTTCTAAAAAATAATTTTTTATTTTAACGCAATTTTGTGCCCTTCTATCAAGAATCGAGAATACTTATTTGCTTCATTACTATTCTGAATAAATACTTGATTCTAATTCTCAATTTCTTTCTCAAAGTTTTGAAATGATTAAAACACTTTTTAAATTCTGCGAATTGAAACATGAGCAAAAAATTAAATCTCACTATTTGTAAATACTAGAGATAACCACATTATGAATAGTACGAATATTTGACTAAATCTAACTACTTCTACTTTTCAGTAATTTATCACTTTCTTAAAATCATAAAAAAGGAAGCATTGAGCTTCCTTTTTTAGTCTATCTAACCATCAGATGCCGTATTTGACACGGTAATCTTCCATTTTTGCTAAAGCTTCTTTCTCGCCCTTTGTCTCCAGGAAGTCCATCAAATCTTTCATGGTAATAAGTGCATGAACTGGAATTTCCAGTTCTTGTTGCACTTCCTGAATTGCAGACAAATCGCCTTGACCTTTTTCTTGACGGTCTAAAGCAACCAATACCCCGGCAATTTGCGCACCTGCATTTTTAAGTACAGTCACCACTTCACGAATGGCGGTACCCGCAGTAATCACATCATCAATAATCCAGACTTTTTTACCTTCAACTGAAGCACCGACCAACACGCCGCCTTCACCGTGATCTTTTGCTTCTTTACGGTTAAAACCCCAAGGTACACTTACAGCATGATTTTGTGATAAGGCTACAGCAGTCGCAGCGACAAACGGAATACCTTTATATGCAGGACCAAAAATCACGTCAACATTGTCACAAGTCGTTAATTTGTCAGCATAGCCTGAAGCCAACAGCGTTAACGCTTCACCATCATTGAGCAAACCTGCATTAAAAAAATAAGGACTCACACGACCCGATTTTAAAGTAAACTCACCAAATTTAAGCACACCACGTGATAAGGCAAGTTCGATAAAATCTTGAGGGTTAAAATTCGCTTGCGAGTTCATGAGGTGCTCCGAAATTCATAAATAGAGGTAAGACTTGCGCATGATACCAAAGAGCAGCTATCCAAGTGATCAAAAAATTCTAAGAGTCGTTTCCATTAACGTAAATGGCTTACGTTCATCAGTAACTAAAGGCTTGCTTGAATGGCTGGAACAATCAGAAGCCGATGTGATTTGTATGCAGGAAAGCCGGATCACGCATGCGCAGTGGACTGAAAAATTTAGACCGGAAGGTTGGTACACCCACCTGTTCCCTGCTGAACGTGCAGGCTATGCAGGTACTGCTATTTATAGCCGCCTGCCTTTTGTTTCGGTAACCGATGGTTTGGGTTTTGAATTGGCCGATTCTCAAGGACGCTTTATATCTGCTGAATTTGACCT
This sequence comes from Acinetobacter sp. ANC 3781, assembly GCF_004331285.1. GTDB lineage: Bacteria > Pseudomonadota > Gammaproteobacteria > Pseudomonadales > Moraxellaceae > Acinetobacter. The sequence continues at coordinate 39,690 of NZ_SJOH01000013.1, forward strand.
AGGTCTGGAAAAACCTGTTCATATCTGTTCCCTTTATTTACCCTCTGGCTCATCAGGTGAAGAAGCGCAAGCCCGTAAAGATCACTTTTTAGACCAATACCAAGATATTTTAAAACAATGGCGTGATGAAGATAAATCCATCATCGTTTGCGGTGACTACAACATCGTCCATAAACGGATCGATATTAAAAACTGGTCGGGCAATCAAAAATCTTCTGGCTGTTTACCGCATGAACGTGCTTGGCTCGATCATATTTATGATGATCTGGGTTATGTCGATACTTTCCGTGAAGTGCGTAAGGAAGCGGAACTTTATTCCTGGTGGTCAAACCGAGGACAAGCCCGCGCTAAAAATGTCGGCTGGCGGATTGATTATCAAGCCTGTTCACCAGACTGGAAAGATCGTACAACCAATGCTTGGGTCTATAAAGAAACCTGGTTCAGCGACCATGCCCCAGTGATTATTGATTATAAAATCTAATAAATAAGATTTATTTGAGTGAACAATCGTTCACTCAATACCATCCAAAAACCTACAACACTTGACGCGTTTGTATATTTTTATACAACTGTTTTAAGTGCATTATTGCTTCACGGCAAAGGGATATGTCAGGATGACACAAAAGGACAGGACGCCGTAGGATGAAACAAAGTAAACCACTTCGGTAGCTTATTTTGCAAGGATGTGACAATGGACGTTGAAATGAGACCCGCATGATCAGGATGATTAAATGCGGGTTTTCTCTTTTTCTAGCTCCATCAAATCTATTTTTTTAATCATAAAGTTATTCTTATCTATAACGCTATCTTGGCAAATCTAAATGTCAATTTCATGACATGTTTATTTAATTTTTAATACTTTTAATTTTCTCTAGAGCTTATAGCTAATTTTCGCTAGGCTATCCGGTAATTGAAAATGGAATAATCATTTTATGCTTAAAATTTATGGCATCAAAAATTGCAGCTCAATGAAGAAAGCTTTTGACCTGTTAAATCAACTGGGTCTGGTCTATGAATTTCATGATTACAAAAAACAAGGCATTGACGCTGGAACTGTAAAAAAATGGATAGATGCGATTGGACCAGATCTTATTCTCAATAAAAAAGGGACCACCTGGCGCAAACTGAGTGAAGCAGAACAGCAAACTGCGCTTGCGAATGAAAGCAATTTGATCACGACTTTAACAACGCATAGCAGTTTGATTAAACGTCCGGTGCTCGAAACTGAGCAAGGCTATGTTGTGGGCTATAATGAAGCTGTTTATAAAGCTTTAAAATAAGATCGAGATAGTAAAGCTCTCGTATAAAAAAGCCTAGCTGAATATCCACTAGGCTTTGCTTACTTTAAAATTTTTTAGTTTAAATTATTCTGCACGAATCCAGGTTTGGTTACGGCCTAAAGCCGCTATCCCGATAAAGCCACGTAACTCTAATTTTTTACCGCCATCCGTCATTTGACCTTTTAACCGGTAAGTTTTACCTGAAGCAGGGTCAAGAATTGTTCCATCTTCATAACTTGTACCCCCTGCATTTTTAAGACCATGCACAATCTTTAGACCTCTTAAAGATTTGTTATGATATGGACCTTCACATTTTGAACATGCCTTTTCTTCCCCTGGTGTTAACACCTGTTGAATACTCGCAGATAATGTGCCATTTTTTTGTTCAGTAAATTTTACTATGGCTTTCGGTTGTTTCGTTTTGTCATCAATCGTTTTCCAAACAGAACCATTTAATGGATCAGCAGCATTAGCCAAAACTGTTAATCCGAGCAATCCTAGTGCAAGTGCAATTTTTTTCATTTTTTTTCGTTTCCCTAGTCTGGTATAGACGGCTTAGTATTAAAAAGTCACAACATTTTTGCAATTTTTGAATGTGACCATTTAGTGTAATCTTGTATCTTGAATTGGTAAATATCTAATCATCCCCTAAAGATAAAACAAGATGGAAGAAACATGAAGATAGATCCGCTATGGAAACAATTAATTACAGAAAGTATTTTAAAAACGGCCATTCGTAAACCCAGCCAGTTTAACTTGCCTCCCAACTCGATACGTTTTGCATTGGAGCAAATGTGTCGTGTCTTTCCAAGTAATAAAGACGTTCAAGTCAGATCACTACGCCTGGCAGGCTTACGTGCTGAAGAAATAAAACCTCAAGGTGAATCAACACAACTCATTTTGCATATTCATGGTGGTGCATTCTTTTTGGGTTCACTCGACACTCATCGTGCCTTTTTAACTCATATGGCTGCACGTACACAGATGCAAGTGCTTCATGTCGACTATCCCTTAGCTCCAGAGTCTGTTTATCCTGAAGCCAGTGATGCGATTTTTGACATTTATACCACTTTGTTAGGGCAAGGAATTCAAGCCAAAGACATCATTTTATCGGGCGACTCTTGTGGTGCTAATTTAGCTTTAGCTCTGGCACTTAAAATTCGTGACGAAGGCCTTCCTCAAGTCAGTGGCTTGATATTATTATCCCCATTTTTAGATTTGACTTTAAGCAGTGAATCTTTGCGTTATAACCGCAAGCACGATGCACTGCTCTCTATTGAAACTTTAGAAGCAGGGATTGATTATTACGTACCGAAATTTATGGATACCGCAGACCCGGCTATTTCACCTGCGTTTGCAGACTTAAGCGGATTACCACCAATCTTGGTTCAAGTCGGCTCTAAAGAAATTTTACTGGATGATGCACAGCGCTTTAAAGAGAAAGCGGAACAAGCCGGTGTTGATCTGACCTATAAACTTTACACGGGTATGTGGCACAATTTTCAGATGTTTCACACTTGGTTTGATGAAGGAAAACAGGCTTTGGCCGATCTGGCCGAATTTGCACATCGGCTCGATCGAGATTAATCCTGGTATTAAAAAGCTTGGTATTAAAAAAGTAATTCATATAAAAAAGGTCAGCCGAAGCTGACCCAAGAGGAATACTCTATATTTTCAAAAATTACAGTGCTTGTACTTGGGCTAAAGCGTTAGAAATTGCCTGCTCTTTCAGCTCTGGCCCCATATTGACACCTTCAGCACGAATAATTTCGACATCATTCACACCGGTAAAGTTAAATACAGTTTTCAAAAAACCTTCCTGAAAATCGACTGGACTATTTTCACCATACACCCCACCACGACTACTGGCGATATAAACTTTTTTCTCACCGGCCAAACCCACCGGACCATTCTCAGTATATTTAAAGGTCTTACCGGCTACACTAATACGGTCAATCCAAGCTTTCAAGGTTGAAGTCAAACCGAAGTTATACATGGCCGCACCAACCACCACGATATCCGCATCAAGATATTGCTGAATAATTTTTTCACCCAAGGCAACTTGTTCTGCATCTTGTCCCATTAAAATGGCACCGGTTAAGTGTGGAATCGGCTGGGCAGCTAAATCTAAATAATCAACCGCTAAATCTGTATGTTTAGTCTGTAATTGATCAACAATGGCTTGGCTTAATTGGCGTGAAACTGAAACAACGCCTAAAATACTCGAATCGATATGTAAAACTTTCATGCTCAAAACCTTAATCTTTATTTATTCAATGAACCCAGTTTAATCGATCAACAAAAATAGAATAATACCTTTATACACAACACACTGTTTTATATTTGGAACAATAATCATTCAGATGAAGTGCATTTTTATGCTTAAAAGCACAAAATACAAGTATTACCATTCAAAAAAAATTTCTATGTTATTAATTATTAAAAATAAATTAGATTAACTTGGCACTAATAATCAGTTTGAAGAACTAAAGGTCAAACCTATCGAATGAAGCAAATCTTTTCATCAGATACCCCTTCCTCATTCCAAGAAAGAATTGCGAAATATCGGATAGAGGATGAAGTCGTAATGAACTGGAGTGTCCTGAATAAATGCATACTCATGCTGATTCTAGGAAGCTTGGTGCATGTCGTTTGGATTGTCTGGAAAATTTATGTCCTTCTTTTACCCGATCTCTGGCACTGGGTAAATTTGCTTTTGCTCAAGCTACAGCTTGGACTCAACACCTTATCCCTAATTGTCTTTATTGGGCTAATTTACCCGTGTTCAGTCTGGCGAAAAAATGTTGTGGTACAGCAGTGGATGCTATTTATCGGTTGGATTTGTTGTTATTTCATTATATCGGAATACTTATATCATTGGCGTTCTCAGTCCGGCCACCATGATCTCTTATATCAGTTTGGTGACCGTTGGCTTAGTGTTGTTTAACCGTAAAATTGTCTATTACACTCTTATTCCAGCCACACTATATCTGTTTTTATGTGGCTATTTAAGCTTAAAAGATCAAATTCCCTACGCACCGATCTTCTATCTAGACGGCCTGCCTTATCAAAATATGTTTTGGGTTAGCTCAATGATGTATTTCATTGCGCCCATCTTGATTAGCTGTTTAATTTTATTTGAAATTTTACTCAGCCAATAGCGCCATAGAGAAAAGTTAATTCAGAATTTAAGTCGGATTGATCCACTGACCAATACCCTTAACTGCCGTAGTATTAATTATTGTTTAGAAAAATTAGAGAATAAACCAACAAATTCTTACGCTTTGATATTAATCGGCCTGAATCATTTTAAACGGATTAAGGAACAATATGGGCATGATAAAGGCGATGAAACCCTAATTAAAGTCAGTGAAGTGCTCTCACAAATTATTTGTGATAGCGATGTCTTGAGGCGATTTGGCGGAGAGGAATTTATTGTTATTCTAAATAGTTCTTCTTTAGAACAAGCACAAACTATTGTTGAGCGTTGTCGTCAAGCCATTCAACAGCTGGATTTACGCAGTGATTCGGGCGAGAAAATTCAGGTCACAGCCAGTTTTGGGATTACATTATCGAATATCCAACTTAGACCGCAACAGTTGTTAAGCCAAGCAGACAAAGCCCTGTATGAAGCAAAAGCATGTGGGCGTAATCAGGTTAAATGTTATCAAGACTTCTTCAGCGAACCGAAATCCTGTTAAAGCGTTTGCTGTTGATATGGCTCTAAATAATTCACCCACGCCTTTTCTTGTAATGCGCCATCAATCCATAATTTCATAGCCGGATGCTGCATCATGGTTTGCATATACTGCTGTGTAGACTTGCTGACCGGTAACACATAGGTCATTAGCCGTGTCACCACCGGTGCATAAAATGCATCGGCAATCGAGAATTCACCACATAAAAAACCGTTCATGTCCGGACGTTCTGACCAGATCTGCTCGATACGTGCCACATCATGGCGCAGCTCAGCATTGTCCTGCCACAAATGTTTGCCAACATCTTCCAGATTCGCCCGGATATTCATGCCGCAGGCATTGCGCAAACTCGAAAATCCACTGTGCATTTCCGCAGAGATACAGCGCGCACGTGCACGTTGCTTAACATCTTTCGGCCATAAGGCCTGATCTGAATTTTGTTCTGCCAAGTATTCACAAATAGCCAAGGAATCCCAAAGAATCAACCCCTCATCCACCAACACGGGGACTTTACCATTGGGGTTAATTGCCAAAATATCCTGTTTAAAAGTACCTGTGTTCCGTTGTGCGGGAAAGGGAATCATGATTTCTTGAAACGGTAAATTAAACGCTTTCAGCACTAACCATGGGCGCATTGACCAACTGGAATAATTTTTATTGGCAATATAGAGCTGATACATGAAATTATTGTCCTATATGTTTTTGAAACAGATCGAGCTGTTTTATTAATTCCGCTTCGGTAAAAGCTCCGGTTAAACGTAAACCGCGAATTTCTTGTTGTTTTGGATTTAAAAATAAATACGTTGGTGGACCTAAAATATCCCATTGATTTAGCAATGCCTGATGGGTTGCATCATAATGACTCAAATCCAGTTTAATCAAAAAATACGGGGCCAAGGTTTGCTGCACTTGTGCTGATTTTAAAACACGATGTTCAATCGGCTGACACGCCACGCACCAGTCAGCATAGACATCAATAATAATGGCTTGCTCGGAGGGCGCACTGGCTAACAGCTGATGAAATTCGTTGGCTGTTTTAGCCACATGCCATGTCGCTTGAGCAGTGCTTTGCTGAATAAAGAATCGTTGACTGTGCTGATATTGAGTATAGGCCAGATAAGGAATCACGGTGAGCAATGCTAAAATATACAGCCATTTAAACTGTGTTTTTTGTCCCACTAAGCGCGCGATTACATAGCCAATAAAGCTTAAGCCCAAGCCCAGACCTAGCCATTGCATCCACGCTTCAGAAATTAAAGGCCGAATAAAATATAGTGCCAAAGCCAGCATGATAAAGGCAAAAATCACTTTAATCTGGTGCATCCACTGCCCTGCTTTGGGCAGAATTCTTGCACCTAACACACTGGCCAAAAGCAGCGGTGTTCCCATGCCAAAACCCAGTGTGAACAGTAATAATGCCCCTTGCCACTGACTTTGGGTTTGGGAAATAAATAATAACGCCCCTGCTAAAGGTGCGGTCATACAGGGTCCAACCAGTAAGGCCGAGATCATGCCCATCACCGCCGCACCCACCAAGCTGCCACCTTTTTGCAGCGAATGCACCCGATCTAAACGGTTTACTAAAGCATGCGGCAATTTAATTTCAAACAGGCCAAATAAATTCAACGCGAACAAGACAAAGAGCGCGCTAAAAGCAAGCAGGGTAGAAGGCTGCTGCAACCAGCGCTGGAAGTTCAAACCGGCAGCTGAGGCGATCAAACCTAAAATGGCATAAACCATGGCCATGCTACAGACAAAAACTAAGGCAATCATCCAGGCTTTTAAGCCCTTGCTGTCGCGCACGATTAACGAAGTCAAAATCGGTAACATCGGCAAGGAACATGGGGTAAAGGCCAGTAAAATCCCTAAGCCAAAAAATAGCAACAGACTATAAAATAAAGAATTTTTTGCCAGTTGTTGCGACCACATCTGATCTTGAGCAGTATCTAACGCAACTGGAGATTCAGCACTTTCTACATTATTTTGTTCAGTCGAAAAAGCTGTCTTACTGCTTGTTGTGTTATTCGATGACTGTGAAAGGTCGAGCAAACGCTTGCTGGATTTAGCCTGATTTTGCAGAAGCACCAGGCCATCGACATCGGTCTGAAACTCGACCGTTTGCGGTGGGTAACAAATGCGGTCCTGGGCACAACCCTGCCAAGTCACCTGATAAGTTTTTGATGCTTCAGTCGGAATGTTGAATTGAATATTCTGAAAATAAACTTGGGTATGTCCATAGTTTTCATCATACAGATCGGTGGCTTTAGGCAGTTTTAAAGCAAGTTTTTGTGTTCCCTGCTTAACTTCAAATTTATGTTGGTATAAATAATAACGATCGGGAATTTTCCAATTCAGCTGTGCTTCATGCTTACGGTTGGATTCAACCGTAAAAGAAAAAGCATCTTCTGCAGAACGCAATTGATCTTGTGCCTGTAAAGTCATTGAAAACAATAAAATGACGCTACAAATAAATCCGCTCACAGCGGAATGAAACAAGAACCCATTATTTGGAAGATACTTTTTCATATAAATTTATATTTTTAATTAAAAGAGGAAAGAAACACCCAAACCTGACTGGTAGCTTTTATCTCTGCCATTCAAGTCAACACCCACACTAGCATCCATTTGTACGCGGTTATTCAGTGCATAAATAACACCAGAACCCAGTGAATATTCATAATGTTCACTTTCAGCCTTGCGGTACACGAATTCAGAAAAACCTGACCATTTATCCGCAATTTTATATTCAATGGTTGGGACGGCAGTCACAGCCCAATTACTGTTTTGGGCTTCATAACGCATGGTGATTGAAGTGGTAATCAGATCAGTCGCTGCATACGCTACCGCAGAACTCAGGCTGTAAATATCATCATGATGACTAAAGCCATCATTTCCGGTCGCTAAAATGGCTTCTGCCAAAATAGCCATAGAAAGCTTGTCATCATCCAGATCAATGGCTTTTTTAAGTCCAATGCTGACATCGCCCAAACCATCCTCTTCAACTGACTGACCGGTACGTTTTACTTTGCTCCAAGCTGGACCTTGCCATCCCAATTGTAACTCTAGGTCTTTGGCCAAACCGGTACGCAATAACATATCTGCGTTTAAAGTGACAGTTTTTTGTTGTTCGCCCTCTACCGTGGTTTGGTTATAGCTGACATTCGGTAAACCTTGTTCCCATGCCAGTTGACCGACTGGAGTAATACCGGTACCGAAACCTGTCCCCGGACGGTCAAAGGAAAATTCAGCAGCCATAGTATTCATACTGAAACCTGCCGCAACAATCAAAGCTACTATTTTTACTGCTGACATTTTTATCTCGCTATTATGTTAATTCTTTGGTCATTTTAGCACCGTGACTACGGAGCAACTCCAAGGTTTGTTTTTCTTCTGCCAAAGCTTCTGACCAGTTAATTTCATCAAAATCACAATCAAAGAATAAATCACTGATTGAAGATAAAATGGTGAGCCCTTCTTCATCCTTGCTATTTGGATCTACTTTTTCATCGAGTAAGCGTTTTACTGCAGGCACACAGGCAGCACTGGCCGCATCCCATAATGGACCATACAGTTCTTCAGCATCCCATAAATGTATATTGGCTTTGGCCTGAATAAGCGCTTCTAAAATTTCAATATGTATCGCCAAATTTTGTTGTTTTTCTTGTTCAGATAAGGGTGAACCTGCTTCATGGGCTTCACAAATCTGCTCCCACCATTTGAACAAACCATCTGACCAGACAGAAATTACCGGACCTTTTTCAGGATCAATAAAATTAGGGTCAAGACCTTCTGCCAAAAGGCGTTGTACTTGAGCAAGATCGAGTTCTTCAATTGCTTGTACAAAGACTTGTTGTTGCGCTGTTAACATGGAGAAAGTTCTCTTCAATCAGTTTTAAACCATTATGCCCAATAAACGCTGATTTGTTTTAGATAAATGTATAACAAGCATATTTATTATTCATTTAGCTTTCCTAACATGGACACGTAAAAAAAGCTCCGAAGAGCTTTTTTCCTATCTAATGAAGCATGTTGCTAGTTAATCTTTTAAATCCTCTGCATCCTCAGTATCAGCATCGTTAACTTCAGCGAATGCCGGCACTGCTGCACGAGGGTTTTCTTTCTTCTCGAACAGATGCTCTAAACTGCGTTTCAAACGATCAATGGCACCATGGATAGCAGTATCAATATTATGACCGCGATGGTTGACCACTACAGGTTTCAACCCTGCTGGACGCGCTTCAATCATGCAGTTAATATCATCGGCACCGCCTTTGGCTGCATTTTCGTCGCTAAAATGAACTGAAAAGTGAGTAATACGTTCACTATGACGTTGGAATTCTGCATTCAGTTCTGCACGAACATAAGTAATTAAACGTTCACTATTTTGAATGTTTTTATCTGTACGGATTTCAATGTTCATATAATTTCATCCTCTTTTATTCACATCTTTTTGTGCAAAACTTCTTATCTTGGCACGTTTAAACTTGCTGTAAAAACAGCGCGAAACATCTTCAAATTAGTTTGGAACGAATTCCTCCACATTGAACGATGAACACTTTTGAGTCTGCAGAATCGTGTCCTTATGCTTCGAATATAAGGGGCTATGCGAAGCAGATGCAAGTAGTATTTTGATATTTTTAAATAACCACATAGAAATTAGGTGATTTAAATTTATTTGCCAAGTTATTTGATAAATCTCATATTATTGGTTATCGCCGAGAACTACAGTATAAAATCGTTTGATGTTTTTTATCCGCCTGTATTTTTAAGTATCAAAGCTGTAGTTTAATTTTGAGTCACAAGGCATTTTAGAGAATTAGATTATTTTGAATTATTGATCAATTTTGGCTTTATTTTTGCTAGAGAATCTGTATGCTTTGTTTGCTTCTCGGGGGAGATATTTTTTAATGAAACTTACACAAATTTTTGCTACATGTACCTTGGCTTCAACTGCTGCACTTACTCAAGCTGCGCCAATCTGGCAAGACTTCAGCGTGACTGGTCTTTATGGTGAAAACTATGAAGTTGTAGATGATCAGCAAACCACTATGACTGTTGAATATGCAGCTAAAGTAAAGTATGCAGATGTATTCTTTTTTGCTGACCGCCTGCGCGGTGGTGATGATCATAAGTCAACTTATTTTGAATTATCACCTCGTTTAAGCTTGGGTGAAGTAACGGGTCAAAAACTTGCTTTTGGTCCAGTAAAAGACGTGTTAGTTTCTACAACTTGGGAAGCAAACAACGATGATTTCAGCAGCTTTGATAACTTCTTATACGGTGTAGGCTTCGATCTAGATATTCCATATTTCCAATATGCGAGTGTAAATTTCTATCGTGCCAATAATGAACTTCAAAAAGATGACTATCAAATGACACTCACTTATGGTGTGCCATTTAAGTTAGGCTCTGAAGACTTCCTGGTTGACGGTTTCCTCGACTGGTCCACAGCAGAAAAAGATGACCATGCAAGTGAACTCAACTGGACCACTCAGTGGAAATGGAATGCAGGTAAACACATTTCTCCAGACACTCGCTTATACCTCGGTATCGAACATTCAGTTTGGAACAATAAATTTGGTATTAAAGACCAAAATGAAAATAACGTAAGCGCATTGGTTAAATACCACTTCTAAGCACAACGTTTTTTTAGATCTTAGATGAGCGTTTAAAAAGCAGGGCTTCGGTCTTGCTTTTTTATTGCCCTAAAATGGAATTATTTCTAAAATAAAACCTCTATTTATTCATTCGGCATATGTAATGGACTTTCAAGTACGTCCCGCTCAAACACAAGATCTAGAACAGATACTGAATATTTATAATGCTGAAATTTTAAATGGAACTGCAACCTGGAATGACAAGGAAAAATCTTTAGATGATTTTCATCACTGGTTTAAAAATCTCGCCGCTCAACAGTTTCCTTTATTGGTTGCTGAAGATTTAGAGACTAAACAGATTGCAGGCTACGCTGATTATTCTTCATTTCGTCAAATTCACGGCTTTAAACATACTGTTGAACATTCTGTGTTTATTCATCCTGACTTTATCAGACAAGGTTTAGGTAAAGCTTTAATGCTGAAACTGATTGACCATGCAAAACAGCATCATATTCATGTCATGGTCGCGGCGATTGATCATGAAAATAAAGCTTCTGTTGTTTTACACGAGAAATTAGGATTTAAGCACACAGGCTATATGCCTGAAGTAGGACAAAAATTTGGACAATGGCGCGATTTAGTGTTGATGCAGCTGATACTCGATTAAGTATTAAACTATTCAATCTTCTGAAAATAATGCTTTAAGTTTGTTTATTTACTGCTAAACAAATGCAAAAGAGCGACTCATCTTAATCAGTCCTTATCTGCGTTTAAACGACCGTATTAAAGAACTTTTAGAAGACAAAAACCGTTTAAAAATTGATATCCGGATTGTTTATGGAAAAAGTGATTTACATCCTGATGAAATCAAATGGATGCAAAAACTTGATTATGTACGCCTCAGCTTTTGTAAAAACCTGCATGCAAAATGTTATATGAATGAATCGGAATGCATTATTTCAAGTTTAAATCTCTACGAATTTAGTCAAGTGAATAATAATGAAATGGGTATTTTAATTCGTAAATATGAAGATGATGAAGTATTTAAAGATGCTTATGAAGAATCTCAGCGCATTATTCGCATCAGTGATGAACTTCGAATCTCATTAGATGAAGTAAAAACAGGACAAGCTCAGGTTGAAGAGAAAAACGATGAGGACACTGATCATTTAACTAAATTAACTTCATCAAAATTAGCGGCAAAACATAAATTAAAAACTGCTGATTTATTAGATAAGTTTATTGAAAAAGGATTTTTAACCCTCAATGAAAATGGCAAACATTTACTCACAGAACAAGGCAAAGCCATGGGCGGAGAATTTAGGACAAGCCAATACGGTGGTTATTTTCTGTGGTTAGAAAGTGTGGAAATCTAATAAAAAAGCCCTTTTTGGGGGCTTTTTTTATAAATGCTTAAACCACTAAATCTGCCAGGTTACCTTTTTGTTCGAGCCATTCTTTACGATCACCGGCACGCTTCTTGGCAAGCAACTTATCGAGTAATCCTGCAGTAAATTGCATGTCATCTAAATCGAGCTGTACCAGACGGCGCGTATCCGGGTCTAAAGTCGTTTCACGGAGTTGGCTGGCATTCATTTCCCCCAACCCCTTGAATCGGGTAATTTGCGGCGTTTTGGTTTTGGTTTTCTTCAGAATTGATTCCAATTCGTCTTCATCCAGTGCGTAATGGACATCCTTGCCATCATCAATCCGGAACAAAGGCGGCATGGCAACATACAAATGCCCCTCTTCAACCAAGGTGGGGAAATGTTTTACAAACAATGCGCATAATAGCGTCGCGATATGTAAACCATCTGAATCGGCATCAGCAAGGATACACACTTTGCCATAACGTAATTCTGAAAGGTCATCACTGCCAGGATCTACACCAATCGCAATGGCAATATTATGTACTTCCTGAGAAGCTAGAACTTCATCAGATGCCACTTCCCAGGTATTCAAAATTTTCCCGCGAATCGGCATGATTGCTTGAAAATTTTTATCCCGCGCTTGTTTGGCAGAACCCCCGGCAGAATCTCCTTCCACAATAAACAGTTCAGATTCATCCAGCGTATGACCGACACAATCGGACAGTTTCCCCGGCAAAGTTGGCCCTGCCACAATTTTTTTACGTTCAACTTTTTTAGCCGCTTTTAAACGACGACCAGCTTTGGCGATCATCATTTCAGCAAGCTGCATTGCCGTATCAGAGTTTTGATTCAACCACAGTGCAAAAGCATCTTTGGCGATATTCAGTACAATGCTTGATGCTTCACGGCTTGAAAGACGTTCCTTGGTTTGACCGGAAAATTGTGGTTCCTGAAACTTTAAAGACAGAATGTAATTCACACCATCCCAAACGTCTTCCGCAGACAGCTTTAAATTACGCGGCAATAAATTACGCAGTTCACAGAACTCGCGCATGGCATCCGTGACACCTGAACGAAGACCGTTCACATGGGTACCCCCTTGTGCAGTGGGAATCAGGTTAACGTAACTTTCCTGAACCTGTTCACCGCCTTCAGTATTCCAGCAAATTGCAAATTCTGCACTGGCACGTTCTGCTTCTCCAGTCGCCACAAAAGCAGGACATGGAATAATCTCGCGATCTTGCAATTCATCCATCAAATAGTCGACCAGACCATTTTCAAATTGCCATTCAATTTTTTCGTTATTAATTTGGTCGACATACACAATTTGTAAGCCGGCCGCTAAAACGGCTTTGGCTTTTAAATTATGTTTTAACGCTTTTAAGGCAAATTTGGGTGAATCAAAATATTTTGTATCTGGCCAGAAATGAACCCTGGTGCCTGAAGCACGCTTGGGTGCTTTACCTTGAAACACTTCCAGCTGTGAAACCGGTTCACCATGCTCAAATGCCATTTTATAGACATTGCCTTGGCGCTGAACTTCAACTTCAATCCGATTTGACAAGGCATTTACTACCGAAATACCCACACCATGCAAACCACCTGAAAACTGGTAATTGTCGGTGCTAAATTTACCGCCAGCATGCAGCTTGGTTAGGATAATTTCAATCCCGCTTTGGCCATATTCAGGGTGAATATCGACAGGCATCCCCCGGCCGTTATCTTCGACAGACAAAGATCCATCTTTATACACCGTCACGGTAATTTTATTGGCATGCCCTGCAAGTGCCTCATCCACAGCGTTATCAATGACTTCTTGTGCCAAATGGTTTGGACGAGTGGTATCGGTATACATTCCCGGACGACGACGAACCGGATCTAAACCAGATAAAACTTCAAGTGATTGAGCCGTATATTGAGACACGTTGTACTGTTTCCTTATTTTATACAATCCGATAAAAACTGTAATGCCATTGGTATTTTGTCTGCGAAATTGTCCATCGCATGCTTGCCATTCGTTTCTGTGATGATCATAGACTGATGTGAAGCGTTGCTATAATAGCGCTGTGCTTCACGATAATCCAAAACTTCATCGCCTTGTTGCAGTAACACCAAAATTTTGGCTGCATCTTGCACAAATGGAACCGCCATCTGCCGCAGTTGATCAAGTTGTGTATGATCCAAAGTCCATTGGGCATTCAACTTATAGGGAATCTGCTCGCTGCCAAACAAATCATGAAACAGTTGCCATGGTCGCATGGCAGGATTAATTAAAACAGCCGGCACCCCATGTTTTGCGACCAGTTGTGTCGCATAAAAGCCTCCAAGACTGCTTCCAATGAGGACCACTTGATCTAAAGTTGCAATCATATCCGAAACATAAGCCAAAGCCTGTTTGGGTGGCATATTTAAATCAGGTAAATAGACCTCAAAATTGTTCTGCTGCTGGCAAAATGCTTTAATCTGTTGCCCTTTTATGGACAAGCTACTACTTTGAAATCCATGTAAATAAATAATGTTCATCGTTTTTTATTTCATATTAATTTAAATGAATCTGATTTATTCTAAAATGAGAACGACTTTAACAATTCGTTTTAATTTGCATTTTACAGGAATTGTCAGACAAAAAAATTACAACTAAAACACAATTCTCGTTATTGTAAAAGCTGTTCGAGATGAACCCTAGAAGATTAAAATCTAAGAATTTATACCCGGATCTCAAGAAAAAATAAAGTGCCTGTGGAACATGATTGGAAAAAGGATAGGATAAAATGCCAAGTTTAACACCATTGCATGAAACCTATTGTAGATGGGATCGTACTCCACCCAGCCAAGCCGATGTATTAGAAGGTCTGGCTCAACTGGTCACGACCCGCTTAGGGGATGTGGTACAAGATCTGATTCAGGTGATTCAACGCGAAATCATGATCAGTCTGTTTGGCATGAGTGAACAACGCTCGAAAAAATTACAGCGAATCCCTTACATTGAAAAACTGTACCAGTTCTCCTACGATACTTTGCTTAATTCCGGACTTTATGTATTTGCACCAAGTTTACGCCAGATTATTGAAAAATATCCAAAATTACATGATAAACCGCTTACACCCTCACTACACTTTTTAATCGGTGTCTTAAATGGGGTACTGGGGGATTATTTACTCAAATATCAAAACCCGCTTGCCCTGCCGATGGTGTTATACGATCACTACGGTGAACTGCAAAAAGGTGATCTATCCGGTCGGGTGGTAATTTTTGTGCATGGCTTATGCTTAAACCATTTAGATTGGTCAACGCATCAATATGGCGGTATTGGAGAGAAGTTATTGGCACAGCGTGGCAATAAAACCATGCTCTACCTGAACTACAATACCGGACGACGTATCTCTGCCAATGGACGTAGCCTTGCCAATACTTTAGAAGATTTGATTCGCCGTAACCCATTGATTACCAGTATTGATTTAATCGGTCACAGTATGGGCGGCCTGGTCTTACGTAGCGCCTTGTTTTATGGCAAACAGAACATGTATCCATGGATACACCTGACAGAAAATCTGGTCTGTTTAGGGTCACCGCATCATGGTGCGGTTTTAGAACGTTTTGGTTTTATCATGCAGGATAAACTGGGACACTTCCCCTTTGTAAAAATTATTCGACATATCGTCAATATTCGCAGTAACGGCATTTTAGATTTACGTTATGGCAGCGTACGTGATGATGACTGGGAACATAATCATGCCCGGATTGGGGGGATGGATGACAATCGTAAACCTGCTCCCTTGCCTTCCCATATCAATACTTTTTTCGTTGCTGCCTCCATTGCCTATGAGAGTAGAAAAAATCGCCCTTTAAATGTATTGGGTGATTATCTGGTCAGTATTAAAAGTGCTTTAGGCGAACATCCTAATCCACGGTTTCAATTGAAAGTGCCTGAATCGCATAAAGCTATTTTCTATGGCTTAAATCATTTTGAACTGCACTATCATGCCAGTGTGGCTGAACAAATTGCGAAATGGTTTTATCCGCCACAAGATGAACCAGTGAAAGAACAGGTGCATGAATACAGGCTGCAATTAGAAGATTTATCGGGTATTGCGCTGACTTAAACGAATAAGAAAAAAGCCAACTTAAAGTTGGCTTTTTTATGAGATTTTTTATTTCTTCTTGATAGGTTTATGCGTTACAAATGGATAGCTACGCAACAATTGCCACAGACTGAGTAAAACCAACATCGCAAAGAATAACAGCGACCATACCGGCAAGGATTGCCCTAGGAAAGTCCAATCTACTTTGGCACATTCGCCTGAACCTGTCAGTACTTGTTCAAACACCGACTTTAAAGGCAAAGTTTCTACCCAGTAATCCAAGCCTGGACCACAGCTGGGAACTTGATCGGGTGGCAAATTTTGTAGCCAGACATGACGCGCTGCCACACCTGCCGACCAGAGAATACTGATTGAACCCAATAAGGCATAAATACGTTTAACCGCATTTGAGTTCGGGTTATGTAAAAAAGCGACCAGAGAAACAACCCCCAAGCCAATCAGGCCAATGCGTTGAAACACACATAATGGACAAGGTTCAAGCCCTTGTACGTGTTCCAGATATAACGCAAACGCCATTCCAATGACGCTGGCCAAAAACAAAAAACCACTCACGAAGCGATAACTCCATTGCATGGTGAATCCTCTTAATTTTTATCGATAATCGGCAAGATATTGCTCAAAGCTGAGACTGCTATCTTGTTCGAGTTGCTGTTGTTGTTGCAAAGATTGCTCAGCCAGCCCCTCAAAATAAGACATTGTATCCGGGCTTAATTGATGCTGCGCATAGGTCGTTGCATGTTGTTGTGCCATAAAACTACCAAAGTTCCATGTGCCACCATTTTCTAAAGTATCGGCAATCACTTGTGCAGACAGAGTTTCATCCACTTCATCAATGCGTTTAAGCATGATCGCCAATGCAGCTGAATACAGATTGGTACTATAAGTCGCATCCAGCAAATCAGCCAAAGGTTGCATTGCTGTAAGCTGAGTACGTGACCAGTCTTCAATGGCATGTTCACCTGCTGCATCAATAATCAATGCATTTGGCGCACGACCACGATTCACCACCTCAGTCTGATTACGCTCAATCTGTTCTTGTTCTTGATCCAGTAAATCCGGACTATCTTGCAATAAACAATACAATGCCAACACTTCCAGGAATGCCGCTGTGTTTTCATCGATCCCGATCGGACTATAGGGATTGACATCTACGGCACGCAGTTCGACATAGCCCACCCCACGCTTCTCAAGCGCTTCAGAGGGGGTTTCCCTAGCTTGAGGCACCTGTTTCGGACGGACTAAACTGTAGTATTCATTTTCAATTTGCAGCACATGGTCATTGATTTGAATCGGCTCGCCCTGTTCATCATTTAGACCCAAACGGCTAAACGGCGCATAAGGCGTTTTTACCGCTTTTTGCAATCCCTCTAAATAACCGGACAGGTTATTGTAGTGAATGCCCAATTCTTTCTGGGCAGAATTCTGATAACCAAAATTACCCATGCGCAGTGCTGTCGCATATGGCAGGAACAAGGTTCCTTTTAATAAAGGTAATAAGTGATGTTCACGTCCAGTCATAAAGCACTGGCACACTGAGGGACTGGCCCCAACCAGGAACATTACCAAGGGGGTCAAACGAATAAAGTTACGAATTAAACCAAAGTAACGATGACTGCGATAATCCTGCAAAGTTAAACTTTTTAGTGTGTCGTCAGTTTCTTGTTGTTGCAGCGCTTCAAACACTTGGTCAGGGAATGATAAATTATAATGCACCCCTGAAATGGTCTGCATGCGACGACCATAACGCACGCCTAAGCCATGACGATATAACGTCTTAAAACGGCCCGCATTGGAGGTGCCATATTGTGCTAAACGAATATTGTTTTCCTCATCATCGAGCATACATGGCATCGACAATGGCCACAGTTTTTCACCATTTTCTAAATAGCGATGGGCAATCGCATGAATATCTTCTAAATAATGCAATGCTTTTTTAATGCTGTCTTGTGGCGGAGTAATAAACTCCATCAAAGCTTCTGAATAATCTGTGGTGATATGCGGATGTGTTAAAGCCGACCCGAGTGCTTTTGGATGCGATGCTTGCGACAAAAAACCATTGCTTTGCATACGCAGGCTTTCGCGCTCAATACCGCGCAACATGCCTTTAAACAGCGAAGAATCCACCCAAGCTGGTAATACAACTTGAGAGGTCGATTCGGGTTGACTCATTACAATCTCGCTTATCGGAAGATAACTACTAAATAGAACTACTAAAATAAAATCATCAGTTTATAGCAGTATAACGTGATTTTGGACTGTCACATTAAACCGAGTATAGTTTTCAAGCAAATGTCGATTTTATTTCTGGCAAATTTTTATCACAAAGTTACTCTATAAGACACCTACAATTTGTGATTGTATTGAATAATAAGTGCTAAGGAATTGTAAATATTATGAATTATCAGGATATTCTGGACTTTTGGTTTAACCCCGAAACACAGCCTTTATGGTTTGTAAAAAGTGATGATTTTGATGGATTAATTAATCAAAAGTTTCGTGATATTCACCAGCAAGCAGCACAAGCCGAGCTTTGGTCGTGGCGAAAAACTGCCGAAGGCCGCCTGGCTGAAATTATTGTACTGGACCAATTTTCACGAAATTTGTTCCGGGATCAAGCGCAAGCCTTTGCCCAAGATGCTTTGGCACTGACCCTTGCCCAAGAAGCAATTAGCCTGGATTTGGATAAACAATTAAGTCCAGAACAACGTGCGTTTTTATATATGCCGTTTATGCACAGTGAATCGAAATTCATCCATGAATTCGCGTTAAAATTATTTCAACGACTGGGTAATCCCATGAATCTGGATTACGAGAAAATGCATAAAGCAATTATTGACCGTTTCAGGCGCTATCCGCACCGTAATCAAATTTTAGCGCGTACCTCGACTGCAGAAGAGCTCGAATTTTTAACCCAACCCAACAGCAGTTTCTAAACATTTATTGTGTCTCCTCCCTCGCACAGTAAATTGGTATGGAGGTTTAACATGAAAAATAGCATTATGGGCCTCAGCATAGTGGCGGCAATTGCCCTCTCTGGCTGTGCAACCACACCTTCCAAACCGCTGACTTTTGACCAATTAGGTCAATTCAGTAATATCCCTTTAAATTCACAGTCCTATCGCATCAGTTTCCAGGCACGTCCCAACATGAGTTTTGGGACAGCCGAGGAAATCACCTTGGTCAAAGCAGCTCAAACCACCCTACAAAACGGATTTCGCTATTTTAAAGTCCTGAATGATCCAAGTAATCGTAGCCAAGCCCCACGACAAGCTGTGGTCTACTCCACCCCAATGTACTATCCATACGGCTATTACAGCCGTTATCCTGGTTTCTGGCCTGATCCATTTTATGATATGCCGCGCGTAGTGAATATTGACCCAGTAGAGGTTTCCTATACTATTGAATGTTATAAAGATCAGAAAAAAGCACCAAATGATGCCTTCGATGCCTATTTAATTTTACAATCGTTAGGGCAAAAATACGGACTTAGCCCGACTGGACAAGTTTTACAGCCTCCAGTCGTGACACCAAAAAAATAACCGATCTCCCCTATTAACAGGAATATTGCATGACTCCAGCGGAAGTAACTCCTCCACCTAGTTTGCAACGCAGTAAACGCTTTGCCACCATTGCTCTAATCTTGGCGATTCTGACTTGGTTAGTGTTGATGGTGGTGGCCAAACTACTTCCTGAATATGTCTGGCTGATTCATATTTTCATGCTGGCTGCCGAAGCAGGTGTGGTGGGCGGTTTAGCCGACTGGTACGCCATTA
This sequence comes from Acinetobacter sp. ANC 3781, assembly GCF_004331285.1. Lineage (GTDB taxonomy): Bacteria > Pseudomonadota > Gammaproteobacteria > Pseudomonadales > Moraxellaceae > Acinetobacter. The sequence continues at coordinate 59,511 of NZ_SJOH01000013.1, forward strand.
CCGTGCTGTTCCGTAACCCGTTTGGGAAAATGCCGATTCCCAAATTCATGCGTGATCACACCGAAATCATTCCGCGCAATAAAGCCCGTATTGCAGAATCAATGGGACGTTTTGTACAGGAAAATTTTTTATCGCCGCAGGTGGTGAAGCGAAGCCTGCACAATACCGATCTTAGTCTGGCCATTGGACAATGGTTAGCCAAACCTGAAAATAACGCTCAAGTCACCCAAGTCATTCAGCAAACTGTACCGAAAATTTTTGAATTCGTGGGACAGGAACAAATTGGACGTTTTATTCAAAATAATAGCGTGCAATGGGTGCGCAATACCCAAATCAATACCTTGGCCAGTGAAATGCTGCGCGCGGTTTTGGAAAATGATTTTCATCAAGATGTCTTACAACGCGGACTCGATCTTGCGCATGAATGGGTAATGTCACATCCGGAAGAAACCCGTCAACTGACACGTACCTTATTCAAAGAGTTAGGGGTATGGAAACTGGCGAAAGGTGCAAGCTGGATTGGAATTGATGTACAGCAACGTACCATCGACTCACTGGTTGAACGAGTAGAATCGATGCTTGCCGACCCGGAACATCCGTGGCGTCAAAAAATTGAAGAAATGGGTCATCAATTGATGCTGGAACTGGCAGATGATGAAAGTAGTGCCAGTCATCGTTTAAACAGCACCAAAGATGCCTTGCTGGACAGCCCGCAAGTGCTGAATTTTATTAGTGGGGCTGTGGTCATTCTTTGTGATGCCATTAAAGCTGACTTATTAAAAGACGATTCAGGTATTGCTCAAAACCTGCGTGTCGCTATTCAGCAAGTGGGGGAAAATATCATTTCCAACCCGGCAGTACGTGAATTACTCAATGACCGGATGAGTGGAATTGCAGTTAATTTGAGTGACCAGTACAGTGAAAAAGTGATTCGGTTTATAAGCGAACGCATTCATGAATGGGATTCGCGGGAAATGATCGACAAAATTGAAAATGAAGTCGGTGGCGACTTGCACATGATCCGCGTCAATGGTGTGGTGGTGGGGGCATTTATTGGTTTGGTGCTTGGGATTATTCGCGCTTTGGTTGATGTGATGCTTTAGTTTGATTCAGGTATTTAAATTACAGCAGACTTTGCTCAATAAGCAAAATATGCTTGTTAAAATCATTCAAGTTTTTAAGGTCTCTAAACTATAAATCTTTCAAACGAAAAAAGTAGAAAGATGGGAACAGACTATAGCCTAAAAGGACAAAATTACTTCGGCCCATTCGAATCTGATAGATCAACCAGTCTGGCAGTTAATTTACGGACTAAAGGTAAAAGCATTAATACAATTGGAAAAGCAAAAGCCCAAGAAATCATCCAGTTGTGAAACCATAAATTCATAAAACCATCACTCCAACCCAGATTACGCAGCATATTAATCAAGGAAATAATGCCACTCATCAGTCCAGATAAAATAAACGGCATCACCACCGTGGCCCATTTTGCTGGAAGTTTGGGAATATTTCCGATAATCGTTGGGCGTTCAGGTCGCATATTGTCTGTTCTGTTCATTCTTTTAAGCCCTCCAATATGCCATAAATCATGCTTTTTGGGATTTTTTCCTTGTTTTATCTTCTGCCCCTTTAGGTAGACTGTCGGACAAGATTTATTCAATACAAATGGGTTCACCTAAAGACGATGAAATTTGCTATATTTGCTGTTTTTCCGCGACGTTTATTTTTCGACTGATTATGAATACGGCAATCCAAGCAGCTCTCGAACATGCAGTGCAATCTCTTCAAGCTGAAGGTGTACTCCCATCCGACTTTAATAACAGTGGCAACTTAACGCGAACCAAAGACCGAAGCCACGGTGACTTCGCCTCGAACATCGCGATGATCGGTTCTAAAGCTGCTGGCATGAAGCCTCGTGATCTCGCGGAAAAAATCCTCGCCAGTCTTCCTGAAGTTTCTGATATCAGTAAAGCAGAAATTGCTGGCCCTGGCTTTATTAATTTCTTTTTAAATGCCGACCAACGCTTTACTGTGCTTGATCAGATCCAAGCGCAAAAGGATCAATTCGGTCGTACCCAGGCCAACGCTGAAAAACGTATTCAAGTCGAATTCGTTTCTGCAAATCCAACCTCTAGCCTACACGTAGGTCATGGTCGTGGTGCAGCATATGGTATGACGGTGGCCAACTTGCTTGAAGCAACGGGTGCAAAAGTTGACCGCGAATATTATGTCAATGATGCCGGCCGTCAAATGGATATCCTGGCAACATCCACATACTTGCGTTATTTAGAATTAACCGGTCAAGAACTGGTATTCCCTAAAAATGCTTACCAAGGTGACTACGTTAAAGAAATCGCACAAAGCATTATCGACAAAGATGGGGATGCTTATGTACGCCCTGTTGCGGATGTCTATAAAGACGTGCCTGAAGATGTGCAATTTGCAGCTGAACTTGATGCAGATGGTAACAAGGTTGTGCTTTCAGGCGATAAAGAAAAACATATCGATGGTTTGATCTTCAATTCACAACAATTAATTGGTCAAGGCTACCGCGTATTTTTACAAGCGGCTTTAAAAGCCATTCTTGATGACATTAAAGATGACCTTGGCGAATTCGGTGTAACCTTCCATCAATGGTTCAGTGAAGAGTCATTGACGGATAAAATTGAAGAAGCGCTTCAAACTCTTGATCAACGCGGTTTCTTGTATGAACAAGACGGCAATATCTGGTTTAAATCGACTGAATTCGGCGATGAAAAAGACCGTGTAGTCAAACGCCGTAATGGTCAAACCACGTATTTCGCATCTGACATTGCATACCACTTAAATAAATTACAACGTGGCTATACCGATATCGTGGATATCTGGGGTTCAGACCACCACGGTTATATCGCACGTGTCAAAGCTGCGATTGATGCGATGGGTTATGACTCTAAAAAACTCACTGTGCTTTTGGTTCAGTTCGTCAGCCTATGGCGTGGCGGCGAGATGGTACAAATGTCATCTCGTTCAGGTCAGTTCGTCACTTTACGTGACTTGCGTAAAGAAGTCGGCAATGATGCAGCGCGTTTCTATTATGTAATGCGTAAATCTGAACAGCACATTGACTTTGACCTTGACCTTGCAGTGTCACAAAGCAAAGACAATGCGGTGTATTACATTCAATACGCCCACGCACGTATTTGCCGTATGTTAGAGAAAGCAGCCTCTACTCATGTGAATTTTGATGCCGTAAATGCACGTCAATTTGCAGCGAAACTGGATCTTGATGCTGAAACTGAAATTTTAGCCAAGCTTGCCGCATATCCTGAAATTGTAATTCGGGCAGCTAACAGTTACGAACCGCATCAAGTCGGTAACTATCTGAAAGAATTGGCAGCATTATTTCACGGTTGGTATAATGAGCATAAAGTACTCAACAATGATGCCGACCTTACGCAAGCCCGTTTATTACTTTCAGTAAATGTACAACAAGTCTTACGTAATGGTTTAGAATTATTAGGTGTATCTGCCCCTACCTCAATGTAATTAGAACAAAAGGAAGTCCCACGTGTTTGGAAAAACGCAACGCGGTGTATCTGAGCGACCGAACAAGCCTAAGAAGCCATTGATTCCGGCATGGCTTGGAACACTTGTCGTCATTTTAATCGTGCTGAGTTTTGCTGTAGCTCTAATGCTATGGAAACCGTGGGCACCGGTTCAGCCGAAGAATCAGATTAATTCTGAACATTACCAAGAAGATACCAACAAAGACTATCGTTTCTATGATTTATTGCCTCAGCAACAAGTCACGCCTATTCCTGATCAAGCAGTGCCTGAAACTAAAAAATCAGAAACTGTCGTGATTGTTGAAGCGCCTGAAGAAAAACCGACAGTTAACACGGAAGCTACTGAGCCAGGCCTTGAAAGCGTTGAAGCTCCGGTTGCCCATCAGCCAAGTTATATTCTTCAAGTTCGTAGCTATGCTGATCCAGATAGTGCGGATGCTCGTCGCGCTGAAATTATTTTGAATGGTTTATCTGCCGATGTGGTTAAATCGGTTGAAAATGGGCAAACTTGGTATCGGGTAATTTCCGGTCCTTACGATTCGCCTGAAGCTGCAATCCTAGCCCAGCAAACTTTACAACGCAGTGGTATTGATTCGATTGTGGTTAAACGTTAAGTTGAATTCATAAAAAAAGCGTCTCAAATGAGGCGCTTTTTTTATAGTTTAAATTCCATCTCCTGCCAGGAGATGAGGATCCTCAGAATATATTCTGAGTTCGCAACGAGAAAGGCTGTACGTAAAAGCCCCTCTACCTAAGCTCCTGCTATGAGAGGAAGAATATTATTAAACCGTATGCCCCAAAGCTTCACCCATCACTACGACTGAGTTCGCTTTAAACATCGCATCCCAAGCCATTTTATCTTGTTCAAACAAAATCACCGCGGTAGAACCCAAATAGAAACGACCCAGCTCTGCACCTTTTTCAAGGAATAGATTATGTTGATTGAGTTCCAGACGACCTGTGGGTTTCACCTTACCTGTCGCCACTGTTTCAATACCGGCAACAATCATGGCACCGACTAAAACCACAGCCATACGTCCCAGTTCAGTATCAAACAGACACACCATACGTTCATTACGTGCAAACAAACCCGGAATATTTTCCGCAGTCGTCTGATTCACCGAGAACAATTCACCTGGCACATATAAAGTTTCAGTTAAAGTTCCCGCAAAAGGCATATGCACACGGTGATAATCTTTAGGCGATAAATACACGGTTGCGAACTGGCCATTTTTAAACGGTTCAGCCAGTTGTGGATCGGCAATTAATTTTTCAACTGAAAAGCTTTGACCCTTGGCCTGAAAAATATCGCCATCTTTGATTTTGCCCAATTGTGAAATTGCACCATCCGCAGGTGAAACGATACTGTTGGGATGATCGTCAATCGCGCGGACTCCGTCTTTCAATGAACGAGTGAAAAATTCATTGAAAGACTTATATTTCAATGCATCACTTTGTTCAGCAATTGACATATCAATACCATATTGGGCTTTAAAAGCCTGAATCACGGTATTTTTGACAATCGGGTTTTCACTGGCCGCGAGTTTCCCCACCACACGTGATAACTGGTGTTGTGGCACAATACGTTGTGCCTGAATAAAAATTTGTTTTTTTAATCGTGACGCGAAACTCAAGACGGTAACTCCCCGGTAATAATCGGACTGTCGAGGCGGTTGCCCCATTCACTCCACGCACCATCATAAGCCTGAATATTCCAATTGAGTAATCGACCCAAAATATAAGCTAAACCCGAACGGTGATGTGACTGACAATATACCACTACAGGTTCATTTAAATTGAATCCCAATTGTTCTAAGCGTTGTTGGGTACGTTCTAAAGGATGTAATTTTAAATGATTTTCACGGTTAAGGGCAGTACTCCATTCAAAATGTCGGGCATTTGGAATGTGACCGCCGCGTCGCGCTGCAAGCCGAAGTCCGGTGTATTCATCTTCAGTACGGCAATCCCACACTTGGATGTTATTGTTTTTTACTTTTTCTAGAAGTTTTGGGTATTCAATCCGGTACTGATCAATATGTGCCTGGTTAATTTCAACCAAATGTGCAACAGGTGCTAATTTTTCGACCTCTGAAGAAGTTGGAAAGCCTGCAGCCAACCAGGCATGAATACCGCCATTTAGCAAACTGGTGTTTTCAAAACCGAGGCAATGCAAATTCCAGATCAAGCGTCCCGCCCATGCCCCGCCTTCATCATCATAGGCGACAAGGTGATGCTCTGGAGAAATATTCAAATATTCAAGCAGTGCTTGTAAGCCTTCAATATCGGGAAGTAAACCCGAGGCTTGCTCTTCTTGGCGAAGCAGCTGTTTAGGCTTGACATGAATCGCATGTGGGATATGCAGTTGATCATAAACAGAACTACGGCTTAAATCGACAATACGTAATTTCTCATTGCCCAAATGTGGTAAGAGGTCTTCTGCTTCAATGAGCAGACTAAAATTAAATGCAGAAACAGTCATACTTTTTCGAGTTTTATTTAGATCAACATTCACGATCTTAGCACAACTCATTTTCACTATTATGCTGATTTTTTGCATTCTTTTAGCAAAAAATCAGCTATAGAAAAGTCACTGTTATTTAGTTTCAGTGATTTGGAATACCTGACGTAAATAAGCCAGGAAAGTATCGTTATCGGTCATGGTTTTTCCAGGACTATCGGAAATTTTAGCCACCGATTGACCATTACATTCCACCAGCTTCAACACAATATTCAGTGGCGTTTGCCCCAAATCATTGGTCAAATTGGTGCCAATACCAAAACTCACCTGAAAACGATCTTTAAAATACTGATGCAAATCCCAAGCTTTTTCCAGATTCAGCCCGTCACTAAAAGTCAGCATCTTGCTTTTGCTGTCAACTTTAAGTTTTTTGTAATGGGCATACGCCTTGTCACCCCATTCGTAGGGATCGCCACTGTCATGACGCAAACCATCAAACAGTTTGGCAAAATACAAATCGAAGTCACGTAGAAAGGCATCCATCCCGACCACATCGGTCAAGGCAATTCCCAAGTCACCGCGATATTCCTGTACCCAGGTTTCTAGGGCCAGTTTTTGAAAATTGCGTAACCGTACATCCAAGGCTTGGAAGGCTTGCAGGAACTCATGGGCCATGGTGCCAATAGGAGTAATTCCCAATTCTTTGGCAATTAGCACATTGCTGGTACCACGGAAAATATACGGCGAGGCCTGATGAAACTGGGTAATCACATGTTTCTGCCAGGCATAGCTATAACGACGACGAGTACCAAAGTCGGATACTAAAAATGGTGGATCATTCGGATTCTGCTCTTGTTCGTACTTTTTAAGCAAAGCCACTTTGGCCTGTAAACGACGTTCACCTTCAGCCAAAACCTCATCGGTACGGATACGGCGGAAATATAATTCGTTAACCAGCGCCAACACAAAGATTTCAAACATCATCGCCTGAACCATCGGGCCTTCAACCCAAATATCCAGACGGCCTTGATCATCAATACTGGCTTTAATAAAGCGTCGTTTCAGTTGGAATAATTCTAAGTAATCGACAAAGTCACTTTTAATAAAACGCAAGCTACGTAAATATTGCAACTCATCTTCTTTAAAGTTGAGCTGACATAAATAGTCAAGCTGCTCATTTAAATCATCCAGAATATCCGTGAGGGGATAAACGGTATCTTCTAAGTTGCGACAGCGAAAATGGTAAACACTATGGGTCTGAGGAAATTTATGTAGAACCACCTGTAACATGGTGAATTTATACAGGTCGGTATCTAATAATGAATGGATGATTGCGGACATATCACTTTCAGTTTTTATCAACTATCCGCATTAAAGCATATTTTTTTCACTATAAAACTAATGTTTTGGTAAATACTGAAAACTATTGAATAAATTAAGGTTCATACATCATGGGCTAAAACAAAATTTACCCCCTGTCCAATTTTTCTAATTATACTTAACAGTTTCTTTACACTCGTTTTTGACGAGTGTTACTAAAAGCACAGATATTAAAAGGTACATTCATCTTGATCTATTTATGGAGATTTTTTAAATCCACATCTGCACACTACGACTTTTTAAAGCTATTAAGCGTGTATTTGCTACAATTCACAGCAAATTTGAAATAACTGATCTGGTTAAATTATGCGAGCCTTATTACAACGTGTCCTAGAAGCCAAAGTCGTGGTCAATGGTGAAACCACCGGTGAAATCCAACACGGTATTTTGGTATTTCTGGGTCTAGGCAAAGAAGATAATCTTGAAAAAGGCAAAAAGCTGATCGACAAGATCCTGAAATATCGTTTTTTTGATGATGAACAAGGCAAGATGGGCTGGAATGTCAGCCAAGCGAGTGGCGGATTATTATTGGTCTCTCAATTCACCTTGATGGCGCAAACACAAAAAGGCTTGCGTCCTGACTTTGGACCCGCGATGCCGCCAAGTGAAGCCAAAGTGCTTTATGAACAATTGGTCACTTATGCTCAAACTCAATTTGAAAATGTGCAAACTGGCATTTTTGCAGCCGATATGAAAGTGCATCTGGTGAATGATGGACCCGTTACCTTTAATCTGGAAGTTGAATAAACTGCGCAAAACCTCAGTCATTAAAAAGCCCTCGAATGAGGGCTTTTTGTATTTTTAAATGCAAATCTGAAATTATTTACCGCTTTTTTCACGAATAAATGAACGCACCCATTTCACTTTTTCCTGTACTGGTTTAGGTAATTTTGGTGGAATCAATTTGGCTACTTTGTTAAACCACACCAAAAGCCCAAAATCCCCTTCCATTTTAATCGTGCCATTTTGCATGCCGGTCATGAAGGCGGTTGGATCACCTTTCAGTAAAGTTTTTACGCCTTGCTCACTGTCTGCAAACTGTAAAATGAAGTCAGCTTTTTCGGCATCGCCAGACACAGTATCAATTTGTCCATTGTTTACCAGAATTTGACGCGCAACACCTAAATCTGTACCAATTTGAATACGAAACTGACGTTCATGAACTAACTCAATAAATTTTGGACTGGTACGAGCCAACTGTTTCATACGCAAAGCCAAACCCGCAACCAATAAATCAAGCGGATCCGTGCTTACATCGACCAGTGGTAATTTTACGACAGGAATCGAAGATAGTTTCATGACATTTAAGCCTATTGTAATTGTTGGAAAATTGACGACTTATCCTAACATAACTTATGTTTCTTGAAGTAAGGCTTTGTATAACAATATTGAAGGAACAAAAAAATGTGCTCTAGGCACATTTTTTAGAATTCTTGGATACTTGAATTTAACGGCTTGAGCAGTGCTGCTGATCTTCTTCATATACAGGTGTATGTTCAATACAACGACGTTCAGTCAAAGCACGTTCTGCACGACGATCTTCACGTATCAAAAGCATAGCGACGACCACCATTGCTGACATTGATGCCGTAAGATAGCTATAGGTTATAGGTAATTCAAATATTGCTTGCGTGCCGAAGCGGACAACTTCAATCAATCCCCAAAACAGCATGCCTGCAAACATAAAGCTTAACAAACGACGATAAGGCGAGAAGAAAACAGCTATCAAAGCAGCCGCAATCAAGCTTAAGCCTACGATGGTTGCTAAATTCGCTGTAACCATAAAAACCTCCGTCTAAGATAAGGTTTCGACATTGAAAGTTTGTCTCAACCTGATTCCCGATACCGTTAAATAAATGATGAATATGTCTATATCAATCTCTATGCAAGCATTATGCGTAGTTTTTTAAAGAAAAAAAGTCTTGTATTTTCATAAAGCGACACACCTTGTCGCAATATTATTTTGTCATTACATTTTTTTATTTTTAACTTTTTCTGGAAGTGAGATGGGTACGGACTTGCCGTGTCATTACAAAAAAAACACGCGTTAAAAGTATTAAAAAAATATTTTTTACGAATGGATTGATTGTCGTTTTTATCAGCAATTTAACTCAGCCGCTCATCGTATTTTTAACTATTTCTAGAATAAAAAACGCAACATCAATGTCGCGTTTTATCAATAAACTTCAACAGTTAGGAGAAAAATTAAGCACGACTCAAGTCTTTATCGTGTACACCGAGTAGATACAATACACCATCTAAACCTACGCTAGAAATGGCCTGATTTGCATTTTGGCGAACCAAAGGTTTTGCACGGAATGCCACACCTAAACCGGCTATGGACAACATCGGTAAATCATTTGCACCATCCCCCACCGCAATGGTCTGTTCAAGTGAAATACCCATACGTTCAGCAAGTTCACGTAGCAGGAACGCTTTACGCGCACCATCAACAATATGGCCTTTGACTTCGCCTGTAACCATGCCATCAGCAACATCCAGACAATTGGCATGAACTTCATCAATTCCTAATTTTTCTTGCAGGTATTCAGCAAAATACTGGAAGCCACCAGAAAGAATAGCAGTTCTATAACCCAGTGCTTTCAAGGTTGAAATCAGGCGTTCTGCGCCCTCAGTCACGGTTAAACGTTCTGCAATTTGAGGTAAAACAGAAGCATCCATTCCTTTTAACAAGGCGACACGGGCACGGAAGCTTTGTTGAAAATCAAGTTCACCTTGCATGGCACGTTCAGTAATTTCAGCAACTTGCTCCCCTACGCCTGCCTCAATCGCCAGCTCATCAATCACTTCCTGTTCAATCAGGGTAGAGTCCATGTCGAAGCAGACTAAACGGCGGTTACGACGGTAAGCATTGTCTTCTTGAACCGCGACATCGACATTAAGTTCAGTCGATAAACGCAGGCAAGCTGCACGCATTGCCGTGGCATCCAGCATTTGTCCTTTCAAACCAAATTGTACGCAAGAGCGTTTCGGCCCGTCAGCTTGACCCGCTAACTTTGGACGTTCCGACAAACGAGTTACAGTTTCAATATTAAAGCCTTGGTTAGACACAATATTGGTGACTGCTTGTAATTGAGATGCGGTTAATTCTGGTGCAAGTGCAGTCACGATATAACGGGTCTGCCCACCCTCGCTGACCCATTGATCATATTCTGCTGTAGAGATTGGTTTAAAGCGCACAGTTAAACCAATATCATGTGCTAGAATCAAGATCTCCTTCATGGCTAATGCTGTAGCAGTTTGGTCATCTGACGAAACAACAATACCTAAAGTCAGTTGGTTGTGGATGACGGCTTGTCCAACATCCAAAATTTGTAAAGAATGTACGGACAGTACCTGCATTAATCGTGTAAATTGATTAGGCTGGTCAGGTCCCAAAAATGATATAAGAATGATTTCTCGCATGAATTGACTCGGATCTGAGCTACAACTATTGTAAGAATCATAATCGAATTTGAATATAAATGCCTTGGAAGTTTACGTTGAATGCGCCTAGACAAGGGCTATTTGCTAGCCTACTGATAGTAAGTTTTGCTTTACACACCTTTTTACTGGTTCTTGCGACGACGCATCAACTGAATGCAAATCGCGCCAGTCAGGGACAGCTGATGACCACGCAACTGGTCACAGACAGCCTATCCGAGCTTGAACCGGCCAATACAGTGTCATTGGCATTATTAGCCGACCGTTATGCAACTAACCCGAGTGTAGCCTCTATTCGAATTTTAGATGCGAATAATCAGGTACTTGCAACAGGTGGTTTAACCAAGACACGTCAAGGTGAAGTCTTTGTTCGTGAAGCACTGCAAAATGAAAAGAAAGTCGGCACCATTGAAATCACGTTAATCCAGTCCAGTATTGGTGAAATTTTACGGACTCAATGGCTGGCGATTTTATTATCGCTGATGATTCATGGTCTATTGTGGCTGGCTTATCGTGCGATTGCCCGTCCAAGTCGGACTGAATATCTAGCACGTATCAATAATGAATCACGTCTAAAACATGAAATTCAAACCTTGGCTCAGGCCTTAGAACAAGAACAACACAATGCTGCTGTCGCAGTTGCACAAGCACAGCAAAATGCTCAGGCAAAAGTTAAAGTCAAAGAATCAAAACCTGTGATGCTGGATGACAAATGTATTGCCTTAAATATTCAATTTTATGATCCAAAACAACTTATGGATTCAGTTAATAAAACTGTATCCGTGCCGTATTTCAATTTGTGTCAGATTTTCCTGAATAAAACCGCTGAATTGTGTGTTCAACACTACAAATTAAATAGTTCCGATATTTCCACCGTACATAAATTTGATGAACATGGTGCCACCATTAGCATGTCGGTTGAAACACCAAATGCAGTGCAATGTCTGGTGATGATCAGTACCGTGTTCCAGCTGTTGTCGGATGTGTTATATAAACGCTATCGCGAAGAAAAGCGCTTTGTTTTACAAACCCGCAGTGCGATTTCAAGTCATGTCGATGCCATGCAGCTAACACCAGTCCAAGCGGCAGAACGTCTGGTTCAACAGTTAGCAGCAAAAGAAAGTGCCATTCATTTACCGAATGAATTACTCAAAAATATTTCCGATCGTTTTCAATTGGTTAGCATGCCTAATCCAACCAATGTGTTGACCCGTCATGCGTTTATGATGAACGGAATGGACACTGAAGTGGCTGAATTGGCACAGACTTTCAGAACTGAAATTTTAAAAGCCAAACAATCTAAAGCTTCTTAAAATGGATTCATAAAAAAGCCGAGCACATTTGCTCGGCTTTTTTATCTATTTAAAATAGAAATTTCATGCAACCCCTATTTCGTTTTATTGGCTTTACTGGCCCAATACGTCGCCAATGCAGGACCTGAAATGTTATGCCATAAACTAAAAATAGCACTTGGCACTGCAGTAAGTGGTGAAGCAGCAAAATGTACTGCCGCTAAAGCCACACCCAAACCAGAATTTTGCATGCCGACTTCAATGGCAATCGCCTTACTGTCAGCATAAGGCAATTTAAACACTCGACTTGCCCAAAAACCCAGTAAATACCCCAAACCATTGTGTAACGAGACTACAGCTAAAATCAGTAAACCTGATTCTAAAATTTGTGCCTTACTCCCCCCAATAATTGCCGCCACAATGGCAACAATCGCAATCACAGAAATCAGTGGCATCACCTGAATATAACTATCCACTTTTTGCTTCCATACAGCGCGGACAATTAAACCTAAAATGATTGGGAACAGCACGACCTGAAGTATTGAACCCAACATCGACAGGGCATTAATTTCAATCCATTGGCTAGCCAAAAGATAAAAAATCGCAGGTGTCAACACAGGTGCTAAAAGAGTCGAAACCGAGGTACAGGCCACTGATAAAGCAGTATTGCCTTTGGCCATATAGGTAATCACGTTTGAAGCTGTGCCTCCAGGACAACAGCCCACTAAAATCACTCCAATCGCAATTTCAGACGGCAGTTGAAACAAATGACACAACAGATAAGCCAGTCCTGGCATTACCATAAACTGTGCGACCACTCCAACTATGACTGCTTTAGGACTTTGTAAGACTCCTTTAAAATCATCCACGGTCATGGTCATGCCCATTCCGAACATGATAATGCCGAGCATCCAGATGATATAAACTTTCAGCCAGACAAATGCTTCGGGCACAATTAAAGCAATACCTGCAAATAGCACTACCCAAAGCGCAAAGGTTTTTTGAATAAACTGCGTAAAGCGCAAAAAAGCTGACATGGTTCAATCCAATATTTATTCTGGCATCCTGTACTCAATATTATCTGATACAAGAAGCATGAGGAAATTATTGATTATTCCTGCCTCTTAATTGCGCCCTTTATGATGCCAGCTGCTGAATAATATCTTTGACTAAAATGCGTTTCACCCCTGCTGCAAGCATATCTTGCCAGGCATGCTGCAATGACCCATCCAGATCAATGCCCTTGGTGGCATCCGAAATCACATAAGCCTTAAAGCCCAGTTTGCAAGCATCTATCGCCGTCCATGCTACACAAAAATCTGTGGCAATTCCGACAATAAAAACGGTATCAATTCCACGCTCCCTTAAGTAACCCGCTAAACCGGTTGTGGTCTTTCGATCCGCTTCCATGAAAGCAGAATAGCTGTCTATATGTGCATGGAAACCTTTGCGGATAATTAACTGTGCGATGGGTAGGTCAAGATCTGGATGTAGTTCGGCATCTGGCGTGCCTTGAATACAATGCGCAGGCCACAACACTTGAGTTCCATAATCTAATTGAATCGTTTCAAAAGGCTGTTTAGCTATGTGATTTTCAGCAAATGATACGTGGTTATGTGGATGCCAATCTTGAGTAATCACAATATTGTCAAAATACCGCGCCAATTGGTTAATGTTCGGAATGATCTGATCCGCTTGGGCCACAGCTAAGTTACCCCCTGGAGTAAAACCATTTTGTACATCCACCACAATCAAGGCTGTATTGTTTTGCATAATTCGCAGTCCATTCTTTGCATGTTGTCATTTTGGTTAAGCATATAACAAAATAAATTGCAGTATTCAGGCTAGATGGTAAAAATAAAATGACTGTCCATTTAAATCATAGAGAGGCTTTGGCAAATTCGCCTCTATACAGATTCGATAATAAGTATGTCCGATACTCAACTTGATTCAAAGCATTGGCAAAGTTGTTAATTTTGTGGGGCTAAAAAAGTAGAAATAAAATTGAAGTTAAAAAAATAGCCCGCAATCTGCGAGCTATTCTAGACATCAAAAAATTAAGCTGGAGTTTGTAAGCGACGAACCAGAATCAACATGAAAACTGCTGAAATCACGATACATGGAATAGCTGCTGAAATAACACCTGCTGCCCCGAAACCTGCGGCAAGGAGTTGACCTGCAATTGCGGGTCCAAGCATTGCACCTACGCGTCCTACGGCTGATGCCATACCCACACCTGTTGCGCGCACTTCCGTCGGGTAAACAATACTACCGAAAGCATACAGTACACCTTGGCAACCAATCACGAATGCACCGACCAAGGCTGAAGCCATATACATTTGCGTCAAGGAGCTTGCTGCATTTAAGCAGAATAAACCTGCCAAAATACCACCGTACATCAAAATGATGACATAGGCTTTTTTCCAGCGGTCCGTCAGCATCCCTAAAATAATCGTGCCAATTGTTGCACTCATCATGAAGAAGAATTGTGCGGTACTGCCTTCTTTACGAGTAAAGCCCAGTTCCATAAACAATGAAGGCAACCAGCTCAACATGATGTAAACCACCATCAAGGTGAAGAAATAGCTTACTGAAATTAAGCAGGTACGCATTACGTTACTGCTATTAAATAAGTCTTTAAAAGAGCCTTGAGTGGTTACCGTGGTTGTTTCCGCATTGGTTTTCGCCTTCAAGAATTCACGTGATTCTGGTAAAAACTTAATCATGATAGGAAGCACGATAATCGGCAACAAACCACCTAGATAGAAAATATTTTTCCAGTCTGAGCCAAAATCTAAACTCGCAACATACGACAAAATAGCCGCACCCACTGGCATACCACAATACATCAAACCCACAGCACGACCACGGTTTTCAGGTCTAACCGCTTCGGAAGCCAGTGTAATCAAGTTTGGCATGGCAGCGCCTAAACCTGCACCTGCTAAAAAACGAACCAGTAAAAGCGTGTTAAAACTGTTTACCCATACGGTACATAAGGTAAATACAGCAAATACTGCAACCGACCAAATCAGTACCTTTTTCCGTCCGATCCGGTCCGAATATCTTCCACCAATCAGCGCTCCGGGTAACAAACCCAGAATCCCTGCGCTAAAAAACACCCCCAATTGCGAACTATCCAAGCCAAAAGCTTCACGAATGCCGGCTGCGGCAATACCTGCTGCTTGAATATCCAGTCCTTCAATAACTGCAATTAAAAAACAGATAGCGACTGTAATGACGGAGTGTTTGTTATCTGATCTTTCCATTGCAAACTCCTTGTTCAATCAGTGTCCAAAATAGATCACCATCATCCATGAGTCTGAAAATACAAATAACTATCAATAAGTGGAACAAGCGCCCATTGATTGGCAAAAATAGTAGATATATAGCGTTTTTTTAGCGCAATAACTGATAGTCATAAAAACACTTAATCGCGACTAATCAGCACAAAAAATTTAATACGACAATCAGAATTTCAATTATGAAAATCATCCTGTGCGAAAACGTCAACAATAGATTAATAGTTTTAACTGATTATTCCTTAGGTTTTTAAGGATAATTTTTATCTTTTAAACTCTTGGTTTATATAGCTTTCAAGTCTATGGTCATCTTTATTAAATCTTAAATTCCGAGGTTTTTACCCGGAATTGGCGATGGTAGTGGCTTTAAAGCACTTTTATAACAACTTCACTAGTATTTTTAAGTTATAACAAGCGACCAGTTATATAATGATGGCGATCAAAAGGTTAGTAGAATTCGATTGTAAAAGGGGCTTTTGTTCTATTTGGTAGACTTTTCACTTGCTTTTCATAAAGATTTTAAATGGTTTGACTAAAGCATATTGTTCTTCATCGTTTGTTCGTTCATAATTTGCATAAGCATGAATTCAATTACGTCTAATCATATTGAAAATGCTATAAATCAGAATAGGTAACCATCCAAATTTATGTTTTTCTACCTCAGCCGGATGGACAAATAGGATATTTTTTTAAAATGACTCAGCAAGCACAGATCATCCAAGGTTCAATTGTCGCAATCGTCACCCCGATGTTTGAAGATGGCAGCGTAGATTGGAAGGGTCTAGAAAAGCTCGTTGAGTGGCATATAGCACAAGGTACAAACAGTATTGTTGCTGTAGGCACAACTGGTGAAGCCTCGACCTTAAGCATGGCAGAACACACCAAAGTCATCGCGGAAATCATTCGTGTAGCCAACAAACGTATTCCTGTCATTGCAGGTACGGGAGCAAACTCTACCCATGAAGCGATCGAACTGACCAAAGAAGCCAAAGATCTCGGTGCCGATGCAGCACTCCTCGTCACACCTTATTACAACAAGCCTACACAAGAAGGCTTATATCAGCATTATAAAGCGATTGCTGAAGCTGTTGATTTACCACAAATTCTATACAATGTGCCGGGGCGTACTGGCGTCGACATGCTCAATGAAACAGTGATTCGCCTGGCCGATATCCCGCAAATTATCGGGATTAAAGACGCAACTGGTGATGTACCGCGTGGTCAAGAACTTATTCAAGGATTACACGGTAAAGATATGACCGTTTACTCTGGGGATGATGCGACTGCATACCAATTGATGGGCTTCGGTGCGAAAGGCAATATTTCTGTGACTGCCAATATTGCACCTAAAGAAATGAGCCAAATATGTGCTGCTGCGGTTGCAGGTGACACAGAACTCGCTGAAGCTTTAAACAATGAAGTTGCAAATTTACACAATATTCTATTTTGTGAATCCAACCCAATTCCTGTGAAATGGGCGCTTCATGAAATGGGATTAATTGGTACAGGTATTCGTTTACCATTAACTCCTCTTGCAGAACAATATCGTACACCGTTGCGTGAAGCACTGAACGCTTCTGGTGTCATTAAATAAAGAGCACAACACTATGCAATTACGTTTTGGTTTAGCCCTTGCACTTTCAGCATTCAGTTTAGTTGGTTGTAGTTCAATGGGAATCAACAATGGTTCTCTGGATTATAAAAATACTGCAACCTTTGAACCTCTGAAGTATCCTGAAGGTTCAATGGTTCGACCTGCAACGCCATTGTATCCGTCTCCGACGGTTGACCCACTTGCGATTGAACATGCACCCAAGCTTGAAAATAAGCGTGGCAACCGTTTTGCTTTACCTCGCCCTGACAACGTTCAGGCAAATGCGCCAACAGATCGCCAGGATGACAACACAAATGTCGGTCGCCCTCAGTTAGTTCGTGATGGAAATCAAAATCCGTTGCTCAAAATTGATGGAAATTCTGCTACAATTTGGCAGTACACACTTGCTACTCTCAGCAGCCTGAACCATACCATTGTTGGTCAAAGTAAAAATCGTTATGAAGTAACGATTAAGGTCGATCAACAGGTCTATGTCTTAAGACTTACCTCTGTAGGAACGAGTAACAATATCGCTGTGTTCAATGCCGATAATAGCTTTGCAGACCAAGAAAAAGCTGCAGAACTGTTAACCCAGATTTACCAAAATTGGCCAGCCTAGTCGTACTAGGCATTTTTTTTTGAAAAAGGTTCCCCCATGTTGAAACAAACCTTGCTCTATACTGGTAAAGCGAAATCTGTTTATGAAACAGACAGTGCAGATCACCTAATCCTAGTCTTCCGTGATGATGCCTCTGCATTTAACGGCGAAAAAATCGAACAGCTAGATCGTAAAGGCAAGGTGAACAACCGTTTTAACGCCTTCATCATGGAAAAATTGGCTGCTGCTGGCATTGAAACTCACTTTGAAAAACTTCTTTCTCCGACTGAAGTTTTAGTGAAAAAATTAAAGATGGTTCCTGTTGAATGCGTGATTCGTAACTACGCAGCGGGTAGCTTGTGCCGTCGTTTAGGGGTTGAAGAAGGCAAAGAGTTAACACCTTCTACTTTTGAATTGTTCTTCAAAGACGACGCTCTTGGCGATCCAATGGTGAACGAATCTCAAGCAATTGCTTTAGGTTGGGCGACTGCTGAACAACTTGAACAAATGAAAGTGCTGACTTATAAAGTCAACGAAGTCCTTAAAGATTTGTTCGACAAAGGCAATATGCTTCTTGTTGACTTCAAACTTGAATTTGGTGTATTCCACGACCGTATTGTTCTGGGTGACGAATTCTCTCCAGACGGTTGCCGTCTATGGGATAAAGACACCAAGAAAAAACTCGATAAAGACCGTTTCCGTCAAGGTTTAGGCGGTGTGGTTGAAGCTTATGAAGAAGTGGCGACACGTTTAGGTCTCGATCTTTCAGATATTTAATCCGTCTACAGATTCAAAAAACCGGGCTTTAAGCTCGGTTTTTTATGATCGTGAATAAAGGATTCAATCGAATAAATAAATTTATTTAATAAAAAATCATCGTTTTTACACTCTCTACTCAAGCCGCTAATATAATTTCATAGCTGGCAACATTGCAATTGAATCTTGATTGATACCTTGCTCACCAGATCATTGTTTATCCTATAGGATGTATCTCCCCCAAGACATCCTATTTTCAGCCCGATTCTCCATGAATTGGGCTTTTTTTATTGCTGCTGCTGTTCCTGCTGCCAACGACGTTGCTGTAAACGCTCACCTTCCACTTCACGTTTGTTCCGCGCGGACTCATATAACTTAGTACCTTTTAATTCAGGCGGCAAATAGTCTTGCAAGACAAAATGCTCTGGGTAATTGTGTGGATAAAGATAATCCACGCCATAGCCCTGCTCTTTCATCAATTTAGTCGGTGCATTTCTTAAATGTAAGGGTACCGGTAAATTTGCGGTTTTTTCAGCCAGATCTAAAGCTTTATTGATGGCCAAATAAGTACTGTTACTTTTGGCACTGGTCGCCAAATATACTGCACACTGTCCCAAAATAATACGGCATTCCGGCATACCTACAGCTTGAACCGAACGGAAACATTCTCCCGCAAGAAGCAAAGCATTCGGATTCGAGTTACCAATATCTTCAGACGCCGCAATCAGCATACGACGGGCAATAAAGACCGGATCTTCACCGCCTTTGAGCATGCGTGCCATCCAATACAAAGTCGCATCCGGATCACTACCGCGAATTGACTTAATAAAAGCCGAGACCAGGTCATAATGCTGCTCGCCCGATTTGTCATAGCGGGCAATATTCTGCTGCGCAACTTTCACCACAATGGCATTGGTAATGATATTTTCAAGTTCAGGTTCAAAGGTGCTGGCAATCAGGTCTAGCAGGTTAAGGGCCTTACGTGCATCTCCGGCAGCAAATTGAATCAGTGCTTCATATTCTTCAATTTGAATATATCGTTCTTTTAAAAAGGCATCGTTTTGTAGAGCCTGATTCAATAAGGTTTGAATTGCATCGGCATCTAAAGCATTCAGGCTATACACCTGACAACGCGATAACAATGCACTATTCACCTCAAAGGAAGGATTTTCCGTTGTTGCGCCAATCAACGTGATTTTACCCTTTTCAACCGCATTCAATAAGGCATCTTGTTGTGACTTATTAAAACGGTGAATTTCATCAATAAAGACTACAGGTTTAAGTAAATCACCACTTTGAGCAATGATTTCACGCAGTTCTTTCACTCCAGTATTCAGGGCAGATAGACTGACAAAAGGTCGATCAACCGCCTGTGCCAGAAGTAAAGCAATGGTGGTTTTCCCTACCCCCGGTGGTCCCCAAAAAATAATCGAGGGTAAATGCCCTTGATCAATCATTTGGCGTAAAGGGGCTTGATTACCTAATAAGTGATCCTGACCGATAATTTCTGCTAAATCACGTGGGCGGAGCCGTTCAGGCAGTGGAATATGACTATCTGACATCTTGTTATTTCTTTACTATGCTTAAAACCAGTCTACTATGTAATTTTAATATCGCGTATTTCAATTGAAATGTTTTACAAAAAAATCATCTGGTTTTGAAGCTTGCTGATTCCAGCAGTTTTGCAACAGGCAGCACAAACTTGGCAGGATTAAACTGAGATCAACTAAATATTTTTTAGAAGATCTTTTCCAAGAAGTGTACGGTCAAAATTAGCGTACCCAACGAACAATATAGTCTTCAATATCTGCTTCATTGACTTCAACTTCCGAAATACAGCGCCCTGCGGCCGACTTTTTCGCCTTAATCACACTCTGCCGTGTACCGGTATTTAAATAATGCCAAGACGGCAACTTTTTGCCTTCTTTTAAGCGACGGTAAGCACAACTGGGTGGCAACCAGTGAATGGTGGCCAATTTATCAGGAGTCAGTTGAATGCAATCAGGAACATACTTAAAACGCTCGGCATAATTACTGCAATGCGCTGTTTTGCAATCGAGAAGTTTGCATGAGACCTTGGTATAAGCTACTTCACCAATTTCTTCATCTTCCAGTTTAATCAGACAACATAAACCACACCCATCACAAAGTGCCTCCCACTCAGTAGGATTCAGTTCAGCTAAAGGATATTTTTTCCAAAATTCCGGACGTAATTTGGCAGTCATAAAACGAAAAAAAAGAAGAGAGCTTAGCCATTATTATAGCGTGTTCAAGTTCACAATGTAGGAATGTTATTTTTACTTTGAATCATATATTTACTGTCAAAGTGAACATTTTTTCAACATAAGAATAACACTTTTAGGAATTTCAACGTCCTATACTAAATCTACTTTGAAAATAACAACACTTGGAGAAAGCTTATGTTCCGTTGGGCGATTATTTTTGCAGTGATTGCACTTATAGCCAGTCTGTTAGGTTTCGGTGGTGTCGCCGGTCTATCTAAAGACTTCGCGGTTATTCTACTGGTCATTGCAGTTATTCTAGCAATTGTCGGCTTCCTCTCTCGAGGGAAGGTATAAAATTATCTTATACTTTTAGCTTCATAAAAAAGAGCCTCTTTAGGCTCTTTTTTATATTGGAAATCCATCTACCCCATTAAAAAATCTAAAATCAAATTAAGCGAAAATTAAATTATATTTCACACATTTAACTCCAGTCACTATCTCAAACTAAAGAATAAATCCGAGATCTTTTATTAGGGTCTTAAGTGACGTGGTCTGAACCCTGTGATCAATAAACCAATCGCATAAGCTAAAACCCCCACTAGACAAAGGCCAATGACTTCGAATACGCGAATCCATTGTGAAACATCGCCGTTATACCAACTCAAGGCATACCAAAGTGCCGTAATCATGAGGGCATTGGCAATGGCAAACTGAAGAAAAAGTTTCTTCCAGTGCGCCCCAAAGCGGAAAATATCGCGTTGATGCAGATAAAAATACAACATTCCGGCATTCACCAGTGCAGAACCTGAAGAGGCCAACGCCAATGCCATATGTTCTGCTTCCCAATGGATCAGTTTAAAGAAGCCAATAAAGACTACGTTTAAAATCGCATTAGCTGCAACGGCCATTAAGCCGACACGTACAGGGGTTCTGGTATCTTGCTGTGCGTAAAAGCCCGGCGCAAACACTTTAATCAGCATGAAGGAAATGACCCCGGCACTCATGCATTGCAAAGCCAATGCGGTCATCTGTGTATCTTCAAGGGTAAATTGCCCACGTTGGAACAGTGCCTGAATAATGGGAGTGGATAGCATAAACAAGGCAATGCTGGCGGGAATACCGACCAACATAATCACTCTTGCCGCCCAGTCGATCATGCCACGGAACTTTAATTGATCTTGTTCGGCATGGCGCATAGAAAGTGATGGCAGGATAACCGTACCAATTGCCACCCCAATTAAGCCCAAAGGTAATTCAGTCATGCGTTCGGCACTATATAGCCAGGACACCGAACCGTCTTGCATGAAGGATGCCCAGATGGTATTCAGCAGCAAATTGATTTGCGTCACCGAAACACCAAATAAGGCAGGCAGCATCAATTTCATGATGCGATCTACACCTTCATGTTTAAAATCAACTTTAGGTGGAATCAGCAGATTTTTACGCCATAACTCCGGGATTTGAATCACCAGTTGCAATACACCTGCAACGACTACAGCCCAACCTAAGGCCATAATCGGTTCAGCCATATACGGCGTTAACCACCATGCGCCTGCAATCATGGTGATATTCAGTAAGACTGGCGCAAAAGCTGGGGTCGAAAATGAACCATAACTGTTTAAAATACTGCTGGCAAAAGCAGTCAGCGACATAAACAGTAAATATGGAATCGTCAGACGGAACATGTCCGTGGCTAAGGCAAATTTTTCTGGATCACTATGGAAACCCGGTGCATAAATATACAAAATCGCCGGTGCAGCAATCATGGCAATAAAGGTCAGTGCGGTCATAAAGGTCGCCAGACAACCAAATACCCGACTAATCAGAATTTGCACTTCAGCATGGGTTTTTGTGGTTTTGTATTCGGTTAAAACCGGAATAAAGGCTTGCGAAAAGGCCCCTTCGGCAAACAGCCGCCGAAAGAAGTTCGGGATACGGAAGGCAACCACAAAGGTATCAAAATCTTTACCTGCACCAAACACATTCAGCAAAACCACATCCCGGACTAGACCCAAAACCCGAGACAACATGGTCATTGCACTGACAATAAAGGTCGACCGCCACAGTGCCATCATTTCCACCCAGTATTAAAATAAGTCGCTATTGTAAAGAAACTTCACAGGAATTTCGTTGTTAAATCATAAACTCGAGCAGCTATTGATCTGCTTTATATTGTTGTATTAAAGCTCTGGTTTTTGGCCAATCAAAAAAAGGCCCAGGATCAGTTTTACGTCCTGACGCAATATCCGAATGCCCTGCCAGATGTTGCAATATCTTCGGATAGGTCTCCTGCAAGGTCGTAATCACCTTTGCCAATGTATTGTATTGCACATCCTCAAAAGGCTGGTCATCGCTGCCTTCCAGTTCAATACCAATGGAATAATCATTACATTCTTTTTTGGCCAAATAGCTGGAACGCCCTGCATGCCAGGCGCGATCATTAAAATTCACGAATTGCAAAACCTCACCACTGCGCAAAATTAACAGATGGGTCGACACCTGCATGCCTTCAATGGTTTGAAAATAAGGATGAACCGACCAATCCAGCTGGTTTTGAAAAAACTGTTCAATATAGCCACCGCCAAATTGCGAGGGCGGCAAACTGATGTTATGCACCACCACTAACTGAATTTCAGTATGTTCGGGGCGTTGATTATAGTTCGGGGATGGTACTTGCCTTGCACCGATCAACTGACCATCGATGACCTGAAAAGACGGTGCCTGTTGCATATTCCTATCCTCAGTTTTATTCGTCTAAGTAGATGATTTTAGCGTAATCCTAAAACTTTAAACTTAAAATCTCAAACTCCCCGAATAAAATCCATTGAAAAACCATTTCTTTTAAATGAACAGTGCTAATATAACGCGCAATTTTCATGGCTTAAAAAAGATACGGAATTCTGATGAGCATCTCTCAATCTTTGTTAGAACACGCAATCCAGATCAATATTCAACAGGCTTTACAAGAAGATATTGGCGAGGGTGATATCACCGCTTTATTGACTCCTGAAGACGAACAAGCCACTGCAACCATCATTAGCCGTGAAGATATGGTTCTGGCGGGTCAACCTTGGGTGAATGCTTTAATCCAGGCCTATGATTCATCGGTACAAGTGACTTGGCTTAAAAATGATGGTGACCGTGTCCAAGCCAATCAAGCCTTTTTAAAACTGGCCGGCTCTGCACGCAGCTTACTGACGGTTGAACGTCCTGCGCTAAATTTTGTACAAACACTTTCTGCGGTAGCAACGAAAACAGCTGAATATGTGAAACAATTAGAAGGTTTAAACACCAAATTGCTCGATACCCGTAAAACCCTTCCCGGCTTACGTATTGCACAAAAATATGCCGTAGCGATTGGCGGTGGTCAAAACCATCGCCTTGGTTTGTTTGATGCCTTTTTAATTAAAGAAAACCATATTATGGCAGCAGGTGGCATTACTCAGGCGATTGCCAAAGCGCATAACATTGCACCGGGTAAACCTGTAGAAGTTGAAGTTGAAACTTGGGATGAACTCAATCAAGCCTTGGAAGCCCATGCCGATATCGTCATGCTGGATAATTTCAGTCAACAGCAAATGATTGATGCGGTGAAGCATGTGGCAGGTCGTTGCAAGTTGGAAGCTTCGGGCAACATCACCATTGAAAACTTACGTGAAGTGGCAACGTCTGGTGTCGACTATATTTCGATGGGCGTTTTAACCAAAGACGTCAAAGCGGTTGATTTATCAATGCGCTTTAATGCCTAAGTCTGCTCAGTATCATTTCTTGATTGAGATTTCGGTTTAGATGTTAAATCCTGAATTTCACTGGAGGGTATGTTCTGTTGCCAAGCGGATTGGATCGATTCTTTCTCTGAAGCACGTGGATCACTGGTCATCAGCACCAGCGTCACCACGGATATAACTAAGATTATGATATTTAACATCACTCCTCCTGAAAAAATAAAACATGAGTCTAAGCACTGAATATGAACTTGATCTTAAGCCTGCGTTTCAAAAGGTGCAGCTATTGCAGCCTTTTTGTATCCAGTCCTTTAGATGATCTATATAAAAAACGCACCTTGAGGTGCGGTTTTTATTTCTTAATTAAACAACTTACCAACCTAAAGCTTCCTGTTGTTTTTTAATTAATTCTTGAATGCCTTTTTCAGCCAGTTCAAGCATCTCGTTACACTGTGCACGGGTAAAGGGTTTTTCTTCGGCAGTACCTTGCAGTTCAATAAATTCGCCTGCTTGTGTCATGACCACATTTAAGTCGGTTTGACAGCTTGAATCTTCTTCATAACACAGATCCAATAACGCTTCATCTTTATACATACCGACAGAAATCGCAGCCACCAAGCCTTTAAGTGGGTCTTGCTTAATTTTCTTTTTCTCAAGCAATACATTCATTGCATCAATGAGAGCTACAGCTGCCCCAGTAATAGCTGCGGTACGTGTACCACCATCTGCCTGAATCACATCACAGTCAATGGTAATGGTGTTTTCACCCAGTTTTTTCAAATCGACCATGGCACGCAAGCTACGACCAATCAGACGCTGAATCTCTTGAGTACGGCCACTCTGTTTACCACGAGCGGCTTCACGGTCACTACGGGTATGCGTTGAACGTGGCAACATACCGTATTCAGCAGTGACCCAACCTTGTCCCTTACCTTTAAGAAAACGTGGTACTGAATTATCAATACTTGCGGTACAAAGAACTTTAGTATGACCAAATTCAATCAATACTGAACCTTCCGCATAACGCGTATAGTTGCGGGTAATTTTTACGTCACGTAATTGATCTACTGTACGTTGGTCGATACGCATAATGGGTTCTCTTTGGCTAAAATTCATTGCGGCCTAGTATAACAGAAGCAAGCTTGAAGGTTTTGCTGACAGACTGTCGATTGACAAAAACCATAAAATCACGCTGCTTCTATTTAGCCACCAGTTGAATTAGCCTCCCATTATGCTTAGCTCAAATCCCTTTCTATTTCACTTTAAAAGCGAAATAATGTTTTTAACTTCTGTTTCGATTGCATAATCGAAGCTGTCCAGGAATTCGGTAAAGAACATTTAGCTAAACGTACCCAAACACTGCCAAACTGTTTCATAAAACTGGCTTCGTTATAGTGAATGCCATACTCTGCGCATAAGGCACGAATTTTGGGTGCCGCTTCTGCATAACGGTTAGCCGGCATATCCGGGAATAAATGGTGTTCAATTTGATGACTCAAATTACCACTTAAAATATGCAACCATTCTGTGCCACTAAAGTTACTCGATCCACGAATTTGACGTAAATACCATTCTGCCCGGGTTTCAGTTTCGGTATTATCTGGTTCAAAAGTTTCTGTATCTTCAGTGAAATGACCATTAAAGATCACCGCTGATGCCCATAGACTACGAATCACATTCGCCACGGCATTGCCGGCAAATACAGGTAAAGCATTCGGCCCCGCAATCAGCGGGAAAAATACATAATCTTTGGCCACCTGACGCACCACTTTTTTACGGAATTTCGCTGAGTCGACCCAAACCTCTTTCCATGTTTTGGTTTTATAGGCAATTGCATCTTCCAAATGTAGGTTTTGTAAGCCCACATACCATTCGAAAAACACCATCAATTGCATGGCTAAAGGAATATTGAATAAAAAGCGTGGTTCCCATTTTTGCGCCTCACTGACACGAATCAGGCCATAGCCAACATCATGGTCTTTGCCAATAATATTGGTATAAGTATGGTGAATATAGTTATGGGTATGCTTCCAGTCATCGCCGGTTGCCATGGTATCCCAGTCATAATTGGCACCATTCAGATTCGGGTCATTCAGCCAGTCAAACTGACCATGCATCACGTTATGACCCAGTTCCATATTTTCCACGATTTTGGACAGACCCAACAAACCTGTACCCATCAACCATACTGGTGGAATCCAGCCGCCAAACATTAGCATACCGCGAGAGGCGATTTCGCTATAACGGACAAAATCACGAATTTTATAGATATATTGCGCATCTTGCTCGCCAATATTGTCCATAATTTCACGGCGAATGGCATCGACTTTCTCACCGAATTCGGCAGTTTGTTTAGCGCTCAGATGTTTTGACTTGCTGTTTTCTAGAAATTTAACTGACATATTCATTATTTTTCTCCTGAGTCATGCTCCAGCACCTATTCATCGCAAGTGTGAGCAGAACTAAAATTTTTAAAGGTTGATCACTACAGGACTGACAGCTTGGCTAATACACAATTTAATTTGGGTATTGCTATCGTGGTCAATTTCACCGGTCAGCAAGTTTTTGGTTGAGCCGCTGACTTTGGTACAGGTACAGGTATTGCAAATACCCATACGGCAACCATGTGCTGGTCTTAGCCCCGCCTGTTCGGCACTTTCAAGTAAATTGGTTTTTGCTTCAAATTCTTGTTGGGCTCGTAGAAATACCACCGGTTGTACGGCTGCAGTTTCATCGACAACGACCTGGAAATATTCCTGTTTGAGTTGATCGGCAATCCCCAAGTGTTGATAAATCTGGTTCAGGCTTTGCATCATCCCCTTGGCACCACAGGCATAACTTTGGCGTTGCTTGAAATCGGCTACCCTACTTTCGAGCAGTTCTACGCTTAAATGCTGCTTCTGGGCTACGGTATTAAAATGATGGTAGTGGAACTGTGGATATTGTTCAGCCAATTGCAATAATTCACTATGAAAAGCATTGTCACGAGTAAAATAGAGCAGATCAATCTGCTTTACCTTTTGAATGAGTGCCTGCTCTAACAGTGAATAAATAGCAGTAATGCCGCTGCCTGACGCCAGCAATAGAATAGAATCCTGAGATGAACTTAATGTGAAATCGCCCTGAACTTGAGAAATTTCTACCACGCTGCCTCGAGCTAAATGTGTTAAGGCATTGGATACTTTACCTTGGCGTTTTACTGCAATCACAATGTTGCCCTGAGCGGTAATTTTTACAATCGAGTAACTACGTTGCTGACGAACACCTGCAATCACCACAGTCACTAAAATACTTTGCCCAGCACGAAATGTTTTTGCCTGAAAGTTATGATTAGGCTGAAGCTGAATTTGATAAAAGTCTTCATTCAGCATGTGGACATCGACAATACTGGCTTTCACTTTTTTCCATGCCCAAACTGGATTCACTTTTTCAGCAATAAAATCGATGAAATCTTCTCGAATCCATTGCGGTTGGTACTGCATCACATGACTCATATGAGGTTCCTCTTTTTTATTGCTGGTTATTTATTTGAGTGAACAGGTGTTCTTACAGTGAACACTTGTACACTATTATTATTTTTTACTTCAGTCAACACCTGTTCACTGACATTCGTCGTTTAATTTGTTTTTTTTTGATAGACTTCAGGCAGAATTTTTTTAGGGTAATCGAATGTCGATACGGGATGAGCGTAAACAACAAAGCCGCCAAGCACTTTTGGATGCCGCGCTTGCTTTAAGCACGTCTGGACGTTCTTTTAGTAGTATCAGTTTGCGTGAAATCGCGCGCCACGTCGGTTTGGTGCCGACTGCGTTTTATCGCCATTTTCAAGACATGAATGAGCTTGGACTCGAATTAGTCGATCACGTTGCCCTGCATCTAAAAGGCATTCTGCATCAACTTGGACAAGCTTATATCTACCAACCGAATACCAAAGCGAAAATCAGCCTAGACCTGTTTTTCCAAGCGGTTGAGCATAATCCTGAACCGTGGGTATTCATGATTGCCGAGCGCTGGGGTGGATCAGAAGTGATTCGTCAGGCCATTGCACGGGAAATTAATTTCTTAATTGAAGACTTGGCCAATGATTTATGCAAAATGGAAACAGTACAGCACATCCGCAATCTACAAGACCTTCAGGTGATTTCAAATATTTTAATTAATTTATCTTTTACTTGGGCAATGACTTGGATGGATATCAATCGTCACTATCAGGCGGATGAACGGATAGAACAACAAATAAAATTTAAGCTGCAAACCATTACCCAGGTACATGTCATTTTTCGCGGAATTTCCAACTGGGATACCACACTGGCAGCAGTAAGCAAGTAATCGCTCAAGATGAGATATAAAAAAACCCGCAATGATTGCGGGTTTTTTAGTACATCCAACTTATTTGGCTTTACGCTCTTTTTCCACCAGGTAGCTCACCACTTGAGTTACTTTCGCATCTTCACCTTGAACCACATATTTACCATTTACCACGACCGCAGGCACACCGCTCAGTTGGTATTGTTGTGCCAATTTCTTCGATTGAGCCACTTTAGAAGTAATCGCGAATGAATTAAACATGCTGTTAAATTTGGCTTCTGGTACGCCATATTTTACAAAGAATTTGGCTTGTGATTTTTGATCAAAAATCTGTTGACCACCGGCATGAATGGCATGGAATAAAGGCAAGTGAGTTTTCTTACGAACGCCTAATGCTTCAGACACATAATAACCACGCGCGCCTTGCTCCCATAGAGGGTTCATCGCAGCAGGTGTACGCACAAAGTTGACATCTTTAGGAATTTTTCTGAGCCAAGCCTGCATATGTGGTTCTAATTTAAAGCAGTGTGGACAGCCATACCAAAAGAACTCACGTACTTCAATTTTTCCAGGAACTTCAACTTTACCTGGGTTGGCAACCACGGTGTAATCTTTACCCGCGACAAAATTGGCAGCCATTGCGGTGCCCGAAAAGGCAAAAACAGCAGTAGCAACACTACCTAAAAGGAATTTTTTCATTGACCTTATTGTCCTCTAAATCGTTATGATTAAGTTATACGATGACTATAAATCAATTATGCCGAATTCGTTTTCATTCTGTGAACTTTTTTACAGCTTTTATCGCTTTTTTGAGAATAAACGCTACACTAAGCCCCTATAACTTTTTTTAAAATATAACGACTTGATTGAGGTGAGACCGATGTCGCAATTGAATGTTGATCCACAAGAAATTGCCAAATTTGAAGCGTTCGCAGCCATATGGTGGGATCAGCATTCTGAGTTCCGTCCCCTGCATCAAATTAACCCTTTACGCTTAAATTGGATTGATGAACATTCAGGTGGCATTAGTGGTAAAAAAGTCCTCGATGTCGGCTGCGGTGGCGGTATTTTGTCTGAAAGCATGGCACGTCGTGGTGCCCAAGTTTTAGGCATCGACATGGGTGAAGCCCCTTTAAATGTAGCGCGTCTTCATGCAGAACAAGAAAATGTGACCAATATTGAATATCGTCAGGTTCCAGTAGAACAGTTGGCAGAAGAACAAGCAGGACAATATGACGTGGTCACGTGTATGGAAATGCTGGAACATGTACCCGATCCGGCATCCATTATTCAAGCTTGCCAAAAGTTGGTCAAACCGGGTGGTCATGTATTCTTCTCGACCATTAACCGTAATCCAAAATCTTATTTATTTGCGATTATTGGTGCGGAATATGTCCTTCGAATGCTCGCCAAAGGCACGCATGATTATCATAAATTTATCAAACCTTCGGAACTTGCACATGACATCCGCAGTGCAGGCTTAAAACTCAAAGACATGACAGGTTTGCACTTTAACCCGATCACCAAACGTTATTGGCTGGCACCGAATGTCGATGTGAACTATATGGTTTATACGGTAAAAGAAGGTGCCGAATGAAAGCTGTACTGTTTGACCTAGATGGCACGCTGATTGACACCGCTGCTGACTTTATCCGTATTATTCAAGACATGTGCCGCGATAAACAATGCGAGATCGTGGCTGCTGATCTGATTCGTACTCAAGTGTCGGAAGGCGCACGTGCCATGGTGAAACTGGTCTATCCGGAACTTGAGGTAGAAGATCCGGTTTTTCTCGCCCATCGGCAACGTTTTTTAGATCTGTATGGCGAAGATATTGCAGTAGAAACTGACCTGTTTGCAGGCATGTATCCGCTGCTTGAAGAATTGGAAAGCCACGCTATTCCTTGGGGGATTGTGACCAATAAACCACGCTGGCTCAGTGAATCCCTGCTAAAAGCGCTCAATTTGACTGATCGCTGTGCCGTTCTGGTGTGCCCGGAAGATGTCAGCAAAACCAAGCCTGATCCTGAACCGATGTATCTGGCAGCCCAGCACATTCAGATTCGACCTGAAGACTGTATCTATGTTGGCGACCATCCACGTGATATTGATGCCGGTCGTAATGCCAATATGTACACCATTTTGGCCGGCTATGGCTATTTACCATTGCAACACAAAGATGACTTAACAGCATGGCAGGCTGATTGTATAGTCAAAACAGTTGCCGAATTACATCAGGTAATTAATCAGTTGGTCATCTCAAAGCAACATAACAATTCTCTGATTTCATAAAGACATAAAAATACGATAAACGAGGAGGTATGCAATGAAATATTCAGAATATCAACCTCGCCCCGATCTGTTGAAAGATCGCATTATCCTGATTACAGGTGCGGGCGATGGTATTGGTCGTGCAGCTGCAATTAGTTATGCCCTGCATGGGGCAACAGTAGTCCTGCATGGACGTGCCTTAAACAAGCTTGAAGTCATTTATGATGAAATTGAAAGCTTGGGTGCACCCCAACCCGCTATTCTGCCTTTGCAACTCTCCAGCGCCTCTTCTCGAGACTATGAGTTACTGGTCGATACTTTAGAAAAACAATTTGGTCACCTCGATGGCATTTTGCATAACGCCGGTATTCTGGGTGAACGCACGGAACTCGCCCATTACCCGGTCGATGTCTGGGACGATGTGATGGCGGTGAATCTGCGTGCGCCATTTTTACTGACACAAACCCTGTTACCACTACTACAAAAATCTGAGCATGCCTCTGTGGTTTTTGCCAGTTCCGGTGTAGGTCGTGAAGCACGTGAGCGTTGGGGGGCCTACTCCGTATCAAAAATTGCCATTGAAGCAGTCAATCAGATTTTTGCCAAAGAAAATGTTTATCCCAATGTGCGTTTTAACTGTATTAATCCGGGCGCAACACGGACGGCCATGCGTGCCAAAGCCTATCCGGATGAAGATCCAAAAACCTTGGCAACCCCTGAAATGATTATGCCGGCCTACCTGTATTTAATGGGTGACGACAGCTTGCATCTGAATGGTCAAAGTATTGATGCGCAGGATTAATCTTTAAAAAGATCAAAAAGGGAGCCTATGCTCCCTTTTTTTATTACCTCCTTTGAGGAGAGAATTTTTAGATAATAAAAAACTATAAATCGTATTTTTAAATAAATTTAACAATAATATTCGGTTTTTCAAATTTAAAGGATGAGCTTATGCTTATTGATATTGAAAAAAACCCCATATAAGGAATAGATTATGGCTGATCAACAACGTAAAATTGAAACGATCCGTAGTATTAAAAAATTACAGCTTTCAAATACATTGATTACCCGTTTAGATGATGCAGGACAAGCAGACGCAATTGCAGAGGCTGTGAACTCACTTCAAGACCTTGCTGAGCAATGGAACTAGAACAGTTTTATTGAACAGTCAGCATAGGGCTGTTGCAGCCTTTAATCAGAACAATTTCGAGCAAATAAAGCACTATCAAAAATTTGATACAAATTTTTCATCAATATCCTGTTTTTGTAGTATTTAATATCGATATAAAATTTCTTTAGATTTTTAAATCGTGAGATATTTCTGCATAATATCCTTATTATCTCTGCATTTTTTAATAAATGAGTGATTTATCTTCACAGTTTCTCTGCAATTTTTTCGTACATTAGCATGATTGAAATTAATAATTTTCTATGAGGATTCAACATGAAAAAGATTTTGACAATTTTGGCAATCTCTTTCAGTGCATTGATGGCAAACAGTGTAACCACTGCTGCACCTCACGAGAAACACGATAACAATCGTGGTTGGGATCAATCACGTCATCAGCAATCAAATAATGGTCGAGATTTTCGTGACCAGGATGATGGCGATGATCGTATGCAAGATAAACGCCGTGTTCGGGAAGAACGTGGGGTAAAACGTCTACAACAGCATAAATGGCAAACCGGTTATATAATGCCGCAGCATTATCGGGGTAACGGTTATAAAGTCGATTACAAAAGCCATGACTTGCCAAGACCCTCTCGTAACCAGCAGTGGTATAAAATTAATAATGACTATATTTTAGTCGACACTGACAGTAATAATATTATTCGTATTCAGGGTTTCTAAATTCAGTTTTATATTCTCTACGCCCAAACTCCGGTTTGGGCTTTTTTTTATTTTTAAAAAATCGTTTGTTTTAACAGCAAGGCTTTGACTGTAAGCTTTTCAGGGTTTTTAAAAATCTTCTTTTTTTCTCCATCAATTTCACAATTCACCTATATAGCTCTCATTTTTTATCTCTAATTTTTGGTTAATTTTGTCTTATCGAAAATATATTTAAAAATGATCTAAGGTGAACGTCATGAAAAAAGTTTTAACAACAATTGCACTGTCTTTATCTGCATTGATGGCTACTTCTGCGATGGCAGCGCCGGATCATCGTTATGATGATCGTCAACGCTATAACCATGCACCCTCACATCAGGACAACCGTTGGGATAATAACAAGCGTTATGATAATAAACGGGTAAACCCGAGTCGTGACTGGCGTGCAGGGCAAAATTTCCCGCGTGTATTCAGCTCATCGATCTATAAAGTGAGCGACCGTGATGCACGCCGCTTACCGAATACCAACCGTTATCAACAATGGTATAAAGTGAATGGCGACTATGTACTGGTAAACGAACGTACCGACCGTATTGTCCGCATTATCAACTAAAATCGGTTTAAATTTCTGATTACTTAAAAACACCTGAATGCGATTCAGGTGTTTTTTTAATTTTTAGCTTCCCCACAGTCATTTTTTCATTAGAATCAAAGCAGGAATTTTTTTTAATTTGAGATAAGTATGCACGCGAATTCATCGGAAACATCACAAAGCACAACTTTGCAATATGTGCATTGGTTTCGACATTCTGCGCCTTATATCAATGCCCACCGTAATAAAACCTTTGTTATTATGTTTGATGGTGAAGCGGTACAACATGAAAATTTCCAGCATATTATTCACGACCTTGCCCTGCTGCATTCTTTAGGTATTCGTCTGATTCTGGTGCATGGCGCACGTTCACAAATCAATCAGAACCTAAAAGCCAGCGGCATTCAAACCCCATTTCATAATCATCGCCGGATTACCACACGTGAATCTTTAAGCTGCGTGATGAATGCAGTGGGTTCAATTCGTTTGCAAATCGAAGCGCTGCTTTCAATGGGTCTGGCCAACTCACCGATGTACGGCGCACGAATTGATGTCATTTCAGGTAATTTTGTCACCGCAAAACCCTATGGCATTCGTGATGGGATTGATTTCCAGCTGACCGGTGAACTGCGTACCGTAGATACCGATGCCATTCAACGTCATCTTAAAAATCATAATATTGTCTTGCTGGGTCCAACCGGTTATTCCAACACAGGTGAAGTATTTAACCTGGTCGCGGAAGAAGTCGCCACCAATACCGCCATTCTGCTTAAAGCCGACAAGCTGATTTTCCTGGGTAAACAACAAGGTCTGGTCAATGAATTGGGGCAATTGCAGCGTGAAATTCCGCCGCATCAACTTGATCAGCATATTCTTCAATATCAGGACTCCAATCCGGATATTGCGTTGCAGTTACGTGGTGCGAAAAATGCCTCACTGCAAGGTGTACGTCGTGTACATTTAATTTCTTATACCTATGATGGCGCATTGCTGGAAGAACTGTTCACCCGTGATGGTACAGGCACCATGATGACCAATTCACATTATGAAGAAGTGCGTACTGCAAATATTCAGGATGTCGGTGGCTTGATGAAACTACTTCGCCCGCTTGAGGCTGAAGGCATTTTGGTTTATCGCTCACGGGAACGCTTAGAAAGTGAAATTGAGCAGTTTTCTGTGATTGAACGTGATGGTATGATTTTAGCCTGTGCTGCGCTTTATCCGATTCCAGCTTCAGCCCATGAAATCAAATCGGCCGAGATTGCCTGTGTCGCGGTCGATCCCACCTATCGCAAGTCCAATCGTGGTAGTCAAATTTTGTATTATTTGGAAGACAAAGCTAAAAAAATGGGCATTCAGCAACTGTTTGTATTGACCACACGTACTGCACACTGGTTTGTCGAACACGGTTTTGAACCCGCGAGTGTCGATGATCTGCCCAATGCACGTCAGGCGCTGTATAACTATCAGCGCAATTCTCTGGTATTTAAAAAGCCACTTTAAAGTGGCTTTTTTTATCGCCGCTATAGCTTTATTTTTTATATCTTTATGTTTTATTTTGAGGAATCGGACTATTTTTACTTATGCTATTTTTTTCATAAACATATAGCTGCACCGTATTTACAATTAAAATAAATAAATATCAATAATTTAAAATATTAAAACAGTCTATTTTATTGTTCTTATAAATCACTTTTTCTTCTAAGTTTCTCTTTTTTTTATTTATCTTTTTTTCTCACTAAGAATTCCTATTTTTTTATTTTTTTCGAAAAAGAAAAGGCTTTAGCGTGTCTGTTCATTATTCAATACTTCCTGTTGCGGAGCGACATTCATGAGCACCATTCAAGCAAAATTCTGGGCGAAATCACTACTCCTTTCTTCAGTAGTTGCTGGTGCAATGATGATGTCTGGCTGTGGCAAAAAAGAAGCTGAAACGGTCACCTTAAATATCGGTTTTCAAAAATATGGCCTGTTGCCGATTATTAAAGAACGCGGCACTTTAGAAACAGCATTAAAAAACCAAAGCGTCCATGTGAAATGGGTGGAATTTCCTGCCGGTCCACAACTGCTTGAAGGTTTAAATGTCGGCAGTGTCTCCTTGGGTGAGGCGGGTGAAGCACCTCCTATTTTTGCTCAGGCAGCCAATTCGAATCTGGTTTATATCGCCAACCAACCGCAAGCGCCTAAAGCTGAAGCCTTAATTGTGCAAAAAAATTCAGCCATTCAAAACATCCAGGATTTAAAAGGTAAACGTGTTGTCCTGAACAAAGGCTCAAACGTGCATTACTTATTACTCAAATTACTTCAAGCCAACAACCTGAAACTGGATGACATTCAAGTGGTGTATTTACCGCCTTCCGATGCACGTGCCGCTTTTGAAAAAGGTGCAGTCGATGCCTGGGTGATTTGGGATCCATTCTTTGCGGCTGCTGAACAGCAAATTGGGGCACGTGTCATTGCAACAGGTGAAAACTTGGTCAGCAATCATCAGTTTTATTTGGCAGACCGTAAATTTGCCGAGCAACATCCGGATGTGCTGAAAGCTGTCGTAAACGAATTAAACACGACTACACAGTGGGTCTCACAACATCAAGATGAAGCGGCCAAACTCCTGGAAAAACCAACAGGACTGTCCAGCGGCATCCTTCAATCCTCCATTTCCCGTATGGGTTTTGGTGTACAACCAATTTCTGACGAAGTGGTGAAAAAGCAGCAAGATGTTGCCGATGCATTTTATAACCAGAAACTGATTCCAAACAAAATTAATATTCAAGCTGCACTTTTAGCCAAGTAATAACAGAACAACAGAGGACTCGACAATGACTCAACATCAGCAACACAACAAAGCAACTTCCTGGTTCAAAACCTCCAGTCATGGCATGAACGCGATGCTGATTGCTTGTGCGATGTTGGGTTCAAGTGCAGCTTGGGCAGTCGATCCTTCGGTTAAAGAACTGCGGATTGGTTACCAAAAAAGTTCCATTAACTTTGCTGTAGCCAAAGAGCAAAAGCTATATGAGAAAGAATTTCCAAACGCAAAAATAACATGGAATGAATTTCCAGCCGGTCCGCAAATTTTAGAAGCACTTGCTGTAGGTTCGGTAGATATTAGCGTCACTGGCGATACGCCGCCTGTATATGCACAGGCAGCCAATAAGCCTTTGTATTACATTGCTTATGAGGCAGCTAAACCTTTGGCATCCGCAATTTTAGTCCCTAAAAACTCGAGCTTAAAAAAACTGAGTGATTTGAAGGGCAAACGTATTGCATTGCAAAAAGGCTCAAGTGCTCATTATTTAGTGGTTCAAGCCGTAGTGAAGGCTGGCTTGAAATGGACAGATATTCAACCGATATGGCTCAGCCCTGCAGATGCACGGGCAGCATTTCAAAAAGGTGCTGTGGATGCATGGGCCATCTGGGATCCATATTACGCATCGACTCAACTTGAAGATCAAGCCAAAGCCCTTGCCTCAGGTAAAGGCCTCAGTCCAAATTACACCTTCTATCTGGCGGCACCTGAATTTGTAAAACAGCATCCACAAGCCATTAAAGGTGTAATTCAACAGATTAATTTAGCCGATGCGTGGGTACAAAAGAATCAGCACGCGACTGCAAATTTAATTGCAAAAAACACCGGCTTAAAGCCTAACGTGAGCCTCACTTTTGTTCAGCGCCGTCCGCGCCCCTCTCTTGCAGCACCTTTGACTAAAGAAGTGATTTCGGAACAGCAGCAACTGGCCGATCGCTTTAGTGAACTCAAAATCATTCCTAATCACATCAATATTCAGCAAGCCGTTTGGGCAGGCAAATAATCTAAGGATCAAAGCAATGAAAATTTTCTGGTTTATACCTACGCATGGTGACAGTCGTTATTTAGGCACAAGCAAAGGCGCACGTCAGGTCGATCATGCTTATATGAAACAGATTGCCGTAGCGGTAGATAACTTGGGTTATGAAGGCGTACTCATTCCAACCGGCCGCTCATGTGAAGATCCGTGGATTACAGCAGCCAGCCTGATTGATGCCACCAAAAATTTAAAATTCTTGGTTGCGCTACGTCCCGGGGTGACGACTCCGGCACTGGCTGCACGTATGGCTGCCACTTTTGACCGTTTATCGAATGGTCGTGTTCTGCTTAACCTGGTTACCGGTGGTGATGAGCAAGAGCTGAAAGGTGACGGCGTTTATGAAGATCATGCGACGCGCTATAAAACTGCCGCTGAATACACCACCATCTGGCGTGAGATTTTAAAACGTTCACATAGCGGTGAAAGCTTCAGTTTCAATGGTGAACGTTTACAAGTGGAAGACGCCAAATTGCTTTATCCACCTGTGCAACACCCCTATCCCCCACTTTGGTTTGGAGGTTCTTCAGATGCCGCAGTCGATTTGGCCACCGACCAGGTCGATACTTATCTAACATGGGGTGAGCCACCTGCAGCAGTGAAAGAAAAAATTGAAAATGTCAAAGCCAAAGCTGCAGCTAAAGGGCGTAGCCTAAATTACGGTATCCGTTTACACGTGATTGTTCGTGAAACCAATCAACAGGCATGGACTGCCGCGGAAGAACTGATTCAGTATGTGGATGATGCAACCATTGCCGCTGCACAACAAAAATTCAAACAAATGGATTCGGTCGGCCAACGTCGCATGGCTGAACTACATAACGGTGACCGCAGCAAACTTGAAGTATCTCCGAACCTGTGGGCAGGTGTAGGTCTTGTTCGTGGTGGTGCAGGTACGGCCTTGGTGGGCGATCCACAAACTGTTGCAGACCGCATTCAGGAATATGCTGACTTGGGTATTGATACCTTTATTTTCTCAGGCTATCCGCATCTGGAAGAATCCATCCGTTTTGCTGAACTGGTGTTCCCGTTACTGCCTTTGCAAACCCGTAAAAAATTGACCCAACCGAATCTGACTGGTCCTTTTGGTGAAATCGTGGCAAATAACTACGTACCAGATGAGGCGAAACAAGAAGTAAAAACTCAGGAGCCGGCCTAATGAGTAAAAGCGTTTCTGCCGAAGCCTTGGCTCAAAAAAAGGTTTCACGTGGAACACAATTTGGGCAGCATTTGCTGCCTTGGTTGGTTCCCATTGCCCTGATCTTGATTTGGCAAATTGCATCTACTACCGGGCTTTTGGAAAGCCGTATTTTGCCTGCACCGACGGCGGTCATAACTGCATTCTGGCACCTGCTTCTCAGTGGTGAACTCTGGCAGCATGTCAAAGTCAGTGCTGGACGTGCCTTACTCGGTTTATTGGTTGGCGGTGGTTTAGGCTTATTACTTGGTCTACTGAATGGTTCTTCTAAGACGGCATCGACCCTGCTCGACACCACCTTGCAAATGATCCGTAATATTCCAGCTTTGGCTTTAATTCCTTTGGTGATTCTATGGTTCGGAATTGATGAGTCAGCCAAACTTTTTTTAGTCGCTGTCGGTGTTTTTTTCCCGATTTATATCAACACTTATCATGGGATTCGTTCAGTTGATCCGCAACTGATCGAGATGGGTAAAAGCTACGGTTTGACTCGTGGACAGTTATACAAAGAAATTATTTTACCGGGTGCCATGCCCTCCATTCTGGTCGGTTTGCGCTTTGCATTGGGTCTGGTGTGGGTACTGCTCATTGTGGCAGAAACCATTTCAGCACAATCCGGCATTGGCTACATGACCATGAATGCACG
This sequence comes from Acinetobacter sp. ANC 3781, assembly GCF_004331285.1. Taxonomy (GTDB): domain Bacteria; phylum Pseudomonadota; class Gammaproteobacteria; order Pseudomonadales; family Moraxellaceae; genus Acinetobacter. The sequence goes on from NZ_SJOH01000013.1 coordinate 98,521, forward strand.
TGAATTCTTACAAACCGATGTGGTGCTGGTTGGGATTTTGCTCTACGCCCTGCTTGGAAAATTGGCCGATGTACTGGCAGTAGGCTTAGAACAATACTTACTGCGCTGGCATGCGGGATATCAAAAATAAGGAATAAGTCATGACTGATTTAAGTATAGGGCGACATGTAGTAGAAGATAAGACCGTATCAGAACAGCCTGCAACTACAGATATCCATCCAACCGCTGTGGTCGGTGCAGAAATTCTGATTGAGCAACTGCATAAATTCTATGGTGATGTAACGGTTCTGGAAGATTTAGACCTGCATATTCAACCGGGTGAGTTTCTTGCCATTGTCGGTCGTAGTGGCTGTGGTAAAAGTACCCTGCTTCGTCTGATAGCGGATTTAGAACAACCCAGCTATGGTGAAATCAAATTTAAATCGGCACGACATATTCGCGAAGGCATTAGCAGTGATGACATCCGTGTCATGTTCCAAGACCCGCGACTTTTGCCATGGCGTAGCATTGAACAAAATGTACAGTTGGGTTTATCCAAAGCGCATCAAGGCAATGCCTCTGCCCTGCTAGAAAAAGTCGGACTGAAAGAAAAAGCGGGATTGTGGCCTTCACAACTTTCGGGAGGGCAGCGTCAGCGTACCGCGCTTGCACGTGCATTGTCACATAAGCCTCGCATCTTGCTCTTAGATGAACCACTCGGCGCACTGGATGCACTTACCCGTTTAGACATGCAGGGCTTGATTGAAAAACTATGGCGTGAGCAAGGCTTTACCGCCATTTTAGTGACCCATGACGTCAGTGAAGCGGTACAACTGGCCGATCGAATTATTTTGCTCGATAAAGGACATATTGCTAAGCAGTTTAAAGTCGATTTACCACGACCGCGTAAAAAAGATTACGTGTTTAGCGAGTTAGAGCAACAAGTTCTGAATGCTGTATTAGCAACCTGATATTTTACATTTGAAATGAGCACATTCTGATCATCAAGTTTGGGCTCATCTCATGATAAGGTTACATAATCCTCATCTTATTCTTTAATTAATTTAATCATTCATTTATGAATTAAGCCTTTAACTGAATCATTGAAAAAATATAATAATTCAATCCTATTGAATTATTTAACAATCTCTATTGAGCTATTTTCTGCACTCTTTTACCGCATCTTTTTACATTGCTCAAAAATTTGGCAATTTGATAGCTGATCTAAAAAATAAATCGTCAATATTCATAAAATTAAAACTTTTGCCTGTGCACAAATCTGATGATTTGTCGTACAATTTAAGGTTCCACTTTTAATTGTCTTTAAATGGCCAATGGAACAAAAAAAGAGTACACAAAAACGTCATCAACTGCTGAATGCAGCTTTGGATGTATTTTCCCTTTACGGTTTTAATGGGGCAAGCTTAGACGAGATTGCTCAGATTGCCGAAATGCACAAATCCAATATTTTCTATTATTATGAAAATAAGGAAGCCTTGTACGTTGAAGTGCTCACTACGGTATTGCAAAAGTGGCTTGCTCCACTGCAAATGGTAGAGACAGAGCTTGAGCCTGAAGAAGCGATCACCAATTATTTATTGCAAAAAATTGAGGTCTCTCGTACCCAGCCGAAAGCATCGCGACTGTTTGCTTTGGAAGTTATTCAAGGTGCGCCGCATATTTTGCCAATTTTAAAAGGTCCGTTAAAGAAACTGGTAAAGCGTAAAGCCAAGGTCATTACCATGTGGCAAGAGCAAGGGAAAATTTCCAAGGAAATTGATCCTGAGCTTTTAATTCTGAATATTTGGGCGGTGACTCAAAACTATGCAGATTTCGCGACCCAAATGGAAATGGTTACAGGCAAGACTTTGCGTAACCGTAGTATGCAGCAGCGGATTATCCAACATACTGTGCATATGATTTTATACGGCGTGATTCCTCGTCCATAACTCTTAAATTATCGTCTAGGATAATTTTGGCATACGACCATAGACAACTATGGTCGCCGAACTTCCAAACCCACTCTGCTTATTTGACCGTTTGGTATAATTTTAATAACTTTTGCGCGCCTAATAATAAATTTTCTTCCCAATCCAGATGCGCGGTGTCATTGGCACCATCGGTAATATATTTCACTGAAATGAATCGCACACCCAGCTTCTTGCAGACTTTCGCAAGTGCATAACCTTCCATATCCACCAGATTGCATGGCACTTTCGGCGTACCTGTTTCAAAGCTGTCGCCTGTTCCACAAGTGCCTTTTTCCAGCTGCTGAAAATAAGACTCTAAATGAATTTCTGCGGGGTGATCATCATCCATAGGTGTAACGCCGACTGCAAAACCCAGTGGCGATACATCCATATCGCGTTGCACAAAAGTCGCCACTTCGACTAGTACATGTGCATCAAATTGAGAACTTCCTGCTGAGCCCAAGTTAAGTAAAGTTTTACAACCGGTTTTTTGAATCACTTCAAAGGCTTTAAATGCGGCATTCACCTTACCAATACCACTGTAATGCACTTGAATACCCGCTTGCTCAAACAAACCTTTTGATTCATTGGGAAGTGCCATGATTAAAGCCAAATCTGACATTGTAATACCTTATTTATTTGCCAATTCAAAACTGCACCCATTAAAAAAGAATTACAGTAAGAGTGCAAATTTAAAAATCTGCCTTGAATCAAGCTGTATTTTGACCTTTTTATACCTCTATTTTTAGGTAGATATCTGATAATTTTTTTGGATGAAAACACAACAACAAGACGAATGCTCAAGATTATGGCAATATATAGCCCTGATAATTTTTCACTTATTGATTCGCCCATGAAGCTGCTCCGCCTGAATGCTTTAGCGCCAAATTTTCAATTGCCAAAAACTGCCGTTACGATTGGTAATTTTGACGGTGTACATTTGGGTCATCAGGCAATGATTGCACAATTAAAACAACTTGCCGCAGCACAAAATTTAAAAACTTTGGTGATGATTTTTGAACCGCAACCTTTAGAGTTCTTTAAAGGCTATGAAGCACCACCACGCATTAGCTCATTACGTGAGAAAGTTGAATATTTAACCGAACTGGGTGTCGACTATATCGCGATTGCAAAATTTGATAATCATTTCCGTAGCTTAAATGCTGAAAGTTTTGCCGCTATTCTCAAACACAAACTCAATGCAGAACATCTGGTTCTGGGCGACGATTTCCATTTTGGTAAAAACCGTCAAGGCAATAGTGAATTTTTGCGCGGCTACGGTTTTCAAGTCACCAACTTGCATACAATTGCATTAGATGGACACCGTGTCAGCTCGACCCGGATTCGTCATACCTTACAAGCAGGTGATTTAGCGCTGGCTGCAAAACTGCTAGGACGTCCGTATAGCATTACCGGCCGGGTACAATACGGCGATCAGATCGGACGAACCATTAATTTCCCCACCATTAACGTCCGTCTCAACCGTCATAAACCGTGTTTAAACGGGATTTACGGCGTTGAAGTATTATGTGAAACCGAATCTTTAAAAGATAAAGTGAAAGCCGGCAATCCTGAAAAATTGGGGATTGCAGGCTATAAACCGACAGCCCTGTTTGGCGCAGGACATGTTGGAACTCGACCAGCCATTAAACAGCAGCAGCCAGAATGGCGATTAGAAGTACATTTTCCTGATGTTTCTGCTAATCTGTATGGCCTGTTAATGCGGGTGACATTCTTGAACTATTTACATGGTGAAAAGGACTACCCTTCGCTTGAAGCATTGAAAGCGGGAATTGATGATGATGTTGAGAAACTGCTTGAGTTTCGACAAAACACCCCCAATTCCCCTTTTTAAATCCCATATTTTTTATTGTAAAACGCGTCAGCCTAAGACTGATTAAATTGGAAGACAACTTGCATGAGCGATAAGCAAACTCCTGAAAATGCAGTGGATTACAAAGCCACGCTAAACCTCCCAGGTACTGAATTTGCGATGAAAGCAAATCTCGCAGTACGTGAAGCAAAATGGTTAGAAGAGTGGTATGCCGACAACATTTATCAGCAGATTCGTGCATCGCGTATTGGCAAGAAAAAATATGTGCTTCACGATGGCCCTCCATACGCAAATGGTCAAATTCACTTGGGTCATGCGGTAAACAAAGTACTCAAAGATATCATCATCAAAAGCCGGATTATGGATGGCTTTGATGCACCGTATGTTCCGGGTTGGGACTGTCACGGTTTACCGATTGAACTCAAAGTTGAAGAAAAAGTTGGTAAAGTGGGCGTTAAAGTCGATGCTGCAACCTTCCGTAAACATTGCCGCGAATATGCCTATACTCAAGTCGAATTACAGAAAAAAGACTTTGTGCGTATGGGCGTATTTGGGGATTGGGACAATCCTTACCTGACCATGAATTTTGCGCAAGAAGCAAATATCGTGCGTTCGCTGGGTGAAATCCAAAAACAAGGTCATATCGAACCGGGTCTTAAACCAGTCAACTGGTGTTTGGACTGTGGTTCATCTTTGGCTGAAGCTGAAGTTGAATACGAAGATAAAAAATCGGATGCCATCGACGTCGGTTTCACTGTTGTTGATTTAACAGATTTATCGGCTCGTTTGGGCGTAGAAGTTAAAGACTCAACTGACATTGTGATCTGGACCACGACGCCTTGGACCATTCCAGCAAACCAGGCCGTTGCCCTGCATGCAGATATTGAATATCAACTTGTTAAAGCACGTGGCGACGAAAAAGCAGCACAAAACTTCATCCTGGCCAAAGATTTAGTTGAATCTGCCACTGAACGCTATGGTTTTACCACCGTTGAAGTGATTGCTGATTTTGCCGGTAGCAAACTTGAGAATTTACAATTACAACATCCTTTAATTACGGAGCGTCAGGTTCCTGTGATTTTAGGCGAACACGTCATCGCAACCAGCGGTACAGGTGCGGTACATACTGCACCCGGTCATGGTGTAGACGATTATAAAGTGGGCTTATTGTACAACTTGAAAGTTGATAATCCTGTCGGTGGTAACGGTGTGTATTTACCGACTGCACCTATTTTTGCAGGCGAGCACATCTATAAAGCCAATCCAAAAATTATTGCAGCATTAAGTGAAGCCAATAAGCTTTGGGCACATGTGGTGATTAAACATAGCTATCCGCATTGCTGGCGTCATAAAACCCCGATTATCTTCCGTGCCACCCCGCAGTGGTTCATCAGCATGGACGAAAAAGGTTTACGCCAAGGCGCTTTAAACGCGATTGAAAACGACATCAGTTTTGTTCCGGATTGGGGTAAAAACCGTATTCAGGCGATGATTGAAGGCCGTCCGGACTGGTGTATCTCGCGTCAACGGACTTGGGGTGTACCAATCCCGTTCTTCGTGCATAAAGACACCAACGAATTGCATCCACGTACCCCTGAACTGATCGAAGAAGTTGCAAAACTGATTGAACAGGAAGGCATTGATGGTTGGTATAACCGTGAAGCGAAAGACTTCATCGGTGCTGATGCTGAACAGTACAATGCAGTACGCGATACGCTAGACGTCTGGTTTGACTCGGGTACAACCCATTATGCGGTACTGCGTGAACGTGAAGAATTGACTGATCCTGCTGATTTGTACCTTGAAGGTTCAGATCAGCACCGTGGTTGGTTCCAGTCATCATTGCTCACCTCTATCGCAATTAATAACCGCGCACCTTACAAAGGCTTGTTGACTCACGGTTTCGTGGTCGATGAAAAAGGCCGTAAGATGTCGAAATCCATTGGTAACGTGATTACACCGCAAGACATCATTAAAGACATGGGTGCAGATGGTTTGCGTTTCTGGATCGCATCTGCGGATTACCGTTATGAAATGACTGCGGGTAAAGAAATTTTTAGCCGTGCCTCTGATGGTTACCGTCGTATCCGTAACACCTTGCGTTTCTTGTTGGCAAACCTGAATGGCTTCCAACCCGCTACAGATGCATTGCCAGTCGATCAGTTGATTGCACTTGATCAATACATCCTGCAACGTGCAGCGGACGTACAAAAAACCATTCAGCAAGCCTATGAAGATATGAACTTCCATATCGTGGCAAGTTCGTTGACCAACTTCTGCATTAATGATCTGGGTGGTTTCTATTTAGACATCATCAAAGACCGTCAATACACCACCAAAGCAGACTCGCAAGCGCGTCATTCTGCACAAACTGCCTTGTATCACTTGGTGCAAGCTTTCGTTCGCTGGATGGCCCCAATCTTGACCTTTACTGCGCAAGAAGCTTGGCCTCTAATTCCGGGGCAAACTGAGAAATACGTGTTCACCACAGAATGGTATGACATTCCGGTTGCCTCGAAAGCCAACTTGGTTTCAGAAGCGGATTGGCAAACTTTAATTAGCGTTAAATCCGCAGTGAACAAGCAAATTGAAGCTGCACGTAATGCTAAACTGATTGGTTCTAACCTGTCTGCTAAAGTTGAACTTTGGGCAAATGCTGAATTGAAAGCGGTGCTTGATCAGTTAGATGATGAACTTCGTTTTGTGTTAATCACCTCGACTGTGATTGTAAATGCATTTAATGAAGCGCAGGGTGAAGCCACAGATCTTGAAGGCTTACGGGTAAAAGTTTCGGCTGCAGAGGGCGAAAAATGTGCGCGCTGCTGGCATGTGCTGCCGGACGTGAATACACATCACGAACATCCAGGTCTTTGTTCTCGTTGTATTATTAACCTTCCTACAGGTCAAGGCGAAGAGAGAAAATATGCCTAATCCGCAAACTAAAAAGGGTTTGTTCCAGTTCTACCCACACAATCTGATGTGGGTGGGTTTATCCATTGTCGCGATTATTCTCGACCAATGGACCAAATGGATTGCAACGACACATCTAAATTATGCAGATCCTGTGCCGGTACTGCCCTTTTTAAATTGGACATTACTGCATAACTATGGCGCAGCCTTTAGTTTCTTGTCCGATGCCGGCGGATGGCAACGTTATTTCTTTACTTCACTGGCAGGTTTAGTGTCTGTAATTTTTGTATTTTGGCTAATGCGTATGCCGAAAAAAATGGTGATTTTACCGATTGCGGTTGCCCTGATTTTGGGTGGTGCAATTGGTAACTTAATTGACCGCGTATCTTTGGGTTATGTGGTCGATTTCATTCACGTTTACTACAACAACAGCCACTTCCCTGCTTTTAATATTGCAGATAGTGCCATTACTCTAGGTACTATTTTGCTGCTGATCGATACTTTTTTCCTAGAAAAGCAACGTATTCAACGTGCGGAAGCGCAACACAATGACTGAAATTATTAATCCAAACGAAGAAACCCGTGTTAATGAAGGCTCGAAAGTAGACCTGCATTTTTCGGTGGCCATTGAAAACGGTGTAGAAATTGATAACACCCGTAGCCGTGAAGAACCGGTAAGCTTGGTGATGGGCGACGGCAGCTTATTGCCCGGTTTTGAAAAAGCACTGTTTGGTTTGCGTGCTGGTGACCGTCGTACCGTGAGTCTTCCTGCGGAAGATGCATTCGGTCCCTGGAACCCTGAAAACGTACAAACATTTGATACGGTTAAATTCGAACAGACACCGATTGTCGGTCATATGATTGAGTTTGAAGATAAAGCCAAACAAAGTCTATTTGGGGTAGTGAAATCAGTCGGTGAAGATATTACTGAAATTGATTTTAATCACCCGCTTGCAGGAAAAAATATTACCTTTGAAGTAGAAATCTTTAAAGTAACGCCTGCCGGTCAACAAGGCATTAAACTCATGTAAAAAATCATCTAAACTCTGATTTTTTAAAAGCTCCTTCGGGAGCTTTTTTACATTCTCAAGATACAAATTCCTCATATTCAGCCTAGCACATTCAGACTAATTTAGAGCATAACTTTATAAAAAGACACAGGTTCAAGATGAAAATCCAGATTATTGTCGGTAGTGTTCGTGAAGGTCGTATTGCAATTAAAGTCGCGCGCTGGGTACAAAGAAGCGTTGAAAGAGCCAATTACAGTACCGTTCAGGTTGAACTAATCGATTTAAAAGAATGGAACCTGCCTATTTTTTCAGGTAGCCACCCTCCTCTGACCGGTATTTATGATCAGCCCAAACAACAACAATGGGCAGACAAAATTGCTTCGGGTGATGCGGTTATTCTGATTAGCCCTGAATATAACCATGGTTATAGTCCGGCACTTAAAAATGCTTTGGACTACTTAGGCAAAGAATGGCAAGGTAAACCGGCGGCCTATATTGGCTATGGCGCAACCAATGGCTCACGCTCGATTGATCAAATTCGTCAAGTTGGAACCCAGCTCGGTTTAGTCGACAGCAATGCGGTGATTGAAATTCGAGACATTTTCTCCCGCAATAAAACTGAAGAATTTGAACCGAATGAATTTGATAACAAAAATCTCAGATCTGTTTTGGATAAACTGATTCAATATGTGAGTGCCTGATATTTTTTAAGCACCTGTGTAGGTTTTAGCTTACAACAGTTGCAGAATATCTCCACTTTTCACATATTAATTTAAGCGCTATATTTAAGCCATACAGAGACAGGAAGTCTCTAAAGCACAAAACAATAATGATAGGCAATAAACAGCAGGACGCTGACGGGTACGACAGGAGTTATACCTTTAAAATGAATATAAAAAAGCCTCGACAGGATGTCGGGGCTTTTTTTTAACTTATTTTATTCGTATCACTATTTGTATTGTGATTTAAATTGAGCCATCCACTTGGCGAAAAGCTCAATTAAATAACCAAAATTTACCTCATGCTGAAATATAAAACTTTAATCTCAATCAGCAAAACAATCCTCCATAACATAATTCGACCCAATGATTTACGCAGTTATCTTTTATAGCCTGATCTTTGGATCGGGCTTTATAATCCAATAAAATTGAAACTATTTTGCAGTCATTTTAACCAATTTTGCATTTTTACCATCTTCGAGTACCCAAATTGAACCGTCTTGGGCTTCAACTAAACCACGAATACGTTGTTTCATAGCTAGGCGTTGTACTTCCCTTACTGGCTTCGTTTCTGTATCAACCACCACAATCGCTTCAGAAGACAAGCCACCGATTAGGGCCTTATTTTTCCATGCAGGAAATTGATTGCCTTTGTAAAATATTAGGCTAGATGGGGAGATGACAGGTGTCCAGCTGATCTCAGGGGCTTTAAATTCAGGACGGGTATGATGGTCAGGAATATCTTTTCCATCATAATGATCGCCATTTGAAACTAACGGATAACCATAGTTTTCACCTTTGACAATCAGATTCAGTTCATCGCCCCCTTTAGGCCCCATTTCAACTACCCACAGTTTCCCTTTAGGATCAAATGCAATGCCAAGTGGATTACGTTGGCCCAATGACCAGACCTGTTTTGCGATCTCCCCTTGATTCATAAATGGATTACCTGCAGCTGGCATACCATCATCATTTAAGCGTAAGATTTTGCCTAAATTGGATTGCATATCCTGAGCAGGATCAAACTTCTGACGTTCACCGGAACTAATCCAGAGCTTGCCATCAGCCCCAAATAACAGCCGGTGCGCATAATGGCCCTGACCTTGGACTTTAGGTACCTGTTTCCAGATGATTTTTAAATTTTTAAGTTGTGGTTTTTGAGCACCGGATAAATCTAACTCACCGCGAGCAACGACAGCACCATAACCGCCCGGTCCTGCTTCTGCATAACTTATATAAATTTGATGATTCTGTTCAAATTGTGGATGCAAGGCAATATCACCCAAGCCCCCTTGTCCGCCGTATGCCACTTTGGGGATACCTTTAACTTCAACCTGTTGCCGAGTTTTTGGATCAAATAATTGCAATTTTCCTTTTCGCTCAGTGACCAGCAAACGTCCATCCTTTAAAGAGGCAATCGCCCAAGGTTCATTAAACTGTGCGACGTTCGTCAGTTTATAAGTTTGATTAACTAAACCTGAAGAAGGTTTGGAAGATGGCGTTTCTGGGGCTGACTTGGATGCAGGGTTCACAGCGTCAGTTTGTGCATTACAGGCTGTTAAACTTGATGTACTGATTAATATGAGTGTGGTCAGCATACGCTGTCGGAACATTTTCATCATTATTATCCTCTGCCATTCAAATAGCTCATCACTTTTATTCTAAGTAAAATATTGAAAATCACTATTTTTTATTGGTAACAAACTTTTCATTTCACTTGGTCTGGTGGATTATGTAAGAGATAACGTACATAAAATAGTTCTATAAACCTCTATCTCCTTCAAGATAATTTTCTTATTCTGAATTCATCAGGAAACAGGATGTTTCCCAAACCTAAAACAATAATTATAAGTTTGAGCATCAGGACGTGAGGTAAAACAGCCGTTATACCTAAGCAATGCATACAAAGAAGCCCTCTCAGGTTGATAGGGCTTTTTTGTATTTAGGTGATTTAAGCTATTCCTTTTAGGCTTTTTAGATAAACCACCACTTCTTTATTTCCTGCCATTTCGGCAAGTTCTAAAGCGGTATAAGTACTGCGATGATTAATATCCGCACCCTTACTAATTAATAGTTTCACAACCTCTAAATGATCATTTTCAGCAGCTGCATGCAAGGCGCTATAGCCTTCTTCATCAGCAGAGTTGACGTCCAGACCATCGTTGATGCCCTGCTCCACTTGATCAACATCGCCTAAAGATGCCCAGTACACCAGCTCAGGCAGATGTAGTTCTTCATCATCTTCAGGGATTGGGGAGAATGAGTTGAGTTTCATATAAATTCCATTGTCTAATCATGTTTAAATATTTTTAATTTATACTCTCATTTTCTAAAATGAACATAACTTAAAGAATACTCTTATACTTTTCTCTTTGCTGTGATAATGATTTTAAGTGTTCTTCTAATGTTTTTTGATCATGATCAACTTCACCATTTGTAAGACTTACTATAGTTGAAATAAACATTGTAGAAGGAGATGAATTGCTATTAACTCGTTGATGTGACCGTAGTAAATGTTGAAAAACCACATTTTCTAATTCTGTTGAGTACTGATCTTTAAGTTCTTTTTTTAAAGCATTAATTATACGTAAAACATCATCTCCGTATCTGACACTCTCTTCTCTAGTTGGTATGACTCCTTTATGAATAACAGAGTTCCTAAGCTGTACCATTTTGTCAGATAAAACTGTAGGTAAATCTTGGAATTGATTCACCCATAGAAATACGAATGCGCCCATCTGTCTTTCAGATTGACTAGCTATTTTTTTCCATGCCTGTTCAATAACTTGGTCATTGCATGATTTTTTTAAAATAACTTTTATAGAAAATTCGTAAAAACGCTCTAAACTCGCGGCAAAGGATGAAATTGCTTCTCTATAATATCCATCTAAAATTGCATGTGCTCCGATTTCATAAAGTACTTCAAATTTCATTTGCTGAAGTAGCGTTATTGTTTCATGTCCTTTAGAGCATGTTAATGAATAAGCACCTTGTTCAATAAAATCAACAGCGACAAAGCTATTTGATGGATAACCTTGCTCTTTAAAACAATCCATGCAGGATAAAAGTAATTTCAAAATAACCCTCTTTTTTTAATTTCTATAAATGTGTAAATTAATAGTAAGATTAAACTTTAAAATAACAAAAGCCCCCTTTCGGAGGCTTCTTTTTAAAGTTGATTTCTTAAGCTTTAGACACTGCTGGTTCAATTGAACCAATTTTTTCAGACTCATCATCATGCATGATCAACGCAACCGCAATTGCAGTAATCAGAACCGGTAAACCGACTGCCATAAAGTTGAAGTAAGCAGGCAAGTTCATACCGAGTAAGCCACCAATCAGAATTGGCCCTACAATCGCGCCCATACGACCAATCGCAGAAGACCAGCCAATACCTGTCGAACGCACCGCAAGTGGGTAGAACTGTGCAACATAGCTATACAATAGCATTTGCGAACCAATCGACGCTGCACCGGCCAAGAACACCAAGATGTAAAGCAGGAAGGTATTCGACTGGAAACCCATCAAGCTCATCACAATCGCGCCCATAATACCCAGAACCATCAGTACCGGTTTCAAATGGAAACGATCCGCAAGAATACCACCACCGACAATACCCACGACTGCACCAACGTTCATCACCATCATGAACATCAGACTGTTATCCATCGAGTAGCCTGCCGCCATCATTAACTTCGGTAACCAGCTGCTTAAAGCATACATGGTTAACAGACAAGTGAAGAATGCGACCCAGAACAGCAAGGTATTTACCGCACGACCGCGACGGAACAAGCTCACAACGTTTGCTGCTTCAGGCACATTTTCCTGTGGCAAAGTAAATACCGTATTCTCTGTTACAGTCAGATTTGGCGCCAAGCGACGTACGATTTGACGTGCTTCGGCCTGCTTGTTCTGTTTCACAATAAACGCGAGTGATTCAGGCAAAAACTTCCACACCAACGGTAATAAAAATAAGGGAATACCGGCAATAAAGAACATCACTTGCCAACCATAGGTTGGAGTAAACCATGAACCTAGTAGTGCTGCCATCACCCCGCCTACAGCATAGCCACTGAACATGGTCGTGACCAAAGTACTACGCATTTTTTGCGGTGCATATTCGGAAGTTAACGCTACAAGGTTTGGCATTACACCACCAATACCGAGCCCGGCAAGGAAGCGTAAAATACCGAATTCGGTTGGATTTGAAGCAAAACCGCCCGCAAAAGTTAAACCACTGAATAATACAATACAGATCAGGATCACTTTCTTACGACCAATCTTGTCCGCGAGGGAGCCAAAAATCATCGCACCAAACATCATACCAGCAAGAGCTGTACTGGCTAACATGCCTGCCTGGACAGCACTTAAGCCCCAATCATTCATGAGTAATGGTAAAGTCACACCATTAATTGCTAAATCGTAGCCGTCAAATAGGATAATGAGCAAACACCAAGCAACCACATTGAAATGAAATGGCTTAAATTTCGCATGATCCACTACAGAATTTACATCTATTTTTTCCGTTGTCATTCGCTCTCATCTCCCATGAGTACTTGTCCATCACAGCCCACGAATTGTTAAGTTAAAATTCAATTTTGCTCAATATACTAATATGAATTTCGATTAACAATAAGACCAAAGATTATGAGTGTTTCTTTATGAGATGCATTCTATCTTATTGTATTAAAATAACTAATTTTATATATAAATGATGAAATGTCTGCTATTCACAAACTTGATATTCGACTAATTGACTAATTTTGATTTTAATAGTTTTAGTTTTATTAATATATTTCAAGTAATAATAAAATCTAAAATTAAAATAATTACCACTCATTTCCAGTTTCTATTGATCGATTTTAGTTTATTTTTCAATCAAATTTATTTGAAATTTCTTGTAATAAATTTTAAAGATAACTTTCTAATCTGAGGCTCACCAATAACTGGCTAAAATAAAACTCATTGGCATTTATTTTAAGCATAAAAAAAGCCCCGCTATTGAGCGGGGCTTTTGGAATAATGAGCTGGCGATGACTTACTCTCACATGGGTAACCCCACACTACCATCAGCGCAAAGAGGTTTCACTTCTGAGTTCGGGAAGGGATCAGGTGGTTCACTCTTGCTATTGTCGCCAGCACAACTGTTATGGATACGTTCGGGTCTTATCTTGCGG
>NZ_SJOH01000014.1 GCF_004331285.1 Acinetobacter sp. ANC 3781
TGTAGTTTTTAATTAATAATTTGTTAGAAATTTAAAATAATTTACAAGCTATTTTTTCTCGATTCCCAATCTTCAATTTTAATGTTATTTAAATTTGGTTAATTTTTAGAAATAAATACTTTATAAAAAAGGCGGGAGATTCGATATGGCTACGATTAAAATATTATCTGTGAAAAATGGAGAAGTTATTCAGAATATTGATAATAATATTGTAAAACTAACACAAAATTCAGTTATTCAGATTAGTGCAAATATTGATGAAGTAGCGACTATTACTCGTCAAGGAAATTCTGCAGTTATTCGCCTCAAAAATGGCGAAAGCATTATTATTGAAAACTATTTCGACTATCCGGTGAATGCTAATCGAATTGTTTTTGAGAACGAAGGAAAATTATATTGGGCAGAGTTTACTGATCAAAATGGCGAAATGCTGAATACTATCCTTTATCATCCACTCACAGAAGGTACTGTCGAAAGCGCAAATATGGCTGCCGGAATTCTACCATGGTTGGGTGGAGCTTTAGCGATTGGGGCTATAGCCGCTGCTGCAGGTTCAGGAGGTTCTTCTGGGGGTGATTCTGGTTCAGGAAGTCGAGACAATACCCCACCTAAATTAACCGACATAATTGTTAATGAAAATGGTCAGCTGGAATTAAGCTTTAATGAGAATATAAACAGTTCAAATCCACGTCCTGAGGATTTTAATGTAATCGTGGATGGAGAAGAAATTCCAGTCACTAACATTATCGTAGAGGGCGATAAGATTATCTTAGTTACTGAACCAGAAATTCGCGACGGTCAAGAAGTTATCGTTGATTATCAAGATAGTACGCCAAATAATGATCAAGGCATCAAAGATTCGGAAGGTAATGTACTGGAAGATTTCGATTCGGCTGAAGTAGGAGGTGTAAAAAATCCAGATACTACCGCTCCTTTACTGATCGATGCTGAAGTCAATGAAAATGGCAATATCGAACTGAGCTTTAATGAAGATGTTTCCGGTTCCAATCCCCTGGAAGCTGATTTCACCGTAACTGTAGATGGTACAGTCGTGCCGGTGACGGACATTCTGATCAATGGCAGCATCATCACCCTGATCACCGACCCTGAAATCTCCGCGAACCAGACCGTTGAAGTCACCTATAGCGACAGCACGCCGGGAGATGCTCAAGGGATCCAGGATTCGGACGGCAATGTGCTGCAAGAATTTGATGCAGTTGATGTCGGCGGAGTTGAAAACAACTCGGAGCAGCAGAATCCGGATGTCGATGCACCGGTACTGATCGATGCTGAAGTCAATGAAAATGGCAATATCGAACTGAGCTTTAATGAAGATGTTTCCGGTTCCAATCCCCTGGAAGCTGATTTCACCGTAACTGTAGATGGTACAGTCGTGCCGGTGACGGACATTCTGATCAATGGCAGCATCATCACCCTGATCACCGACCCTGAAATCTCCGCGAACCAGACCGTTGAAGTCACCTATAGCGACAGCACGCCGGGAGATGCTCAAGGGATCCAGGATTCGGACGGCAATGTGCTGCAAGAATTTGATGCGGCTGATTTGCCAAATGGTGTAGTGAATAATCCGGAACTATCACTGAGTTTAGCCAATGATGCGATTTCTGCCTTACTCGTTAATAAGTCTATTGATATAGCTACACCACTTGCGACAATAGATGAACAAGATTTGATTAGTGTTCTTCCTGGAGATTCAAGAATAGCAGTAATGAATTTCACTATTGATAGTGGTACAGAAGATGTTGTGATTGCTGTACAGCAAGATAATTTAGTGGACTTAGCTGGTGCTTTCACTTTTGTAGTGCGAAATACGACGACTGGTGAAGAATTTCAGGTGGCAGCAGCAGATACAAGTCAAGGAGGATTAGTTGCTGGTGCGCTAGAATTAGAATTATTAGGCGGAGTTGCAGATGCTCAAGGGCTGAGATTGAACATTAGTGACTTGCCTGCAGGCAATTATGAAGTTTCTATCTATGGTGACTCTTCACAACTGGCAGAAATTTTAACAAGTATAGATTTAGCAAACTTAGGTGATAATACAGTCAATGAGGTGATAGCGGATACTATATTAGGTTTACTAGAAACAGCTTTAACAAGCCCAGATGCTGATCCCCGTGGGCTATTAGAACAATTGACACTCAGCCAGTTATTAGAGGTAACTACTGACATACCAGCCCTAGGCACCTTGACCGGAGCTGTTAATACTATTCTCGCTCCTGTACTGAATAATCCATTACTGGGTGATTTAAATAATACATCTGTAGGCGACATAATTGCAGGTAATGCAGGAGGTGCATTAGGATTCCTATTAACTACGCTTGGACTAGGTACAGTCCTAAACAGTCTAGTAAATGGAATATTGAATGGTGTAGATGGTGCGGGCCAAGCATTATTTGATAATTTAGTAGAACCGTTAGTTAGAGATATCTTATTAGATACGGTACTCGAAGGTTCCGGCCTGGAAACTGGATTGAATAGCTTGTTAGGTTCAATAAATACATTACTCAATAATCTGGGATTAGGTAACGTTTTACCCACTGTCGATGGATTATTGGATATTGTGGCTCAAGAAATTTTGAGTAATCCATTAACTATATTAGGTGGAACGACCGCCGAAGTATATGTTGTGAATGGAGAAACGTACCGTGCAACAGGAAATATTCAGGAAACCTCAGAAGATGGTACTCAGGCTGATAACTGGGGGGATGGTGTATTAACTGCAGTAAATGGCTTGCCGATAACTTTTAATTCAACTGATGCAGATGGTAAGTTCACTCTTATTCAGGGAACCTATGGAGTCCTTAAACTCTATGATGATGGTAATTTTATTTATGATTCTAATAGTTTAAATGGACAAGGTACTCCGATCAGTGAGGTATTCAACTATACCGTAACGCGCAATGCTGGACAGACGAATGAGGAAACAGCTTCAGCAGACTTGACTATTAATATCGATACCGTAAATCAAATCATTAACTATGCTGATGACCCAACAGATAACCTGTTACAAGGCGGTGCAGGTAATGACACTCTGACCGGCGGTGCTGGAGCAGATACTGCAATCTATTATTTACTGAATAATACTGATGCGACTGGGGGTAATGGTACCGATATTTGGACTGACTTTAATGCTGCTGAAGGTGACATGATTGATGTTTCGGCTTTATTGAGTGATCAGGCTGTAAATGCATCGAATCTTGGAAACTATATAACACTCGAACAGCGTGGAGACGATACGGTAGTAAAAATCGATCGTGATGGTTTGGTAACAGACCCAAGCTATGCGCCAACAGAGCTGATTATTTTGCAAAATACAACCAGTACAAGTTTAGTTCTTGATGATTTAATTAAATATAATCAAATTTAATTAGCCAGATAAGAAAAGTTTTTTCGAAATCTTTTCTTAGAAAATCCAATACTAAAGATAAAAAATCCCGCTTCGGCGGGATTTTTTATCTTAGGCAAATATTTACAGCGTCAAAAACCAAGTCGATGCAATCACTACTATAATAATCATTATCAGTAAAACTTTGATGATCTTCGTTTGCTGTTCAAGTGGAAGTCAGCTTTGGCCAAGGGATTTGGAATGAAAAATACTATCCCAGTTCCGAGCTAAATAAATCACCAAAACACTTCATCCACTCATCCAAGCAATAAAAAACCTCCTGTAAAAAGAAGATTTTTAAACCAAGGTTCTTATTTTAATCAACGTTCACGTAATGCTTCTTGCGCTTTGTTAAACGGTTTAAGCAGATAATCCAGTACTGATTTCTGGCCGGTTTTAATGTCCACCGTAGCTACCATACCAGGCGTAATACTGAATTGCTTACCCGCTTTATTGATTAGTTTATCCGTATTGGTTCGAATATAGACCCGGTAATAGAACTGGTCTTGCTTCACTTCATCACGTATGGTATCTGGCGAAATAGTCGCGACCTTGCCTTTTAATCCTCCATAAATGGAATAGTCATAAGCCGTAACTTTAACCAAAGCTTCCTGACCAGGATGAATAAATGCAATATCTCGTGGTGAAATTCGCGCTTCAATCAATAACTGTTCATCTAAAGGAACAATGGTCATGAGCTTGCCATTTTGAGGAATAACTCCACCAATCGTCATAACATCAATTTCTTTGACTATCCCTCGCATCGGGGCTTTAAAAACCGTACGACTTAAAGTATCCGACTTTCCTCTCACCACTTGTTGCTGTGTTTCTACATCGGTATTGGCTTTGGATAATTCTTCACGCGCCTTCACATAATACTGGTTGCGAATATCATTCATCTGATTACGCAGATTATTGGCTTCACGTTTTAAACGTAAAACTTCCACTTCGCTTGCAGCACCTTTAGCCACAAGCGGTTCAGTCATGCTCAGCTCCTGTTCAATCAAACTTAACGCCTGACGTAGACCGGCTATGGACTCATCCAAATTGGCACGGCGTGAATTATAGAGTGCGGTTTCTTCCTTCACCAGTTTACTGTCTTTTAAAACTTCTTCAGGAAAAGAAAGCGGCGTTCCGTTCACTTCTGCTCTTAAACGTGCTGAAGTGGCGCGTGAGGACATCAGCAATGAAGCTGATTCACCAACATTAGATTCAAGTCGAGTCGGATCGAGCTGAGCCAGGATCTGCCCCTGCTTGACAATTTCACCTTCACGAACATTTAACTTGGTTAAAATACCACCTTCAAGGGACTGGATGGTCTGCTCTTTTGAAGAAGGCACAACTTTACCGCTTCCCGTAGACACTTCTTCAAGTTTAAAGAACCATGCCCATAGCAATAAGGTGACTAATCCTAAACAGATAATCCAGATAAACAAACTGGCTTTAGGTAAGGGCGGTTCAAGCTCAGTAACTTTAATAGTACTTTTTAGATGCTGTGATTTCGCGCTCATGAGTTAGCTCCTGAAACCTGACGTTGCTGTGACTGATTTTGATTGAGAATCTGATCACGAGGTCCATCCATTACAATCTTGCCATCATTCACCACAATAATTCTATCTACCAGTTCCAGTACTGCGCGGCGGTGTGTTGCAACAATCAGGGTGCGTTGACCGAGCCATAATTTCAAATGATCAATCAGTTGTTTTTCTGATACATCATCAATTGATGCTGTTGGTTCATCCAGCAGCAGAATATTTGGCTGGCGAATCAGTAAACGTGCCAGTAACAGTGCCTGTTTCTGACCACCAGAAAAACCAATACCGCCTTCAAGAATCATATGATCCAAGCCTTCTTTTTTCTCCTGCACAAAATGAATTGCACCAGTAATTTTCAAGGCATTCAGTATTTCTTCATCACTGGCTAAAGGCGCGCCAAGCGTCAGGTTCTCGCGTACCGAACCAAAGAATAAATGTGCATTCTGGTTCAGCAACCCCATATCACGGCGCACATCCGAAGGGTCGATTAAGCTCAGCTCAACACCGTCAAGTTTAATTTTGCCCTGAACGGGAGTTTGCATGCCTGACAACAATTGCAGCAGGGTCGATTTACCTGCACCATTACGCCCAAGAATCGCAATCTTTTCACCCGATCTGATTTCTAGATTTGGAATCATTAGGCTTGGTTTTGGATCATCTTCACCATATTTAAAAGTCATGCCCGTCAATTCATAATGACCATTTAGTGCCGGACGATGAATCAAGTGGGCATGGTCCGGCTGATCCACCGGTTTCTTCATTAACTCATCCAGTCCATTTTTAGCCACTTTGGCTTGCTGCCAGCGACCAAGTACACCGGTAATTTGTGCAATTGGCCCAAGCATGCGTGAAGACAACATCGAACAAGCCACTAAAGCACCCGTGGTCATATCCCCTTTCATCACCGCAAAACAGCCCACAAGCACTACAATGGCAAAGGTCAAACCCTGAATTTTCTGGGTCCAAGCGTTCATGACACCCACAATCTTGCGTTGACGCATTGAAATATCTGCCGATGATTCATTCATGTGATTCCACTGATTCTGGAATCTGGCTTCTGCACGCAACAGCTTGATATCTTCAATCCCTTGTACTGCTTCAACCAGCATGGCATTGCGGATTGCACCTTCACGCATTCCTTCACTGGCCAGTTTAGCCAAAGGTTTTTGTGCCAAAATTCCAGGCAGGATCATTAAAGGCACCACCAGAAGCATCACCCAAAACAGGTTGCCACCAATCAGCCAGAAAATCCCCAAAAACAGCAGAAAGAAAGGTAAATCGGCAATGGCTGATATTGTGGTTGATGTCACTAGTTCACGCACGCCCTCAAGCTCACGAATCTGTGAAATAAAGGTACCTGTGGATTTTGATCGCTCACTATTTTTTATTCTTAAAGCATGACCAAAAACTCGATCTGAAATTCTTAAATCTGCACGTTTACCAATAATATCAGACAGATAAATTCGTGCGACCCGCAAACTGAATTCGAAAATTGCAGCAATCAGTACACCACCGGCCAGTACCCATAAAGTGGGGATAGATTGGGCCGGAATCACCCGGTCATAGACATTCATGGAAAAAACAACAGTCGCCAAGGCTAAAATGTTGGCAATCATGGAGCCAAACATCACATCGATATAACGTTTCCAGTCACGTAATACAATTGACCAGAACCAGCTGCTTTCATAAGGTTTGATATATTCATCCACCCGCGCATCTGGTACGGATTTTTCAGGTCGAAGAATATAGACCTGACGAATATTGGATTGCAGCACATCTAGGGTTAAAGTCTGGGCAAGCCCCTGATCACCACTCAACTGGACATTGGCATTACCTTCAGCATCAACTTTTTCAACAACACCGACCTGACCATCATTAAATTCCACCACAACAGGGAGGCGCCACGGATTGATTAAATCTTTACTGAATGTAGACTTACGCAAACTCATGCCGACCTGGCGCGTAATTAATGTCATGATGTCATCTACATTCTGGTTGGAATTCCAGTCAAGCTGTAAACGGATACGTTCTTCAGATGGTTCTATACGGTAATGTTTGGCAATCGTAAGTACCGCTTGAAGCCACGGCTGATAATTGTTTTTATTATTCATGGCTGAATCTCAAACCCTTGGATTGGAATATTATTAAGCTCATAGAGATCACGAGAACGTCCTGTGACATTAATGAATCTTACAATTGCGTCATAAATGTCATAACGTGCATTTTCGATTTCCTGAGCTGCACTGTGAATGGACTGTTCTGCATTGAGCAAATCAACCGCTGAGCGTGTCCCGAGTTTATATTGCTCCTGATACAGCTCTCGGGTACGAATAGTGGTTTCCTTACGCGCAATCAAAATACCCATTAAACCTTGCTTATTTTCGATTTCTTCACGTAATAGCCGGATTTCATCTAGCACATCCAAATAAACTGAATTGACCTTTGCTTTTGCCGCTTCTTCGGCATAACTGGCAGCGCGAGTCTGGGATGCTTTTGCTCCTCCCTGATACAGATTACTGCTCGCTTCCAGCATGATGGAATTATACATCCCATCATCTTCATTATTATTGGGATTACGGCCATTCAAGGCCTGACTAAGTGAACCTTTAACACTCAGCGTTGGATAGTTACTTAATTTTGATTGTTGCTTTTGAAATTTAGCAACTTGGACCTCGGCCTGTGCCGCAATCATACTCGGAATCTTGTTAAATTCTGGATCACGGTATAAATTGGAATCCCTCACCACACGCTCTGGAATAGACCAATCCTGGCCTGTCACATCTGCACCCAATAATGTGCGCAATTTCTGTTGAAATTTTTTCAGCTGGGTTTGCTGTACCACTAAATTGGCCTGTGCGGCTTCTAAATTTGCACGTGCCTGAACGGGATCTGCCTGGGTACTGATCCCGGCCTTTGCCCTTAAATTGGCAATTTCAGCAATGCGTGAAATGCCATTAATCTGCTGCTGTGCGATTTGGGTGATTTCCTGATAACGCTTAATATTCACAATCGCATTGACAGTTTCATAAGCTACATTATCTATGCTCACTAAAACATTGGCCTGTTCAGCGCTAAGTTTTGCCTGTTGAATATCAACTCCACTTTTCACTTTGCCAAAATCGTAGAGCATCTGGGTGGCATTCAGACTGATGAGCTGATGGCCACGTTCACCCGAACTTAAGTCTCCGGTGGATAGTCCACCTGAAAGCTGGGGATAATACCCGGCTTTGGCAACATCAATATAAGCCCCCTGTCCAGCTAAAACCGAGACACTCTGTGAAACATCTGGACTGCGCTGTAATGCCCGAAGAATGGTTTCATTGAAACCTAATTGGCTAACAGGCAGATATACGGGCTGATTTTTAGAAAAAGTATGTGTCTGATCAGAACGCTGTATTACAGGTAATTCCTGAACTTTTGAGGTATCTAATTGAAAGTTACTAAGGGTTTGAATATCAGCTTTATTATAGTTTTCATCGGGCTTAGGAACAAAAATTTGGCTGATCCCGGACTTGACCGATTGCATAAACTCTTTTGAACCGTCTGCATATGCATAACCTATATGTAGAGGTACAATACATATCAGGCATTGTATTCTCCTCTTACATAAGTTTTGCCGCAAAACTACTTTAGATTGATTTTTTAACATTATTTAAGTGACAATTACATTTAAAAATATCTTAACTTATTTAGTAAAAAATACGTCTTTTTTTATAAATTAATTGTTATTTTTTATAATGATAAGGTATAGATGATCCTGTTATTTATTGTTAACAAAATCATCTTTTATTTTGATTATTTTTTAGACTTTTAAACCGTAAAATCGTCACCTAAATACACTTGGCGCACCGTTTCATTTTCCAGCACTTCTTGTGGCGTTCCTTCTGCAATTACTGCACCTTCACTGACAATATAAGCGCGCTCACAAATTGCTAAAGTCTCTCGTACATTGTGGTCAGTAATCAGCACACCAATTCCACGATCTTTTAAATTCCGAATAATGTCTTTGATATCTCCTACAGAAATAGGATCGACCCCAGCAAAAGGTTCATCGAGTAACATAAACTTAGGATCAGCAGCTAAAGCACGAGCAATTTCGGCACGACGGCGTTCACCACCCGAAACACTCATCCCTAAAGAATCTTTAATATGGGTGATTTTAAAATCGGCCAGCAATTCCCTTAAACGCTGTTGGCGTTGCTGTTTGTTCAAATCCTTACGGGTTTCAAGAATCGCCATAATATTCTCAGAAATGGTCAGTTTTCTAAAAATAGAAGCTTCTTGAGGTAAATAACCAATCCCTTTACGGGCACGTTCATGCATGGCCAAATCGGATAAATCAAGATCATCCAAATGAATCTCGCCTTTATCCATTCGGACTAAACCAACCACCATGTAGAAACTCGTAGTTTTACCTGCACCATTTGGTCCAAGTAATCCGACAATCTCCCCACTTTGCATCTGGAAAGAAACGTCCTTAACCACCCATCTTTTACTATAGTTTTTTGCAAGATGTTTAATACAAAGCGTTTGTGGTTGGTTTAACGATTGTTCCATTAATCACGTGCTCCCGGAAATGATTTTGAACTAGAAGGTGGAATGACAATTTGAACACGACCTGAAGATGAACCCGTGTTATTTGGCGTACCAGTAGCTTCAATATCACCCTTGTTCATACTATATTTCAAAGTATTACCACGAATACTTGCGCCACCTTGCTCTAATAATGCATTGCCCGACAGGGTGATTATTCCAGTTTGGGCATTATAGAGAATTTTTTGTGCCTGCCCTTTAGCTAAACCTTTATTGACATCTACTTTTTGCTGAAAACGCGCAGGACCACCTGTTGCCGTAATCGTGCTGATTTCTTTTTGACTGTTCAGATTGGCAATAATTGAATTGGCCTGCAATTTCATTGTGCCTTGCTCGATGATGACATTACCGCTATAAGTTGTCACACCCGTCTTTTCATTATAGGTTGCCCGATCAGCCACTAGGGAGATAGGCTGAGTTCTGTCAGAAGGAATTGCAAATGCCGTTGCCGATGAGAATACAACCAAACCGACTAAAGCTGCTTGCTGAAGCAAGGTTTTAGAAAATGTAAGCTTAAGATTCTGGTTCATATTTTCCTCGAATATTAAAAAATTCGTATTGACCGTTATTAAAATTGGCTTTCAGACCTTGGCTTACAAATTCAGCTTGCGGAGATTGCACAATTACTTGTTTATTGGTTTCGATTTCACGAGTTTTAGGGTATCCAGTCAACTCTGTGGTTCGAAACTGCATTTTGCCCTGTTGCATCAACTTAACCGCCAACACATCTCCAGACAAAACCACGCGTTCATTATCATCATAACCATTTGCGACTTTGGCATAAAAAGTGGCATCTACAGCACCATTTTTATACATAGACGCATTTAGATTGGTGAGTTTTGAGGTTTGTTTTTGCATGTCCTGTTCAAGACGATCGACCTGAGCACGAACATGCAAATTACCATTATCATCAGTTTGGGTAAGATTAATTTTTTCAGCGGAATAGGTCATACTCCTTGCTGAATCAACCTCAAGTTTATTGCCCTTACCGCTGTAATAGTAGTAACCACCACTTATAGCTGCAATGGCTATAGCAGTTACGTATAAAACTTTTGTATCCATAAGTGTGGTACTTAACTCAAATGAAATGAATTATTTAACTATTAATGTGGGATAGATGTATATTTTTCAAGAAGCGTTTCGTAAGCCCCTTTGGCCATCAAAATCATATCGCAGATTTCACGTACCGCACCACGGCCACCCATTGCCTGAGTCACCAGGTCTGCACGACGACGGACTTCGACATGACCATTCGGCACAGTGACTTTCATACCTGCAATGGCAAATGCAGAAAGATCAGGCCAATCATCACCCATATATAAACAGTCTTCTGGAGCAACATTCAATTGTGCACATGCTTCACGCAATGCAGTACCTTTATCTTCACGGCCTTGAAAAACCAGGTCTACACCTAAATCAGACATGCGCTTTTCAACAATATTGCTTTTACGTCCAGTAATAATAATGACTTTGACACCTGCTTGCTGTACAAGTTTCATACCCAAGCCATCACGAATATCGAAAGATTTAATTTCATCCCCAGTATTGGTGAGTGTCACAAAGCCATCACTTAAAATACCATCGACATCAAGAACTAAAGCTTCAATATGACGCGCCTGTTCCAATAAAATATAAGATGCCATTTGTTAATTTACCCCAGCTTGAATCAAGTCATGCATGCTAATGACACCAATGACTTTATTTACATCATTTACAACAACAAATTGATTGATTTTCTTTTCGTTCATTCGCTCTAAAGCTTCAACAGCGCGAGCGTCTTGCGAAATGGTTAAAGGATTTTTAATCATCACTTCCGACGCCGCCAAATTCACATCAAAACCTTGCTGCTTGTCAATTAGGCGACGTAAATCACCATCGGTAAAAATACCCAGTAGAACATCATTTTGATCTACAATTGTGGTTAAACCTAGGCGTTTGTTTGAAATTTCGTATAAAACCTGATTCATTGGTGTATCTGGAGATACTTTCGGTAATTCTGCACCGGTATGCATCAAGTGTTTGACATGCAGCAACAGACGTTTACCCAATGCACCCGCCGGATGTGACATCGCAAAATCATCTGCAGTAAAACCACGTGCATCAAGCAAAGCGACAGCCAGTGCATCACCCAAGGCTAGAGTGGCAGTAGTACTTGAAGTAGGTGCCAAACCCAGCGGACAAGCTTCCTGAATATTACCCAAGGTTAAAGCCACGTCTGCATTTTGCGGCATCGGTCCTTTGTCATCACCACTAATGGTAATTAACGGAATTTCCAAACGCTTAATTAATGGCATTAGCATCATAATTTCATCACTCTTGCCCGAGTTTGAAATTGCAATTAAAACATCACCCGGTACCAGCATACCTAAATCGCCATGCCCTGCTTCACCTGGATGCATAAAAAATGAGGGTGTACCGGTAGATGCAAAGGTGGCCGCCATTTTACGGCCAATATGACCAGATTTTCCCATACCGGTAATGACTAATCGCCCTCGACAATGCAAAATAATTTCGCATGCATGACTAAAACGGTCATCAATTTGCGTCGCCAATATTTCTAGCGCTTGTTCTTCTATACGCAAAGTTTCTAAGGCGACTTTTTGGAAATCTATTTGATTTGGCATATTTGGTGGGTTCAAAGTAGGTTTACCTTAACGCTGTAAAGCGTTGACTCTATTCAAGCAAAAATAATTTTCGCAATTTTATCATATCTATGCAAATCTCACGTTTCTAAATGTATAACTTTTCACACGTATATAAAAAAAGCGTATAAAACTTTATGAAAAAAAATGCTTAGGTTAAGATGAGCCATCTTATATTTAGCCTTTTGAAGACCTATGCAACCTTTTGTTCTATATAACTCAGAGCAACGTAAAAAAGTAGAATTTGTTCCGCGTGTGGAGGGACATATCGATATGTATGTTTGCGGTATGACCGTATATGACTATTGTCATATTGGACATGCTCGAGTCATGGTTGCATTTGACTACATTATTCGCTTCTTGCGCAGTCAAGGCTGGAAGGTAAAATATGTTCGTAATATTACTGACATTGACGACAAAATTATTAAACGTGCCAATGAAAATGGCGAAAGCATTACTGCATTAACAGATCGTTTTATTCAAGCGATGAATGAAGATGCTAAAAATTTGGGTTGCTTAGCCCCAGATGAAGCACCACGTGCGACTGACTATATTGATCAAATGCAAAACATGATTGGTAATTTAGTCAATAAAGGTACGGCTTATCCATCGAGTAATGGTGATGTGTATTTCCAGGTTGAAAAATTTGCCAAATACGGTCGTCTTTCTGGTCGCAAACTCGAAGATATGCAAGCCGGAGCCTCTGAGCGGGTCGATGTCGAAGTTGAAAAGAAACATCCGTTTGACTTCGTGCTGTGGAAACATGCCAAAGAAAATGAACCATCTTGGGCTTCACCTTGGGGCAATGGTCGCCCAGGCTGGCATATTGAATGTTCAGCCATGTCGACTTGCTGCCTAGGCAATCATTTTGATATTCATGGTGGCGGTTCGGATTTGACCTTCCCGCATCATGAAAATGAAATTGCACAAAGTGAAGCATCAACGGGTGAGCAGTATGTAAACTACTGGATGCACGTCGGTTTCATTAATGTTGATGGCGAAAAAATGTCTAAATCTTTAGGCAACTTCTTCACTATCCGTGATGTGATGGATAAATTTCATCCTGAAGTGATCCGTTACTTTATTGTGTCTTCACACTACCGTAGTCCAGTGAATTTCTCGGATACTGCCCTGAAAGAAGCAAAAAATACCCTTTCTCGTTTCTACCATTCATTCAAAGCTTATCAAGCAGTGTATGGTGACAAACAGGTGGAAAATTTAGATGAAACTTTAGTTGAACGTTTTAATACAGCAATGCGTGATGACTTCAATACCTCTGAAGCGATTGCAGTACTCTTTGAGATCAACAAAGAATTAAATCGTGCGGTAAAAGATGAAAACCAAGAACAGGCAACGCTTTACTATTCAACTTTACGCCACCTCACCAATATTCTTGGATTAGTTCAACATAATGTGAATGATTTCTTAAAGTCCGATATTGGTCAGGAAACTTTAGATTTAACTGCAGAACAAATTGAAGATTTAATTAAACAACGTGTTGAGGCCAAAAAAGCCAAAGAATTTGCCAAAGCCGATGAAATTCGCCAGTCTTTACTCGATCAAGGTGTAGTTTTGGAAGATACACGTCAAGGTACAATCTGGCGTCGTGCTGATTAATTAAACATTTGGAAGCATAAAGAGTTGACAGTTTCGTTAAATTCTCTATAATTCACAACCATTGCGGGAATAGCTCAGTTGGTAGAGCATAACCTTGCCAAGGTTGGGGTCGGGAGTTCGAGTCTCCTTTCCCGCTCCAGAATACGAAAAAGCCCTGATCATTGATCAGGGCTTTTTTTTTATATCGTTATTTTTATAGTTTTAATCTCAATCCTTTATCCCTGCTTTAACTCAAGGCACGCATACGACCAAAACAGGCATTCTATTTTTGCACTCCCCTTCACCAGAATGCATTTACATTCAATAAAATATTAATGATCTTAAGTTAATGGCATCCCAGCCGAAACACCACAAATACTGCAAAATAAGCTGAACATAAATTTAGATCATTACTCATGACGGTCTTAAAATTGAATACAAAGCAAATTGCGTCGGTGAAATTCCAATAAACTGCGTCAACTGATTTAAATAAATATTAAATGGGGTAATGGTCAGTGTAATGGTTGTACCAGATACCGCCATTCACACCAAAAAAATCTACCAAGCATAGAAAAACTTGTTCAAGTCCTTCAGTACTCCCCCCTGTTTCCTTACAGTCAATTACCTGAACAGTCAATCACCTGACCCAAGGAAAAAGTACAGATCACCTAGCTTTAGTCTTGAGTAATGTAACGAGTTAAAGCTGCTGCTGTTTCCTTCAATGCTTTAACTCTTTCGTGCTCAAAATCAATAGGAAGATGTAAGTCGCTTGCTAACGCTGCAATACAAAACTCAATCTCGCCATGGCTATTAAAAATTGGTACGCAGATCGCATTTACACCCACTAGCATATCACCTGAAACTGTCGCAGCACCTTGCTCGATGATGCTTCGTTTCAATTCCAGAAACTCTTCCCAATTGGCAGGATAAACCTGTTGACTGAGTGCCTGTTTCTGTTGCCATTCATTTTCCATCAATGGTCGAACAATATCTTCCGCCATGAATGCAGCATAGGTACGACCGGTTGCTGAGTTCAGTAACGGCATAATTGAACCAACTCGGGTAATGACCGAAACCTGTTGATTCGGTTCAATCCATTGCACGATCAATGGTCCCTGAGAGGTCCATTTACTGATCTGTAAACCGCAATCAATCTTGCGGTGCAAATCGTAAATCATCGGTTGAGCCGCCTGAATCGTATCGGTCCTTTGAATACAACTTAAACCTAAACGCCACGCCTGTTCCCCGAGTGCATATCTTCCATCACCCAGTTGTCTGGCGTAATTCATTCGAACTAGACTCACGACATAACGATGAACTTTCGCAGGATGCATCGACAAATTTTCAGCAAGTTCTTTCAGCATCATGGGGGTTCGATGGGCAATCAGCGCATCAAGTACCGTCAACCCTACTTCTAAAGATTGAACCCCAGCTTGTGTTTTTTCTTCTGACATTGGTTTTCAAACTCTTAACTGCAATGACCAGCATTCTACTCGAAGCTAGTCAATTTCAAAGCATTACACAAGAAAAAATGGCTTTTCGACTGAGGCTACCCTTTTCCCCTGATGATCTAAAACTTAATCTAAGTTACGTTATTCATAATTAAATTATATATTGCGTAATTTTATAAAATAAGTATTATAAAAGGAATAGCAAAAATCAAGACAGCTTAGCAATACGTTATATAAGTTTTTTAATTTCATTAATCATTTGTTTTTTAAATGAAAAATAAAATTAAAACATTTAAAACCCAAGTCTGGGTTAGGTAGATAATTTTTAAAACTCGATGAGTAAAGCAATATCCGGACATTACTCCCTTTCAATACAAGGAACGTTTACATGACAGGTCAATTAAAATCATTTATTGAGGTCGCACAGGATTCGGATTTCCCCATCCAGAACTTACCTTTTGGTGTATTTAGTGAATCAGCTGAAGGCGAACGTCGTGTGGGTGTCGCATTAGGCGAGTGGGTGGTCGATCTTGCTGCGCTTGAGGCGAATGGCTTCTTGAAAATCAATCCAGGCGAAACTTATTTCAATCAATCGACATTGAACAAGTTCATTGAATCTGGCAAAGAAAATTGGTCTAAGGTTCGTGCAGAACTTCAAGATATTTTATCTGCAGACAATGCCGCCCTTCGTGATAATCAAGCATTACGTAAGCAAGCTTTCTTTAAACAAACTGATGTAACGCTGCATTTACCAGTCCATGTTCCAGGCTATACCGATTTCTATTCATCGAAAGAACACGCCACCAACGTCGGTTGCATGTTCCGTGATCCTAAAAATGCACTTTTACCCAACTGGTCAGAACTTCCGGTCGGTTATAACGGTCGTGCCAGCTCTGTGATCGTGAGTGGTACAAATGTAGTGCGTCCATCCGGTCAGATCAAACTTCTCAATAGTGATCGCCCAGTATTCTCGGCTTGTCGCAAACTCGATTTCGAACTTGAAACCGGTTTCATTGTGGGTAAGCCCAATAAACTCGGTGAACCCATCTCCATTGAAAATGCCTGGGATCATATTTTTGGCATGGTGTTATTTAATGACTGGTCGGCACGCGATTTACAACAATGGGAATACGTACCTTTAGGCCCATTCAATGCAAAAACTTTTGCATCTTCAATTTCGCCATGGATTGTGACCATGGAAGCACTTGAGCCATTTAAAACCAGCTCACCTGTCCAGGAACCAAAGCCTCTCGCCTACTTGTGTGAAGATCATTTAAACAACAGTTATGACATTAACCTATCTGTAGAAATTCAGGCTGAAGGTAGCGAAAAAGCTGACGTGATCAGCCAAACCAATTTCAAATATATGTACTGGTCGATGTCTCAACAGTTAACCCATCACACCATTGCTGGCTGTAATGTCCAAGTCGGTGACTTGATGGGTTCAGGTACGATTTCTGGTCCTACACCTGACTCTTATGGCTCTTTACTGGAAATTACCTGGAATGCGACTAAGCCACTGACCCTTTCCAATGGCGAACAGCGCAGTTTTATACAAGATGGCGACACACTGACCATGAAAGGCTACTGTAAAAAAGATGGCTTACGCATCGGTTTCGGTGAAGTGTCTGGCACCGTGCTGCCTGCGGTTGAATTTGACTTCGCTGCCGATACTGCCGAGGAGCAACTCAGTGAAACTGTATAGCTACTTTCGAAGTTCTGCGGCATACCGTGTACGGATTGCCTTGAACTTAAAAAGTCTGGAAGCTGAAGTTTTCCCTGTGCATTTGCTTAAAAATGGCGGTGAGCAGCACAGCGCTGAATACCGTCAGATTAATCCGAGTGAACTTGTACCTGCTTGGGTTGAGGATGCACATGAAGGTGGCTTCATCCTGACCCAATCTTTAAGCATTTTGGAATATCTAGAAGAACAGCATCCAGAAACAGCCTTATTGCCGCAGGACATTGAACAACGTGCCTTGATCCGCGCCTTTAGCCAAAGCATTGCCTGTGATATTCATCCACTCAACAACTTACGGGTTTTGCAATATTTATCTCACATTTTAACAGTGTCGGATGAACAGAAATCTGCTTGGTACAAGCATTGGGTTGAAACCGGTTTTGCCGGATTAGAAACCCAGCTTAAAAATTCAAATGGCAAATTCTGCTTTGGCGAAACAGTCACCTTCGCAGATTGCTGCTTGGTACCACAAGTGTATAACGCATTACGTTTCAATATTGATTTAGCAGCCTACCCTAAAATTGCTGCGATTTACCAGCACTGTAATACGCTCTCTGCATTCCAGAACGCTGCGCCTGAAGCGCAAGTTGATGCAGCTTAAATTTTAAATAAGGATATTTATATGGCGATTCAAATCGAAAAAATTCACCACGTGGCTTACCGCTGTAAAGATGCCAAAGAAACCGTGGAATGGTACAAAAAGAACCTCAATATGGACTTCATTTTAGCCTTTGCTGAAGACTATGTCCCTTCAACCAAAGCCTTTGACCCCTACATGCATTTATTTTTAGATGCCGGTAATGGCAACGTTTTGGCCTTCTTTGAATTGCCGACCCAACCGGAAATGGGCCGTGATGAAAACACGCCAAAATGGGTACAGCACATTGCATTAAAAGTAAAAGACCGTGCAGCACTGCTTGAGGCAAAAGAACATCTAGAAGCCAATGGCAACAATGTATTGGGCATCACCAATCACGGTATTTTCCATTCAATCTACTTCTTCGATCCAAATGGTCACCGTCTGGAGTTGGCGTATGACGATGAAAAAGCACCGGCAAAAATCGCCATGATCACGGAAGAAATGAAATATGACATGCTGGAACAGTGGAGCCGAAATAAACGTGCACCCCATCACACCCATTTCTTGCATGCAGATGAACTGGACGAAGCCACTGCTCTTGCAAAAGTGGATGCCTAATCATTGATCTAAAAAACTAGGCGATTGATCTAAAAAATCAGGGGGAAGATTGAGTCATGAATAAAGTCGTTGCCAGTGCACAAGAAGCATTAGCCGGTATTGTCGCAGATCACCAAACTTTAGCCGTGGGCGGTTTTGGGTTATGCGGTATTCCTGAAGCATTGATTGATGCATTAAAACAAACCGGAGTGAAAGGTTTAACCTGTATTTCCAACAATGCTGGCGTGGATGATTTTGGTTTGGGCAAATTATTGCAAACCAAACAAATCAAAAAAATGATTTCATCCTATGTCGGTGAAAACAAGGAATTTGAACGTCAATATTTAAATGGTGAACTTGAAGTCGAACTCACTCCCCAAGGTACCCTGGCTGAAAAATTACGTTCTGGCGGTGCAGGCATTCCCGCATTCTTCACTCAAACTGGTGTTGGTACATCAATTGCTGAAGGTAAAGAAAGTCGTTTTTTTAATGGCAAAGAATACATCTTGGAAAACACCCTGACTGCTGACGTGGCTTTGGTGAAAGCCTATAAAGCAGACAAGGCCGGCAATTTGGTATTCCGTAAAACTGCACGCAACTTCAATCCTGAATGTGCTGTTGCAGGTAAGTTCACTGTGGTTGAGGTTGAACAGCTGGTTGAAATTGGCGAGATCGATCCTGATGATATCCATCTGCCAGGTATTTACGTCAACCGTATCGTCGTCAATGCAACGCCTGAAAAGCGCATTGAACAAATGGCTTTAAAAGTGGAGGCTTAAATCATGGCTTGGACACGCAATGAAATGGCACAGCGCGCTGCGCTTGAGCTTGAAGATGGCTTCTACGTAAATTTAGGGATTGGCTTGCCGACTCTGGTTGCCAACTATATTCCTGAAGGCATCAATGTCTGGTTACAGTCAGAAAATGGCTTATTGGGCATTGATGAATTTCCCACAGCGGAAACAGTCGATGCCGACCTGATTAATGCCGGTAAACAAACGGTAACGGCTCGCCCCGGCGCAGCATTTTTTTCGAGTTCAGAATCCTTTGCCATGATCCGGGGCGGTCATGTCAATATCGCGATTTTAGGCGCGATGGAAGTATCAGAAACGGGTGATCTGGCCAACTGGATGATTCCGGGTAAAAAAGTCAAAGGTATGGGCGGTGCCATGGATCTGGTTGCTGGGGTACAAAAAGTAGTGGTGCTGATGGAACAGAATGCCAAAGACGGCAGCCCGAAAATCGTCAATCAGTGTACCCTGCCTTTAACCGGAAAAGGTGTGGTCAACCGGGTGATTAGCGATTTAGGCGTGATGGATATTACGGCTGATGGCATCAAACTGATTGAACTGGCAACAGATGTCACGCTTGAACAGATTCAGGCAGCCACAGGTGTGGAACTGATCACCACTGAATTAAATGCAGCTTAATATTTAAAAATAGTCAGGTGAAAATTAGAGCAGCTTCGGCTGCTTTTATGTATTTGAATACTCAATAATTCATTAAAATACACGTCGTAGGAAAGTAATTAAAATTCCAATTGAGCTACGACCATAAAACTATACGCATGAACGTGATTAGGGAATAAACTTTGATCACTTCTTTTTTATAGACCTTGAAAGAGCAAAAAAATATGTCACAACAAGATTTTGAAAATGGCTTAAAAGTTCGTACCGAAGTCATGGGCGAATCTTTCGTAAAACGTGCGCAAGACAATACTGTGCCCTTTACTCAACCCTTGCAGGACTGGATAAATGAACATGCCTGGGGCTCAACCTGGCAACGTGAAGGCGTATTGCCACGCAAGTACCGCTCACTCATTACCATTGCATTTTTAACTGCACAAAAAAGCCCAACTGAGCTTAAGGGTCATGTCCGTGGTGCACTCAATAACGGGGCGACGGTAGAAGAAATTCAGGAAGTATTGCTTCACAGCTTGCCCTACTGTGGCGCGCCCGCAACCCAAGAAGCCTTTCGTGCCGCACTTGAAGTCATTAATGAATATCAAAACCCTGAATAATTTATTTTAATTTTTATGGCGATAGCTTGAGTATCTTAGGATTTAAAATGCTTAGGCTATTTTATTTTTTATTGAATGAAGTAAGATGACCGCTTAGATATTGGATTTTACTTATTCTGTAGTTGCCCTTGATTTAACTGCACAATATCTGCCTCTAAATATTCCAGTTCCTGCAGATGATGAGTCACATAAATCATCGGCAAATCCAGCTCATCTTTCATCCGTTTTAAAAACGGTAAAATCTGCTGTTTTAGTTTGCTATCCAATCCGGTTAAAGGCTCATCCAGTAACAATAAATTCGGTGAAGATAATAAGGCACGGCCAATCGCCACACGCTGTGCTTCCCCGCCTGAAAGTTGATGTGCTTTACGCTGAATCAGGGGTCGTAATTCCAGTAATTCCAGCACTTCTTCAAACTGAAATTTTCCTTCCAAGTTGGCTACTAATTTTTCTGCATAACGTAGATTCTGCTGTACATTCATGTGTGGGAACAGCAAGGCATTCTGGAAAATTAAAGCAATTTTACGTTGATGCATCGGTACATAAATGTTTTGCTCTGTGTCTACTAAAATACGCTGATTAAACTGGATGGAACCCTGCTGAGGTTGCAACAGCCCCACAATGTTTTTTAGAAATGTACTTTTACCACTTCCTGATGCCCCGACGATGCCTAATAACGTTTGCTGCATTTCTAGTTTGATCTTTAATAAAAAATCAGCCTGTTGATATTGAAAATCACATTTCAACATATCAGCCTCCTAATTTCCGTTGATACTTCTGCAAAATAAAATAATTGGCAATCAGAGCTGAAAATGCCAAAACCAAGGACAAGGCAACCAGACGCATTGCCATGTTTTCACCATCCGGCTGTTGCAGAAATGAATAAATCGCAATCGGAATGGTGCGGGTTTCATCAGGAATGTTTCCAACAAAAGTAATGGTTGCACCAAACTCGCCCAAGCTGCGGCTAAAACACAAAATACTGCCAATCACGATGCCGGGAATAGCCAGCGGCAAATTGATGCTGAAAAATACTCTCCACGGCGCTGCTCCCAGCGAACCGGCAATCTGGTCCAACTGCTGGTTCATCAGCTGAAAGGAAAGCCGAATCGGTTGCACCATCAGCGGAAATGCCACAATCATCGATGCCAAAACTGCCCCTTTCCAGTTAAAGGCCAGCTGTATGCCCAGTGTGTGCAGATATTTTCCAATAATTCCCTGATTACCAAATAACACCAGCAGCAAATAGCCCAATACGACTGGAGGCAAAACCATCGGAAGCTGTAATAGTGCTTCTACCAGAAACTTAAGCCTAAATTCATGCCGTGCTAACAGCCATGCCAAAGCAACAGCAAAAGGCAAGCAGAACAAAGTCGCAAAGCTGGCTAC
This sequence comes from Acinetobacter sp. ANC 3781, assembly GCF_004331285.1. Classification (GTDB taxonomy): domain Bacteria; phylum Pseudomonadota; class Gammaproteobacteria; order Pseudomonadales; family Moraxellaceae; genus Acinetobacter. Next base: position 21,551 of record NZ_SJOH01000014.1, read on the forward strand.
TTTGGCAGATAAATACAGTGCGCTCAGTTCTTCTGGACTTAACATATTTCAGCCATTTCCCCCGTGATCTGCCTAAGACTTCAGGCTAAAACCGTATTTTTTTAAAATGGCTTTGGCTTGAGCGCTTTTTTCCATAAACTGTTCAAACTGCACTGCCTCTTTATTCTTTTCCCCTTGCCTGGTCAAGGCCAGTGGATAAATGATCGGGCTATGTGAGTTTGCCGGAAAAGTACCGATGATTTTTACTTTCTGGCTGATCAAGGCATCGGTTTTATAAACAATTCCCACTTCACATTCGCCACGCTCAACAAAAGCCAAGGCCGAGCGCACATCATCCGTTCCGACAATCCGACCTTTTAAACGATCTAGCCAGTTCAGTTTAATCAGGCTCTGTTTGGCATATTTACCCGCAGGCACAGATTGCATTTGTCCTGTACATAAATGTCCTTTAAATGCCTGGGCAAAATTAAAATTGGACTGTGGCTTAAATGCAATATTTAAATTTTTTGGACTGATGGCCACCAGCTGGTTAAACAATAGAGGTCGAACCGCAGCTGCATTTACCATTTTGTTTTGCACCAGATAATTCATCCAGTCCTGATCTGCCGAGAAAAATACATCACTGCTTGCCCCGGCCTGCACCTGTTTGGCCAAAGCTGAAGATGCACCAAATACCGGTACAATTTTAGTTTGTGGATGCTGGGCTTGGTAAATCTTGGCAATATCTGTCATGGCATTGCTTAGACTTGCGGCCGCATAGACTTTGACTGTCCCGGCATGCGCTGAGGAAAATGTCATGGCGAGGCACATGGATAAAAACAGGGATTTTTTCATGTGTATTTTCCTCATCAGTGAATAAATAAACCGTGAACAATCTCACCTTCACTCAAGCTTCGCCCTGCCGGAATACGTACCAGACAATTCGCCTGCATCAAATTACTCAGCATATGCGATTGCTGTTTGGACAGACTTTTCACTTTTAAAACCGATTGATCAAAACTGGCAGACATTCTTAACAAGCGCTCTCTGGCATCCATTTTCAGATCATGGCTCAGTACTGCACTAAACCAGTCCGGTTGCTGTCTCTGCCCTTGCAAGGCATTTAATAAAGTTGAGGTGTAGATTTGCATGCCCACATACACGGCTGCAGGATTGCCAGGTAAACCCAATAGATAACAATGTGAATCATCCGCTCGTTCTAACCGTGCAAAGAACATCGGCTTGCCCGGCTTTTGTTTGACTTTCCAGAAAATTTGTTCAAAACCCAAATCTAGAGTCACGGGTCGAATAAAGTCATAGTCCCCGACCGATACACCACCGGTGGTTAAAATCAGATCATGAGTTGCCGATAATTTTTGAATGAGTGCCTGAACCGCAGCTTCAGTATCCGCCACATGGAATATTTCAACCTGCTGTGCCTGATTTTGAAACCATGCTTCAATCAACGGCCCATTGGCATCAAAAATTTTACCTGTTGCAAAGTCTTCTACACTTTCTACGACTTCATCACCCGTGATCACCACCGCAACTTTAGGGTATTGAAAAACGTTAACCGCTTGAATGCCGGCCATGCTTAAGGAGGCAATGGCACCCACGGACAGTTGCTGTCCTTTATTGGCCAGTAATTGTCCCACTGAAATTTCTTCACCGACATCGCGAATATCGGCATGGGCTTTTAGGTTTTCGGTTATTTTAATTCTGGATGCATCAATGACCTGTACAATTTCCTGCCGCGCCACCGTTGTGGTTGCAAATGGAATTTTGGCACCGGTAAAAATCCGAACCGCGTGCCCTGTCTTAAGCTGCAATTCAGAAGAATGCCCTGCCTGAATTTCACCGATCAGTTCAAATTCGGTATGTGGTTCAATTGCAGATTCTGCATAAATTGCATAACCATCTACCGCACTTTGTGAAAATAAGGGAAGATTGATATTCGAGTAAAAATCTTCAGCTAAATAGCGATTTAAAGCTTTATTGAGCTTAAGTCTTTCAGTCGCTAAAACTTTGGTGTGCTGCAAGATTAAATCCAGCGCCTGATCTACCGTAATCAGGCCATGTTCAGCGCCGCATCCTGACATTATTCATACCCCCCTGAATGCGGAATATTTTTTTGCACATCAAATAAATGCACCAATGCCGGCAGTACGGCAATTAAAGATTCTTTGGCGCCTTGACGACTGCCCGGCAAGGTCATCACCAAACTGTTATCGATATAACCTGCCACACCGCGACTTAAAGCCGCATATGGAGTACGTTTTTGCCCAAAACTGCGTGAAGCTTCCATCAGTCCGGGAATTTCACGTTTCAATAAAGGCTGAATGGTTTCCACGGTTAAATCTTTCGGGCCCAACCCTGTACCGCCTACGGTTAGAATGAGCGGATAGTTATTTTTTTGCTGTTCGATTAAAGCCAGTAACTGTTCAGGACTGTCTGGAATCACCTGATATGAAATATTGCTAAAATTGGCTTCCTGCAAAATTTCCAGAACATTTTGACCTGCTGTATCTGATTTTTTACCTGAAGCTACCGTATCTGACAGCACAATAATGGATGCCGATAAGGTTTCTTTAAGCACTCGGGTAAAATGTGATTTTCCACCCTTTTTCTTTTGTAATTTAACCTGATCCAGACATAAATCTTCAGGCTCACAATGCGGTTTCAGCATGTCATATAAGGTTAAACCGGTAAGGCTAACTGCAGTTAAGGCTTCCATTTCCACGCCCGTAGGACCAATGGTTTCCACAGTGGCAATAATTTCTACGTGCGCATCAAATAGTTCATATTCAATGTCGGCGCGGTAGATGGGCAATGGATGACACAATGGAATCAGCTCATCAGTACGTTTTGCCGCCAAAATACCCGCAATACGTGCCGTCTTTAGCGCATCGCCTTTTTCAGTATTGCCGTTACGGAGCAATTCAATACAATGTGGCGGTGCATGCAGAATCCCTGTTGCCACTGCAGTGCGATAACTCTCTGCTTTCATCCCGACATTTTTCATTGCATGTTCCTTTGATTCATTTTTGCTATACAGCTATTTTTTAATTTAAAGCGGCCATTGGTAGATTTGTGGATTGGTGTCTTTGGCATGATGACAATATTGATGTTGGTCATGTTCAGCCTTCACAGGATGGTCATGAGTATGTCCCTCTTTGACCTCATCCTTCCGGATACAGCAGCCTTCAACATACTGACTTGTACCATCCATATAAAATTCTTCTTTCCAGACTGGAACTTCATGCTTGACCCGTTCTACCGCTTCTTCACAGGCGGCAAACGCTTCACGGCGATGGGCTGCATAGGCAATCGCGATAATGGCTTTTTCACCAATATCCAAAGCCCCGACCCGGTGAATCACCCGCACATAGGACACGCCATATTTGGCTTGAATTTCCTGCTCAATCTGGCGAATCATTTTTTCTGCCACTGGTACATAGGCGGTATATTTCAGCGCTTTAACCACTTTTCCTTCATGGTGATTGCGTACCGTGCCGACAAAAATACCAATACCACCACATTCTGGAAAAATTTGAATCTGATCAAAACTCTCTAGGCTTAAGGCTGTATCCTGAATCCGTGAAAATTGTTTCAATGCCTCCATTTCAGCCTCCTGCCACGGGTGAAAGCAACACCAAGGTACTGTCCGAATTCAGCTTACTTTGACGTGAAATAATGTCCTCACCGATGGCACAGGCACATCGTTCAATCATGGCAAAAGCGGCAGGACATTCTTGTGTAACTTGATCCAAAACATCGGAGACAGTGCTATTTGCACTGCAAACAATTTCCAGGTTTTGCGGCAACTGTCGTTCTACCGCACCGAAGGCTTCAATTTTGATTTTGATCTGTGGCATCTTAACCTCCAAGCATGTGCATGCTGATTTTGCGACTGTTTTGATTAATACTTTGATTTTTTAAACGTTGTTCAATCGCATGAAAGCCCTGTTCTTTGTTCCAGATATAATTGGATAAAGCGCTATGTAAGCTCACCTCACTCGAAGGTGCAGATGAAGCGAGTGCCTTAATTTCAGCCTTAAGATTTAATCCCTTTGGAGCAAACAGGCAGTTATAGAACTCGCCTTGCGCGGTTAAACGTACCCGATCACAGCTTCCACAGAATGAATGGGTAATAGTCGAGATGATTCCGATCGGATGAGCATCAATAAAATATTGCCGTGCCGGGTCTGAACTTGATTGAGCTGAATCATTGGCTTGGCTGGTCACTGTAAATTCAGTGGCTAGAGTGTTTAAAATTTGCTGTTCACTGACCACATGTTCGCTCGACCATTTCCGGTCACCATCCAGCGGCATGAACTCGATAAAGCGTAAGTGGACTTTTTCCTGAACCGACCAGCGTGCCAAAGGCAAAATTTGATTGTCATTGATGCCGTTCATTAATACGCTATTGATTTTAATTGGTAATCCAGCGGCTTGAGCGGCACGAATTCCGTCGAGTACCGGTGCCAACTCTTTTTGAGTGAGCTGTTTAAATTGATCAGCATCCAGACTGTCCAGACTGATATTCAGATCATCCAGACCTGCCTGTTTCAAGGAATCTGCATATTGCTTGAGATAATGTGCATTCGTAGTCATGGAAATGCGTTTTAGCCCAAGCTTTTTTAATTCTTGCAGTTGTGCAACAAAATGCACCACGCCCTGACGCATTAACGGTTCCCCACCGGTGATTCGAATAGATTCAATACCGCGAAGCACCATAAAATCACAAAACTGGTAGAGTTCTTCAAAACTGAGCAGGTCGTGTTTTTTCATCCATTCCGGATGTTCAGGCATGCAATAGACACACTTAAAATTACAGCGATCGGTCACTGAAATCCGCAGTTTGCGCTTGCCACGACCAAACTGATCGACAAATTGCGCTTCGGTTTTAAGCTCTGTCATCATATTCATGTTGAACATCCATCTTCAGGCATTTTGTGGTGACTGCACACCTATTGTGCGCAAATATTGAATCGCCCAATCTTGTGATGATTAGATTTGCAATAAGTGTTCCAACTTTGTGCCAAAAGGCGAAGTATTTAGATTTAACGAAAAATATTCAGTTTTAATGCAGAAATTTGAGTTGTTGATGCTGTTGCAGCTCATCCATTGAATTAATACTGTGAAAAAATAGTGCGTGATTTTTAAAACGTGCCACTTGTGCGTGCAAACCGGAAAAACAATGCTTTAAACTGCGCTGTTTTTGTTCAAGATGGATCATCAAAGTGGCTAAGCTGCTGCGTTTAACCAGGCAAAATGGATACAGTGCTTCACCGTTTATTTCCACATAGGCGACTTCCGCCAGGCTATTTTTGGCTAAAGCCTGATGCAATTTTAAAATCACCTTTGGAGGAATGTAGGTCACATCACAGGGGACAAACAGCACATGGTCTGCCTGTACATGTGACCAGGCACTTTTTATTCCCATGAGTGGTCCTAGAAAGCCAGCTTCATCATCCTGATAGCAATGAATGCTCGGAATCATTTTTTGATAGATCGAATCATCACGATGACTATTGATCCAAACTTGTGCAACATGTGATTTAAGCTGTTGATGAATCTTGATCAGTTGAATCTGATCATCAAATTTCTGCAAGAGTTTATTGATACCATTCATGCGTCGCGCTTGTCCACCGGCTAAAATGACCAGATCAGTCTCAGGATAAACTGCTTTTTTCATGACTTGCTTCATTCAACTGCCTCCGTTTGACAGGCTTTGATCAAGCCACGAATTTCAGGTAGACATGAACCGCAATTACCTCCTGCTTTTAGGCATGCCGTGACTTGTTTTTCATCGGTGATATTTTGGGTTTTAATAGTTTCAATAATGCGGTTTTTACCGACCTTAAAGCAGCTACACACCAACGGACCTTCATTATTGGCCATCGACATTGCTTGTCCCGCAAGCAGCGCCTTACGGTGCATGGCACTTAAACGCTCGCGCTTAAACAGACTTGCGACCCAGTCGCGATCTGGCAAGAGTGCATAAGGCGCGATATATAAACTCGCAATCAAATGACCATCTTTCAGCACGACACTATGACTGATATGCGCCGTCTGATCTTCAATATTCAGCCATTCAAAACTTTCATCCTGAAACGGTAACAGCTCTTTTAAATGCTCGGTGGTCTGGGTGAATTTTCTGCGGTCTGCCAGTTCATAGCGCACAGCTTTGGCCGTGGTAATTTTCGTCCACCACACCGTGTTTTCGATGGAGGATTGCACAACCTTTTCAAAACCCTGACGCACATAAAACACGCCTTGCCACTGGCTATAAAATGGATGGATGATCACAGGCGTATGTTTAAATTCAGGCTCACCGGAAATGGCATCCACCACCGGATTGACCACTTTACCAATACGGGCATCGGATGCGACCTGATCGTTCCAGTGAATCGGGGCAAAAACCTGTCCACGGCGAATATCGTCACTGACCGTGGCACGTAAAACGCAGTTGCCCCACTTGGATTTGACTTCCACCAACTCCTTATCTTTGATCCCATATTTCAAGGCATCATGGGGATGGATTTCACAATACGGTTCTGCCCGATGGGTACTTAAATTGGCAGATAAACCGGTACGGCTCATGGTGTGCCATTGGTCACGGATACGCCCGGTATTTAAAACCAAAGGGAATTCTTTACAGGTTTGATTGACCGGATTCATTGCAGTAATGGCAATAAATTTGGCCTTGTGATCTGCATGGCTAAAATGCCCTTTGGCATAGATGCGTGCCACAGCACCATCGGCTTGCTGCCTAGACCAAAGCGGCCATTGCAACGGTTGCAGTTCATCATATTCATTAAAGGTTAAATCAGTTAAGCCTTTTAAATTGAAATAACGGAAGTTTGGCGTTTTCCCACGGTGTTCCAAACCTGAATTCTGCTCAGCGGAGAGTCGTGCATGTTCCAGAAAAATGTCATGGCTGTTGTTAAACTCAAAACCGCTAAAGCCCATTTTTTTAGCGACCTGACTCATCGCCCACCAGTCGGCTTTAGCCTGTTCTGGCTCTTCTAAAAATGAACGCTGTCTGGAAATACGGCGTTCAGAATTGGTGACTGTGCCATCTTTTTCTCCCCAGCCTAAAGCAGGTAAAAGTACATCGGCATATTGTGTGGTGTCGGTGTCTTGGCAAATGTCGGACACCACCACAAACTCACACTTGTCTAAAGCACGTTTCACCTGATCTGCATCCGGCAAACTTACGACTGGATTGGTGGCCATAATCCAGATGGCTTTAATTTTGCCACTTTCTACCGTATGGAATAGATCAATGGCCTTAAAGCCAGCCTGCTTGGCAATATAAGGACTTTGCCAGAAATTTTGCACCAGTTGCTGATGACTTTCATTTTCCAGTTCCAGATGTGCTGCCAGCATGTTGGCCAGTCCACCCACTTCACGTCCGCCCATGGCATTTGGCTGCCCAGTCATGGAAAATGGTGCAGCACCCAGCTTGCCAATTTTCCCCGTAAATAAATGACAGTTGGTAATACTATTGGCTTTATTCACCCCTTGGGAAGACTGGTTCACCCCCATCGAAAACAGGGTCATCACTTTTTCGGTTTGGGCAAATTTCTCATAAAAAATTTGCAGTTTTTCCAGTGAAATACCACTACGGACTGCGACCTCCTCAATAGATGATTCAGTTTGGCTATGCGCCAAAGCCTGTTCCAAACCTTGAGTATGTGCAGTAATAAAATCTTGGTCTGCATGACCATTTTGCGCCAGATATTGTAATAAGCCGTTAAATAATGCGACATCCTGCCCCGGTAAAATCGGCAAATGTAAGTCTGCTGCTTCACAGGTACTGGTAAAGCGTGGATCAATCACCACCACAAACAAATCACGTTGCTCTTTAGCTTTCATGATGCGTTGATATAGCACCGGATGGCACCAAGCGGTATTGGAACCGACCAGCACTACCATATCGGCATGCTCAAAGTCTTCATAGCTTGCCGGAACAATATCTTCACCGAAAGCACGTTTATGTGCCGCAACCGCAGATGACATACAAAGTCGTGAATTGGTGTCGATATTGGCTGTACCAAGGTAACCTTTGACGAACTTGTTCACCACATAATAGTCTTCAGTCAGCAATTGCCCAGAGACATAAAAGGCAATACTGTCACGACCATATTGATCAATACATTGCTGAAATTTTTCGGCAATTAAATCCGTTGCTGTATTCCAGTCGCTCTTTTCACGCTGTTGCTTGCGACCGAGCATAGGATGGAGAACACGGGTTTCCAAGCCAATGGTATCAGCCAGATTGCTACCTTTAATGCACAGTTTCCCGTAATTGGATGGATGATTGACATCTCCTGCAACCGAAACTTTTTGACCTAATGCCGTGTCCTGCACAGTAGCAGTTACGCCACACCCCACCCCACAATAGGGACAGGTGGTATTGGTGATTTTGCTACTTATTTCTGTGGAGCTATGCAGTTCCATCACAGGGATACTATTCATGGATGCTCCTTTTTATCGAATAAATTCACTTGAATAATTTCTTCTATTTTCCAAGCTATTTAAATCTTTAGAGTTCACGTAAGTATGTATTCTGTCGAGGTGGCATGGATGCCACCGTTTCCCATCATTACAGGACGTAATGTATGGGAAACAAAGATTTTTGTTACTTTTGATCTTTCAAAAGTAAGATCATGCCTACGCAATTACTCTTTACTTATTAGTGCAAAGTGTGGCTGTGCAAATATTTAAAATTGAACAAATACCACTCATGTAATTAACCTACTTTCTTTAATGCAAAATCTTTACCAAAGAGCAATTTATTACGAATATTACTGATTGGCGTTTGATCGGAAATCAGTTCTGCATACCATGCACCATCTTCAGTATCACCAAACAATACGGCACCAATGACTTTATCTTTTTGAATAATAATGCGTTTATAGATCTGACGTTTTTCATCATTCAAGATAATGTCTTCATAATCGTCCTGCGGTTCGCTATTTTCTAAATCAATTCGGCCTGCCGAAAATACATCACAGCCACTGACCTTGAGCTGCGTCGGAACCGTCGGTGCTTTAAAGGTTAAGCTGCCGTGTTCGGCCAGATGTGAGGCACAAATAAAGGCTTGACCCCAAAGTGGTTCAACCAGACCGAAGGTTTGATTACGGTGCTCAATACATTCACCCACCGCATAAATACTCGGGTCAAAAGTTTGCATGGTGTCATTCACCATCACACCCCGGTTACAACGTAAGCCAGCACTTTGCGCCAATGCCATATTCGGACGAATGCCCACAGCAAAAACCACCAGATCAGCATCTAAAACAGTACCATCTTTAAGTTTAATGTGTGTCACATGACCGTCTTCGCCAATCAGTTGTTCTGTATTGGCTTGAGTCATGATGTTGATGCCCTTCGCTTCAATACTTTGTCTTAACAAGCTGCTTGCACGGCTATCCAATTGACGTTCCATGATGCGGTCCATCAAATGTAAAACCGTCACATTCATGCCACGTTGTTTCAGGCCATAAGCAGCCTCTAAACCAAGCAAGCCACCACCAATCACCACGGCATTCTGTTTAGATTTGCAGTAATCAAGCATGGTGTTGACATCGTAAATGTCACGGAAACTGAGCACACCTTTTAAGTCACTACCTGGAATGGGCGGAATGAACGGCTTGGAACCTGTCGCCAGAATCAAACGATCATAATCTACAATTATGCCTTTTTCGGTATAAACCTGTTTACGAGGACGATCAATTTTTACCGCAGCATCACCGGCAATGAAGCGAATGTTTTTGTCACTATACCAGGCATACGGATGCAGCATGATGTCATCAATGGTTTTATCGCCAGACAACACAGGTGAGAGCATAATGCGGTTATAGTTGCCCCATGGTTCTTCACCGATTACGGTCACTTCATAACGTTCAGGTGCCATATCCAGCAAATCTTCCAGACAGCGCATACCCGCCAGACCATTGCCCACTAGCACCAGTTTCATCTTTTCTTGGGAAGTGCCGTTATTGGTAATATAGGTTTTTTGCGATGTAGGACTGACCCAGACTTTTCCATTTTCAATCTTGCTTGGGAAAACCAGTAGCTTTTTATCTTTATCTTCCAGACAACGCCCGGTTGCCAGACTGAAATGTTGTTTATAGATGGGAGATGCCACGACACGCTCACCTTGCAAATCGCCAATGATGCCGCGCGACATCACAAATGCCTGACTAAATGGGTCCTGGTTACTTAAAGCATAAACCCGTTTTTCATTACCGACACGGAAAATGGCAATTTGCTGATTGTCAATTAAAGCCCCCACACCGGTATTCGGGGTAATGTCATCCAGACTACAAATCTCAACCCAATCCAAGTCATTCATTTCTTTTAAAATCGTCATATTTATTCTCCTTCATTTCCATGAAAATGCTTAGGCTTCAACTACCGGAATACGCGTCACATCACGTTCAACCGCAGTTTTTGGGCGGATTTGTCCACGTTCAATAGCAAACTGAATATGTGGATCATTCTGTTTTTCAGCCTTGGCATTAATAAAGGTGATAAAGCGTTTACGTACTTCCGGATCTTCAACCGCAGTGCGCCATTCATCTTGATAAGTGCCGACCACATGATCCATACGGCGTTCTAACTCGGCAGCCAGTCCTAAAGAATCTTCAAGCACCACGGCTTTAAGATAATCCAGACCGCCTTCCAGGTTGTCGCGCCATACCGAAGTACGTTGCAGGCGATCTGCTGTTTGAATGTAGAACATGTAGAATCGGTCGATATAGCGAATTAAAGTTTGGGTATCCAGGTCAGAAGCAAGCAATTCGGCATGACGGGGTTTCATTCCGCCATTACCGCATACATACAGGTTCCAGCCTTTTTCAGTAGCAATCACCCCGACATCTTTACTTTGTGCTTCGGCACATTCACGGGTACAGCCAGAGACCGCCATTTTGAGTTTATGTGGAGAACGCAAGCCCTTGTAGCGATTTTCCAGGAAGATGGCCAAGCCCATAGAATCATCGACACCATAACGGCACCAAGTGCTACCGACACAAGATTTCACAGTACGCAATGATTTGCCATAAGCATGACCCGACTCAAATCCTGCATTGATGAGTTTTTCCCAGATTTCAGGCAGTTGATGCACTTGCGCACCAAACAGGTCAATCCGTTGTCCACCAGTGATTTTGGTATATAGACCATAGTCTTTCGCAACCTGCCCGATAGTGATTAAACCTTCCGGGGTAATTTCACCGCCTGCGATCCGGGGCACAATTGAATAGGAACCATCTTTTTGAACATTACCGAGGTAGTAATCATTACTGTCTTGCAGACCGGCATGGCTTGGTTTGAGTACAAAATCATTCCAGCAAGATGCCAAAATATTCGCCGCAGTCGGTTTACAGATATCACAGCCTAGACCGTGACCATGTTGCCCGATCAGATCATCAAAAGTTTTGATTTCATTGACCCGCACCAGGTGATACAGCTCTTGACGTGAATAGGCAAAGTGTTCACAAAGGTGATTGTTTACGGTCACCCCTTGACGTTGCAATTCAGATTTCAATACTTGAGTAACTAAAGGTGCACATCCACCACAAGCCGTTGCGGCTTTGGTACATTTTTTTAGTGCACCCAGTGAGGTTGAACCATCGGCAATAGCACTGCAAATATCGGCTTTAGACACGTTATTACATGAACAAATGGTTGCGCTGTCTGGCAGTAAATCAACACCGCTACCGCCTGTTTTTGCTGATGACTGTGCATAACCCGGCATGATCAGGCTTTCCGGATGTTCTGGTATAGCCAGGCCATTCAGCATCATTTGTAGCAGGTCGTTATATTCTTTGGCACAGCCCACCAGAACAGCACCGAGTAGCTTGGTTTTTTCCGCATTCACCACGATTTTTTTATAAATCATGGCATCTTCATCGGCATAGAAATAACTTAAGGCATTCGGCGTCATGGCATGCGCATCACCCACTGATGCTACATCAACACCCATCAGTTTCAGCTTGGTACTCATATCCGCGCCGGCAAATAAATTGCAGGCTTGATCCATAACATGTTTCGCAGCAATACGTGCCATGTCATAGCCCGGAGCCACCAAGCCATAAATTTTATTTTGCCACAGTGCACATTCACCAATGGCATAAATGTCAGCATCGGAAGTTTGGCAATAATCATTGATCACGATACCGCCACGCTCACCAAGCGCCAGACCGCTTTGACGCGCCAATTCATCACGTGGGCGAATACCGGCAGAGAACAAAACGATATCGGTTGCAAGTTCAGAACCATCGCCAAACTTCATCACATGGGTCGTATTTTCACCCGCTTCGATGCATTGTGTAGCTTTTTGGGTATGAACTTTCACCCCTAGATTTTCGATTTTTGCCCGTAAAACCTTACCGCCGAGGTCATCAATTTGCACCGCCATTAAACGGGGTGCAAATTCCACCACGTGGGTTTCCAAGTTTAAATCACGTAAGGCTTTGGCCGCTTCCAAACCGAGTAAACCGCCACCAATCACCACACCGGTTTTGGCATTTAAACTCGCGGCACGAATGGCATCCAAGTCTTCAATGGTGCGGTAAACAAAGCAGTTCTCACGCTCATTCCCTGGAATAGGAGGGACAAAAGCATATGAACCGGTTGCCAGTACCAACTTGTCATAACTAATTACATCACCATAATTGGTGGTAACCGTTTTATTTAAAGTGTCGATTGCATTGGCTTTAGTACTGAGGCATAAATCAATGCCATACGCATCGGCAAAATCGCTACGGCAAAGGGTTAAGTCTTTGGCAGATTTTCCAGTGAAATATTCGGTTAAATGTACGCGGTCATAAGCTAAACGTGGCTCTTCTGCTAGAATCGTGATTTCAACTTCGTCACCTGCATGTTCAAGAACCGATTCAATGAACTTGTGCCCTACCATACCGTGACCAATCATGACTAATTTCATATCAATTCTCCTTAATCCCTTTCCTTAACCTTGCGCCATGTTGTTACGTTCAAGCACTGCATCTTCAAACAGTTTTTGTTCTTTCTGTTTATGCTCAACCGAGAAGCGAATCATCAGTACAAAGCTTGCTGCAATCACGACCAATCCACCGAGTGCCATCAAACAAGTTTGAATATCCAGCATACCTTTGAGCAAGAAACCTGCTGCGACTGCACCGACGTTACCGCCTGCGCCAATGATGCCGGCTACACCACCCAAGGCATCACGGTCAATGAATGGCACTAGGGCATACGTTGCGCCACATGCCATATGCGTAAACAGTGCAAATACGGTCATGACCAGAATTGCGAGAACTGCGGTATTCATTTGTGAGAACAAGATCAGGAACAAACCTTCCATCAGGATCATGCCGAACAGCACTTTAGTACGACCATCCAGGCCTTTTTTCATTGCAACTTTGTCTGAAACAATTCCACCCAAAGCACGGGCAAACAGTGCCAGTAAACCGAAGATCCCTGCTGCCAGTCCTGCTTCTTTGAGACCAAAGCTAAAGTGTTCGACGTAGTACATCGCCACGATGTTATGAATAAAGATTTCAATACCGAAACACGCTGCATAAGCACCAAATAAAATCCAGACACGGTAGTTGCGTGCAGCGTGCATCAGAATCGCCATACCGCCTTTTTTATCGCTACCGACTTGAATGCCTTGCGCACGAAGTTCTTTAAAGTTGCCTTGTGGACAATCTTGGGTAAATTTCCAGTACATTGCACCGACAATCAGCATCAGAATACCCGGCACCAATAAAGCAATTCTCCAACCCATCGCCTGTTCCACCCCGAACATCACCAAAGCAGCAAGCATTAACGGCATCAAGGCTTGTGTCGCACCGCCGCCGGCATTGCCCCAACCTGCCGATGCAGCATTGGCAGTACCCACCACATTCGGAGCGAACATGATACTGGTGTGATATTGCGTGATGACAAAGCTGGCACCAATCGCACCAATCAATAAGCGGAAGAAAAGGAAAGATTCATAGCTGTTGGCAGAGGCCACACCAAAGACAGGAATACTGCCGATAATCAGTAGTGCAGTATAAGTTTTGCGTGGTCCATACTTGTCACATAAAGGCCCGACAATCAGGCGAACCAAAATGGTAATTGCGACTGCGGCAATATTAATATTGGCGATCTGGTCTTTAGTAAGATGAAATTCACCTGCAATCACAGGCATCAGTGGTGCACAGGCAAACCAGGCAAAGAAGCAGACAAAAAAAGCGAGCCAACTCATGTGGAAGGCTCTCATCGCTGCGCTGTTAAAATTAAAAAGACCTATTTTTGTGGCTTTTTTTTCATATAAATTTGAAGACATAACCTTCTCCTTCCTGAACTGAACGTATTGGTTTATCTGCTATGCGGATCGCTGCACACCAGATTCGATCAGAGCGGACATCATTGGCCGTCTACAAATTCTTTAGAGTCGTCTTTGACTCAATATAAATTAAGCAATGTCCATGCCAACATAAAAAAAACATCATTAACTCAATATTTTTTATAACTTTTTATAATGGATTAATCATTTTTGATATTCATCCTTACAGCACGTTCATCTGATTAACAACGCTAGAGCTAAGGAAATGAATTGTGATTGTGCTTCCTTGTAGCGCATTTTTGCATTAATACGGTGCACAATCCGATAACAGTTAAGTTTTATATCTGATTTTTATCGAATTAATACAGTTTTAACTGTTTTGGCATTTTAATTGCTTTACATTTGCTATGACTTTTCTTTCAGGCCTTGCCTGATGATATTTTAGCCACTATGCCAAAACTGAAAATCGCACTGATTGATGACCATCAGGAACGTGCCAATTATATAAAAGCCTCTCTGATCGAGCACAATTTCGAGGTTGTCGCCTGCCTGACCATTGACCATTTAAGCATGTTCCGTTTAGAACAATTGCATGCCGACGTGATATTGCTGGATATGGACCATCCACATCGTGACATTATTGAAAGCTGTGTCAGCCAGTTCGATTTGCCAACGGTGTTATTTACCAAAAATAGCCATAAAGACACCATTAAAAGTGCCATTGATGCCGGGGTAACCGCTTATATCGTCGACGGTATTGACCCATCTAAACTGGAAAGTATTTTAGAAATTTCAATTGAACAGTTTAAAAAGCATAAAAAATTACTCGGTGATCTGGAAGAAACCAAAAATAAACTGGCTGACCGTAAAGATGTCGAAAAAGCCAAAGTACTGATGATGCAATTGCATTCACTCAGTGAAGATCAGGCTTTTCAATTACTGCGTAAAAATGCCATGAGTCATCGCATGACCATTGGAGAAATGGCACGGCGTTTATTGGATGCCCAACAACTATTACAAAACCAACTCAGGGATTAAGCCATGACAGATTTAGAAAAAACTCAAATTCAGATCGGCTATATTCCCTTGCTTGACTGTGTGGCCATTCTTTGGGCCAAACAGCGCGGCTTCTTCGATGAGCTTGGTCTGGATATTACTTTAGTCAAGGAAGCTTCATGGGCAAGTTTAAGAGACCGATTGGCTTTTGGTTTTTTAGATGCAGCCCATTGCCTGTCTGCCATGCTTCCTGCTGCCGCTCTGGGTGAAGACCAGCTTGGTATTCCCCTGCAAACGGCTTTGGTGTTAAGTCATAACCGTGCCTTTATCAGTTTGAATCAAAAATTATGTTTTGACCTGCAGATTTCCCCTCCAGATAATGCCCAACAATCGGCACAAAAATTAGTTACTGCGATTCAACAGCAAAAAAACATTCAACTGGCGCATGTATTTAAACAGTCGATTCATCATTATTGTTTAAGAGAATGGCTGGCACTTGCAGACCGTGATGTTGCACAGAACATCAAACTCGCGATACTTCCACCGCCTTATATGGTCGAAGCTTTAAGCAATCATGTGATTGACGGTTTTTGTGTCGGTGAGCCATGGAATACTCAAGGTGAATTGCTGGGAATCAGCCAGATTGTGGCATCCAGTCAGGATATTATTCCTCAAGTGGCGGATAAGGTTTTAGCGATCACTGCTGACTGGGCAGAACAGCATCCCAACACCCATCTTGCCTTAACCCAAGCCATTCAAAAAGCGCAACAGGAACTGAAAGATCTCGAGGATTATACGCAAGTCTGGCAAATGCTGATGGACTTAAATATTGTGCAGTTTCAATGTTCAGACAACATTCATGTGCAAAAATTCCACTCCATTCAAAATATTATCCGTAATTTTATCAATGAATCATCTCAACCTAAAGCAGAAGACTTTAAATGGCTGATTCAGCAAATGGTTAAATGGGATCAAATCAGTATCAGCGAAGCACTTATTGAAAAAATCAGCCAAAACTGCATTTTATCGTTTTAATAATTAATTGATGTTATGCGTCCATACAAAATATGAGAAAGAATTGAACGTCCAACGCTGTTTGATACGCAATAAAGATTTTTTTGTCCTGCTGACTCAAAATATATAAGGATCTTTATCCTCTTAAAATAGTATGACAGCGCCTATACCATGCACTTAAATGCCTGCTTCATTTATAAGGCCCGATTGTATTTATTAAAAAAATGAGCACTTAATTTACAAATGGATATTAATCTTGAACGCAAGATTCAGTGAGTCATGTTAAAGATAAAAGGGGGATTTTATTTATCGCACTAGCTTCAGTGATTAAAATTCAATCATTCTCCTGAGCCAAGAATTAAAATCATAATCTTAGGATCTAAATCATTAATTTGCTGATATTTATTCAGTCAATCGATTTCTATCTTTTATTTTTTGTTCTGCTGATTTCCACAATTTTTCTCCACATTTTTACGTTATCTTACCTAAAATTACATTCGGAACATCAAATAATGAAACGCATACAACCGCGTTGGCAATTAAGCACCTTAAGCTGTGCATTGTTTACTGTTATTTCCCCAACTTGGGCTGCTGATACCATTACAAATACAACAGACAGCGCTACTAACCAAACTGCTCCAGTACAAACTTTGGCAACTTTAAAGTTTGAAGCAACCCCGAAAATGACAAAAGATCCTGATATCAGTGCAGTTGCGAAAACTATTGTTACTCGCGAAGAAATGCTGCAATTTGGCGATCAGTCGGTAAATGATGCCTTACGTCGTGCAGCTGGTTTTCAAATGCCGACACCCGGCCAAGGTCCACGTGGGGGTGGCGGTGCCTCAGGTATGCGTTTCCGTGGTGGTGGCGCCCCGGTATTCTTAATCAATGGTGAACCTGTACAAGGCGGTCCACGTGGTGGAATGTCTGTCGTCGACAGCATTACTCCCGACATGATTGAGCGTATTGAAATCACCAAACAGCCAAGTGTCGCCCAAGCTTCCGTCTCTTCCTCTGCCGTGATTAATATTATTTTAAAGGAACCGATAAATAATGCAGGCTTAGGCGGCAATGTCCGTGTCGGATATGGCTTGGCAAAATCAGATCAAAAAGAAGAACAACGTAAAAATATTAGCGTTCAACTCGATGGACGTGATAGTCCATGGTTATATAGTCTTTCTGCCAATCAAATGTGGAATGACACCACATCGATTACACAGACCCAAACCAGTACCGAAACACGTGAGCAAAAACGTACGACTGAACGCAAGTCACAAATGCTGGCGCCACGGGTTGAATACGAGTTGGATGATCAGCAAAAATTGGTTGCAGAATTGTTCTATCGGAATAACGAAAGTGATGGTGTTCGTGACGACCAGTTTCAGCATGACAAAAATGACAGCATCCGCTTAAACACCCGTTATGAACGTAAAGACAAGGGCAATTCTGACAAGATTCGCCTGTCTGTCGAACAACAGAATGAAACAGAATCGACGGAGTCATCACTCTTCAACACTTATACCGATGAAACGGTCAATGAATATGGTATTGCCTATGATGGTGTTCGAAAGTTCAATGAAACTCGTCAACTTAAATTTGGCGCAGCTGCACATAGCAATGAACTGGAAAGCAATGTCAGCCAGAGTTTAGACGAACAGCAATACGCATTATATGCGGAAGGTAGCTGGAAATTTACTGATCGCCAAACGGTGACTTTGGGTGCACGTCAGGAATGGATTAACCGTTCGGGCTTAGTTGAATATAGCGACCACCACTTCAGTCCTGTTCTGGCACATCGTTTTGACTTTGACGATACCTGGTCATTACAAACCAATATCAGCCAGGCTTTCCGTAGTCCTAAGGCAGACCGTTTATTACCCACAGTTTCCATTTCTACCGATAGCGATGCCGGCAGTTTGAATAATCCAGATCGCGGTGGTAATCCAGATTTGCGTCCTGAAAAAATCACTGCATTTGAATCGACACTGGGTTACAACACCCCGGCAGGTGGGATCAATATTACGGCCTACCAACGTGAAATTGATGACTACATTGAAAAAGTAATTCGCCAGGAAGGTACGCGCTTTGTAGAACGCCCACAAAACCAGAACAATGCCACCACTTATGGTGTTGAAATTACTGGACGCTATGCATTGAAACAAACTGCAAATGGTCATTCATTTATGTTGAATGGGCAACTGTCTACGGTACGTGCCAAAGTGGAAGATGAAAACCATCAGGAACGTCTGGTGAGTGATGTTGCTCCCTATACTGCAAGTACCGGTCTATCTTATAACTATCAGCCTTGGCGCATTTCAACCAGTGTCAACCTGAACTATATTCCAGAATTTACCCGTGCTCTGGATAACCAACCTTATGAGCGTACCAGCAATGAACGTGTCAACATGGATATCAGCATTACCAAACGCTTTACCGATGGCTGGGCAACCACACTCAATGCACGCAATATTCTCAGCACAGATTATAAAGAACGCCTCACCAGTCAGGCCAATGGCAGCCTTTATGAATCACGTGTGAATCAAGCAATTCCCAGTGTATTAATGAGTCTGGAAAAGAAATTCTAAAAATAAAAACCGGTGCTCATGCACCGGTTTTCCTCATCAACATCCGTGCAGTCAATCATTTGTATTTAAAAAGATTCTGCTTGCTACTAAAAAATTTGACTTCATTTTTTAAATTGCAAATCTTTGAGTAAACTGGCAATACGTAAGGTATGCTGCCTATTGCCTCTTTTTTCCATGATTTTATTTTCGACCCGCCATAAATATTCAAAAATCTCTGATTCATCTGCCTTGTCACAAATCATCATAAAGAGTTTAGGTAAATAATCTTCATATTCGTCACGCATCGAAGGAATACTACGAATTCCTAAAGGATCCCATTCTTTAAGTAGAATTTTATGGATTGCATGTAATAATAATGTGGCATCATTCGTATGTTCGACTTTCATTAAACCTCCCCCATCCTTAGGAATTTAATATAAAAATCATATAAATTGACTATAATTTACTCTCAACAATATTATCAAGTATTTTTAACTATATCTTCCAACTTGCTTTTATAAAGTTTTAAATTCCTTTACCCCATGAAAAACACTAACTTTTGAATTTTCAATTTGCAAAAACATTGATTATTCAATAGATAACATAAATAATTTATTTACCAAATAGAAAATTATATTTTTATTAAAACAATACCTTTAGCTCTATGCATTAATCAGAAAATCACCACCTTAAAACGAACTTACATTTTTGGTTATCAAATTCCGTCTAAACCCTCCCGGTTTATCTTGTACATTTATATAAAAAATATGCTTTAAGTTCTGATTAAATAATTAAACCCAAAAAATAATAAAAATTCAATTACTTAAAAGGGTAGGTGTTTGGTAGGTAGGATTTTTATCCTGTTCCTTTGATACTCAATTCACGGTGAGGGTCACCGATAACAACATACCAATGGTAGAAGGAATCGCACCATGGCTTTTAAAAATATTGCAGATCAAACGAACGGTTTTTATATTCCCTGTGTTTCTCTTTTTGGTCCAGGCTGTGCCAAAGAAATTGGTGCTAAAGCACAAAATTTAGGTGCTAAAAAAGCCCTGATTGTGACAGATGCAGGTCTTTTTAAATTTGGTGTCGCAGATACCATTTCAGCTTATTTAAAAGATGCCGGCGTAGATAGTCACATTTTCCCGGGTGCAGAACCAAATCCCACCGATATTAACGTACATAACGGCGTACAAGCCTATAACGACCATGCTTGTGATTTCATTGTCTCTTTAGGCGGTGGCTCATCGCATGACTGTGCCAAAGGTATAGGCTTAGTCACAGCGGGCGGTGGTCATATTCGTGACTACGAAGGGATTGATAAAAGCACAGTACCAATGACACCATTGATCGCTATCAATACCACAGCAGGTACAGCGTCTGAAATGACGCGCTTCTGTATTATTACCAATACCGATACCCATGTAAAAATGGCGATTGTAGACTGGCGTTGTACTCCATTGATTGCCATTGATGATCCTAAACTGATGGTTGCTAAGCCTGCCAGCTTAACCGCAGCAACAGGCATGGATGCATTGACACACGCTGTTGAAGCTTATGTATCGACAGCAGCCAATCCAATTACCGATGCTTGTGCTGAAAAAGCCATTAGCATGATTAGTGAATGGCTTAGCCCTGCTGTTGCCAATGGTGAAAACCTTGAAGCACGTGATGCGATGAGCTATGCACAATATCTGGCTGGAATGGCATTCAACAATGCATCTTTAGGTTATGTACATGCCATGGCACATCAACTTGGCGGTTTTTACAATCTACCCCACGGCGTATGTAATGCGATTTTACTTCCGCATGTATGTGAATTTAACCTGATTGCTTGTCCTGATCGTTATGCCAAAATTGCACAGTTAATGGGTATAAATACTGCTGGACTGACCGTAACCGAAGCAGCTTATGCAGCTATTGATGCAATTCGTGAATTATCAGCATCGATTGGTATTCCCTCAAGTTTGTCGGAACTTGGTGTGAAAGAGCAAGATCTTCATGTGATGTCTGAAAATGCACAAAAAGATGCCTGTATGTTAACCAACCCACGCAAAGCAACCCATGATCAAGTGGTGAATATTTTTAAAGCCGCGTTAAAGGCAAATGCTCAAGTGGTCGATATTTTTAAAGCAGCGGTGTAAAACGTCCATGTAAGTCCTCTCTTCCAATCTCTGACTTACATTTCGGGCAATCTAAACTCTATTTTCTTAAAGAGGTGGAAATTTAGATTGCCCTTTTTTTATTAGTAATCTTAAAGTTATTTGACAAATCACTGCTCATCATGAAGGATAAAAGAAAATTGATAATTCCAAATGAGCACAATAATGACAGAACAGACAATTGAACCGCTTTATCAAGTTGATATCTTAGGTTCAGGCTATGAACAAGCCACCTTAAATTTCCCTGATGATTATGAAGGTCAAGTTATAGCTACATTGGTGCGTAAAAAAGCAGCGCAAACAACCAACAAGGCTGTTTTATATATTCATGGCTTTATCGACTATTTTTTCCAAACCGAAATGGCCGAACAGTTTAATCAGCATGGCTTTAACTTTTATGCACTCGACTTACGTAAATACGGTCGCTCTCACCTTCCCCATCAAAAATATTATAACGTACGTGAGATTGCTGAATACGACGCTGAAATCAGCCAAGCCTTAGACATTATTGGCGCAGAAGATCATGAGGCTATTTTACTATGCGGACATTCGACTGGCGGTCTCACCACGACTTTATATGCAGCGCATCATCCGGATCATCCTTTAATTAAAGCATTGTGGGTCAATAGCCCTTTTTACGATTTCAACATGAATCCAATCAAGAAAAAACTGGGCCTGCCCAATATAAGCCGTGTCGGTAAAATTTGTCCAGATTTAGAATTCCCCAGTCAACTGAATAAATGGTATGTGACCAGTTTGCACAAAAGCTTAAAAGGAGAATGGGACTTTAATCTTGAATGGAAAAAAGCCACTTATCCTTTGGTTCGTTTAAGTTTTATACGGGCAATTTTTGAAGCGCAAAAGGAAATTCATCGAGGCGTGACCTTAAAAGTCCCTGCCTTAGTGATGCATTCAGATCAAACTAAAAATCCAAAAAAATGGCATAAATATGCACAAAGTAGTGATTTGATTTTGGACGTAAAACATATTGATAAATATGCTAAAAAAATTAACGGTGATGTCACCATCTGCGAAATAAAAAATGGCTTGCATGACTTGGTGCTGTCGGAAAAATCGGTGCGCGAAAATGTCTATCAACAGCTATTTGAATGGTTAGCATTAAAAGGTTTCTAAAAGACTTCTTTTCATAAATCATTTTTTAAAGACTACCAATAAATTGTAAAGTCAAAATCAAAAATGGATTTTAATAGGTATGGGTTTTATGAATGTGGCATGCATGCCCCACGGTTCCTATTCCTTGCGCTGCATTTTAAAGCAGTGCTTAAAACTGACTCAGAATGTTGGGTGTGCGAAACAAAAGGTTTTTCTTGCGAACTCAAAATATATTTTGATGTTCTCATTTTGACCTTTCAAAAGTAGAAATATTGCCTATACAAAGGTATAAAAATTAAATCAGTCAAATGCGGCAATGACGATTTTATAAAACCTAATATTGAACAATTTTTTATTTATGAAAGAGATCTAAAGAAAAGCGCTATAAGCCTTAGCCATCTTGATACTTTAATAAGGTTTGATGCACAGGATGCGTCTTGGGCATCAATTCAATCAGACGTTCCACTGCATCAATCGCTTCAGGAAAACGTGCCACGTGCTTAAGCAAAACATCCGTTTCATTAGCTTTAAAAATGGCATCACTTAAACGTGACTCTAGACAATCTCGCCAAGCACATAAAAAAGGACTTTCAGTTTTTGCCAAAAAAACGCCCGTACACAATTTTAAGGCGGAATCGATATATCCGGCATCTAAAGATTGCTCGGTGAGTAAAAAATCAGCTTCAACGTGCGCCAGTAAACGGTAAGGTCTGGAACCGAGCATTCCGCCTAAAATATCGCGTAATTGTGACATTTCTGCTTTTAAAGTGCCCATGCTGACTTTACGCTCCCCATATAAGGCTTGATGCAAAGTATCCAAACTTAAGCCTTGCGGACATAGTGCCAAAATAGTCAAAATTTCAATTTGCCGTGGGGTGAGCACCAAAACTTTGCCATTGAACATTACTTGCGGCACGGAAAAAGCCCGAACAAACAAGCGCTGCTTTTGATATTCCAGTAATGCAGATTGAATAATTGAGGCGCAGCGTTCAGCCGCCAGCAAACCCAAACTATTGTGTTTTTGCCAAGTGGTGGAAAGATCAATCACTCCAAGCACCTGTTTCGAATAAGGATCAATAATGGGAGCTGCATAACAGACCCAATCATGAATAGACGACATGTAATGCTCATTGGAAAATACACAACTCGATTGTTGGGTTTTTAAAGAAAGTGCTAGAGCATTGGTTCCGACCAGTTCTTCGCGCCATTGCCCGCCTTCAATAAAGTGCACACTTTCTGCTGCACTTTGCATTTGTGGACTCGATGCTGTCCAAATAATAGTGCTGCCGATATCGCCTACCGCCAGTACCATGGAAGATTGTTCTGCAATATGTTTTAAATCTTGTGCACAATATTGCAATGCATGTTCCAAAGCCGTGGGGTAAGTTTCTTTTTGTAAATGAACCAACGGCGCAGCTGCGCGATCTTTGGGAATTTCAGCAGAAGTTGAGCGTTGCCAAGAACTGGCAATACTTTGCCCGAGCTGTTCTGCATGTAAGGGAGAAAGACTGCTACTTTGTCTAAAATGCTCAATTTTCTGTCTTTTCTGGATCAAACTTTGTTTATTCATCATTCCTTATTCTCACAACAATTCATGATTTACATCCACTGTAATAGCTATTCTTGTAAGCCTGATTGAAAAGATTGTAAACCTTCTTGTCTCCAACCTTTCTCCAACCTTATTCCATGTATGCTAATTAAATAATGTACAAAAGTACCTTATACCAAAGCTGTAGATGCGGTTTAAAACACTAAAATAAGCAAAGGAAAATTCATATGCGTTATGCCGATCCTAATCAAGATGGTTCAAAAGTTCAGTTTAAAGCCCAATATGAAAACTTTATTGGCGGTCAGTGGGTAGCTCCAGTAAAAGGTGAATACTTTGACAATATTTCTCCTGTCGACGGTAAAGTATTCACCAAAGTTCCACGCTCAAGTGTTGAAGATATTGAGTTGGCACTTGATGCAGCGCATAAAGCCAAAGAACAGTGGAACAAGTCCTCTCCCACTACCCGTTCCAATATTCTGTTAAAAATTGCAGACCGTTTAGAAGCCAATCTAGAGCTTTTAGCAGTGGCTGAAACTTGGGATAACGGCAAACCCATCCGCGAGACTCTGGCAGCAGACATTCCTTTGGCGATTGACCATTTCCGCTATTTTGCTGGCTGTATCCGTGCTCAGGAAGGCGGCATTTCAGAAATTGATGAAGACACGATTGCTTACCATTTTCATGAACCTTTAGGTGTGGTGGGGCAAATTATTCCTTGGAACTTCCCTATTTTAATGGCGACCTGGAAATTGGCACCGGCATTGGCTGCGGGTAACTGTATTGTTTTAAAACCGGCTGAACAAACTCCGGTCAGTATTTTGGTATTGGTTGAATTGATTCAGGACCTGCTGCCTGAAGGTGTATTAAATATTGTTAATGGTTATGGAGTTGAAGTGGGTCGTCCGCTTGCAACCAATCCACGTATTGCCAAAATTGCCTTTACCGGCTCAACTTCAGTCGGTCAGCAAATCATGCAATATGCCACCGAAAACATTATTCCAGTCACGCTTGAACTCGGTGGTAAATCACCCAACCTTTTCTTTGAAGATGTAATGGCACAAGAGGATGACTTTTTAGATAAGGCGCTAGAAGGTTTTGCCATGTTTGCCTTAAACCAAGGTGAAATTTGTACCTGTCCTTCTCGTGCACTGGTTCAAGAAAGCATAGCCGATCAATTTCTGGAAAAAGCCATTGAGCGTGTTAAACGGATTAAAACCGGTCATCCACTCGATACTGACACCATGATTGGCGCTCAGGCATCGCAAGAGCAGCAAGATAAAATCTTGGGCTGTATTGCAACAGGTCGTGCAGAAGGTGCTGAAATATTGACAGGTGGTGGCGAACGCAATGAAGTAGGGCAAGGTTTCTATATCGAACCGACCATCTTGAAAGGCACCAACGACATGAGAACGTTCCAGGAAGAAATTTTTGGACCTGTACTTGCTGTTACAACCTTTAAAGACTTTGATGATGCAATCAAAATTGCCAACGATACCATTTATGGTTTAGGTGCCGGTGTCTGGTCTCGTTCGGCTCATACCTCTTACCGTGCTGGTCGTGCCATTCAGGCCGGTCGTGTATGGACCAACTGCTACCATATTTATCCTGCACATGCGGCATTCGGGGGTTATAAAAAATCCGGGATTGGACGTGAAAACCATAAAATGATGCTGGACCATTATCAACAAACCAAAAACTTGTTGGTAAGCTATGCGACCAAACCGATGGGCTTCTTCTAACAACCCAGGTATGTAAAGCATAAATAAGCGAACTTCGGTTCGCTTTTTTATTAATGCAGCGCATTAACCAAATCATTTTGTTTGAAACCTTCATTTTTCTTCAGATTCGGGCTAAATTTCTCTTATTCCAAATATCCTGAAAAAATAGTATGACTACAGCATCTCGAGATTTCCCTGATACGATTTATGCCATTCAACATCTTGCCTTTGAAGACTTGGGGGCTTTAGAAGATATCTTTTACCAACTTGGCTTTCGGGTGCGTTATTTTGAAGCCGGTGTAGATGATCTAAACAAAGCATTTCAGCACAAAGGTTTAACCATTATTTTAGGTGGTCCGATTGGTGTTTATGAAACAGATGACTACCCATTCTTACAACAAGAAATAGACTTACTAAAAGTACGTTTAGAGGAAAATTTACCGACCTTGGGTATTTGTTTAGGCGCTCAACTCATTGCACATGCTATGGGGGCAAAAGTCTATGTAGGACATCAAAAGGAGATTGGCTGGAGTGAACTGAGTATTTCAAATACTCCAAACAACTTACTTGCACCATTAAGTGATACAGCTGTATTACATTGGCATGGCGATACTTTCGATTTACCTGAACAGGCTGAATTACTGGCCAGCTCTGACGTTTATCCGAATCAGGCCTTTTCAGTTGGAAAAAACATTCTAGCTTTGCAGTTCCATTTGGAAGTTGCAGCAGAAAGTCTGGAAAAATGGCTCATTGGTCATACTTGTGAATTACGTAAAGCCAATATCAATATTCCAGCGTTACGTGCAGATAACGAAAAATATGCCCTGCCCTTGGAAACCGGTGCTAAAGAAATTTTGCTAAATTATATGAACCAATTGATGAGTAAATAGACTTTAATTTATGATTTAATTCATTTATAACGGTGTCATTCATTTATATAAGTCTCTGATGATGACACCTTTAATCAGTATTGCTGTAATTCACTTCTTTGCATTGATCAGTCCGGGTCCAGATTTTTTCTTTGTCACCCAAAGTGCAATCCGCCAATCACGTACGCATGCTTTATGCGCTGCATTAGGGGTCTCGCTGAGTATTTTAGTCTGGTCCATTTGCGCAATCAGTGGGCTGCATTTTTTATTTCAGAAAATTGCTTGGCTACAACAGGTGCTGATGACTTTAGGCGGTCTATACCTGCTTTATTTAGGGATACAATTGCTGAAATCCGCTTTCAATAAAAATCCGGTACCTATCTCGAAAAACCAGAATGAAATTCTGCCGAAAAAATCACACAGCACACTGTTAGTTCAGGGTTTTCTGACCAACATGGCTAACCCCAAAGCACTCGTCTATTTCAGCAGCGTCTTTTCCATCGCCATTAGCACAAATGTCAGTATTTTCGAGCAAAGTTCATTACTCGCACTGGTTTTTATTGAAAGTCTGATATGGTTTTCTGCTGTTGCTCTGGTTTTCTCTACAGCAAAAATTAATCATTATTATCAAAAATTCAGTAAGAAAATTGACGGCATTACCGGCGGAATTTTTATCAGTTTTGGCTGTCTGCTGATCTTAAACCGTGATTAACGCATCTAAAATAATTTAAACAAAAAAAAGCACCATCAAGGGTGCTTTTTTGTTTTAGCGCTTG
This sequence comes from Acinetobacter sp. ANC 3781, assembly GCF_004331285.1. GTDB lineage: Bacteria > Pseudomonadota > Gammaproteobacteria > Pseudomonadales > Moraxellaceae > Acinetobacter. The sequence continues at coordinate 48,629 of NZ_SJOH01000014.1, forward strand.
TTAGGCTTATTTTTTCGCAGGCACTGAAGCTTCAGTAGTGATATTCACAGTAACCTTATCGCCCACGTTCGGAACATAACCGCCTATACCAAAGGCTGAACGGTTAAATGAAGTGGTTGCATTAAAACCAACAGTTTGCAGTTTAGTCATTGGATGAACTGCCTGTTTATTTAAAACAGCATCTAAAACCAAAGGTTTAGTTACGCCTTTTACTGTTAAATCACCGGTGATTTTGTATTTGTTTTTCCCTAAGGCCTGAACTTTAGTGCTTTTAAAAGTGATGTTCGGGTACTTGGCAGCATCAAAAAAGTCTGCAGTTTGAATATGCTCATCCAATGCTTTTACATTGGTATTGATACTTGATACTGGAATATTAACATTTACAGAGGAGTTAGCAGGTTTTGCATTGTCGACGTTAATCGTACCTTGAATGTCAGAAAAGTTCGCTGAAGGTGTAGAGAAACCAAAGTGGCTCCAAGAGAAAACAGTTGCAGAATGTTGCGGATCAATTTGGTAAGCAACGGGTTTTGCCAAAGATAAAGTTGCAACAGATGCAACCGCCAAACCTAAAGTTATTGCTTTGAAATTCATGTGTTTTATCTCTCTTTGGAATGATTGTTAGTGTATAGGTTTCTTATTTTAATTCACTGGTATAGATAAAACGATATGTTGCAAGAATAGAACACTCACTTGCTTTTACAGAAGACACTCACCTCAATATAAACGTGTTGATATTAATCAGTTGATAATTTTCATAAATTATTTTTAATCAACTTTTATTATTCTAGCTCAGGGTCTGATTTACATTATTTTTTGAATGATATTCGAATTATTTAATACAAAAATATACAGTTTAGAGACACAATACCGCAAGAAGATTAGGTGACTTTACAGACAATTGACTGACTTGGTCTATTTAATTTAAATGGAATGAACCCTCCAAAAGCAATTAAAGATAATTAATATATCGCTAAAATAATTAAAGCCCCATGAGGGGCTTTTTAAGATCATTAATCTCTTATAACTTTTCAACCAACACACGATCGACTTGCTTAAGACCCGTATGTTTTTCACGATTTTGACGACGCACCTTAATCACTTTTTCTTCGTCCAGTTCTTTGAGCATCAATACTACGGCCATCATGCTTTCAAGGGGCAGATCCTGACCGATCCACTTTTGCTCACCTGGTTCCATTAAAGTGATTTCATCACTAATTTGGTTATAAAGGCTCATATTTTCCTCACTTATGCTGAATAAATGCCATCTCACCATGAATACTCAATGAATGGCATCACTATATACTTATTCGTAAAAACTGCTGGACCAATATCGTCAAAAATTTATCAAAATAAAACGCCCCCCGTAAGAGACGTTTTCATTGATTTAATCTTTTAGAATTAAGCAGTAATTTCTTTTACAGCAGCAACGACAGCATCAGTCGTAATACCGAAATATTGGTATAAGTCTTTCGCAGGTGCAGATTCACCGTAAGTTGTCATACCAATCACACGACCGTCAAGACCTACAAATTTCCACCAGTAATCCACATGCGCAGCTTCAACAGCTACACGCGCACGGATGTTAGATGGAAGCACCGCTTCACGGTAAGCCGCATCTTGTTTAACGAATTCTTCAGCACATGGCATAGAAACTACACGCACACCTTCAAGTTGTGCATACGCTTCCATCGCAAGAGACACTTCAGAACCTGTTGCAATGATGATTGCTTTTAATTCACCTTTCTCTTCAGCCAATACATAACCACCTTTGGCTACGTCTGCAATTTGTGCCTCAGTCCGCGCTTGGAATGGCAAATTTTGACGAGAGAAGATTAAGGCAGTTGGACCTTCAGAACGTAAAAGTGCAGATTTCCAGGAAATCGCTGCTTCTACGGTGTCACATGGACGCCAAGTGTTTAAGTTTGGAGTACCACGTAATGATGCAATTTGTTCTACAGGTTGATGTGTAGGACCATCTTCACCTAAACCAATTGAGTCATGTGTATAAACATGGATCACACGCTGTTTCATCAGTGCAGACATACGTACTGCATTACGTGCATATTCCATGAACATCAGGAATGTTGCAACGTAAGGGATGAAACCACCATGTAGTGCAACACCATTGGCAATTGCAGTCATACCGAACTCACGTACGCCATAGTGTACATAATTACCGGCAGGATTGTCCTGAATACCTTGACAACCCTTCCAAAGCGTCAGGTTAGACCCTGCAAGATCGGCAGAACCACCTAAAATTTCAGGAAGTAACGGACCAAATGCTTGAAGTGCATTTTGGCTCGCTTTACGTGTTGCTACAGTTTCAGCTTTTGCATTCACTTCAGCTATATAGGCATCTGCTTTAACAGCAAAGTCAGCTGGTAAATCACCACTTAAACGGCGTTTAAGTTCAGCAGCTTCAGTTGGGTATTTTGCAGCATAAGCAGCAAATACTTCATTCCAAGCAGCTTCAGATTTAGCACCTTTATCTTTTGCATCCCAAGCAGCATAGACGTCTGCAGGAATAACAAATGCTTCTTCTTTCCAGCCAAGTGCTTCACGGGTTAATGCGATTTCATCATTACCTAACGGCGCACCGTGGCAATCTTCTTTACCTTGTTTGTTTGGTGAACCTAAACCAATCACTGTTTTACAGATAATAAGCGTCGGTTTAGTAGTTTGAGCTTTTGCTTCCAAAGTTGCAGCACGTAACGCATCAGCATCATGACCATCAACTTTAATTACTTGCCAGCCGTAAGCGTGGAAACGTTGTTCTGTATCGTCAGAGAACCAGCCTTCAACTTCACCATCAATTGAAATGCCGTTGTCATCATAGTAAGCAATTAACTTGCCTAGACCCAAAGTACCTGCCAATGAACATGCTTCGTGTGAAACACCTTCCATTAAGCAGCCATCACCCAAGAAACAGTAAGTGAAATGGTCAACAACCTGAATATCATCTTTGTTGAATTGAGCCGCTAAAGTTTTTTCTGCCAAAGCAAAACCAACTGCATTGGCAATACCCTGACCGAGTGGACCAGTTGTGGTTTCAATACCCGGTGCATAACCCAATTCAGGGTGACCCGGTGTTTTAGAATGTAATTGACGGAATGATTTCAAATCGTCAATTGAAAGTGCATAACCGGTCAAATGTAATAATGCATATTGAAGCATTGAACCATGGCCGTTCGACAATACGAAACGGTCACGGTTGGCCCATTGTGGATTTGTCGGGTTATGATTTAAAAATTCACGCCATACTACATCAGCGATATCTGCCATCCCCATTGGAGCACCTGGATGTCCTGAATTTGCTTTTTGCACAGCGTCCATTGCCAATACACGAATTGCATTTGCAATACGACGTTCGTTAAGCGGGGTTGTCATAGGTCAGAGTCCAACTAAATCGTTTAAAGAAGATGATGAATAGGAAAATTCAAAGCTGGCTATATTGTCTTAAAAAAACAGCAAGGGGTAAAGCCTAATAGTCAACATTTCAACATTTATTCGTGACTGTATATATTTTAATGGTTGGTAAAGCTCAATTTGACATCGCTTTTAAGTATTGGCGAGTGAGTGAAGAGCGGTGTAATTTAATTTAAAACTGATATACGACTTATTAACGATAAATCGCTTTCACTATATTTAATTAAAATATTATTCACACATCCCCCTTCTCACAGGAATTATTTTTATTATTTACCTGCTCATAGAGGGATTATCATCAAATAATGCTACCTATAAAGTTTTATGAAATAAAATTGATCAATTAATACCCGCTAGACACAAAAGCTGAATAAAATTCATCTTTGAAAATATTTAATGAAAATTTAATGAGTTAAAATGAATGTTTTGTAACGGTTTTTATTGGATCTATAATTTTGATCTACTCCTCTAACTGCGATCATAAAGTTCAATTTATTTAGAGTAAAATATTGATAATAAATACTATTAACATAATTAAATTTTAACCTAAAATAAGGTTAATATGATTTTAATTTCAATAAAACAGCTTTGAACATCTAATTAAATAGTTGCTCTATAAAAATTTTTCTCGTTAAAACTCTATCTTTAAAACGAAATTTCTTCTGCTTATCAGTTTTTTAGATGCATATATCAATTAAAAAGTTGTGAAATTGAAATAATTTCAGTCATTTTGGTCGTGTAGAACTAGTCCAAAAGTCTAACTCGATGTAACATATCGGGTCTTTAAAATTAACTGTGATAGGACTTATGCGCGAGTACGCTGTATTTACCTCGGAATCTGTAAGCGAAGGCCATCCGGATAAAATGGCTGACCAAATCAGTGACGCTATTTTGGATGCAATCTTAACAGAAGACCCATATGCACGGGTTGCTTGTGAAACGCTTGTAAAAACGGGTGCGGTAGTACTTGCCGGTGAAATCACAACAACAGCAAATGTTGACTTCGAAGCAATTGTACGCCAAACCGTAAATGGAATTGGTTATCACCATTCTGACCTTGGTTTTGATGGTTCAACCTGTGCTGTTATCAATATGATTGGTAAACAGTCTCCTGAGATTGCTCAAGGTGTTGACCGTCTAAAACCTGAAGATCAGGGTGCGGGTGACCAAGGTTTGATGTTTGGTTATGCAAGCCGTGAAACTGATGTTTTAATGCCTGCACCTATTTCTTATGCACATCGCTTAATGGAAAAACAGGCTGAACTACGCCGTAGTGGACATTTGCCTTGGTTACGTCCAGATGCGAAAAGCCAGGTGACTTTTGCATATGAAAATGGCATGCCTGTTCGTTTAGATGCAGTGGTGTTGTCGACTCAACACGATCCTGAAATTTCACAAGTTGCTTTAAAAGAAGCGGTAATTGAAGAAATTGTGAAAAAAGTGATTCCTGCTGAAATGTTCCATGCAGACACCAAATTCCACATCAACCCAACTGGGATGTTTGTGATTGGAGGTCCTGTAGGCGACTGCGGTTTAACCGGCCGTAAAATCATTGTAGATACTTACGGTGGTATGGCACGTCATGGCGGTGGTGCTTTCTCTGGTAAAGATCCATCTAAAGTTGACCGTTCTGCTGCATATGCAGGTCGTTATGTAGCGAAAAATATTGTTGCTGCTGGCCTTGCGGACAAGTGTGAAATCCAGGTGTCGTATGCCATTGGTGTTGCTGAACCCACTTCTATTTCAATCAACACCTTCAATACAGCAAAAGTATCTGAAGAATTGATTATTCAATTGGTTCGTGAACACTTTGACTTACGTCCATACGGCATTACTCGTATGCTAGACCTGATTCAACCGATGTATAAGCAAACTGCTGCTTATGGCCACTTCGGTCGTGAAGGTTCAGACACTGCATTTACTTGGGAAAAAACAGATAAAGTGGAAGCGCTTAAAGCCTCTGCTGGCCTGTAATTTTTTCATAAAAAAGCCCACAGATGTGGGCTTTTTTTACGTAAAAAATCATTATTTCGGCTTTCCTCCCTGTTGTAAAACTTCTAATAATGAAATTTGCACAGGCGTTTCTTGATGATCTTGTAAATAGACATGCACGATCTTAAAAATGATGACTGCTGCCAGGCAGGTTAAAATACAGAAAATCCAGAAACCATACGGACTTTTAATATTATGTGAACCGCAATTTGTGCATTCTTTATGATGGGTTAACTCAATAACCTGATCACAACACGCACAATGATATTGATATAGCATAGCTATGCTCCTACATTACGCACATTCTTGTTTTTATATTTCCACCCTATTTTTTTTGATGGAAGGTAATATCAATAAAATCTTATGTGACTCTTCAGCGAGATACAAGGCTGTTTATCAATAACTAAAATATACCAAAAATATTTCTCTTCAGTTATTTTTATAAGTCACTAATTTATATTGAGAATTAAACAATCTATTCAAATATTAAAGACATCATTTGTAACACAATGCAATAAAACAAATTTTGAATAGGAAAGTTGCAAAAAACAGATACTTCTCAGCTTTTTAGGTAAAATGGCAGACAATAATCTGGAGTGTATGATGGTTCAACTGATTAAGAAAGGTGGTTTACGCGAACGTGCCAACCGTAGCCGCAGCTATAAAGGTTCAGAAAATACTGAAGCGACCTTAAAACCCAATCGCTATGCTCAAGGCGAAAAAAATGAGGAAGTCAGCACTGCCACTCCCCCATCTTCGCAATCCGTTGATGATCTAGCTAAAAAAGATTAAAACATCGCTAATGCGTCATAGCCCAACCAAATTGCAAAAATCAGGAATAATCCGCCGGAAATAATATCAATATAACTTCCTGAACGCTGATAAACATTTTTGATTTTTGGCATCGACATAATGAGCATAAATAGTGCAAAGACCAAAAAAGTTTGTAGTGGAATAATCACTGCAAGCTGGGTTTTTAAATGTGTTGATGCGGATGAACTTAAAGCTAAAGAAAACACACTACTAAAATAAATCAGGGTTTTAGGATTGGATAAGTTGGTAAACAGCCCCAATAAAAAATGGTTTTTAGAATCAGGTACAGCCTGTTGATCATCATCTAAACGGGTCTCTTGCTTCAGGTTTTTTAAACCGCCATTCAACATTGCCCAGCCCATTCGAGCCAAAAACAGTCCACCAATCAACATTAAAACTTGTTGTATCCATGGAAATTGTTCTATTAGCACAGTAAAGCCAAGTAAAGTCAGCACCACCCAAACTACAATACCGACTGAAATACCGAAAATAATTTTTAAAGTGTTGGCTCTTGAAGTCGATGCCGAACTTTTAGCAATCAGTAGAACATCCGGTCCGGGGCTAAGCTGTGCAACAAAATGCAATGCACAAATGGTCAAAAGCAATGACATAGAAATAGAGGAGATTTTAAAAAAACGTATTATATCGTTTGTTCAATTTTTTGCATGTCTTGCCATCTAATTTCCATACAAATTTAGAGCCAATAAAGAAGCCGAAACATCAGGATTCGGCTTAAAAATATAAATCAATAAACTTATTTATTCACATCTTTCATTTCAATTTTTTTCGCATCAGGCGTCACTTCGCGCGCTTCGCCATCAATCACACTAGAGTCATGACGCGGTGAACCACCTTGCTGCTGTTGCATGTCCTGCATTTGACGCATGATATCTGCAAATGGATTTTGACCTTGTGCACCCCCGCCCATATCATTCATATCGCCCATCATGCCACCCATCATTTTATCCATCATGGCTTGTTGGCGTTTCATCATGGTTTTCATTGCCACAGCTTTCAAAGCTTGTTGTACTGGTGGAATGAGTATTAGCAGGGCAAGTACATCAGTGATTAAGCCTGGAATCAATAACAACAAACCCGCAATAATTTTTGGTAAATTATTGGTTAGACTTGGGTCCATTACCATTTGACCTTGTTTCATCTGTTGCAGACCAGACGCATGGGTACGGATCATATTGATCCCGATGAAAAATGCGGCTACAAACCAGAAAAATACGTACCACATACTGCCGACGAGGTCACCCACGCCAATCCAGACAAAGACTTCAAGGATTAAGCCAGCTAAAACAATAAGAAATAATTTCATAAAAATTAATCAAATCTCAATAAAATAAATAGGGTGCAATATTCAAGTGCTTAATCACGATCAAGCTTTTTTGATACGCTTATGTAACAATATGGGCATTATTCTATTTTTAAAGTCTTTATATGTCATTAATTATTGGTATCGATCCGGGTTCTCGCTTAACTGGCTACGGTATTATCGAAAAAGATGGGCAAAAATTGACTTTTGTGGATGCAGGAACCATTCGTACCGAAACTCCTGAAATGCCGGAACGTTTAAAACGAATTTTTGCAGGGGTGGAACGTATTGTTAAATTTCATGGCCCGACAGAAGCTGCAGTTGAACAAGTTTTTATGGCAGTCAATCCTGACTCTGCGTTAAAGCTTGGTCAAGCCCGTGGTGCTGCCATTGCTGCTTTGGTAAATCTGGATTTACAAGTCGCTGAATATACAGCACGACAAATTAAACAATCGGTAGTGGGTTATGGTGCAGCAGATAAAGAACAAGTTCAGATGATGGTGATGCGCATTTTAAATTTAAGCATTAAACCGCAACAGGATGCTGCCGATGCTTTAGCCGCTGCAATTTGTCATGCCCATGCTTCAGGCAGTATGAGTAAAATGGCGGTACTGAATGCCTTAGGTGGTATGGCACGCGGTCGTGGCCGTACCAGCAGAAGAAGATAACTAGAATATTTAAAGATACGGCGCGAAATCTTTACGCATTTCACCAATCGAGGGTTGCTTGGGATAAGTAAAAGTGACTCTTCGACCAAAGCTTCGCCTATTCTTTTTCTGATTGGGATCAATCCGGATCAAAACCAGTTCATCCGGTTCATTGCGATGGTTTATCTCACAAATCATAATGGTTTGATTCCTTTCAATGACCTTATATTTCACGAATTCTTTTTGCACAATGTCCTTAAATGAGGTATTGCCTGAGCGACTTGAACTTTCACCACGTTGCGTGTAAATCACCATAACAATGCAAATTGCGATAACAATTGCCACAACCAGATATTTTTCCATCATTTCCCTCTTATATTTTTTATAAAAGTCATATTCACTACAAAATTGTAAATGCAATGAACTCCGATGCCTGCTCAAGTTCAATTTGAATGATCTTTGAAACCTCGGCACGTGATGGCCCCATATAACTACGTTCGATTATTGTATGGAGCTGATTTTCCGTCCCAACAATAATGGCTTCAACTTCACCGCCAGCCAGATTTTTTACATAGCCTGTGAGTTCTAATGTTAAAGCCTGCTGTTCAAACCAGCGCCGGTAACCCACCCCTTGGACTTTGCCATGAATGATTAATTTAATCGCCTTATTCATCATGACTCCCATTGACCACATGATAAACCGCCTCATTCATATGATGGGCTTGCAGACCTCGTATCCCTTTTTTCGCCAACCAGTCCCCTGCCAAAGCATGTAAGGTGACAATTTCATGTAGATGAATTTGCTCTCCAAATTGTGCTTTTAAGCTGGCCACCATACCTGCCAGCACATCTCCCATACCGCCCGTTCCCATTCCTGCATTACCTTTCGTGCAAATCCAGAGCTGATCTTGCAAAATTAAGCTGCCAGAACCTTTAAGTACCCATTGTCCTGCGTATTTTTCTTGCAGTTGATGAATCGCTGCAATTCGATTATGTTCAATTTCTTTCACTGAACAGTTTAAAAGTTTTGCAGCTTCACCCGGATGCGGTGTCGCATAAGAATCCGCTTTTAATAATTCCGGATGCTCGGCCAAGAACCATAAAGCATCGGCATCGAGCACCACATGTAAATGTTCAGCTGTGTTGATCTTCGGGAACCATTTAAAAAATTGTTGTTCTGACCAAGTATCACGTCCTAGGCCCATACCAAAGCTGACGGCATCGACATGCTCTAATAATTGCTGAATCTCGGCTTTAGTCAAAGCATTGATATCACGTAGCATAATATTCGGTGAGCGTGCCAAAATAGCGGTGTGATGTTTTTCATGACAGACAATAGTAACTTTACCTGCACCTGCACTAAAAGCAGATTCGGCGGCCATCATCACCGCACCGCCCATATCGGCATGTCCACCAACCACAAGTACATGACCATAACTGCCCTTATGGCCAAATGCCTGACGCTCGGGCAATGAAATTGTATCAGGCGAGAGTTCGGCAATTGGACTGAGTTCTGCATCTGTCGGAATCAGGGAAATAACTTCAATCTGTCCTGCAAACTCTTTGCCTTGTCCGGTAAACAGTCCTGCTTTTAACCCCAAGGCTGAGAAAGTGTAATCGGCTTTAATTGCGCATGGTAGGGGCTGACCGCTATTGGCCTGTAAACCACTGGGAACATCAATCGCAATTTTCAAAGCGGATTGAGCATTAATACTTTGAATAATCTGCTGCCACTCTGGACTAAGTTCACGATTTAAACCGATGCCAAATAAAGCATCGATATAACAATCATATTGTTTTTGAAAATTAAAACCTGAATGAATTTTTATTTCAGCAGCGATAGCGTCTTGATAAGCCGTATACAAATCTTTAGAAGAACCCAATTCAGCGGCATAAATCTCGACCTTGAAACCCGCCTGTTTTAAATATTGAGCCGTTAAATATCCATCACCTGCATTATTTCCCTGTCCACAACACACTGCGATATTTTGTATTTTCTGATGCTGAAAAAGGGGAACCAGCCGCTGCGCAATCATCCACGCGACTTGCTGCATCAAGGCATAAGAACCGTTTTGCTTGGCAAACCAGCGTTGCTCCCATGCTTGAATACTTTGGCTCAAATAAACTGGGCTATGATAAACTGGCTGACGCATTGTTCTTCCCTTCTTATTAAATTATGGCAACATCCACAGCGTCACAGAAAATACCTTTAGATCAAACTGATCCTGAAGCGCTAAAAGCGTGGATTAAAGCTCAAGCTTTGGCATTAGGTTTTAGCGATTGTGTCATCGCAAAACCGGATGCTCAAGCAGAATTGCCACGTTTTCAAGAATATTTAAAGCGTGGCTATCATGGTGATATGAAGTTTCTGGAAGAAAATTTAGAAAAACGTGCTGATCCAACTCTACTGGTTCCCGGCACCAAAAGCATTATTTGCGTACGAATGAATTATTTGGTAGAAACCCCTAAACCGCGTTATGTCCCAGATGAGCCTAATGCCGCCATTATTGCACGCTATGCCCGTGGTCGCGATTACCATAAAACCATGCGCGGCCGTTTAAAAACTTTAGCCAGCATCATTCGTGAAAAGGTTGGAAATTTTGAATCGCGTCCTTTTGCTGACTCTGCACCGGTATTTGAAAAATCTCTAGCAGAAAATGCAGGTATGGGCTGGACCGGTAAACACACCTTATTGATTCATAAAAAATCAGGTTCCTTTTTTGTTTTGGGTGAACTCTTTACTTCGCTGGATTTACCCTTCGACTCCCCTGCAACCAATCATTGCGGTTCTTGCACAGCCTGTATCGATATTTGTCCAACTCAGGCTATTGTTGAACCTTATATGTTGGATGCGCGTAAATGTATTGCTTATTTAACTATTGAATATAAAGGCATTATTGCTGAAGAATTACGTCGTGGCATTGGTAATCGTGTATTTGGCTGTGACGATTGTCAGTTGATTTGTCCATGGAATAGTTTTGCCAAGAAAGCCACGATTGACGATTTTAATCCCCGACATGGTTTAGATCAGATCAATTTACTGGATTTATGGCACTGGGATGAACCAACCTTTTTAGCCAACACTGAAGGCAGTCCAATACGTCGTACCGGTTATCAAAGTTTTATGCGAAATATTGCGATTGGCTTAGGAAATGCACCTTTTTCTAATCAAATTGTGGCAACTTTAAAACAAACTCGCGAATTACATGATGAGATTGTGCAAGTCCATATTGACTGGGCAATTCAGGAGCAGTTGGCTAAATCGAGTTAGGTTTTCCCTCCACTTCAAAGCATTTTTCAGTTTTTTTATTTTTCAGATATAAGCAAAGTTTTATCTCTATAAAAAAAATAGCATCCATTTCAAAACAAACTAAAAAATCTCATTGAAAACTTTGCGATTATCTTAAGAGAAATAAGACTTACTTTGTAACTAAATATACAATCTTATAATAGGCTATATTGACTAAAAATAATCGATAGATACTATGAAATTTGGCTTTTTATGCCTTTAGATTTAGTTTAAATTAGGTATGATAAATAATAAATAATGATGATTATGGATTTTCGCCAATGAATGTACGTAATGACTGGACACGTGAAGAAATTCAGGCTTTGTATAGCCAGCCTTTTTTGGATTTAGTTTTTGAAGCACAACGCATTCATCGTGAAAACTTTGATCCAAATACAATTCAAGTCAGCACATTACTTTCAATTAAAACCGGTAAATGTCCTGAAGATTGTAAATATTGCTCACAGTCAGCACGTTATGACTCAAAACTTGAAGCTGAAAAACGTATTGCTGTCGATAAAGTGATTCAAGAAGCCAAAGAAGCACTTGCTTCAGGTTCTTCACGTTTCTGCATGGGTGCTGCATGGCGTAATCCACATGAACGCGACATGCCGTATGTATTGGAAATGGTTAGTGAAGTGAAAGCACTGGGCTTGGAAACCTGCATGACGTTAGGCATGCTCAATCAATCGCAAGCCGAACGCCTGAGTGAGGCGGGGTTAGACTATTATAATCATAACCTCGACACCTCTCGCGAATATTATCCCAATGTGATTACCACCCGCTCTTATGATGATCGTTTAAATACTTTGGATCATGTCCGTCAAGCAGGTATGAAAGTCTGTAGTGGTGGAATTGTCGGCTTAGGTGAAGACAGTAAAGATCGGATTGGTCTTTTGTACGAACTCGCAACCTTACCCCTTCATCCTGAATCTGTACCTATCAACATGCTCGTTCCTATTGAAGGTACACCACTTGCAGAGGTAGAGAAACTCGACATCACCGAATGGATTCGTACTATCGCGGTTGCGCGAATCATTATGCCTAAAAGCTATATTCGTCTTTCTGCTGGGCGTGAGTCTCTATCAGATGCGGACCAGGCCTTGGCTTTCATGGCAGGTGCCAATTCTCTTTTCTCTGGGGAAAAACTTTTGACTACTCCAAATGCTGGCGAAGGTAAAGACAGACAATTATTTGATAAGTTGGGCTTGGTTGCAGAAAAGGCCAAACCGACGGTTAAAGAGTTATCTGTAGATGCAATGGCAAGTTAAATGATTCATTTCTATTGTTAATAAAAAAGTCCTCTTTGAGTAATGCCAGTCTATTAAGAAATTGACTGGCATTTTTTATTTTTGGACTCATCATGTTTTTGATACACGGAAACGTCATTCACAACTGTTTGAGGCAGGATTACATTAATAAGCTAATGTTTCTGCAACTGATTTGCTACCCAGTAGTAGTGGACGAGTTTTGCGAATGACGAATGCTTTTGGTTCTTTTGGCTAAACAAAAGAACTGACGAACTTCAAATATTTGATTTAAAAAAAATAAGACTCCGCGATGAATAACCTAAAAGCTAAGGAGTTTATGGTCAAACCCCTTAACTGATCAGCATTACCTTAGTGGTCTTTTTTTCTGGGAAAAATTATTCTGCAAAGTTATGTGCCGTAATTAAAATACCATAACTGCTGTTTAAATAATCCCCTACTCGAATGATATCGGTACCATTGGCATGATACACTACCAATTCTTTAGAAATCGTATCATAGGTGAATGAATCAAAACTGTCTTGATGATGACATAACCACATTAATGTATCTTCCAGATGCTCATTCACAATATAAGTTTTTGCTTTAAAATCTTTGTTCATTGGCCTTAGCCTTGCCTAAGTAAAAATTTTTACTTATCCATTATTACTAATTTTGCGCTAGAAACAAAGAAGTGAGCTAAAACTCACTTCTTTGTTATAAATAGAATTCAATTAAAGTGGCTTATTAACCCCACACTTCCTACATTCCTTATGATTTTCCCCAATTTCCTCCATGTGCTCATACTCATACACATGTAAACAAAATAATTTCATAAGTAATTGAAGCATTTTCTAAACTCCCTTTTGCTTGTTTTTAAAATTCAGTTTTTTTAAATACATTTCATCCTGAAACAACCGTGTGATTAAAAAACCATCACCACTACTTATTACCATATTTTTGAGATAATTCAAATAACTTAGCAACAATTTTTAGAGCAAATCACAAAATTAAAACTGATCTCGAAACGGCAGGAGAATCAAAAAAATCTATTAAAATTATAGTAGTATTTCATCATCTGTAATAAATCTTGTTATTCAATGAGTAAAAAATTAGATAAAAATAAAGTATAGACACAATAATTTTTTTAAAGAAAAAGAATTTACATCAATTAATTATGAAGAATTAATCAAATCATTCAATATATTGCCACTAAAGCTAAATTTAACTTCAAGACTAATTTATAGACATGAAATAGAGGAAAATTTTCTGATTTTTTAAATAAATGTTAGAACAGTAAATTTCATAAGGTATTAAAATGCTCTTTAGTCCATTCTTGATTTCATCCTAGTCATCATTTGATGAAACTTAGGATTTGAACGGATTAAACTTTGATATTTTGCCAGTTCTTCATAACAGAACTGCAGTTTTTAGTTTGTATATACTCTCGTATAATTAAATCCCTAATAAAAAAAGAAAAATCTCACTAAATTGGTTAATATTTAGGAGAAGTTTGCGGAACATTTGTTTCTCTATTTTGATTATTTTTGAGAAATAAAGTGCTCTACTGTTCTTTCGATAGGCAATAAAAAAGCCCAACATTAAATTGGGCCTATACTCTACTCTTCGACTTCTATGGGATCTCCGTCCTCCGGACGGATATGACGTACCCCATCATCTGCTGGATCAACACTCGAACCATCTTTCGTAATAGTGTTGTACATCTCATCCTCTTTCTTATCATCGATAAATTCTTCATCTTCGAAATCTTGAGGTTCACTATCATCTTCGAAATCTAAAGGCTTTTCTTCATCTATCATGGCGATCCATCACTTATTCAAACAAGAAAGTATTATGCTCAAACATTCGATAAAATTATTCAATACCCAACAATCATCCTTTGTGTAACTAACTCTTAAATATTAGGCGTATCTACGTAAGATTTAATTTATGCACATCATGTTATAAGTATTACAAATAAAAAAGAAAAACCCAAATAATAATAGATCCTTAGTAAGGTTTTATGTGGCGTAAACCACCCGTCTAGTCAGACAATCAATTAATTAATGACTCATGTTTACCACATTTACGACATTCTTGTGTATACCCATGCTGATGATGGTAATCAAATTCATAAGCATGTAAGCAAAATAGTTTTCGGAAGAATTGGAGCATTTACTTCTCCTTGATTTCAGACAAAAAAATACCTCCTGCTAAGGAGGTTAAAATTTAAAATCAGAAACTACAGCGATAGATTCTAAATACATATTCTATATAAACTTGATTTTTAATCATTGGCAAAAAATTACTTTAAAATTCAATTTAATAATTAATAAAAAACTTACAATTTCAATTCGCACTAATATCCGAAATTTTGGTTCTTAAGAGCCTCTTCTGCCTCTTTTATAACTCGTTGGATATCTTCTCTCTTCTGCCTTTGTGCCTGAACATATACTGATATCATGAGGCATAAAGATCCAATCATGAATATTCCGAGCAAAATTGCTAGTCTTCTATTTTGCATATCATTGACATTATAGTTAAGTAGACTTATCAATTTACTTTTTTATTATTACGTTTCAATGATGGAATATACCAAAAATTAAATTTATATTTTTGAAAAAATTGAGTTAAAACCTATAAAATTTTATTTAGTTAATTTAGTCCTTACTAATTTTTTGTAATGAAATTTATATTTCTTAAAAAAGAAATAACTTTTACAAGAATAAATAAAAAGCCTACTTAATTCTCTCTAATTAAGTAGGCTTTTCAATTCATAGGTTTCTTATTGTTGTTTTTAAGTTCTTGGAATAACAATAATATACCTTCAAAAAACATCGAAAAAAGTATAGAAAATACAACTTTTATGTTTGAAGATGTTTAGCTTAAGTTACTTTTCTTAACCAATGTTTATATTCCAACCCTTTAATGATTGATTAATAATCAGCAATTAATGACCATCTAATTTGGTCAGGGGAGTAAGATTGCGCATATTTTTTCACTCCTCATTTTATCTTACTTTTTTGCTGATGAAAAAAGCCAACTTATCGAAATAGCTATGCGGTCTAATTTTATCAATTTATTTTTTCTTTTTTACTAGATCATCTTCTATTTCTGTGCAGTGATTACAAGGTAACATCTTACATAGTGCTTACATGGATTCAGACATTAAAAAACCCCTTACGATTAATACACGTAAGGGGTTGATTTATTTGGTGGGCCCAGACAGACTTGAACTGTCGACCAACGGATTATGAGTCCGCTGCTCTAACCAACTGAGCTATAGGCCCTATAATCTAGCAAAACTATGATATTCAGTAGCTTGGCTATGCAGCAATACTATCTAACATTTCATTATTGAGCAAGCATTTTTTGCTTGTAGACCCATAGTAGACGCTAGAAATTATTGTGCTATATTGCAAAGTATTGCAATTGATAGCGATTCTAGCGATGTCATCATCAAGAGTAAAGCTCACAAAGACATTTATTGATCAACTCGAAATGACTCCTGCCATTTTTCGGGATAGTGAGCTTATTGGTTTTGCTATTCGGGTGAATTCCACCTGTAAGACATATATTGTTGAAAAGAAGGTTTTAGGTAAAACCGTTCGGTCTACAATTGGTCTACATGGAAACCTGACGCTAATTCAGGCACGTGACATTGCTCGGGATAAACTTGCTCAGATGTCCCAGGGCATCAATCCAAATGAAGTAAAGAAAAAAGCTATTGCTGATGAAAAAGCTAAAACTGATCTATCTAGAAGTAAACCTACATTAAAAGCAGCCTTTGATAATTATCTATTTCATAAAATCTTAAAACCAAGAAGTGTTAAGGATTACACCATCGTTGTTGATGACTATCTAAAGGATTGGAATCATTTAAAGCTGGATGATATTTCACGAACCATGATTCAAGCCAAGCACTCAGAACTATCACAAAGAAGTAAGGCGCAGGCAAATATGGCTATGCGTGTTTTTCGTGCTATCTATAATTATTCAGTTGAACATTATTTAGATGAAAAGGATAAGCCTATTCTGGATGCTCATAATCCGATTAAAACCTTAAATGCTAAAAACGCTTGGAATAAAATTAGACGACGTAAGACTTATATTAATGAAGACCAAATGCCGGATTGGATTAAAGCTGTTTTTCAATATGAAGATCGTGGCCAACAATTAGAAACTAACCGGGATTTTTTATTAACTTTAGTGTTGACTGGATTCAGACGTGAAGAATGTGAATCCCTCCCCTGGTCAAGTATCGATTTAAAATATGGCCGCATCACCTCGATAGATCCAAAGAATGGTGAGCCACATACATTACCCATGGGTGACTTCCTTTTTGAGTTAATGAAAAAACGTCATGCTCAAGCAACTACAGAATGGGTATTCCCTTCTGCTAAATCTGCTTCAGGCCACATTGTTAATATTTCAAAAGTACGCCAAAAGATTAATAAGTCGTGTGGGATTGAGTTTAGCTTCCATGACTTACGTAGAACCTTTGGCTCTATTGCTGAAAACCTTGATTATGGCCGGTACACGATTAAAAAATTGCTTAATCATAAGGAAGATGATGACCGTGATGTAACCTCTGGCTATATACAAGTCAGTGAAAGGAAATTAAGAGAAGCAATGAATGCCATTGAGGACATTGTTTTGGGTGGATATAAATCAACTATAAAAGAAAAAATATGAGGGAATATATCTACTTCTACAATAAGCAGATGATAAAGGGTGATGTATTTCTAGGAATGAGCTTAAATGGGCTATAAAATTGAATAATAATCATGGATTTTGAAAGGATTCAAAGCTATCTCAAACTAGGAAATGATTCTGTTTATTAGAGATGGAGGGATAGCTTTAGATAGTAACTAGACGATAAAAAACAAATAATTTTGAATTAACCGACGCTTAGTATAATAGCTTTAATGCACATATTTAGTGCGGGCTTAGAAAGAAAAGCTATTAACTATCATCCGGCTATGGTTTTTTATGCATATAGGATTTACCAGAATTAGGAATGATAAAATCATAGGCTTCTCAATTTTGTAAATCAAATATATGCAAAATAACTTGAGTAAGCCAGCACTACCAGCAATGACACTGGCTGCACTAGGAGTTGTGTTCGGCGACATAGGAACAAGTCCTTTATATGCATTAAAAGAAAGTTTTCACGCGACACGTGGACTACCTATTAATGAAATTAATATCCTAGGAATTCTCTCTTTAATCTTCTGGACCATTACCTTAATTGTTTCCATTAAATATGTTCTCGTTATCATGAGAGCTGATAATAATGGTGAAGGCGGTATTATGGCTTTATTGGCCTTAAACCTTCGGCAGAAAGGCCTATCTCGTGGAAAAAGACTCGCAATTATTGTCTTAGGTTTTATTGGAGCATCCTTATTCTTCGGTGACGGTATTATTACACCTGCTATTTCTGTTCTATCCGCAGTTGAGGGGCTTTCCGTTGCTGCTCCGTCATTTGATCGCTTTATCATTCCAATCAGTATCGGAATTCTGGTAGCACTTTTTGCAGTTCAGAAGCATGGCTCTGCAATGATGGGGAAATTCTTTGGTCCTATCACCCTATTATGGTTCCTGTCTATTGGGGCTATTGGCATCAGCAGCATTATTCAAAGTCCATTTGTCCTCGCATTATTCAGCCCTCATTGGGCTTTTTTATTTGTTGTTAATAATCCCTTTATCTCTTTTTTTGTCATGGGCGCAGTCGTTTTAACGGTAACCGGTGGTGAAGCCTTGTATGCAGATATGGGGCATTTTGGTATTTTACCGATTAAGTTAGGCTGGTTTTTAATTGTACTGCCATGTCTAATGCTAAATTATGCGGGACAAGGCGCTTTACTGTTACGAGATCCATCAGCTATTACCAATCCTTTTTACCTTCTTCTTCCTTCTGCTCTTCTATATCCAATGATTATTTTGGCCACTGCTGCTGCGGTCATTGCCTCGCAAGCATTGATCAGTGGTGTATTTTCAATGGCTAAACAGGCAATTCAATTAGGCTATCTACCTCGGCTTACAGTCTTACATACATCAGCTTCAGAGATTGGGCAAATTTATATTCCATTACTCAACTGGCTTCTATTCATCTGTATAACAATTTTGATTTTAATTTTTGAAAGTAGTAGCAAGCTGGCTGGTGCTTATGGGTTGGCAGTAACTGTTACGATGTTTTGCGACACGTTATTAGTAGCCTTCCTTGCTTATAGTTATTGGAAGTGGAAAACTTGGAAAGTATTGCTCTTTATTATTCCCTTCGCTTTTATTGATTTAATCCTATTAAGTTCGAACCTTTTAAAAGTGCTTATTGGAGGTTGGGTACCTGTATTTATTGCAGTTATTGTTTTTACATTAATGATGACCTGGAAAAAAGGCAGAGAAATTCTTCAAAAGAAACTACAGAAGGATACGCTTCCACTTAATACTTTTTTAGAATATATAGAAGGAACAACTCAAAAAATTAGCGGAAATGCAGTGTTTTTAACTGGCACGCCTCAAGTAGTACCTCATGCTCTTTTACACAACCTAAAGCACAATAAAGTTATTCATGAATATAATTTTCTGGTTACTATCAAGGTTTCTGAAGTTCCTTATTTAGAAGAGGCGAACCGAATCGTAACTGAAGTATTAAATAATGGCTTCTACAGGATAGGTATCAACTATGGTTTTAAAGAAGAGCCTAATGTACCTCATGAATTGAAAAAGGCTTTTACAGAGTTAGATCTAAAATATGATCTAATGAATATAAGTTTCTTCATTTCTAGAGAAAGGTTAATTCCAAGCCTGTCGCATAAAATGGCGGTATGGCGTGAGAAGTTGTTTATTACAATGCAAAAAAATACTAGCCCTGTGAGTGACTTCTATAAAATTCCTGCTAACCGGGTTGTGGAACTAGGTAGTCAAATTGAAATCTAAAGCACTTTAATTTACCTAAGCTAGAAGTATCGAAGTAATGCGGAAAGCATTCTTATCTAAATTTATCTGATTGAACTCTGCAGCCCTCACTTGAGGGCTTTCTTATAAGCATTGGCCAACTTCACATCATATTTATTGATCGCATAATTTCTACCGTTATAACCTCTTGCAAACGCTTTCCAGTCCTTGCTTTTAAGAGCACTCACAAGGTTATTTACTTTAATGTATTGACACATTGCGTCAAGCTGCGAGGCTTCATCCTTGTACATGGCATCAATGAATGACTGTAGTGATGCATAACCAAGTGCCTTCCAGTGATAACCCATCACTTGACCCAATCCCCACGAACACGATTCAAGCGCCACATCGCGATTAAGCTTTGATGCTCGGTCTAGTTTGTTGTGTTGCTCTGAAAATTTACCATAAGCACCTGGTGAAGAATTGCAAAGATCTGGATATAACTTGGACCATTCTTTGGATTTAGTTATCCAGTTGATTGCTTGAAGACCCTCATAGAATTTATGGCGCTCAAAAAGAATAACCGGCGAGCCATCAGTATTGAATCCTGATCCTTTGCACTCCACTTCCATTACTGCTTTTAAGGCCGCAACTTCAATACCGAGTAATTTTGCTTGAGCAACAATTTGATCGTTGGTGATTTTTTTACTCATTACGTCTATAGCGATGCCAAGCATTCCAGCAACATCATCGTAGGCGGTTGCAATTAACTTATCGGCAGCTTCAACCTGCTTTTTAGTGAGCTTTCCACCGCTAATCTTGCGCAAGAATTCAAAAATTTGTTTCATTGATCACCACCATCTTTAACCAATTGAGGTTGTTTCACCAGCCGAGCCAACTGCCCTGTGATTACGAGGATTAAGCCCACCCACTTTATCGTTTGCGGTGACAAGAAAGAGAAATAATCAGCGGCATGAATCATCCACCATGCAGTAATTTCACTACCATATGCAAACCACGCAGACAATAAAAAAGCGCCTAAAGCGCTTAATCGAATGGACCAGAATTTATACCACTGTCGGGCATTATCTACTAATTTCATTAGCACTCTCTCTGTAATTGCGTTCATAAAGTTTGTTGCGGATTTCTTCTAAAGTTCGAAGTGATTGATCAGACTGCTTTTCAAGAACTTGGATTTTTTGAGTGTTTTCCATGGATCGAGTGGTCATAGTATCGGTTTTACCAGTTTGGGTATTCCATGCGACTCCCAAGGCACCAAGTAAAGCAATCCCACCCCAGCGCACAATGTTGGTGGTGTTATCAATCTTTGTTTTACTTTCACTTAGTATTCGGATTTGAAGATCAACCTCTTTATGCTTTACTTCAGTATCCTGGCGGATTTGCTTCAAGTCGCTTTTAAAATTTGACTTTGCTCGATCAAGTTCATCCTGTAAATTGTCGCGAGTCTGCGTTAGGTCATTTCGCGTCTGCTGATGCTCTTTATTTAATTGCTCAAGCTGCATATTCATGCGGTCAAGCTTTTGAGGCATCTCAGCCAATTTTTCCAAGTTTTTGCCGAGATCGTTAATCTTGTCTGAAATAGCGATCAACTGCCCTGCTGTTGCTATCGGTGGATCAGTTGTGTAGTCATTGGACATGCCGCCCCCTAAATTTTGGCAATAAAAAACCGCCTATTAGGCGGTATAAGTTATGCAGATTTTTAAATATGTTCTAAGTAATAGACCATAAGTAATAATATTCTTGGATCTCAGAATTTAGAAATTCATCACTTTCAGGATCATAATGAAATTGTGTGTCTTGTAAAAGCTCTATGCGACTAACCGAAGTTAAATACTTTCTTAAGAACTTTTTGAAGGATTCAATTTTTTCTGGAAAGATATTTTCCCCATCCCATAAAATCGTATTCACTTAAAATCTCAATAGTTACTTAATATGACAATTGTATGACTACACAACACTCGTTACAATAATATTATGATAATTACATCACAATAAATACCAAAAGCATGTATCAAGTTGCTTTTTTATAATGACCGTTCTATCTCCTAAATTTTGGTAATAAAAAAGCACCCGAAGGTGCTGTTGTTTGATTGAGTTTAGACTTCTATTTCTGAATGCGATCCACTTGGCGCAGGTCGCAAAATGACTTGATTGGCAATAAAAACTCGGGCACCTAAATTATAGGCTGTACCGGATGTGCACAGCACTGGACCAGATCCACCATCAATCTGCACCCGGTATTCCGGATACTTTACTGATGTAATGGTGCCGATATACTCTGCATGGGTTGGATTTAAAAGCTTTCGTAATTCAAATAAAGGATTAGTCACGGCTGATACGCTCCACTGTAATGGTTTCATTTACTTTTGCATGGGAAAAGCTGCCACTCACCCCATCAATAACACCCCACCACTGACCATTAAAAGCAATGGTTTTACCTGGTAGCATCTCGCCAATATCGAAGCTTACCGGAATATCCGAAAAGGTGTGCAACTCCTGAATATTCGCTTTTACCAATTCATTTTTTCCGTAACTGGCACCCGATACAACGTTAAACAATGGGCCGGTAGCTGATTCAAGTGGCACATCACCTGAAGTTCCACGCTGCTGTACTTTTAAGCTTTCACCGTTTCGGCTATTCACTACAGTAATGGCATTAAAGTCAGCAATGTATTCATCGTTCTGTTTGATGTTCTGCTGCATGACCATGCTTTCAGATAGCAAAATATCGTAGTCATTAACGGTCATCCCATCCCAATAACCTTTTAGGTACCGGGGTAAAATAGACAATGTATTGCCTTCTTTCTGACTATAGATAAAACCACCACCGGCATCCACTACC
The DNA here is from genome assembly GCF_004331285.1 of Acinetobacter sp. ANC 3781. Taxonomy (GTDB): domain Bacteria; phylum Pseudomonadota; class Gammaproteobacteria; order Pseudomonadales; family Moraxellaceae; genus Acinetobacter. Next base: position 71,124 of record NZ_SJOH01000014.1, read on the forward strand.
TGTTTAATTGCATCAATCGGTGCAAGTTCTGTATAGCTCAGACTCTCTTTTTCTACGATCCAACCTAGATCGTCAATCAGTTTCCAATCCAAAGTGGTATTTGATTGTGCCCGATCCAGTTCAGCCTGAACCAGTTGCACAGAGGTTCGCTCGTTATCCTGAATAAATGAGCGTGAAGGTGCGTACTTATCAGAATTGAGTGCAGTAGTGCTGCGACCCGGATAAGTGTAGAGCACGCTGGCAAAGCGTCGGGTCTCTTCAGGATCTTCAAGCAGAATATGATGTTCAAATCCATTGATCATGATCTTGAGAATTACCGGCTGATTGTTAATCGGCTGCAGCTTTTCTTTTTCAGTATGAGCGACCGTGATTGAGTAAGTCCAGCACCACTGTGATCGACTGGTACTGTAGGTACCCTCTATAACTTTAATTTTCTCGCCGGTATCCAGTCGCTCGGCTGTTAATGTATTCACGATATACCACCAGTTTCGTTTCGGCAGTGCTGGAATACAGTCATCTGCACCAAAATTTAAAATAACATTGTGCGGATCAACGTTATGACATAGGCAGATGAAATTTAAATCACCGGTGCCTTCATATTTAGGTATTTCAGGTTTTGGCCAAAGTTGAATGGGGTGCTTACGGTAATGAATCGCTTTGGCTTTATCCCAAGGTAAATTTGACTTGGTGACAATCTCAAGGCTTTTATCCCACTTAAATGAAAAGCGGTGCTCAAACACTTGCCCTACTTCATGCGAGTAAGTAAGCGTCTTACGCCGACGGATCATCTCCTGCCAAACCGTTTCCCGGTTATGTCTCAATTTGATTGATTCTTCATGCAGATAGCGCTGATGAATAAAGCGCTTATCGCCTTCTTCCCAGATAATGTATGCATCAGAATTTAAACCGGTTGCCTGTTCATGTAGCGATCTGATAACCCGATTTAGTGACCCGGCCTGCTCATGCCAAACATCTACTTGCTTGGAAATCACCAAGCACTGATCATAAAAAAGAGCCTCATTCGAAACTCTTAAAATTGGCTTGGCCCATGGTATTTCTGTGGTACTCAGACATACGATCGCTTTCTGATATCGCATCTTAAACCCGTAAGACACCCCCATCAGATGATTGATATCGAATAGCGCTTTAACCTCAAATTGAAATTCAGCATCTAAAACCGCATCAATGATACAGAGGTTTTCGCTAAATACTGCTTCGATTTCAAAACTAAAAACGGTATCTAAAACCGTATCGATCTGACCAGTAACATCAGTGTTTTCACTAAATTCAGCGACGACATTAAAACCGAACTCAGTGTCGATCACCATGTCTATGACAGCAGTATTTGCACCGCTATCTGCATAGACTGCTGTGACTTCAAATGAAAACTCAGTATTAAGTACCGTATTGATTGCAGCCGAAACATCATCACCGAAATTGAGATTGGTTGAACCATCGGCTAGATGTTCAAAATTCAAAATGATGTTGTGACTATCGGTATTTTCAGACTTAAAATTCAGGTTTGTATTGTGAGCATCAACGGTGCCGAGCTTATTTTTAAAATCCACATGAGCACCCTTTTAATTTAAGGTCTGAGTTTTATCGAAGTGATGGAGATTGTGCCACCCAATGCAAGATTGGTATTGGCCAAAGTAATATCAGCACCTACGACCAGATCGGCAGCCACTTCACCAGCACCATTGTAGATTCGTGCCCAAGTTGCAGTACCGGTTTTGATCACCGTTGCCGTGTCGGTTGGATGGAGCTCTACATAAGTGGCTGTGACCTCTTTAATACAGGGCTCAGGAAATGTAAGTGTGACCAAGGCATTATTCGAATCTGCTGCGACTAATGGGCTGGCAGGCTGCACATCCTCATAAAAAATAGCGGTAGCACTCTGACTACCGCTATCCATGAAACCTGCAAAGGCTTGAATCATGGCAAGCCGAGCATTAACTGATGTTTTACTCATTTGGGCACCATGTTATCTTGGATGACTGCATTGAATTGTTGATTTTGATCAAAAGCCACGATAAATGTTTTCAATTTAGTATTTAAACCTAAAAAACTGTAGTTACCGTTTCGATCTGGCCTTTTTACTGCGATGGGTTGCAAGTTGGCTTTGTTATAAAGCACAACAGTGGCATTTTGATACTGCTGACCAAGCTTATTTACCGACCCTGTAATTTTTGCAACTACAGGCCCTGTGATTAAATTCTGAAAAAGGCTCGATGAGTGTTTTACTCTTCTTGAAACAGGTTTCATTCAAGCACTCCCACGTAAAAATAAACACCTCCGTAGTTGCCAGCCAAATCCAAACTATCGTAAACAAACATGGAGTTGTCACTCAGTATGGGTGTGGTTTCTGTTTTATTAATATTGTGTTTATCGCCACAATAAAAAATGTGCTTTAAAGATCCTCTTAGGCGTTTGGCCGCATCAAAAAAAGGAATCTCTACTGCTGCTAATTCAGAACCAGAGTATAGTGCGCTCATACCGGTTGAAAAATCAGGGGTGATGGGTGTGCTTGCTGTATGCTGAGATAATCTGGATGTGGGATTGTATGTTAAAGTAAAAAATGATCCTGTATTAGGATTCCAAGAAAAAGGTTCACCGCCCTGTATGTCAACAGGATTAATAGATTGACCAGCGTTAGCAAGACTCATATAAGTCATTAAAAACCAACTTGGAATTACGCTGGAATCTATAGATTCGTTAAATAAACCAGCCCCAGAAATATATTTGTACTGACTATTTGGAGTAGTTGACCTGTTTAAATAAAAACAATCAACATTTCCAAACAGCGTGAATTTCCTTGCACCACTTGAGCCTCCGCTAGTACCCGATGAACCTGAATAGGGCTCATTGTTAGTCCCAAAATACCATCGGCTCCACCCTCTTGCAGCACCTGTGCCTGTACCCGTAATTTTCCAGTTTTTTGAAGGATTTGCCGGATCAAATGGCAGCTGAAGTACATCCGGATTTTCGTAATCATCGATATGATCCATGCGCTCAAGCAGACCAACCATGCCATATTTTGCATAGCTAGAACCATATATCCCAGTGACGCCATCTGGACTTGTTAGGCTCTCATCAACACGAATAAAAGGATGCTGTGCCGTGGGGTTTTTCGCACGATAGACCCGCTTAACATCATTTAAATCACGGAAAATAATATCATAGCCGAGTGATGCAAGTTTGCCTGCACCAGTTGTGGTAATTGCGCGCTCAGCAATATCTAACTTAGGTTTAAGAATTAATTGTGTGGTATTTGGCACCCCTTTGATACGGTACTTTTGATTGAGTGAAGCGGGAGTGAAACCTGATAGCTCTACCACCTGGAACAGCATAGCCTTATGTGCTGCATACAATGTGATATGAACATCACCTTGAGCACCAATCGATGCTGCTGTAATTTGGGTAAAATCAATACCGGTCACCAAGGTATTATCAAGCAAGCGAATCAAATCACCCCAATTATTACCAAGGGTTAAACCATTTAAGTGGCTAAAATATTGAACATCTACATCTGTCGCCATGATCGAATATCCATAAAAAGACCGCTATTAGCGGCCATAGTTGATTTAAATTTTAAACAATACGATCAATGTCACCACGTAGCATGATCTGGAACTGATCTGACAGCACTGTGGGCTCAGACTGTTTTACGGTGCGAATAACCCATACCGGATAAGTGGCGGCAATGGTATTAAATCGCAGGACGTTACCATTGGCCCAACCTGCCCCCCAACCTTCTTTCTTAATGATGAAGTACGGCACACCAGTGGCCGGGTTGATCGGCGCATAGTCCGCATTGGTGGTACCTGTAACGATCTGGCCAGAATATTCACCAATGCAGCGGAATGACTGCGTATCAGTAAACTGGATATACCAGCGCTCCTGAATGGCGCCCTTATTGGTGACCTGAATCGGATATAGTGCATCGTTGTAATTCGACGGGATGGTTGCACCTATTGGCTCATCCGCCCACTCCCCACTCCATGAGCCTTGCACAAACTTCCGTGTATAACGCGCCTGCATATCACCAATCACTAAAGCAGATCCAACAATAGTATCCACTGCATCATAGTTATGCGTCAGTGGCTTGGTGAATGTCAGCTGTCCATTGATCTGCACATCACGGATCAGCCCCATATCTTGATAGCGATATTTCACCACCAAAGGTGCAACCAGATTGCCTAAAGTAAAATCACCACCGAGCGTCACGCGACCATAATCATAATCAACCACGTACAAATCAAAAGGTACTTTCGTTCCATTGACATCCTCAAGTTCAGCCCATGAAATACGCTGATCATTCAGATCGTACGCAGTTCCCGCAATTGCACTAGGTAACTCTTGTGCTTTGCTTGAGCTGACAATCCCGATACCACCAACCCGAAAAATCGGCACCCGGCCATCAATCGGCAATCGAGTAGCAGACAGACCTAAGATTTCCGAATCTAGCGGAATATAGGTGTAAGCCACTGCGTTATAGCGTACCGATGAAGCATCTACCCAGACCGGAATATTGATATAAGTGTCTATTCCTTCCTGGTATTCCAGCAGCGGATCATACCAGTCGTTTGCCTCAATCCCTGATCGGTTGGCTTCAGTGATTTTGGTTTTGGTGTAGAAGTAAATCGTGACAAAACCATTTTCCCAGTTCACCTGTCCATGCGCCCGACTGGTTTCAATTACGCCATTTTCATCAGCTGTCAGTGTAAGCTGACCATATTCAAGCGTACCCACCACCACGGTTAAAGATTGTGGGCGGATTGGCATAATCGGTGTTCTAAAACTGATTTTATTAACCGGCAATAAGTCAGTGGTTGTGGTTAAGGATTCCAAAGCAATGGTATTATCTGCATTCGGTGTCCATGAGTCGATTTCAACAATACCGGTACCATACTGGATCACACCAGACTGAATTCCGGTGTTATTTGCAGGATTCACGTTTCGATATAGCAAACCGGTGCGATCTAGAAAGGTATCAACGCCCACTTTGAATCGGGCTGAACCAGTTAAAATTTGCTCGTCAAAGCCCGATGACAAATCCAGCTTGAGTTTATTAGCCGTCACCGTATGCGTTGCTGAATTCGAGCCTGAGGTATCACGGTATTTCACTTGCACATCAACGGCACTATAGGCTCTAAGTTCGACCTGTTCACCCCGAATGCTGGATGTTTGTGGAGAATAAAAAGACATATTTCCTCGCTATGCAGTTCCGTAGACGGCTGTGGTTATATAGATTGGTACGAATGTATTTGCCGTACCTTGTGGTGTAACTTCAACCGCACCTGTGGCATAGGTGATTGTGCCCTGTACCTGACCACGCTCATTTACCAGGTTGCCAATCGTAGAATTCACTGGTACATCCGTCAGCGTCACGGTTCCTGTAATCCCTTCACTACTTTGAACAGGAACTTTTAACTCAATACTATTGGACTGAATTGCTGCACCTGTTCCAATCGTAAAGCTGAGTTTCTGATTAGCATCGGGTGCAACATCCATCTTGGTCTGCTCAAGCGAGGCGCCATAGTTATAGATCACCGAAAAGACTGTGCCTTTTTGCGGCAGTTTGCCTGGAATGATCTTGCCAATACCGGTGGCGTAGTTGATATCACCTGTGGCATCCCCGGTAAATTTACCTTGTGCATTACTAATTGCTGTTTTTGCTTCACCTTCCAGCAGCCAGTTCACAGTCACCCCAGGTGCAATACCGGTTTGCCCTAGATCAAAATCAAACGCAGCTTTTTCAACACTTAAATTAGAGCGCACGAAAGTGACAATCGGTGTACCCCAGTTCAGTAGAATCGGTGTATCCACATCAGGTAAAGCGCCCGTAGTGAGTAACCATGAACCGGTTTCATAATTGATCATGCCTGAACCAAAGGATGGGCTGGCAGCCTTTAACTGACCTGAGCCATCATCTTTAAGTTCATAGAACTTGCCTTGCGACATATATGAAATAGAAAGGCTACCCGGTGCAGGAATCGGAACTAAAACGCCGGTCCAGTTGGTACCTTGATTATTCTGAGTGACCGGAATGGCATCACTTTGGTAATACTGGTTCGGTGCAGCTGCCGGCTTAAATGCGATATTTAAGCTCATAGTTCCGGTCGGAGCCGCTGCAGTCCACTGAATTAGTCCACGCTGATAATCAATCGTTCCGACCTGCGTGCCTTGAGTATTTTTGAGCAATCCGCCCTGATCCGTAATCTGCTGACCTTGCAATGTGAAAGCGACACTAGACGGAATCACCGCAGAGCCGATATACAGATTTTGGCTCACACCAATCACCATATTCGGATAGTTGGCCGTAATCGTGCCATTGTTACCTGCCACCAGTACTACACTTTCACCGGCAGCATTGACGTCAATGATCGGGGTTTCAGTCTGAGCCGATGGAATCAGTTGGGCAAAGATACTTTTGGCATTGACTGTAAACTCACCCACACCAGCATCAGAAGCCAACGCAGTAGATGAATAGTACAGGCCGGTATCAGCAACAATGGTATCGCGGATGATGGTCTTGGATTTCTCACCGTTGTACCACTGACGAGCAGACAACCCTACAAAATCAACTTCCAAGGCATCATTTAAGGAATAGGTGGCAATCTTATACTCAACATTTTTGCCGTCAATAACCATAATGGCAGTACGTGTTTCAACCTTAGTGATACGAACATACTGTTCATGCTCTAAAACCTTGCCCTCATCACTAATCAGCACAATGGTGTCACCTACAGAGCTTTCAGTTTCTTGTGGAAACATCGCCACTTGCAGTGATGACATGCCCTGCCAATGGGTATCCAGTGGTGTACCGGCAATCTGCCCGCCTTTAGCCAGATAGTTCTCTAACCGGTTCTGGGCAGACTGACGTTCATCGGTCCAGTTCTTGGTACTGAAAAGCAGTGCTGAGACGTTTGGATTCTTCGGTAGTTCAGAGATAAATACCGTTGTACCCATCAGTAAATCAGTATCTTCAGTCGTGACCGCTGGAAAGATCTTGCGCATGGAGACATCCCCCATGGTCCCATCCATCTCTGAAACATCATTAAACAGGTTATTGCTGATCCCATCTTGAACCACGACACCAGAATATTTACCACCACCATCCGAGTTATCCGTCAAGCGTTCAGACTTGTAAATCACTAAATCTTTGGTTTCAATCGCCATCGTTTAACTCCGTAAAGCGCAAGGTCACGTTGTAATAATCATCCAGTGATACCGCTGGAATCCCTTTCACCGGATCAGCCTCTAAAGCGCCATCCTGATGGTTGAATTTGACTGTAAATTGCCGGTTGTCATGAGGCTGCTCAAACTGGAGTTTAAAATTCTCATCCTGCAGCTTGGACCACTCTAAAACAGTCCGTAATTCACGCAGCTTGATCCACCCCATACTGGTGTTTGCCGGCTGCAAAGTAATTGGGCGACCGGACTTCTTTTTACCTTCCTGAATATGCAAAGTGCCATCGATGGCATAGCCTTGATTCTGCTCAATGGCCTTCCATGAGAATTCATCAGGCCATAAAAAACCGTCCTCTAGTGGGACGGTCTCTGATGTTGCTAAGCGAACGAGCTTCATGTTGATTTCGCCTGTGTTTTAAGTTGTTTGATCAGTTGATTCATTGCTGATTCCTGTTCTGCTGATCCTGACAATGAAAGCGTCTGACCACCAAAGCTAATGTTGTAATTAACGTCTTTGGATGCATTGGTTGTAGTTGGGCTTGCAACTGGCGCACTTACATTAGGTGCAAGGCTGTTTATATCAACCGGTTTGGTTGAAGGGCCTGTTGAAACAAGATTGCTGGCCGTCATCTGGCGAAGAAGGTCATTAATTTTGTTGGTTCCCCATTGAGTGGTTAAACCTTTAGCAGCAGCTGCATCGAACTCTTGATTAATTAGTGCTTTTATTCCCAGGTTGCCATCTTTACCCAAACCGTCCTCTTTAGCAGCGCGATCTGCTGCCATCGCCTCAGACCAAATAGTGCCAGCAAGTTTTTCAGCCTCTTTATCGCTATAACCCTTACTTTTAAGCTGTGATAAAACATCAGCTTTACTGTAAGAGTTATAGTTATAGATACCATTGCTGAGTGATTTACTCTGCCGTTTCATTTCAGCGTCAAACTGTTTGGAAGCAGCTGCAACCGCATCACGCCATGCCTCTGTCGATGATTTGGCTTCTTCACGTGCGATTTGGCCTGCATGACGATATCCATCGCCGATTCTTTCAGCCGAGTTTCTTACACGATCGTTGGATTTAGACCATTCATCCATAGTCTTGACAACAGCTTTACCTGTGCTATCGATTTGAACTTCAAGATTACGACCAGCATTGGCTGCATTTGTCGATGCCACCACACCAGCATCACCCGAAGCTGCGGCTGCTTGTGCTGCTTTCCGATAAGCATTCTCAACCCCTTCAGCAGTAGCTTTGCCACTGTCACGAATTGTGATGTAGTCCATTAATGCTTGTTGAGCTGCAAGTTTTAAATTTGCTTTAGTTTCAATTCCAAGACGCTTAAAAGCCTCAGTAACAGGATCAATATCATCAGGTAGTTTTTGCGCTTGAAGCTTAATTGCAATCAAGCCTTGTTCAACTTGAGATGTGGAAATCTGGCCTTGGTCACCAAACTCCTGAAGCTTAGCTTTGGCAGCATCAATTTCAGCTTGGCTTTTAGCTGCTTCTAGCCATTTTAACCATGCTTCATAAGTAACATCACCGGCCTGTTTACCCGTAACTCCCAGGCCTTCTAAACCAGCTACAAAACTATTAACATTGGCTTCACCTGCTTTAAATTTCTCTGAAACTCTATTTAAAGAAACATCCAAATCCAGCCCTAACGCAGTAGCAGCTTTTCGAGCTTTATCTGTGGCATTGCCTTGGTTTTCGGTAGCTTTTGCACCGTCATCCATGGCTTTTACGATAACCTTCCCAGTGCTATCAAATTCAGCTTGCAAACCCTGTGCTGCTAGTTGAACATTTAGTACTTTGAGTTGCGCCATACCTGCAGCATCTGCAGACTTAATCATTGCACTAGCTACAACTTGTGCAGCTTGGATTTTAGCTTCAGTAATTTTTTGACTTTCAGCCTGATAAGCCTTTTCCTTTGCATCTATCTCAGCAAGACCTTTTACGGCTAAATCGATTGCAGCTTGATTGCCAGATTTGCGCGCATCAAAAAGCTGTTGTTCGGCTTGAATGCGCTCATCACTTATCGCCTTGTAATCAGCCTTATGTTTTTCTTCCTGGGCTTTTAATTGATCAAGGGTTTGTTGACTACTTACTATACGTTCCTGATTTTTTTCATCCTCAGTTTTTCGTATATCCTCAAGAGCTGCCTTTGTTGCCCCTTTGCTTTCAAGTGCAAGCCTATTTGCTTCAGAAGCATTTTTTTCAGCTTGTCTAAATAAAGCATCAGATGCATTTTGAGCTTGTGCAGCCAACGCATCAAATCCGAGAAAATCAAGTACGGATGCGCTAAGTGAATAAATACCGCCTGAAATAAATTGAATTCCAGCAAGAAGTAATTTAAGCGCAATATTTAGACCTGTAGCTGCATCTGAAACTACGCCTAGAGCAATTTTAAAAACATTAAATAGAGTCGTTAAGCCACTTACATCTTCTTTACCATTTAGAATGGCATTAAATAGAGGTGCAATAGCATCCAAAGTTGATGTAAAAGCACTCCATGCTGTTTCTGCGATTCCAGCCAAATTGGAAATTAAACTTTTCACAGTGTCATAGACCGCTGACAAAGTGCTACTCAATGCTTCAATTGTAGAAGGATCAACCTCAGATAACTTATCTTGGAACCAACCAACTCCGGCAGCTACATCATCAAAAAATAACTTTAGAATCCTTAAATTATCAGCAATTATTGATAATGCATTTGCCACAGTTGCACTTGACCCATTAGCTTGATCCATTTCACCAATAAGAATTTGCCATTGTGTTGCAATCTTTTGTAAGGCATTGCTGATGGTAGTTGGGAATTTATCATAGGTTTTTTGAACCTCACTCGCTTGAGACTGAAGAGCCTTAACTAAACGTTCAGCACCTAATTCACCATTCTCAGCCATCTTCCGGAGTTCACCGGTAGTCACCCCAAGCCCTTTGGCCATGGCACTGGTTAGACCCGGCGCTTGCTCCATGATGGAGTTAAATTCATCTCCACGAAGAACACCAGACTGCAATGCTTGGATAAATTGCTGCACTGCAGCTTCACTTGCTTGCGCTGAACCACCACCGATTTGAATTGCCTGGTTAATTGTTCTGGTGAGATCTAACGCTTGTTGTTGCGTCATCCCCATTTCTTTACCAGTATCATTAATCTTTGTAAAAAGATTACCGGTAGCATCAAGGCTTGAATTTGTTGCCAGTGCTACCTGATGGACACCTGCGATTGCCTGCTGGAAATTTCCACCTTCACTCGTTGCAATACTGATACGAGTGGAAAGATTTGTGTATGAATCGGCTGCTTGAGCAAGTTCACGAATACCCAAACCAATACCAAGCGTAGCCATAGCACCAACAAGTGCCGTTACAGCAAACTTTGCACCATTAATCCCTTTTTGAGCTGTTTGTGCAGCACTATCAGTTTCATTTAACTTTGTATTGGCTTTACCTACTTCTGCATGAAAATTATTAAATGCTTGATCAGCTTGTTGAACTTCTTTTTCTAATTGATCAACTTGCGCTTTAGCTTTCTCGATATCCGCTGGTGATGCATTTGTTGATGCAAATTCCTGAAGTTTTTGCTTAGCGTGAGTTAAATCAGTGTTAAGTTGGCTTAAGGCTTTTTCAGCCTTATTGCCAAAATCTGTAAAGTTACCTGCAGTAGATTTAGCATTGTCACCGGCATTTTTAATAATTCCAGTAGCAGCACTCAATGACTGAGTAAGTTTGTCTGCTAGTTCACTTGTGCCCTTTGGAACAATGTTACCAATTTCTTTAGAAACTGATTCAGTAGCCTGTTTTAACTTATCTGATTCAGACTTAATAGCATTAAATACTGCTTTGACAGTCGATTCTGATTGTTTTGCTGCCGCAACGAGGCCTTTACTGTCACCATCCAGAATTAATTTAAATGTTAGATTTTTACCAGACATACTGACCTCTAAATTTCAGGCATAAAAAAACCACCGAAAGGTGGTTGAGTTTAGTTTTAAAAAGCATCCTAGGATGCTTATCTTTTTACTCTTATATCAAGGTTAAAATACTATTTTCAAAGAGAATATCTAATCATTTGATAAGAGTTACATTCATCTTATTCCCTCAATTCCTCAAAGAACTTTTTAAACTCTTTGGCATTGGCATGATGTGCTGATCGAATCACACTCGATAAATACTGCAGTTTATTCTTATGGTCTTTTTGCGCTGATTTTAAGTATTGATCAAATGCACCATATGTCATATTCATAATGTCATCAGGACGATGGCCAGCACTGATTAAGTACTGGAATGAATCGAACCATGTTGATTCAGCGGTTTGCTTCTTGGCTCCACGCTTTGGCTTTTCGTATTTAAAATAAGCCTGGTTGACCAGAAGCACAGCTTTGAGCAATTCTTTAAAACCCTGCTCATCAACAGCAAGTTCGACCAGTAATTCATTATCCAGTTCAGTAACACATGCAATTGTTGAAATGACCTGAACGCCATGAACTTTGAATAGCTCTGTCAAAATCATATCTGAATGATTTTGGTCTTTGATGAAGTTTTTAAGCGGTTCTGCATGTGTAGCCCAGATATCAAAGTCTTTCATTTGGATCTGACGAACTTCGATGTCTTGAAGCTTGATACTTCGATTCGTTGCTAGAAAAAAATCATTCATGGTTATATCTCAGGTATAAATTTCAGGTATTAAAAAAGCACCCGAAGGTGCTTTTATTTAATGACAATGTCTTTCGCCAGTGCTTCTTTCATTGTGACAGCCATCGCTTGCTGTCCTGCCACTGTGTGAATAAGCCATAGTTGTAACTAAAGTCAAAAGTACTAAAGCTATAATCTTGTCCAAAATACCCCCTACATATTAATGTATGAGATTCATTTATAGCTGAAATAGGTTATTTATCAAACTTTTTAAATAACCAATCTTTAACCAAATTAACTAAAAAAATCATTAGATAAGTGTTCTTACATAAATCTTATAAGATGCCGCTCTAATTCTTAATTATCTTACATTTACAGACATTGCTCATACGCACTAAATTAATTTATCACTTTACACTGGATTTAAGTTTTAGAAACGTAGAGGAAATTCAGATGAAAAAGTATTCAAAAATTCTATTACTGACCATATTTGGCTTCACTGGTACAGTAGCTATTGCAGAAGAAATCCCACCCGAAGCCACTGCCGCTGCAGAGGCACAACAGGCTGCATTGGATTACCAACAAGATAATCAATCTAAAGCACCGAATGAATAAATTTGAGCCCTCAAATAGAGGGCTTTTTTTAGAGCTAAATAAACTAACTCCATCTTCGCTTGCACGTGTTCTTCCATGCAAACTCAAAGTTTTCCGGATCGGTAAAACCTTCTATAAGAACTATATTCTGATCTACCATAATGAAACGCTTAAAGCCAGTGTAGGTATCGCGCTTTTTTATGTAATTAACTTCCCCACACCCCCCTACTTGATTTCGAAATATTACTAAATCTGGGCCTGGTAATGATTTTCTAAGAAATTCTCTAGAATCCTCTTGTTGCTTTTCTTCTACCACTCCAAGATCGGATATTTGATTATCTGCATCAACTTTGCTGCAACTTGCCATACCCATTGCAAGTAACAGTAAAATTTCCCTCTTCATAGTCCTTCCTTTTCTTAATGACCCACCTTACCTTTATTTTTCACATAAAAAAACCACTCCGAAGAATGGTTTTGTAGAGTTATGTTTACACTAATTAAACATTTGCCCAAATTGGTGAATAACCAACATCAGAGCAAGAGCTGAAGACGATGTTACGAGCATTTCTACTGTATTCATTATGATTCCCTCCTGCTTTTTATTGTTCTAATTTTATACATCATCATAAGAATTGTTATCAATACTAAATAAATGGAACAAGTAAAAAATTATGACAAATTTCAAGCATTAAAAAAACCACCTTTCGGTGGTCATAACTTATACAAATATATGTCAGATTAAATCGGAATAGTTGTAATAGTTCTTTGTAGGTGGGAAATAATTATCATCCCAAAAATTAAAAATGTTAGAGCAATTGTTGTAGAGTTATATATTCGCATTTATTCACTATCATATGTATAGGTTCACAAGATACCTAACTACTGTTACAAAAGCAAACAACTTATTATTTTTAAATAATTTTTAGATAAAAAACCACCCTAAGATGGTTTTTCACCCGACTCTCCAGCCGTTTCCGACTCTCATCGATAAAAATATTATTTAGGCTAAACAGGCACAAAAAAAGACGCTCATGCGCCTGTGGGGTTCTTTGTGCCTGTATGGGTTAGACCGCTGCTGGAATCGTCACTACATGACCATAGAGACCTAATGCCGGATCTGCTTCTTTCGTCACATCCGATAAAGCCTGACCTGAAATTTCATATTGTCCTAATTCTTCATGAATCAATGGGAACGTCGTTTCTGGTGATTTTTTAGTACGCCATAGTGTTACAGCCACATGCTCACCGTTCGCAGTATTAATCCCTTTAAAGAAGAGCTCATACTCTTTTTCAAAGTCGGATGCTAGTGTGGTATGTGTTACTGCACCAGTCGTATAACTCGCAAGAATCGGCATGGTGAGATCAGCCACATCATTAAAAATAACAGTACCGAATTTAGCATCCAATGTGTAATCTTCAACGCTAACCGTTTTAGGCGTACCACTGGTTGAATCCTTGAATGAAACCGTTTTTAAGTTATAACCATCCAGCTTGATTTCTTCACCTGCAACCACAGTACCCAGAGACACATCAGCTTCTGTTTTTGTTGGTACGGCATGTGTCATACCAGAGAGAATATATTCCATGTTTTCTGGATTAACTTCTTCGAGTTGCCCCGAGAAATTAACTGAGGTCGCATTGATCATGGTGAAGTCAGTGGTACGCTTACCAGTCATTGATTCTTTATGCTCAATAACATCAGCACCAATTTCCAATTCAAACTCAGGTACGTTACCAAGTTGACGCATAGCACCGGCGATGCCATTCACAATCTCAGATAAGTAAAACTTACCTTGCAGAGAGATATAGTTCTTTTTAGCCATTACTTTTCATCCCCTGTGATTTTCTTGGCTGGAGCAGCAATTTTTATTTCAGGTGCTTCCTGAATTGTGCCATCAGTCAGTAATTTCTTAATTTGGGCATCACTTAGCCCACCGACTACATCGCCTTTTTTGAAGCGACCGACAGGCCGAGTTGCCGTGTATTGTTTCGCCATGATTGGCTCCTAAATGAGTTTTTGAGATTCGAAAATAATAGTGATGTAAGCAAAGCCGGGACTGTAACCATCCCGAACTGAGATAAATTCCAATTCTTTACGTGATCCTTCAGGCTTCCAACCTGAAAGCAGTTCAATAACCTTTTCAGTTAAAAGGCCCGCCTCATCACTTACAGCTCGTCCATCTGTCATCTGTGATTGAGCATTCCGACAAGCCACTGTAACTGCCCATTGCTGGCCGATCTGGTTCATAGCACCCTTACCAGCACTGGATTTTTTATCGATACGCACAAAGTTGACGTGAGCTGATGGTGTAATCTGTGACATCTCAGTCGTGCTGACCGAGTTAAGTGGTGTGTAAATTTTTAGAAATTCTGGAATCTCTTTCAGCTTTTCTGCAATTTCATCACGCACCGCGAAGAAGGTGCTCATCTATAAAACTCCCCACAATATTAAGAATTGAAGCTTCATCCTCGGCATCAATACCTAGAAAAGTTCTTGAGGGGATATTGACCTCTTTTACCTTTCGAAATTGACCACCAACAGCAAAAGTAATGTACTGTCCGTTTTTAGGAGTGATGTGAGCACCGTAATGAAAAACATGTGCATAGGTTTGATTAGCACCCCATTCCACACCATTGTTAAGAACGTTGTGGCTCATACCGTTTACTAGATGCCCATCCTTACGACCAGTCTCCCCCCCTTGCAGGCGAGCACGCCAAGAGATTTTCCAAGGATTGCCATCAACATCACGTTGCCAAAGAAAGCGCTCTTGAGTTGACACAACCATTGCTTGACCAATTTCATCAAATAATCGATCTTTCAAGCTATCAAAGCTACCTAACTGCTTAAGCACTGCTTCAATTGGTGAACTATCAGCTTGAATGGTTATTGCAAAAGCCATAAATACCTCACTTCATGCTTGGCATCTGATCCAGGATAGAATCACCAAATACGCCACCGGTGTATGAAGTACCGATTGGCGCTGTTGATGGTCTGCCTTTGGGTTGGTCATCGCTGATTTGGTTACTAGTATCTAGAATTGCCAGTGAGTTTTTACCATCACGCACTCCCTTCAAGAAATCTATCGCCACCTTATAGCGTAGTTCAACCACCTCAGGTGCTGCTTCAAAATGGAGTTTATAACGCGCTATATCGCACACTAGTCGCTTCAAATTATTGGGCACATTTGGTAAGGGTAATGGGTAACGCACTGCTAAATATCCATCCACCTCTTCACAGGCATCCTGCAAAGATGTTTCTAATGGATCTGGAACATCAGCAGGAAACATCTGTGCAATGTTAAGAATGTTTTGACCAAATCGAGCGACCAAATCAGTTTTAGTCGCGTACATAGATCACCTACTTGGTTTCATCAGCAGGTTTTGAATCTGCTTTAGGTTTAGCGGCAGGCTTTGCCTTTTCAAGCTCAGCAATCTTTGCCTTCAGTTCAGCATTAATCTGATCTGATTTGACCTTTTCCTCAGTCATCAGCTTGTTTGCTGCCGTCAGCTCAGCATTAGCCTTTTCAAGCTCAGCTAAACGTGCAGCGGTTCCATCCTCTTTAACATCTTTCGGCTCTTGATATTCTTCAATAGCTCCAGATGCTAAAAGGGCCTGAAGTTGTTTAGCTTCAAGCCCTTCTATTTCCTGACCTGGACGAAAGTGTCCAATCGATTGTTTTGCAATGTACTTTGGCATGTATTTCTCCTTAAACGAATCCGCGACCGCCGACTAAACCGTTTTTGTTATTCGGAACAGCAAGTGGAGAAGATTCGGCAAGCAATTGAATGCTTGAAGGGTTCTTTTCTTGCCACTGGCCCAAATAGAATTCTAAAGCCTGGCCAAACGCTTCAACATTTTGCAATGCACAATGTGCGATCCATCCATTAGCATCCGAAACAAGACCAAAGAAGTCTTCAGGGATAAAACGATCAGATGTGCCACCCATATTGTGACTGACGTCATAAGTCCAGATTTCAATATTGTCCACTGTGCCACGGAATTGAGGCTTGTCGGCCTGGTCGAAAGTTGGAGTCAGTGGAACGCTAATACCTGCATATGGGGCAATGAATTTTTCTTTGAACTCTGGATCTTTAATCAGTGTGTTGTACACCTTAGATGTAGTTAAAGCCATGATTGGTGATGTACCAGAATGTTCAATAGATAAGTCAATCATTGATTGAATATCTTTAACAGGTGTAGCGCCAAATTGTCCCCATTTGATTAATGGTGCGTAGTTACACGCTGGATTACGCTCATAATCCACTTCATACATCGGGAAGTCAGCTGAAGCAAAAGTGGTTTTACCGTATAGAAGCACGTCACGCGCAATTAGTAGCTTCCGGTTTTCAATTGACTGACGCAGATATAAAGCTTTTTGAGCCTGATCAATTAACAACAGATCTGCATCAGACAAACGATTTGAACCAGTTGCAATTACCCCAAATTGACGTAAGCGTGCAATAAGTGCTGTGTTCTGCACTTCACTTGGCATAACAGTCATCATTGGTTTTAAGTAAGCCGGCTTTACGAATTTCACGTTGCCAGACTCACCCACTTTAATCTGTCGACCCGCGGCAGTTGGAGTTACAAACGGTGCAAGTGGAGTCGCTGTATTCAACTCACCA
Organism: Acinetobacter sp. ANC 3781; assembly: GCF_004331285.1. GTDB lineage: Bacteria > Pseudomonadota > Gammaproteobacteria > Pseudomonadales > Moraxellaceae > Acinetobacter. The sequence goes on from NZ_SJOH01000014.1 coordinate 88,162, forward strand.
ACAGGAACTTCTTTTTTAGTGTAGGACACGCGCTGAGGGAAAAAGCGATCCATTAACCAGGTATCAACCTTCTGGGTGGTATCGGTCAGCAGCACCAGTTGTGGCACATCCAGCAATTCAACGGGTGCATTTTGAAATGTAAAAGTTTGACTCATGTCTTAGTTCCCCACAACTTTACGAAGTTCGATTTTATTGACCAATGCCTGTGCACGTACTGCATCATATTGAGCAGTGGTTAGTGCAACCCCATTCACAGTAACAACTGCAATATCAAATGCACCTTGTACATAGATCGGCATTTCAAGATTATTTGCAGCATGGTAGGTAGCTTGCTCAGCAGTAAAATCTGCTAAAGCAATCGCGTTCCAATCGCCAACCACACCTGTAGTAACGCTTGGGTGATCAGCCACATTATTTGCACCAATGTTTAGCAAATCCCCGCGCTTGTACGCAGTAGCGGTTTTTACTTTGGCATTTTCGGTGCGAGTACCATCACCAACAACTAGTTGTTTGTTTTCAATCGTGCCTGTTAATAATTGGCTCATGATTTAGCTCCTTGTTGCTGTGCTGCAGCAAATTTAGCGAAAGCTTGGTCTAAAGCTGATCCTTGTGGGGCTTGATCACCCTCACCCCCTACTGCTTGATGACCAAACAAATGTGCAAATCCAGGAGGCACGGCTGGTGCTTTCTGCTCTGTCGGCTTAGTTGCTGCAAACTGACGCAAATGCTTAGCGGAGAATGCAAAAGCAGAATCATCAAGATTCTTCATTTCCACAATATCTTCAGCACTGAATTCTTTGCCTAGGTCTTTACCCAATGCAGTGATTTCAGCTTCACGTTTTGCAGCTGCAAATTGTTTGTTTTGTTCGGTCAAAGCATCAACTTGATCTTGCAATGCTTTCGCCTTGGCTTGCGCCTGCTCTAATTCGGTCACATTTGTGTCCTCTGGTTGATTAAAGTTTTTTGGAGAGTGACTGGCAGCCACGGCGTTTGTATTATCATCTGCACCTAAGGCACAGAAAGACACTTCACGAATACGACCACCACGGAAAACCGCAACAGGCGCTTGGAAGGTTCGGCCATTCACAATTACCGAGCCTTCCTTTACCTCTTCAACTGTGGTTGGATAGATTCGAACTGACATCTGCCATGGAAAATCATCATCAGAGTCTTGAGCAACCTGTGTACCAAACTCATTTGAAAGTAAATTACCTTCAATTTTCAGACCTTCGGCATGACTGACGGAATGAGAGTTGATTGCTCCAGCACGCTGACTGGTTCGATGTTCAAGTAGTGCAGGAATACGACCTTTGATTTGAATTGAATCAAGATCAAATACAACCTTGTCCCAATACCAATGATCTGTAATCGCCTCACCGCTATAAGCAATACCCGAGAAGGTGCGTTTCTTTTTTCCATCTTCAGGCTTGTCTACACTGACTTGACCTAATTGGAAGCAAAACTGATCTTGCTCCTTTTTTTGCTTTTCATTTGGATCTGGCATTTCCATGCTCCATAAAAAAACCGCCAATTAAGGCGGTCTAAATTTCAGAATTATTTAAAGTTTTTGAATTAACAGGCTAAGCTTCTCTCTTGCTGCACACTTTGCATCAAAATGCCCATCGATATTCACTACAGCACTCAACGCATTAATGACCTCTATCTTCGTATCAAGAGCACAGTTTGTAAGTAGTTCCGATAGCTTTACCTTGGAGGCCTCATTACCTAGCGCTCGACTTCCATTTGATACATCTGGATTTGTCGCTAAAGCATTTGAACCAAAACCACGACCTAATTGATGACAACCGTCTTCATCTACTTTTAAAGCCCCCATCAGAAGCATTCGAAGATCTGCTCGATCCTCTTTTGATTCTGCAACAATTGAATCGATGTTTAATCCAGTTAATGACATGCCATTTTTATACAGGACACTCATTCCATTTTTTAAAATAAGCTTCATTTAATTCACCAATGTCTTCAATGTATAAACCATCTGCCCTTCGACCACTTCAATCGAAACAACTTCAAAAGACAGTCCAATTGGAAATAAAACACCAGTACCGACCTTCAATTCATTCAGATCAATACCTAAGCCCTTTGCATTCTCAACCTTGATCACAATGTCTGAAGCTGTATCACTCATCAATAATGGCGAATTAAGCTGAACAATTTGACCAACTTGATATGCAGCAACTTGATTAAAAGTTGCTGCACCCACCACGGTTGAAGCTGTATTACTTGCCACGGCTTGAATAGCTTTCATGTCATCAACTAACCATCGCTTCAAAACATCGTCAGCCAGTGAGCTTGTAGCTGAATTGAGGTAACTGGTTAATGCTGAATCATTGCCTTGAACATAGTCTAAGAAAGTTCGTATGGCACTTGGTCTAATGCTTGGATCAAGCGGAATAACCGTATTGGCCACCGTGTCAAATAGGTCCCGAGTCTTATCATCCATAGGCGCAAACAAACTGGTCAGCTTTTTGGATGCAGTCCATTCGGCCTTAATGACCTGTTTCTGCTCAAGCAAGTACTCTTTATCAAGTGATGAAGCACTAATCTTTTTATCAACCAGTTCTTCCAGTTCACCAAACTGCAAAGGATGAGAACTCCAATCCAAAGCTTCAGCCACTTCTGGCAACTTATCATCAGGTGTAATGCCATATTTCAATGCTTCTTTTTCAGTTAAAGCAATCACTGTACAGCGACAACGAAACCCTAATGGTGGGTAGTGAGTCAGCCAGAAAGGGTGATCAATCGGCAATACAATACGATTCAAATCCAAATGAGCAGGACGTACACGACTATCATTGATAGCTGAATACATGAGATAAGGACGTTTAGCCTTATTCCGTTGCTGCTGTTGCCATCGACCATGACCGTAAGCATTCTGGATATTGGTACGAAATACATTGTCCAGGTAATGCTTAGGCAGAATGATTTCAGATTCTTCAATTAACTTTTGAAAGTCATTAAAAGTTCCACCGTCAGCAATGGATTTATTCACGGCCTTAATAACTGTTTCAATCTGCTCAAGACTCGATAAAAAGCTAACCGTAGTCGCCATCTGCCGAGTCTTTAGATCCATTGAGTAGAATTCATCTGGCAGCACGATCTTTTTGTTGTGAGCGTATTCTAGGGCTTCAAGGAATGTGACTGGCTGCATAACTACTCACCTTTACTTGAAGTGGCATAACCCAGCACATCCGCAGCATACAAAGCCTGATCTAAATTAGCCGTAAATTGAGACTGTGTTGCACCTGGTATTAATTGCATCAAATTAAAAGCCAGAGCTTCGGGACTGTCCGATTCACCGACCAGTTGTTTAACCTGTTCCGACTTCAATAACTGCAAATCACCCTGCCCGTCCGTCAATTCTTCAACTTCCTGCTGTGCCGCAGATAACTTGTTGATAGAGGCTTTAAAGCTGAATGCTTGCCTTGGCAATGCGGTGAATTGGGTATTGGTAGGCAATTGAGGGGACTCAGCAATATCACCATCCTGCAGTCCATATTCACGCTGAAAATATTGTGGAGTAAGGTTGGCTCCGGCATTTTTAAGATGAGCATCTCGTTCAGCCTGATCCTTATTAAGCGGTTTAGGCTTTTCACCAAGCATCACTTCATAATCTCCCCAACCATTCAAAGCGCATAGAGCATTGACTACGGCCTGTAAAGTTGGTGTGACAAGCCTAATATCAGATTTAAGCTTATCCATTCTTACATTTTCATGTACCTGTCCTAGTGCCCGGCTACCAGTTCCATCGGTACCACTAGTGAGCGTCTGCCCTAATACGACCTTTTGAATCTGGCGAATTAGCTGATCATTGAATGCTTCAAAAGCTGCCCCGGCTGATCCATTTGTTCCTGGTGCAGAAAGAATTTGTACATCATCTTCTATATCAATTGATAAAACACTCTGAGCATGAGCATTTAACAACGCTCTACTCATATCATCAGTTTCAGTGTCTTTACACTTACCCAGTAAGATCGGAGTTCCAAAACGTTCCAAGAATTTAGCCCAGAACTTGAAACCGTTTTGCTTAAAAAAGAATAGCCAATACAGTGTGGCCAACAATGCTTTACCGTATGGCTGCTCAAATGAAGCTTTACGGCGGGTCAAGAAGAACTTAAATACCTGATCAACTTCTCGTTCTACGTTATGACCATCTTGTCGGTATATCAAACGTCCATCATTTTTAGGTTCAAACCACTGCATTGGCTTTTCACCGATCCACTGAAGACCCACATAACCTTCTGGCTTCAACTCATATACAGCTTCTTGAACAGAGTAGCCGAAGAACAGTGCATTCAAGGCACCCGTAGCAATTTCATGAAACCATTCTTTCAGTACCAAATTCAGTATTTCAGCTTCTTTGGTATCGCTCGGCTCAATTCTCAACGGCGTTGCTAACAGCGCATCAACCCGTGTTTCAACTGTCTGAGCAATCTCGTCATCATCAAGCAATACACGTAATTTATGACGAGTAATGCCTGCCTTACGAAGTACCTCATCCGTGTCAGGCTGCTTACCAAAATTCACCAGAAACTGAGTGACAGCTTCTTGAGTGTATAAGTTGCCATGAGACAAAGCCTTCTTTGACGCTTTGTCTTTTTTAGACTTTGCCATGTGTATTCCTTATCAATAAGTTCGACTACCCGCACCTGCAGGTTTTTTGCCAACTCGTGCTTCGTTTAGTTCATTAAATGCATCGCTGCCAGCATCCACTTGGTCATCATATTTACCGTTTGGAAAGTTTCGTAACTCCTCAACAAATGGTTTATTCCAGTCACCACGTAGCATTTTCACGTTTCCTACGTTGACTTGAGCCGCAAAAGGTTGCGAACGTGTGACCTTGTCGCCTGAGACAGTTTCAGCTTTTACATTGAAACCAGATAACTTGGTAATGAAATTTTTCGCTTGAGCTTTACCGGCTTGTCCCGGATCTTGAGGTAAGCGAATTGCTACAGACTTACCATCCAACTCAGCAGTTTGCTTGATACGCTTTTCAACACCCTCTGGTCCAAGTTGCGCACGCTGCACATCTACAATGTAGATATACCCATCTCGCCCTTTAGCTGCTCTCACCCCTGCAGTGAAATCACCTTCATTTTCGGAAGATGCTAAATCCCATGCACGCACTTGATGAGTGATGTCTGCAGGTAATGCATCTACAATTTCAATATTATCAGGCTTAAAAAAACCACCCGCTGGTGGGGATGGTCTTTGTCGATATTGTCCTGAGAAAACGTACGGCGCTGCTAACTCCATTCTCTCAAGTACTTCAATACTATGCTTTGCTGGCCATAATGCAGATCCATCTGGTTGAATAGCTGAAAGCTCTAAATGCTCCCACCCTTCACCATTCCCCCCATCAAGCAACCACCCTGCCAAATCCTCCTCATGCAAACGCTGCATGATCACGATGATGGGTGTATCTGGTGAATTGGTACGTGATTCCAATGTATTCTGAAACCACTCAATTACACCTTTACGAACCGTATCAGAACGAGCTTCACTGGCCTTATGTGGGTCATCGATAATGATTGCCCCGCCAAATGAATCGCGAAATTTACCAGCACCAAAACCTGTAATGGTACCGCCAGTACCTTGTGAATAGCAGACACCACCCTTTGCAGTACGCCAATCATCTTTGGCCTTACTGTCATCACGTAGTGCAAAATCAGGAAATACGCGCTTATAAGCCTCTTCTTGTACTAGGTTACGTGTCTGGAAAGCATTATTTGCTGCAAGCGTAGCTGAGTAACTAACATGAATAAATTCACTGTCAGGCACCTTGCCAAAGCACCAAGCCATAAAATTAATTACAGCCAGTTCTGTTTTAGAGTATCGCGGTGGAACGTTAATGATTAGACGCTTGGTTTCACCTTGAAACACCTTCATTAATTCATCACAAATTACTCGATGGTGCCAGTTATGCAGCCATTTATACTTACGACGTTCTTTAAACATATAGCGCGAAAAGAAATACAGATCTTCCTGAGCCTCAAGTTGTATTGCCAATTCACGTGCTGGATCAATACTCATCTAAAACCCGCTCCCTTGCCTTCAGGTAGCTTTCAGTCGGCACGTTTGAACTTACTGTTTCAATAGGTTTACCGTCTTTACCGGTAATTTCTTGCTTAGTCACACGACCATCAGTTTCTTGGAATGCCTGTTTCAGCAGATTTTGTTTTGTCCGTTTATTTTTTCCAGAATCTTCATACATCTTTTGAAGTTCCATCAACCGGAAAGCCTTATTCGCAATCGCAATATCCTCAACATTTTCACGGAAGTCTTTGCGTGTTCGCTCAAATAAGTCCTTTAGTTTTTTACTGAGATTACGACCTGCATATTTTGTTGGGTCATAGCTATGGCATTGCTTACGATCAATCTTGATCTTGTATATTTCTTCTACCGAGTCTGCTACTTGTTGAGGGGTTTCAAAGCAAGCAAGAGACTGAACTATAAACATTTTTACAGGCTCTTTTAGTGCTGCCATAAACACCTCTTTGTCGTTCTACGTCGTACAAGATGGCCAAAAAAAAGAGCCCTAAGACTCTATCCAATCACACAGTTCCCACAACAAGCAGCAATATTAGTTTCTGATACGAATGGCGCATTCTTGGCAATTTCTAAAAGTCGTTTTACTGACTCATCCGCACCCCATCGTTTTGTTTCCCCAAAGAACACTTCAACATCGTGGCCAGCCAGGTAATGCTTAGGTAGCCCAGTCATATCGCTATAAATGATTTCACCATCTGCATCCCGTTCAACACCGATGTGATAAAGCTCATGTTCAATCAAACGACAAAACTCACGATCTGAAGCTTGTTCACAGAAAGCAGCATCTACAGTAATTAAGTATTGAGGTACAAATCCAAACCAGTCCCGCATCTGTTGTTCCTGGCGTGCTTTCTTCCAACCACCCTGATTAAACATCACTTTTTCACATTGACCTAAAACCATACGCTTTTTAGCCACACATGCAGATGATGCCCATGCGAATGCTAAAAAGGTCTCGTCATCATGTAGCAGCTCTGCAATGTGATCATGATCTGGGTTATGAAGTTCACCACCAATGGTTAGCCAGTTTTTTACTACCCATTCTTTTAGATCCACGGCGGGTGCAAGCAAAATAGCTTCTTGTTCTTCTGCTCGGTCAATTAGATCCGTTGGGGGAAATGGTCTGATCTGTTCCATCTTCTAATCTCTCTAACTGATTCTGAATCCAATTAATTGCATAACCAGATTCAATTTGATGAGGCTCAAAACGCACAAATGTGTAACCCATCTCTTCGGCAAGATCATACTTGTTAAATGAGTTTGCTATCTTTTTCCCACCACGACCAACTGACCATGGACTACCAACGATTTCAATCAGAAGCCTCAGCCTCACAACATAAAAATCGAAACGCCAATTTTTGGTTGATTCAAATTGAAACTTACGTTCATAACCAATGGCATGTTCTTCTAACTCTTGGAATAGTGTTTCTTCTGCTTCTAAGTATTTTTCTTTAGCCTTCGGTAAAGGTTTGGTGCGTGGTTTAGATTTATGTGGGCGTTTCTTGGTTTTCCAGAAATATTCTTTTTCGTCCATATACACTCCTTGTATCAGCAAGGTATCGAGAAGATATAAATTAAATACCTTGACTATTTAAATAGTGATATAGATCAATCTGGCGACGAGTTTATTATAAAAACCTTTGAAATATAAATAAGATATAAACATTTAAATCCTACATATATCTACACTTGCCTCTCTAAATCATCTCACTGTAAGTGCTTCCACTATGTCACTCTTACTAGGTCGAATCTTCGACAACCAAAATTGAGAAAATTATGTTAGTTAATACAAATACCGCTCAAAAAGCTTCTTTTAATCAATTTTCAAATAACGCAACCCAAAACAAACCTACATCAAATGACCAAGCGCAAAAGCCTGCTCAAGACAAGCCTAATCAAAATGAAACAGCTCCTACTAAAGAGCAGCATGATCAAAAAGAAAATACTGATAAAAAATAAATCATAGCTCAATATTTTGATTAGTAAGAAGAGCCTATCTAGTTGATAGGCTTTTTGTATTTCCTATTCGTATTAAAAAACCTCCCGAAGGAGGTTCTGTACGTTATTGCTTTTCAGTTTTTAACCACAAAATGCCTTAAGAATTGTTTGAGTTTGTGGATCAGCAATTACAGTGACTCGTCCTGGATGATAATCCTTAGTTATAGGTTGACCCGGTGCAACCAGTCTAACAACCTCAGAATTTGTTTTTGATTTGATATCAGCTTCACTCGATAATGTCGTACGTGCTAATTTTGCTGCACTTTCAGGCACGCATTTTTTCATCATCTCAGGCTTGTGAACAACTTCTGTATCGGGAGTACCTGCACAAGCAGTCAAAGTCACTGCTGCAATAATAAGTGATACATTATAAAAAATTTTCATAAGCTTCTATCTTTAACATATAAAAGCAGGATAATACCCAGGTAGGCTTAGAGGAGCCTAGTCATATCAACAATGTTAATACACTTCTTAAAATATTGAGATTTAAAAAAAACCTGTTTAACTCTCCCAAGTCAAACAGGCCCATGTCATGCTTAAAAAACTATTTACTTGTTTTTATGTATAAATATCCTAGCAAAGGTTTTACACATGAGAGTGTAATTATTTGTTTAGTCTTGATATTTTCTGACTAATAAATAATCACTTAACTTCTTTCAAACAATCCCGACACACTTTGATTTCTTCATCATCAGGCGCGTATTCAATCTCAGTCGCACCATGTAAACCAAATAAGCACATTAAGAGGTGGAGCATCTTTTTTTCCTGACAAAAAAAAGCCCACTCAGAGAGGTGATGTGGGCTTAAAAGTAAGAACCTAGAGGGTTCATTCAGAAACTACAGCGATAGATTCTGCGCGTATTTTATATATATTTAAATATCAATCATTGGCAAAATATTACTTTAAAATTCAATTTCAAAGTCCAATAAAAAGCCCGCTTAATCGGGGGAATTAAGCGGGCCAATATTTGCTTTACCATTTAGTTATTTTTACTGCTTTAACTTCTTGGAGTAATAAAAATATAGCACCTCAATTTCGATAAAAAAGTATAAAGAATGCGTAGAAACTGTTTTCACTTGTTTACTTTGAGTTATTTTTCTTTTTAAGATATGGAAATTTTGATTTAAAAATGACTTCCTCTCTTGTCACCCTGAACTCTTTATATGTTCCAGGATGGACAAAAGTATTTTCATCATCTAGACCAATCACCTTTTCATTAATCACTATTTTAGGTAAAGGTACACATACAGGTTTTCTTTTATGCTCATGAAAAACCTTTTCAAATACCTGCTCTACCACTATTTTCATACCACAACGACTTTTGGCTTTTACTTCTTTTAAGATGAATGTTTTGGACATTTCTATTACCTGATTCTTATTTTTTTCAACCTAAAGTATAAGAAGATCAGTTTTTTACTCTGTTAACTTTGAATCATGAAGTGTCTCAAAATACAGGTTTTAGGTAAAATGTTTTAAATTCTTTACAATAATAATTTTTTTTGTGATATGAACCATAGTTATGAAGTTGTAATAGACAACCTAATGACCGAGATTTCTATCACTACCCAGCCTCACTTAGTTATCTTTATTAACATTGGATAAAGAAAATTCGGCTTCCTGTATCAATTGTTTTATTCTTTCTGATTTTTTTGCCTTTAAATCTAAATAAACGTAACTGCATAGAAAGCATAGGCATATTAAAAATACACCAATTAAAACAATAGTTCTGTTCCCTTCCATGTTCTAACCAATTGTTACCTTATTATTGGTTTTAGTTATAATTCAGTATATAAAAAGTATCAATAGCATAAAAACCTATAATTTTACCAAACATTAAAAAAGCCCGATCAGTGACCGAGCTTTTCTTGATATTTAAATCTAAAAAAAAATCTTAATTAGTTATAAAATTTAATTAAATCTATCAAATTGCTGACTCTGTTATAAATAGAGGGTGAGTAGACTTATATAAAGCTAACTTCTTTTTTTCATTTTCCAAATAGGATTTAGGCTCTTCTATCCAGGTAACCTTATCACTCCCAAAATCTGAATTTCTTAGAGTCCAATCAGAAACTAAACCATAAATAAAAGTATTATCAGCAAAAATTAATTTCGACTTATTGCTGGTATTGCTCACAAACACTTTATGCGTTGGTAAAGATCCAAATATACTTATATGCGTATATAAATATCTATAAGTATCATTCATATTAGAAGTGTCCTAGTAACGGATCACTATACCAACAATAATTCATACTAATTCAATTATCTGGTGGCGGTATTCAATTTAAACCACTAAGAATAAAGGGAGCCGCCATAAAAACTTACCTTTTTACTGAGCTTTACATAGCTATCTTAAAATTGATCATTAAGTTGTGAATATACCCATTTAATGAAATTAGATTTATTATCAAAATCTGGTGCAAGTCTTAAGCTTAACATTCGATTAGGACCAAATTTGCCATACAGATTATGCGGTGCTTCGAATTTAAATTCCTGAGGATCCCCTTCATGTAGAGTTTTAAAATACTCTACAGATTTCTCAAATTTACTCTGACTTATGAAATCAGGTCTTTCTTTTAAAAATTCATAAACTTGTTCTAGAGCGGGTAAATAGTTATTTATGGGCATTCTTTTTCTCTAGAACTGTAAATTTTATAAGGAAAACCTATTGTGAGTTAATGCTGGAAAAATACCTAATATTTTCTTACATTTTATGTAATCGGCCAATATCACTTCTTAATTAGGTTAGCGCAATACTTAGACTTTTCTTTATTATTCTCAAGCTTACTCATGTGCATGCACGAACAAAATAATTCAGACTGTTTATACTCAACCTCATCAGGCACATTGATGTCATAACATTTAGCATCAAATTCCGCCAATCGTGGAAGGGTAATCCATTCGCCCGAATAAAAAGGATACCCAAAACCGCCTAACACAATTATAAGCAGAGTAAGGATAGGCAGATTATTTTTAATACATTTTAGCATCCCAGAAACCCAAAAAAGCCCATCCAATGATGAGCTTCTAAATTAACCTAATGCTTTAACGTACACTTTGATCACTATAGCTGAAATATGCTATATCCCTTGCGCAAGGTCAATATCTCTACATTGCCTTTAATTCCATGGTTATATACTATTTTCATTAATAATTTTAGAAATCCTGTCTTCCATGCCTGACTTTCAGCTTTCTTTAAGTGAATACCTAAATACGGTCCAAGAAGTTATACGCGTAACTTTTGACGAACCTGTCTGGGTGAAAGCTGAAATCCGTAACTTAAGTATCAAAGGCGGCCACTATTATTTAGAGCTAGCTGAAAAAGAAGAAGATACCGATAAAGTGATTGCCAGTTGTAAAGCGACGATCTGGAAGTTCTCTGCAGCAAAAATGGTTTTAAAATTTGAGCGTGAAAGTGGTATCGAATTATCTCGAGATCTAAACGTTCTTATTAAAGTTAAAGCTACTTTCAGTCCTCAATACGGTTTCTCAGTCAATATTGAAGATATCGATTCGAGTTATACCTTAGGTGACATTGCACGGCGTTATCAACAGATATTAGAGCGTTTAACTTCTGAAGGCTTGGTCAATAAAAATAAGCTCCTCCCCACTCCTTTCGACATTCAAAATGTCCTGGTCATTGCTCCGGAAAATGCTGCAGGTCTTGGTGACTTCAAGAAAGATGCCGATGCTTTAGATAAAGCCGGTGTTTGTCATTTTGTTTATCACACCGCGACCTTTCAAGGAAATACAGCTGCAGTTTCAATTATTAGTTCACTGGGTGATGGTTTACGTCAGTGGGCTAAAGATTTTGATGTAGCCCCGGATCTAATTGTGATTATTCGTGGCGGTGGTGCTGTAAATGATCTGGCTTATTTGAATGACTATGATTTAGCTGCCCTACTCTGCAAACGTTCAGTTCCGATCTGGGTGGGTATTGGCCATGAAAAAGACCGAACCATTCTAGATGAAGTGGCCCACCGTTCTTTTGATACACCCAGCAAAGTCATTGGTGGTATTCGTAACCTGATTGTTGAGCGCACTCAAGAGGTTTTAGATTCTCTACAAACGATCAAGCTCTTATCTCAGCACCAGATCACAGCGTATCAAAGCCAAAATGATCAATACATCCGAGTGATTAAGACACTTGCGCATGGCCAAATCAATGAAGCCAATAAAAGCCTGGATTTAATGAAAGGTACCCTGCAGTACTTAGCACAACAGCAAATCAAATTAGCATCAAATCAGGTTGAATCATTGATGCGTGAAACCCTATTACAGAATCCACGAAATGTGATGGCCAAGGGTTACGGTATAGTGCGTAGCCAAGGTAAAGCTATTCGTTCCATCCAACAAATTTCAGGTGACAGCATCCAGGTAGAATTACAGGATGGTACCATCGAAGCCAATGTGACTGAGGTATTAAGCAATGACTAAAAAAGAATTAACATTTAAAGAAGGCCATGAAGTTCTTAAGAAGAATGCTGAGTTGCTTGAATCACAAGAAGAGCCTGATATTGATAATTTAATGAAGATTGTTGAAGAGTCTATGTCTGCTTACAAAGTATGTAAGTCACGGGTGGATGCTGTGCAACAAGCTTTAAATGAGACATTTAAAGAATAAAAAAAGGCCAACCTTACGATCAGCCCTTTCTACAAACTATCACTTAAGAATTCTTCATCCTTGAAGTTCAAGTTCAAACTAAGGTCATCATTCTTTTAAAAATAATCACCTTAATTAAAACAATCTATTAATTGATCGTTTTAATACTTTGTGCAGCTTTAAGACGGCGAGATTCAGCTAAACGCAGTTCAATCATTTGATAAATGTGATCAAGGAACAAACCTAGTAATTTAAAGCCAAATTGAATCAATACTTGTTTCATATATATACCTTTTAATGGGAGTTAAACAGAATGCTTAACTTTCAAAATAATACTAATTCCTCCAATAGAGGAAATCAACATATTTTATCAATTTCTGCTAAAATATTTTTATATTCTCATTTTTGATCCACTTATGACAAATTTATCAAATTATAATTTCTCTACTACGGTTTCTCATGTAACAGGTGCATTACTACATTGCCTAAGAGAATTTAAAGGAATCAAGCAAACAGATATGGCTCAAAATATCGAAATGAGTACATCTGGTTTATCTAAACTTGAAAAGGGTGAAACAAATATCAGCATTGAACAAATTTTCATTTTTGGACAACAATTTGATTTAAAATCATCTGAATTTATGTATTTGTTAGAACTTGCAATTGAAGAAATTAATCAAAAAGGAATATTTGTAGCCAATACAAAGAGTAAGGTCGTACATATAGAAAAAACTAACAATGTACCAGTGGTAATGGGAGTTGCTGCCCTTTTAGGTCTGGCTACTGGTTCGCCACTTACTGCTTTGGGAATGGCTGCTATTTCGGGAGTAATTGCCCAAAATAACATCGATAATAAAGCACAGATCGCTACAACAACTAACGAACTCCAACTTTTAACGGATATCGGAACTTTAAAAAACATCATCCAACAATCTATTATTGAAAAATATGAAAAAATCTTATCAAAATCCTAATCTAAAAATGCCACCGTATAGGTGGCATTTTTAGAATTCTTAAATCAATTTTTTACTGATAATCGACCTACTTCTTTTAATGTCTTGTAGCCCATTCCACCTTTATGCCAATCATGCGACTTGGCGAGTTCAAAGATGGGCATATAAGTCGCCTTTCCTAAAAACAATCTTGCTTCATGTGCACCAAATTTAAAATGATCATGGATGCCATGTCCCGTCTTCGGACTAAGCTTACGAATAGAATCACCAAACTCACCCCACCAGTGGTTTAGCCAAAGCATATGCAAAGCTAAATCTCGAATATTGGCTTCTTGTTGTACAGTTCTAAGTTTCATTGTTTGTAGAAATGTCACTGCATCACTAAAATGGATAGCGAGTAATTCACTATAGCGAGGAATACGGAAGTATTGGTTGTGTCTGCTCCAAAGTTCAGTTCTTCTTTTCACACTACCTTCGCAACGGCGATCAACGATTTCTTTAAGTTCAGCTTGTTGCTGTGCGCTGATTTTAATACGTGTGTCGATTTGCTGTTGCAGGACTTCTTTTTCCAGTACGTCGAGTACCCATTTTCGAAATTCTTTAGCGACTGGTGTACGGGCAAAGAATGTGATGAGGTGGCAACCTCTCAATGAGAAAATACGGTTATCCATTTCAACTGATTTATGAAAACCCACAATATGAATTAATCAATATCGAAACTTTAAATAATGGTGAGAAAATTCGTTATTGGTACTCTATTCCTAGAAATGAGAGTTTTAGGGATTAAAAATAAAAAATATTTAAGAAAATCTAAATAAAATAATGATTTATTTATTGTTTTATTGTAAATTAGTAAATAGCACCTATGGAAAGATTTATGATTGTGATTCGCAATCATGTATCTAATGTTAAGACACAATGTAATGTAAACTTAGTATAACCTTTAGAACGTACTAGGTAGTCCATGAAGTTTCCATAGGTGCCCTTCTATTATTTCTTATTCTGACTTGACTTATTCCAATGACAAATTTAGAGAATTTAAAACGTTGTGAAACAGCAAGAGATTTAGCTATACTTTTAGATATACCATACAAAAGATTCTCAATTATTTTATATCGTGGTCACATTTCTTCTAAATATTCAACTTTTGAAATTAAAAAGAAGGATCAAACTTCTAGAAAAATTAGTGCACCTTATGAATATTTAAAAATTGTTCAAAAAAAATTATCAGTTCTTTTGGAACAATGTTTAAGCGAAATTGAAAATAATCGATTAGCTGAAACACTATCAAAATTTCAAGAAAATAGACCAAATAAATATCCTAAATTTCACTTAGTATCTCATGGATTCAGAAAAAAAATATATATTGACTCGCCATACAATTTCCATTCTATAACCCCAGGAATTTTTACAAATGCTCATATACATACAAATAAAAATTTAGTTCTAAACATCGACATTAAAGATTTTTTTACATCAATCAAATTCAATAGATTAGTTGGTTTCTTCATACAAAATAAATATTTTGAATTAAGTGAAGAAGTGGCTTTGACAATTGCAAGGATTGCAACATTTCGAGAAAATGATAAAGTAATAGGATACCTACCTCAAGGTAGCCCATGCTCTCCTGTCATTTCTAATCTCTTTACTGCTATGCTTGATAGCCGACTAGTAAAGTTATGCAAAAAAAATAAGTGTGTTTATACTAGATATGCTGATGACATAACAATTTCAACAAATTTAAAAGAGTTTCCAGAAGCAATTTTAACAATGGATGAAAATCTCATTGTTTTAAATGAAAGATTAATAAGGCAATTCGAAACATTTGGTTTTCATATTAATAATAAAAAAACTAGATTAGCAAATAGAAAACAGAGACAGGTTGTAACTGGACTAGTTGTTAATAAAAAAGTAAATATTAATAGACATTACTATAAAGCAACGCGTGCTATGGTTGATAGTTTTTGTAAAACTAATACTTTTGTTAAGTCGAAATATCATGTATTCCATGAGCCACAGATAGAAGATTCACAATCTTTAAATGGAATCTTGAATTATATTTACAATATAAAAAAAGTTGAACCTTATAAGCTACTAGAGCAGCATGATGATTACTTAAAACATCATAATGAGTTTATAGATAAAAAAAATTGGGAAAGTCGCCTTCTATATCATCATATTAATACATTAAATGGATTGGATAAGATGTATGGCTCATTTATTTTCCATAAAAAATATGTATACAATGACAAACCTTCAATTATTTGTGAAGGTATAACTGATGTTATTCATTTTAAGAAAGCAGCTGAAAAGCTAGGAATAACTAACATAAAATTTAGTTCTTTCAACTCAGATTATCAATTTGAAAAATTATTACATTTAGATGGTGGCACTGAAAATTTAAAAAAATTTCTATCTAATTTGAAAATCCTTTACAAATCTGAAGTTCAATTAAACTTATTAAATCCAACTATCATAATTGTTGATAGAGATGGCGCAGGAAAAGGTGTAATTACTGAAGCTAAGAAACTCTTTAAAAATTCTTGGAAAGAACACTCTAGTACTACCGTACCTACTATGAAATTTCTTGCTTTATTTAAAAAATTTTATATTTTTGAGCTACCTGTTGTACCATTTGATCCAGAGAAGACTGTGATTGAGTTTTTATATAACAATAGTACTCTCCTGAATGAGACAATGATGATTAATGGAAAACATTTAATTTGTGAAGCAATTGCTTCAAAAGATCAAATAGATAAAAAAAAGGTTTACTCGAAAATTTCATTCATTAAAAATATTATTCCAAAACATGAATCTAGTCTAGATTACACATACTTTAAACAGGTCTTTGATGTAATTGAGGAAATTTCAACCTTAATGAAGACTATATAAAAAAGCGCCCTTAGGCGCTTTCTTCTACAATTCTTAAAACTCTAGGTTTCTGTGAAATTTCCATTCCAACCAAATTTTCAAGAAAACCTTTTTGTTTAACTCACAAACTACGCAGCAACATCTACTTCACTGTCATTTTTTTCTTCAGCGCCCTTCGCCTTAAAAGCAACTTTATAGAAGTCATGTAAAAAGATGCCGCAACTTGCATATTTTTCTGTATATCTTAAGCATAAATATGCAACAACTAAAAGAATAATTGGAATGGCAACCAGTAAAACAATCATCAGTGGCATACCCTTTTCATAAGAACTAACCATCCATGCAATATATTTATTCATAATTACAAATGGAATCAATCCTGTGAAAGCGCAAACACCATATAGAACGAGTGCAAATACAAATTTGATCCAGTGGGACTTACGCTTAAATCCTGTAACTTCCCCTGCATCATCTCTTTCACGTTCCAACATTCCTCTAATCTTTACATAATCCCTTACCCATAAATCTGCATTTTCATAGTTTAGGAAAAACTTAACCTCACTATAGGTTATTGCATCGTCATTAAAGGCTGATTTGGCGAGCCTATCTTTATATAGAGTGGATCGTTTCTCTAGTTCATCACTTTCCAGATCTTCTGCTAACTTTAAAAATTCTGCTTTAATTTCTCTATCATGTTTTAGTTTGGCTAATCTATTGTTAAGAATAACTATTAGTATAGGTACTATTAATACCCCAATAATCTTTAATGCTGTTTCCATTACTATGTTTTTTATAAAGTAAAAGTTTGATTTAGGACTAATTCGACTATTTGTCAACCAAAATTTCAGGCTATTTCAAGGGTTTGTCAACCAAGCTTAATATTTGACTCAAACATACTCAATAAACCCATACCGACTATGCAACGCAGCCAGCCCACACTTTACATCCATTCGTGCATCTAACTGACTGCGTTCATCTGTCACCATCTCTGACCAGGAGCAGCTGTAAAAGTAACGGCCAATGATGGCATCCATCCAATCATCCAGTACTTCTGATTGCCCCTGTAGATCCAGAACTAAACGTTGAACTGCTCGAGCTTCATTGTCGTCAATTTCACAAGTCATTTTCGTTTTACGAGGCTTCGGTGGTACATAGTCACCTGATAGATAATCCGCAATAATCTGCAGCTGCTGATCAGCATGAATCTTTTTAGACTTCTTAGCCTTTACCGCATTATCCATGGCCACGGCGATAGGATTCACTGTGCGACCGCTAGAACCAGTATTGGTATATAACCATGCTCCAAACTGTTGTAACCACCCCTCCAAATCAAAACGTGACCAATCAACCGACTGTAAAATATGTTGCTTCACTGCTGCAGTACTCATCGTTATAAATCCCCTACCATCTTCTGTATTTGCTGAACCGCTAAACCTGATTTCACTTGTTCTGTACTAAACCGTATTACCTGGTAACCCATCATTGTTGCCGAGTTATATTTCTCCATATCCCCAATATAGCCTTTACCCCTTGTATGACGACCACCCTCTGCCATCCAGATCCCACCTTCAACCTCAACCAGTATCTTTTTGCCAACAATGTGAAAATCAGCTTTCCACTTACGTTCTGGATGAAACTTAAATTCTCTCTTAAATTCGATTTTGAGCGCTTTAAGCTGTGTTGCGAGCAATGACTCACCAATACTCTCAACTTTCGCACCACGGGGCTGACGTTTTGATTTAGCTGTGGTCTTACTCTGTTTGCCATACAGCTTTTTGTATTCAGTCAGTGAAATGCTGCTCATGCATCACATCCATTGGCCAGTTCTTTAAAAAGTTGCTTTGCATGTTCAGTGAGAATAAATCCCTGTGGTGTTTCTCCATCCTTGATCACCATTCCCCAACTCGCCAAGCCATTCAGGTAACGTTGCAGGCTACGAATCGAAATCCCCATATTTGGCTCAATAGCCTCATGAATTTGTTTTACAGAGATACGTCCTTTGGTTGATGCCATGGTTTTGAAGATCATGAGATTCATGTAGGTACGATCTGCATCCGTCATACTGCAGCTCCTAACGACCCATTGAATCCAACCTGTTTCAAATACGATTCCCATTTTTTGGCTTGAGCTGGGTCTTCAAGTTTTTCGGCGATACGAGCTGCAAGTTTGTCGTACGACTCTCCTGGTTCAGAGAACTTGCTTGAAAACTCTGGATGCTGTGAAAGTTTTTGAGCGAAGGTGTGAATCTGTTTTTCAGAAAGCTGTTGAGTTTTAGATCCTGTACCTGCAGGTTTTGCAAAAGCTGGATTTTGATTATTCGAATACTTGGTTCGATATGCGTTAATCACCCAGTCAGCAAAGTGATAAATCATCAGATCATCGCTCATGGTTTTTTCAGCGTTGTAAATTTCGAATGCACGTTTTTCTCGTTCAGCCCATTTCGAATTCATGATGGTTTCAAAATCGATGCTGTCATCGGCCAGATAAATTTCTTCTCGAAGTTTTTTAAAACAAAACCACGATTTTTTATTTTTAGATTCTAATGATAGATTCTTTGAAAGATTCCGTGTCCCAACGTTGGGACTGTTTACCGGAATTGTTGGGACTCTTTCATGGAATTGTTGGAACTGTTCCGTTGTTGGAACTCTTTAAATCATCATTTTCAGCCTTAAAGAGTTCCATCGTTGGAACTGTTTCACGACCATTTACACCGAGTAAACGGTAAACTTTGACCTGTTTTGTCCGGCCTTTTCGTTCTCCGGTATCTTCAATCAAACCATCCTCAACAAGCTCATCTATAATTTTCAGGACGGTTTTTCGGTCCATTTCTGTATCTTCAACCAGACGGGCTATGCTTGGATATGCGCAATGATCTTCACTTGCACGATCGGCAAGTGAAAGCAGCACTAATCTTTTAAGCGCTTTTATACTGCCGCCTTTCTTTTGCTTCTGACGCACTTTCCATGCCCAGATATTTGCATCTAAACTCATAGCTAAACCCCAACTACTTTGGGCTTCACATACCCACCAAATGATTCAACTGAATTCGATTTCACAAGGCTTGATACAATCTGATCAGCCAGGTAAATCGTGATACGAAATCTTCTTGCCATTAACTGTGAAAACTCAATTTTGGTAACGGCGGCGTTGTTTTCGTCATAGCCCTTTTTAAGAAGGCTTAATTTCTTTTGTTCCTGGATTTCACTCAGGATCTGTAGAGCAGGTTCATAAAATGATTGAACGCCCTGCTGTTGCTTGAAATCTGGTTGTTTCTGGAATTGGCTATTCATGATTCCTCCGAAACAAATAGAGCGACCGGTAGATCTAGACGGTGGTTGGCTTTAAGTTCGCTTAGCGATGCAGTACGTATTAAATGACTCATAGCAAACTTTTGACCTTCATCTAAAAACACACCCAAATGCTTTACAGTTGAAACTGTCATCAAGTGATCTGGCATATTTCCCTGTATAAAAACAACAACATCTCCGGCAATCAGGTCGAATTTGTCATTGTTTAAATCTTGTGCTAAATTCATTTGCATATTTAAAACTCCGCAAGTGTTTTGAATTGGAAAAGCCTGATCTCTGAAGTCAGGCTTTTTCTTTTTCTTCTACACATAAATGCACCTGACGATCTAATTCGGCTAAAAACATATGTAGTTGATGTACAACCTTTGACATGTCTAATGCTTCGCCTTTGGTAATTCGTCCATCTGCCATCATTTCTTTAAAAACTGCACACACGTCTCCACCACCCATTCCAATATTCAGAACAATGTCGGTAAGTGCTGTATCTCGGCATTCAGGTATTTGTGGTAAATCAATAGATACTTTTCCATGTTCCGCACACAGGCTTTGCAAAATTCGATAGTCCCCTGTTAATGCCATCAGTTTTGATGCTTCGGCCAAGGTCAAATGATGCGTGTCTGTATGTTGGTTCACTTTGCTGTTCAGCACTGCAGGGCTTCTTATGCCTAAGCGTGGTGCTAAAGCATTCGAGCCGCCTTTGTAGTCATGCACGGTGTTGTAAGCAGCATCTGATATGTTCATTCGTGTTCCTTTTGAACGTGGTTATTAGATAACTGCTTCATTACCATTTAGGTTGTGCAATGGTTGCGAAGGATATAACCCAAAATGCTGTAGAACTTCTGCTTCAGTAACTTTTCCCTTACTCGCCTGTGCTAAGGCTTTACGTAGGTTTTTACGTGGTTCTTTATAGCCATACAATAAATGTGACTTTAAATAACCTGTTGTTGTTTTCGCATTTTTTGCATATTCAACTAATTCTTCTTGAGAAAGTTGAAGAATAAAATCACGGAAATTCATAAATTAACCCTCACTGATTAATTTAAATATTACCTTTTAGGTAATGCAAATACAACCTTTTTTCTTGTTTACCTTTTTGGTGATAAAACTACAATTAAAGTAGTGACATGTCACAACGTTTTATTGGAAGAAATATGGATAGCAAATCAATCAGATACTCAAATACCCGTTTACTTGTCGATCAAATAGGTGGCGTATCTAACTTTGCTGAAAAAATTGGAAAAGGACAGTCTCAAGCAAGTCAGTTTGCAGGTACTAATCCAATTAAAGGTATTGGTAATAAAGTCGCACGTGAAATTGAGGAAGCTTTTGGAAAATCTCATGGATGGTTAGATATTCCTCATGAAGAGGAAATTGAAAAACTTGAAAGTAATGTATCAGCACCCTTTCCTATCGCTGGCCGTTTGATCCCTGTTATTTCGTGGATACAGGCTGGTACTTGGACGACTGCTGATTCTATTCCTGTAGATACACAGTTTAATGAATGGCTACCACCTAACCCTAAGTGTGGGAAAAATGGTTATGGGCTTGAAGTTGTTGGTGAATCAATGCTTCCAGACTTCCGCCCTACAGACAAGATATACGTAAACCCTGACTTTCAGGTAAGTGACTTAAAAACTGGGGATTTAGTCATTGTTGCTTGTGAGGGTGAAAGTAAAGCAACTTTTAAGAAATTGATAATTGAACCCAATGGCAAATACCTAGAACCACTTAATCCTAAATGGCATGAGAAAATCATGGAACTTGATGAAGGATGTAAGTTGGTGGGTAAAGTTGTTGGGTTATATAGGGATGTTTAATAGATATAATTATGAATAATAACAATGATTTTATAAAAAAACTGCTTGATAGTACAGAAGATGAAAAGCAGGGAACCCATGCTAAACGAGGTTTTAGATACCAAGATTGGTGGTGTACGTATAAGACATTTGAAACGTGGTCATTATTGAATACCAATTTTGCAGTAGGAGCAGAAATAAAAGAAGATTTTACAATAATTGATTGTTTGGAAAATCCTACGAAAATTGAATTTTTTCAAATTAAGAAGAATGAAAGACCTAATTTATGGCTCATAAATGATTTAATTAAATCACCTCAAAGAAAAAATGGAAAAGAAGACTCCATTTTATCAAAACTTTATTCTAGATGGTTAAGATTCAAACCACTTGATACTAAGATGTATTTTATTACAAATCAAAAATTAAAAGGCAAAGACTGCAATAATAAAGATATTGAACACTTTAATTCAAATCTTGAATCTGACTTTCACCCAAATGAAGTAACAAGAATGAGTAATGCCTTGCAGCGGCAACTAAATTTATCAACTACAGAAGTTATTGAACTCAATAGAATACAATTTTGTATATCAAATATGGATGTTAATGAGCCAGATACTCATGTTATTGGAAAAATTTATTCTTTAAATGAGGCAGCTAAATTCCCAATTTATCTTAGAAATATTGGTGTAGCAGCTAAATATATTACAAACCATTTTTATCAATTGACTAGTAATATTAATTATGCAATTAATATTGAACAATTAAAAGAAAGATGTATAACAAGAAAAGGGTTTGAAGATATTATTTATGAAATTGAAGAAACATTTAAGACTCCTGAAGATTATATGAAGGAAGGTTTTAGAATTCTAAATGATGAAGGTTATGCTTACCGTCTACGAAAAAAAATCTTAAAGACATCTACAGAAGTCCTTTTGGATTTGAGGAATAGAGATCAAGAACATAATCAAAACTTATTTTTCGAAATTGATAGTTTTTTTTCAGAACATGAATCAATTATTAATAATTTTGAGACATTAAGTAAACTTATTGATTTTGTCACTGATAAGATTTTTTTAGTTAGAAAGCACAACTTTATTACACTAGAATATATCAAATGTTCGGTTTTAATTTATGAAGTTTCCGATGGGGATATTTATTGTGAACAATACTTCAACTTATAACTTATTAAAACTTATACGTAACTTAAGACAGGGGAAACAAATTGAAATCGAAGATAACATTCAAGGAGATTTTAATACTTTCAAAAAAAGAAAAAAGTTCAAAAAAAATCATAATAGAGGCCAAAAATAATATTATTTTTGCAGAAAATCATCGTGGAAAATCTACAGTTATAAAGTCAATTTTTTGGGCATTAGGACTAAGCCCTACTCATTTTTTTACCAATGGTAAATTAGATAGAAATATTACTTGTTTATTAACTATCTCTTATGATGAGGATATTTTTTATTTTTTTCGAAATGGTGAAAATAGAAAGTTATATGATTTTGGTAAAAAAATTATTTTTGAGACAAGTGAAAACTCAAAATGGCAAGAACATATGGCTATTTTTTTTAACTATCCTCTATCAGCTATTCATTTTAGTAATTTACAAGAATATTATTTAGGTTTACAAGGAATCCTTACCCCATACTATATAAACCAAGATTCTAGTTGGTCAAACCGTTGGAATGGTCCATTTGACGGCTTAACGAGATATATAGATTTTTATCAACAAGTTATAGAGCACTTTACAGGAATTGTGTCCAATGAGACAGTCCTTAAAAAACAAAATCAAAAGAAGTTAAATAGTAAAAAGAAAGAGCTAGAAGTTGAACTTAAAATTTATAAAAAATCTGAAAATCAATTGATTATTCATGAATATGAAAACACACCACTACCTGACATTGACAATAATTTTTTTAGACAAAAATTGTTAAAAACTTCAGAAATTCTTAAAAAATGCAAAATAACTCAAGAAGATCTAAAAAATGAGATAATTGAGGTAATTTCAGAAAAAAATAAATTACATAATCTTTTGAAAAATGCTTATAACACTCATCATGAATTAGTTGATGATAAGAATTTTTTGAATAAAATTAAAGATAATACATATTTAGAGTGCCCAACTTGTGGAACAAATCATTTAAAAACGTTAAAAACAGATATAGCAGTTGAATTTGATATTCAAGGAATTGAAGAAAATATATATAATTTAAGAGAACAAATTGAAAATTTGAATAAAAATGAAAAAAATTTAGATTCAAAATTAAAACTTATAAATGATGAAATTGAAGAATTAACTTTAGAAACTCAATTAAGTAATGATTTAAACTATTCGTTTGAGTCGATCATTAAAACATTTTCAAACAGAGATATTAAGCAAAATCTAAACTTTAATATGCAGGAACTCTATGAACAAATTTTTTCCATAGATGATGAAATAGACTCAATTCAATTACAAATTAATGAGTTGGAAAGTGAAGAAGATATCAAACATCGAAAAGATAAATTTAAAAGCTATCTTAAATTTTTTTACGACAAACTTGATGTTGATACAGATATACTACCTAAACAGGTGTATTATAAACCTAGCTTAACAGGTAGTTCAAGTTCAAGAAGTGTTTTAGCAGCCCATTTAGCATACATAACCTTAAGTTATGAGCTTACTACTTTTCCTTTATTCCCTATCATTATTGATACAATCCAGCAAAATGGACAAGACATCCCCAATATAGATAAAATGGTGCATACAATTGCTAAATTCAAGCATCATCAAATTATACTAGGTATGGAATCTCTTCCTAATAATTATGAAGCACATTCTTTTAAAGTTATTGAACTAATTAATAAACGAGATTCATTACTAAATCAAAGTCAATATAATGAACATTTACTAGAACTAGATACTTTTCGATCTAATCTAAATTATATATAAGACAATCTATATAGTAATAAATCACCTTTTAATTATTCCTTGTTTTGTTTTTCATTAAATTAATAATAACTTATCTTTATTTTTTTTGAGGGTTTTTAGGGATTCTTCTTAGCTTGCTTATTTTCTTTAAACCCATCTCTTTAATGGGTTTTCTTTTACCAATTTTTCTTTATAATTTCTCATCCAATAACAACAAACAATAATCATGAAAATAAGAATCCTTGCAACTACTCTGTTAATTACTCTTGCTGGCTGCGATAACCAATCAAAAGTAGCTGAAGCATCCGATTCAGATGAAACAGACTCGTCAATAGCAAATGCCCAGTTTGAAAAATCTGACAAACGGATTAATAAATTCCTAGATCAATTGGATGATCCAAACACAACACAAGAAGTGCGTATTCAGATTCTATGTAAAGACTACTCTACTGAATACAAAACCAAGTACATGCCAGCTTTAATGAAGCTTTCACCGAGTGAATACACTGAAGCTAAATTACTGTCTGATTTAGATATAGCATTGGATTACTATAAGAAAAAAGACAAGATTCACTGCTGAAAGATTCGCATGTGATTTACAGGAGTTCATTATGGAAAGAGCTATTATTGCTGTAATTCTAATTCTTATCCTAATATTGCTAATCATTTTTTATAAGACAAAAAGATAGCTTGTATGGTCATATATCAGGCATATCTAAATACTAATGACATCTTATGAGCCTATCTTTACCCGGAAATACTAAGGATAGTATTTATCTCGCACAGACCCACCTCGGTGGGTTTCTTATTTCTGCAATAAATTTTCGATATTTTAAACCCAAGGTCTAATCCGAAGACAAGACCTGTAATAACTAAGTAAGCCCTATCTCACCCACTTTATGTGGGTTTTCTTTTTTAAAAAGCCATATTTTCCCTGATATTATGAAGTTAAGACTTTGTGCCAACATTGATCTTAAACCACTATTAATATCGGAGAAAAATATGCCTTCAATTGAAGAAAAACGTTTAGCTATTGAGATGGCTGATAAAATTATACAAACACGTATCGACCTTAAAAATCCTGCTTACTATAAACAGAATAACCAAGCAGGTGATATCGAGTATTGGAAAGAAATTTATAAAGAATGTTTGAAGATAGTATCCTCTGACGATTAATTTTAAGCTTTTAATCTTTCAATCAATTCAATTTGCTGAAGACTAGTGTGTTGCTTGCTGTCAAAAACAAATTCTTCAGCAATCTTTATATATTCTTGTATTAAGACTGGATCTTGCATACCTGAAGAAATGTAAGTTTGATATAAATTTGCTCGAAAATCTTCTCTAGTCATCTTAAAGACTCCATCCAACCCATCCCTGTAATGGGTTTTCTTTTGTCTACTATAAAATAAAACAACCAAAAAGATAAAATAAAGATAATTTATCTTGCATTAAATTACCTTTTAGGTAATATTTATCTCACCAGACAACAAAAAGCCCCGATTACTTTCGACGGACATCAGGGCTTTGCAAATTGCGAGATAAGTATGAACCAAATCCATTCCCATAGTCAAACCCCAGATTTTGACACTAACAAAAGTCAAACGACTTCTATTTTGTTTCAGCCACCTAAACCTGAAGAAATGCATCTATCTTTCTGGACTAAAACTAAAGTGATTTTCAAAGAGTTTGCTGCTGTTTCTCTAATCGGTATCACAATCGTATCAACTGTTTTCACAGTCCATAGTTGTTCAGATGACGTAGATCGCCAACAGGCTCAAGCAGTTAAGTATCAGTTGCAGTTCCAATCTTCAAATGGAGGAACTCACTAATGACTACTTCTAATCAAAAATTCGCTGAATACCTTGGTGGTTATGAACTAAACAGCATATCTATGCGCCTTGGCCACACTGTTTATGTTGAGCAAGGTAAAGACATCTTTGTTAAAGATCGTAAAACCGGTGAACTCGAAAAAGTAACTTTAGAAGAACAAGTGGCTAAGCCTTGGATCCGACAGAACTTCGACCGTGAACGTGCTTTTCAACGTCGTAAAGCTTTCGCAATTGGTATGCAAAGTTCGCATATTCCATTACATGAACGTCGTGCGTACAAAAAACGCATGGGCTGGGTTGGGGCTTAAGGGGAATTATCATGACTAATTCTAATAATCAAATTCAAAATCCTGCAGAACACTCTATCAATGTCTTGCAGCAAATCCAGCTAGAATTAAAAGCGCCTAAAAGCAAACGTAATTCTTTTGGTAATTATAACTATCGTAACTGTGAAGACATACTTGAAGCAGTTAAGCCACTCCTGCAGAAATACAACTCCACACTGATCATTACAGATGAGGTACAGGAAGTTGGATCAGTAGTTGTGGTAACTGCAAAAGTGATTTTCACTGATTTCAATGGTAAAGAAACAGTAGTTAAAGCACATGCTGGTGTTGAAATCAGTAAAAAAGGGATGGATGTAGCGCAAACATTCGGTGCATCAAGTTCTTATGCTCGTAAGTATGCTTTGAATGGTTTGTTTTTGATTGATGACACCAAAGACTATGACTCGGATGAATATCATAACCAAGTTAATAACAATGGTGCGCGAAATAACAATCAGCAAAATAATCGTCAAAGTCACCAAGCTAATAACCAGCAGAATAATCACGCACAAAACCAAAACAATCAACAACCAGCTCAACAGCAAGCAAATACACAACAAAAGCCTAAACGCACTCAAGCCCAGCTTTTTAACGATGCCTTAGCTGCAATCAAAATTGCCGAAAACAAAGACATTCTTAAAGCTGCAGTAAACAGATTTAAAGGAACTACTTATGAGGCTGGCATCACTAATGCTTGCCGGGCAAGAGCGGATCAGATGGGATGGCCGATACAAAGTAAATCGTATCAAAGCAATCAACTTCGTCATTAATTATTCTGAGGCGAAACTATGAACTTTAAATACTCCACGATCACCCGAACACTCACAGTGTTCGGGGCCAAGATGACACACATATTTAGCAACGTAGGCGTTGGTGAAATTGAAGATCTAATCACCAATGCAAAGTTTAAAGAAGCAAGATGGAGAGGATGATGGAATTTGAATGCTTAAAGGTTCAAAAGGAGGTACCTTAAATGGCTCGTCTGACCAAAATTGATAAAATGTCTGAATGTCAAAAAAAGGCTTTAATTAAAGATTTTCGCAATGCACCGATGGAAGCTGAATTTACTCCAGAGACAATTGCATTGGTTTATCACTTATCCCTGGCATGGCTTCAAAAGAAAAGATGCGAAGGTGGTGGAATTCCATTTACTAAACCAACAGCTAAAACGGTTCTGTATAAGAAAGAAGATGTTTTAGAATTTATGGACAATAACCGGCTTCAACATACAGCCTAATAAAATGCCCTCCTATGAGGGCTTTCTTATCTTTTAATTTCATTGTTTATTCTATTTTAAGATTAACCTATACATTCAAATGAGTCATATTAACAAGATTAGGTAATGAATATCCTTGGACTTTATTCATCCCTCCCATTTCACTTGCGTCGCTATTGAGAGCATATAGAATTAACATAATTACAATAGCTGCTACTATGATAATAATCAGGATACTTCTATCTTTTGGGATCATACTCATATTGTTCTCCACCGATGAATTTATAAAAATAAATAAATTTAGTGAAATGTTTTTCAAAAAACAATTATAAAAAAACCCCGATTTCTGCGATCAGGGTAATTAGTTAATAAACATTTTATCTCAGTTTCTTTTGGGCATTTATATTTCATTATTAAGTTAGGTTCTTATTACTAACTTAATAAAAGTTATTTATTTTGTTGTTGGTCTTTATTACCTTGTTGACCTTGACCGCCTTGTTGACCTTGACCGCCTTGTTGGCCTTGACCGCCTTGTTGGCCTTGACCGCCTTGTTGGCCTTGACCGCCTTGCTGTTGATCTTGACCGCCTTGTTGTTGACCTTGATTGCCTTGTTGTTGATTAGCCATTTTAATTTCCATCCTATAGTTGGGGAATATCGTTGAATTTCTAATTTACTCTTTAAGTTTTATTTTTCTATCTTTGCATTGTGTCAATTTTAGTCAATGTAATTTTGATACATCTATCCACTTGATCTGTATCAAAGCTTTATTGAATCCATTTACACTTATTACCCAATACTCGTGAAAGGCTTCCACTTTCCTAATGATCCTGAATCTATAAAACCACTTTAAAACTATAAAAACATAAAATATCTAATTCTCAACTGTCCTATATTTAAACACTTTTTGTCCAACTTCTAATAGTCTACTTGCAGTCTACAAATGAGCGTTATAAGTAGACCGATAGTAGACTGTAGAATTATTTCTATAGACTGCGAGAAATTGCCAAATATTGCAACATATTGTATATAGGGGCTTTTGGTAGATCTAAGAGAAGTGAGGTATTGCGAAATATTGTAGGAAATTGCGAATTTTATAGGAGGAATTAGAATTATGAGTCCGCTGCTCTAACCAACTGAGCTATAGGCCCTTATAAGCTGAAATTGTTATATATCAACAAGTTCAAGCGAGGCAATACTAACGAAGATTTTTTCAAAAAACAAGCATTTTCGCTTTTAATTGCACAGTAACACAACAATTCTTTTAATCATTTATTTATAACTTATATTTTAAAAAACTTGTGATTGATAAAATTAAGTAATCATAATTTTTTTATTTTAAAAAAATAAATCCAGATAATAAAAATATCTGCTATACCACTCAGGCAATTTTAATATTCAACATTAAATGCTAAAAGAATGATAAATTTATTATACTTATAAG
>NZ_SJOH01000015.1 GCF_004331285.1 Acinetobacter sp. ANC 3781
CAAACCCGCCACGACCGCCATCACGACCACGACCGCCGCCATCACGAGCACCGCGTGCAGGAGGTGGAGATGGCTCAAGACCTTCAATTTCAGACACGTTTAAACGTGCATCCAAAAAGTCTTCAAGCGCACGGATTTTACCGCGTTCACGGTAAGTCGCTAAAGTAATTGCATTACCTGTACGACCAGCACGACCTGTACGACCGATACGGTGTACATAGTCTTCATTTTTCATCGGTAAACCGAAGTTGATTACGTGTGAAATTGTTGGTACGTCAAGACCACGAGCCGCTACGTCTGTAGCAACCAGGATTTTTGCACGACCTTCACGGATGCTGCGTAAACGACGGTTACGAACAGTCTGTGGCATAGCACCATGAAGTGCAACAACTGATAGACCTGCTTCAGCAAGCTCTTCAGCCAACATGTCTGTATCTTCTTGAGTGCTTGCAAACACAACTGCTTGATCTACTGATTCATCAGATAACCAGTGAGTAAGCAATTTTTTCTTGTGTTCAAAACCATCAGTCCAATGCAATGTTTGAGTGATGTCAGTGTTGGTAGAGTGACCTGTTTCGATCGCAATACGCATAGGATTATTCATCATGCGTTCAGCAAGCGTAATAATACGCGGTGCAAACGTTGCAGAGAACATCAAGGTTTGTTTACGGTTAGCCGCTAAATCGCCAATCGCTTCTAGGTCTTCAGAGAAACCTAAGTCAAGCATACGGTCAGCTTCGTCGACGATTAGTGCATCAACCATGTCAAGTTTAATTTGACGACGGTTTACAAGATCAAGTAAACGACCTGGAGTCGCAACAACAACTTGTGCACCTTTTAATTGTTGGATTTGTTTACCAAAAGGCATACCACCCATAATCGCAGCAACACGCACACCTTTCATATGACGTACAAACGCGATTGCGTCTTGACATACTTGTTGTGCTAATTCACGTGTTGGTGAAATTACCAGAATATTCGGTTGAGTAACCGCTTTCATGCGGTCTTTAAACGGTACTAAAGTATCTTGGTTCGCTAGCGCATTTAGGGTAGGAAGCAAGAATGCAGCAGTTTTACCAGAACCTGTTTGGCTTGATACAAGAAGGTCTTTACCTTCAAGTGCAGCTGGAATCGCTTGTTCTTGTACAGGAGTTGGCGTAGTAAAGCCTAAACCTTCGATCGCTTGTGTTAAAGTCTCATCGAGGGAAAAATCAGCAAAAGTTTTGCTCATAGAGAGTGTTCACCCTGAAGTGGGTGCTCCATTAAATAAATTACAATATGGACATCGGCAAAAAGCGGCACAGCAAATAGAGCTGAAAAATTTAGGATTCAGCAGCGATCCGAATAACGTCGATGTGGATATAACGCACGTATATGATTACGGCCGCAAACCTGAAGGAATCGCTTAAGCGATTGGGGCGCGAAGGATATGTCCTCTCTATGGACAGAACGCGCATACAATGATTAGAAGATAATGTTCAGGTAAAGAACGGAAATTTAAGTGCGTGGCAGCATAATAACAGAATCATTTTAAAAAGTAATCATTTTTTTCGATTAAATTATGCATAGATACTGTTTTTTTCAGTAACAGTCTATTTTAACACTCAATTTTGCTTATTTTTCAAGCAAAATCTTCTAATCAGCTATACCGTTTTCTAACTTAATCACTTTAAAAGTATTTAAAATGAACATTAAAGATAGAAATAAACTTTGACCAGCAATAAAAAAGCCCTCACTTGGAGAGCTTTTTCTTTGTCATATCACTCGATTCAAGCAGTCTTACTTTGCAGCTTCGCCCCAAGCTGGAACAACAGCTTGCATTAGAGGTTTAAGCATTTTCATAGAGCAAGCAATGACTTGACCATTATCCATAGAATCGGCACCACCACGTGCATCCACTACAGTACCACCCGCTTCTTTTACCAGTAACTCGCCTGCAGCGATATCCCAAGGTTTCAAACCAAGTTCGAAGTAACCATCAAGACGACCAGCAGCAACATAAGCCAAGTCTAAGGCAGCAGAACCTGAACGACGGAATTGTGCGCCGCCTTCAGTCACGTTTAATAATGAATCAAAATGGTTTTTCGCATAAGAAACCACTTCACCGTTACGTTTATTACGGTAAGCATGGCCTACAGCCAAGAAGGTATTTTCCAGGCTGTCTTTAATATTTACGCGAATACGACGTTGGTTCATCATGGCACCGCGACCACGACTTGCAGAGAAAAGCTCATCTTTCACAGGGTCATAAATAACGCCGTGTTGAGTTACGCCTTTATGTTGAACTGCAATTGAGATACAGAAATGTGGAAAACCGTTAATGAAGTTTAAAGTACCGTCCAAAGGATCGATCACCCAACACCAATCGGCGTCGTGACCTTTACCTTCTTGCATACCAAACTCTTCACCAAGGAAGCTGTGGTTTTTATAGCTTTTACGTAGAGTATCGATAGTCAACTGTTCCAAGTAACGGTCTACACGCGTTACCGGGCCATCAATCCCTTTTTCTTCGACTTGTAGATCGAGTTTATGACGATTTTGATGCGCTTTTAAAAGCTCTTGACCAACTAATTGAGCCGCACGCGCAGCCATAACCACCATAGGTTCCATTGAACACCCACTACAAATTTGAAGATACTGATAAAGAATAATGCATAAAAGCCCGCATATTTTAGCAAATATGCGGGCTTTTAGGGAAAAAATGTTGCTAAAATTTAATGAATCAAGATGAAACGGTTTGTACAAGCTTTAGCCAAGCTAATTCAATTGATTTTTCAATGCCTTTTGCATCAAGCCCAGCCTGTTGCAACATTTGTGCATGTGAAGCCTGGTGCATGAAAATATCAGGTAAACCTAGATTCAAAGTCGGTTTAACAATTTGGGCTTGTGCCAGATATTCATTGACTGCACTCCCCGCGCCTGCCATCACTGCATGTTCTTCAACAGTGACGAATAAACTGGTTGTGCTGGCAAGTGCTGTAATCATCTGTTCATCTAAAGGTTTAACAAAACGCATATTCACTACGCGCACACCCACCTCATGCAATTGTGTCAATGATTGGGCTGCTTCAATTGCCGCAGTTACACGACTGCCAAAAGCCAGAATACTAATCTGTTCATCTTGCTGTTCATTAAAACCGGCCACAATTTCCGCTTTACCAATTTCCAGAGCAGTCAATTGTTGTTGAATTTCTACACCGATGCCATTGCCACGCGGATAACGAATTGCAGCAGGACCATTATATAAATAGCCCGTATGCAACATCTGGCGACATTCATTTTCATCTTTAGGTGCCATGATCACCATATTCGGTACGGTACGCATAAAGGCATAATCGTAAGCACCGGCATGGGTTGGACCATCTTCACCGACCAAACCGGCACGATCGATGCCAAAGGTCACATCTAAATTTTGTAAAGCGACATCATGCACCAGCTGATCATAACCTCGTTGCAGAAAGGTCGAGTAAATCGCCACTACAGGTTTTAAACCTTCACATGCCATACCGGCAGCCAAGGTGACTGCATGCTGTTCAGCAATTGCAACATCAAAAAAGCGCTCAGGAAACTGTTTGGCAAACTGTACCATGCCTGAACCTTCACACATCGCAGGTGTAATCGCCAGCAAACGTTCATCTTGTGCCGCTTCATCACACAGCCATTGTCCAAAAACATCGGAATATTTTGGTGCTGTATTGCTTGAAGAGGCCGTATTTAATTTGCTGATGGCATGGTATTTAATCTGATCGGCTTCAGCAGGAACAAAGCCTTTACCTTTTTTGGTATAGACATGAATTAAACGCGGACCTTTACGTTTTTTTACTGCATCGAAGACTTGTACCAGTTGCTTGACATCATGACCGTCAAAAGGACCGAAGTAGTCAAATCCAATCGCTTTAAATAAGTTATCCGCTGCATCCGTAGCTGCACTGTGTAAACGTGAGTTATATAGCCATTCAGGATGCGGCTGGAGAAAAGCCTCGCCTGTTTCTGAAATATTAACCGATTGACCACTTTGCCAGATTGCCGCCAGATGCTTGGCAAAACCACCGGTACTGCATGAAATCGACATATCGTTGTCATTCAGCACCACGATTAAATCAGCATTATGGGCCACTGCATCATTCATGGCTTCAAAAGCCATACCCGCAGTCATCGCGCCATCCCCAATAATGGACACCACTTCACACGGGTCTTTTTGGTATCGACGTGCCAACGTCATACCCAGTCCAGCAGAAATTGCTGTTGAGGAATGCCCCACTCCAAAGGTATCAAATACCGATTCTTCACGGGTAGGAAAAGCCGCTAAACCGTCTTTAGCACGAATAGTGCTAAGTTGTTCACGGCGACCGGTTAAGGCTTTATGTGGATAGGCCTGATGACCGACATCCCAAATTAAACGGTCATGCGGGGTATTGAAACAATAGTGCAAAGCCACCGTCAGTTCGATCACGCCCAGATTGGCACCAAAATGCCCTCCGCTTTGTCCTGCTGCATACAAAATGTACTGACGCAACTCATCCGCCACTTTTTCTAATTGGCTGCGCTCGAGCAATCTTAATTGTTGCGGATGGTCAATCGTATCTAGCAACGGTGTTACAGGGCGATGAGTCGGTATTTCTGTATACAACATAAATGGCAAAGCCTTCTAAAGCCTGGCAAATCCTAAGCTAGGTAAATGGGTTATTCGAGCCTACACAATGTTCGAATTGTATCACCTTTAAATCAGCCACATTTCTAGCGATGCAGTTTAGAGGAAAATCTCTACACTGGGTGTTTGTTCATGAGCGAGATTATCCTGAATAATCTTACTATTTATCAACCATTATCGTTCGCTTTATACAAAAAAGAAAATCTTCTGCATAATTTCAGGGTAGCAATTCTACCAATGTCCAAGCATTACGCTATACTTTAGCCAATTAATGAACTATTTGACGGGTTAAGCAGTGCCTATAGAGTTTGTCGCAACTTCAAGATTACCAACCACTTTTGGTGAATTTAAAATCACTGTATTTCAAGATCCTCAAACCGGTGAAGAACATGTCGCAATTTCTAAAGGACTCGATACTGCACCGACTGATCCGGTTTTGGTTCGTATTCACTCTGAATGTTTAACTGGTGACGCGTTTGCTTCACTGAAATGTGATTGTGGACCCCAACTCCAGGCAACACTCAAGTTAATAAACGAAGTGGGTCAAGGCGTGGTTTTATACTTGCGTCAAGAAGGTCGCGGTATTGGACTGACCAACAAAATTCGTGCCTATGCCCTGCAAGATCAGGGACATGATACCGTCGATGCCAATCTCATGTTGAATTTGCCTGCAGATGCACGACGTTATGACATGTGTACCATTATGCTGGATCATTTAAAGGTTAAACAGGTCAAACTGGTGACCAACAATCCCTCAAAAATTGCCGCATTAGAAGAACTGGGGATTGATGTGGTTGATCGTGTTCCCCTTACGGTCGGCTTAAATCCCTTCAACGCAGAATATCTAAAAACCAAACATGAACGTATGGCGCATATGTATAAAAAAGGTGACTTCTAATTCACTTTATAAAGCTTTATAAATCATAGTATTCAGGGATTTTTTACAAGATGTTAAAAAATCCCTTACTTTTTTTATGACTTTGTGTTTTGATGTATTCAGTCCTTAAAATTAGGCAATAGAGGTCATCTATGCAGCACCCAACTTCAGCTGATATTCAACGCGTTCGCGAATTTCTCCTCGACTTGCAAGCCCGTATTTGTACTGGCTTGGAACAACGAGAATTAGAGAGTGGTGGCACTGCTCAATTTGAGATTGATGATTGGGAGCGCCCGGAAGGTGGCGGTGGTCGTTCACGCGTTTTACAAAATGGCAGCGTGATTGAAAAAGGTGGTGTGATGTTTTCTCACATCAATATTTCAAAATTACCGGCTTCGGCAACAGAACGTCATCCACAAATTGCCGGGGCAAAAGCACAAGCTTTGGGTGTGTCTTTGGTGATTCATCCAAAGAACCCGAATGTTCCAACTTCTCATGCCAACGTGCGTTTGTTTGTGGCAGAGCCTGAAGGACAAGATCCAGTATGGTGGTTTGGTGGCGGTTTTGACCTAACCCCTTTCTATCCAGATGATCAAGATGTATTGGACTGGCACCAAAAAGCCCATGATCTGTGTGCGCCATTTGGTGACACGGTTTATACCGAACACAAAAAGTGGTGTGATGACTATTTCTACTTAAAACATCGCGATGAACAACGTGGTGTGGGTGGATTGTTCTTTGATGATTTAAATCAGTGGGATTTCGAAACCTGCTTTAAATACATTCAAGCTGTCGGCAATGGTTATTTAGAAGCGATCTTGCCGATTTTCCAGCGCCATCAAAATCAACCGTATACCAAAGCGCAACGCGATTTCCAACTGTACCGTCGTGGCCGTTATGTGGAATATAATCTGGTTTATGACCGCGGCACTTTATTTGGTCTGCAAACCGGTGGTCGGATTGAATCAATTTTAGTCAGTATGCCGCCGCTTGCCGCGTGGTCATATCGTCCGGAATGGGATGAAGATTCTGCTGAAAAACGCTTAACTGACTATTATTTAAAACCACAGGACTGGTTAACTGAACTTCAATAATTTAAATATATTTAAAAACTTTCATCCCTTTTTCTATTTTGGATAAAGGGACTTTTTTATATTCATAATTTTCTTCGAAGCTAAAATTAAAAATTTAGAATAATAAAACCTTTTTAAATCAATATTTTTGTGTCATAAAAGATTCATCATATTTTATTCATAATAATTCTACTGACATATTTCCTTACAGCACTAGACTCTGTAGATTTTATAAAATCGTTTAGACTAAGAAATTAAATTTACTATTCACACATATTGAAAAGCATATATCAATTAAAAAATCGTGCTTTCGGGAGCAGATAATGTTAGATAAAATTTTAAATCATAAGGTAATGCTATTTTGGTCGATTTTCACCCTTATTCTCTGTTCTATTGCCATTACCTTATCCTCAGATAATACGCTTTCTGATAGCTTATCCATTACATTCAGTGTATTTGCGGGATTTGCCTTATTCTTTACCGCAGCAATGTGGCTAGAAGACATGGTTCACGAAATCTGTAATCCTTGATATTATTTTAATACACTTTAATTTTTTCCGCTTATACCCTTACTCTTTATAGATGCTTTACTTTTGATTTTGTTTCTTTTCCCGACTTTAGCTAGGGTTGAAAATCACGTATATTGAATGCCATTTCCGCACATGGGCCTTGTGAAATGAGCAAACAATTCGCGGTGGTTGGTCATCCAATCGAACAGTCACGTTCACCAGAACTTCATCATGCTTTTGCTAAACAAACCGGAATTGACCTGCAATATAGCAAACGTCTTGCCCCTCTAGATGGTTTTGAAGCCAATATCAAAGAATTCTTTGCCGAGGGCGGTATGGGCATGAATGTGACGGTGCCTTTTAAGGAACAAGCATTTGCACAATGCCAAGTGCTGACAGAACGGGCCAAAATTGCCAAAGCGGTGAATACGCTTTGGATGCAAGATGGCAAGCTGTATGGTGACAACACTGATGGTCAGGGCCTGGTCGATGCGATTAAAGCCTTGGATTGGAATCTGGAAAATACTGACCTTTTAATTATTGGTGCGGGTGGCGCAACACGTGGTGTAGTCTACCCTTTGGTTCAGGCAGGTGTAAAAAAAATCGTGATTGCTAATCGTACCCTTGCCCGTGCCGAACAGCTGGTTGCCGATTTAAAGGTGGCGGTTCCTCAAGCCACACTTGCTGCGATTTCTTTAGATGATTTAGCAGGTAATTTTGATCTTGTGATTAATGCCACTTCTGCCAGCCTAAGTGGTGATGCTCTGGTTTTACCTGAATCCTTGCAGTTTAAACATGCCTATGAAATGGCCTATGGCAAACCATCGAGCTTTTTAGATCAGGCCAAAGCCCGAGGTATTCCGACTTCTGAAGGCTACGGCATGCTGGTGGGTCAAGCGATTGAGTCTTTTTCGATTTGGAATGGAGTTAAACCCGCGCTAAAAGATTTTCTTTAAATCTGTTCTTTAAATATGTCCCAAAAAAAGAACCTCATCTGAGGTTCTTTTTAATACTTATTTTTTAGGGTGTAATTTTTCCTTTAACACCGTATAGCTTTTTTGATACAGCTCTAAATCAATATAGCCATCTTGTTCTAAAGTCAGTTTTTCTATCGACTTTAAAGACAGACGATTTTGGGTTGAATCCACGTAGGCTTGTGCCAAAATATCCGCAACGGCTTTCAAGTGTTGTGGCTGATCTACATCGTATTCTTGTTTAAAGTTCTGTATATAGTGCTGAGCAAAAATGGCTTTGGGTTGTTTATATTGTTTAACCAGTTGCTGCCATGCCTGATCCTCAGCATCCTTTGCAACCACAGCGCTGACGATTTGATACACCGCTTCGCCTAACTCATGATTAAACTGCTGATCCAGTTCTAAATCATGTTTCTTCTGCAATGCTTGAATCTGTTTCAGCGCTTGACCTGTAGGGTTATAAACGTGTTCATTGGCAAACCAATAGGCATAGACTTGTGCAATTTCTTGCAGGCTTTGTGCATTGTAGTTTTTAAGCAAATCACGATTTTGGGCTGCCATTTGCATTCCCCACAACGCCTGATAAGTCTGTGTATAAGAATGGGTTTGCTGATACGTTTTTTCTGCCAATTGCTTGAGTTGTTCATTAAAACTCAGCTTATTTTTCACGGTTGTCGCTATATCCGTTTCAGTTTCTTTTCCCTCTGCTGCAGTAGAAAAACCACGAACCATATTTTCAATTACCGACCCTTTAGAGATTTCTGCTAAAGACTTGGCTTGACGTAATTGAGTACGGTCAATTGTGCTGGCCTGACCATAATTCTGAATATTAAAATCGGCCTGAATATTGACTGTGCCATATTTTTTACTGGCGATTTGTATATCATAATCTACCCGCGTAGCGCGCCCTTG
The DNA here is from genome assembly GCF_004331285.1 of Acinetobacter sp. ANC 3781. Taxonomy (GTDB): domain Bacteria; phylum Pseudomonadota; class Gammaproteobacteria; order Pseudomonadales; family Moraxellaceae; genus Acinetobacter. The sequence continues at coordinate 8,997 of NZ_SJOH01000015.1, forward strand.
ATCATCCAGTCCGACATCCATGACTAGTGGTATCTGCTGTGCACTGGCTTTCAGTACTTGCTGAATTTCAGCTTGATGCTTCGCCCATAAGCCTGAAAATGTTTTGACATCCATCAATTGATCTGACGCATATTGTTCAAAAATAGGACTCAAGCTGCTTAGTGCATCGATCAACTTTGGCTGATCGACTTCTTTGTCTTTGCTGGCAAAAGCATTTAAATCATATTTATGCTGACAGAAGGTTAAAGCGCCCATCGTGGCACGCTGTGGCTGGCTGATCAATTCTTGACACTGTTGCTGATTTAAATATTCATCCGCGTCTTGATCTGCGGTTTGCCCTGCATCCGCTACGCTCCTATCTTCGCGTTGCTCTGTTACAACCGTATCCGCTGCCGCAGCCGTTTCAGCACAGTGCTCAGACCCACCCTCTGTCGAACACTGTGATTGCGCGGCTTGAGCTGGCTCTGCTGTATCACCTTGCCCTAAAGCACTAAAATGCATATCGATTAATTGGCTTAACTGCAAACTTGATTCAGTTGCTTCATCTTTAGCAGGACTCAGTACATCGTTGGCATCCCCTGTTAAAGCGACAGCTTTATACTGAGTCTGGGTCGAATCCTGTACTGCTACAGTTGTCACTGCTTGCTCCGCAGCTGCATCTGTCGCCTTAATTCCAACCACTGAGTTCAGAAAATAAGGGCGGTTGACTTGTTCATATAAAGCCATTTGCAGCTGGAGTCTTTCCAAGGTGGTGCTTAAACGAATTTTCTCCACCACCGCCAAATTTTTATCTTGGGCATTCAACGGCAAAGCTTGAATCCCTTTCGGTTCAGCCAATACATAAGACAGTGCATTCACTTGCTTTAAATAATTTGCCAATTTTTTAAAATCAACACGATTGACTTCATTTTTATATTTCGAAAAATCAATATAGGCAAAACTTGCCTGACTATCTTTATTGACTAAATAAGGCATGAGTGAAAAATAATTGATATAGAATTTATAATCATTAAAATCAACCACCATCGGGACTTTGGCATGCACCAAAAGCGTTGGTTTTTCATATTTCGCCTCTAAATTTAAAGAGGCTAGTTTTTGCCGATAATGCACTGAACCAGTGTAACTAAACTGAATATTACTTAATAAGTTCAAAGCAAACTGATCAAAGTTACTACCATATCCCTCTTTTGCAGCAGACCGATCGGTATATGGAAGCTGTTCTTTTGCCAAGGCAGTATATAAATGCTGCTTTTCCTGATGACTTAAACCTACCTTTTGAACATTAAGATATTGTTCAATTTGATGCTGTAATATAGGATCTAATTGTGGCGCAACTGCCTGTTGAGTCACTTTCGAGGTTTTTGTCGTATTTGAAGCTGAATTTGCCCGAAAATTCAATTTTCCTTGATAATCATAGCCCGACGTTTCAAACATGGCATTTAAACCTGTAACGGCTTTTTGCTCTAAGCTCTGTCCAGTATTAGCATTGGATTTAATGACATGTTGTGAACAAGCACTTAGGCTTAAGGCCATTAAGCATAAAGTTAAATATCTTATTTGCATGATTTCTTTTTAAATACCTTATGTTATTTATACTTAAATACTGATCAATGTAAATTTTTGATCAAAATCAAAGTTTATACTTTAACAAAAAAAGATTTTCTAAGCCGTTTAATTCTCATTGTTATTCGCTTTTCTGACATTTTTCTAAGGCTCCACCATCAATGTATTTTGATGAACAATGTGAATAATCAAACTATCGATTCGTAATCCAAAACTATTTCTAAATTAGGATTAACACTATGCCAGCTTATAAAGCTCCTTTACACGACATTCGCTTTTTAATGAATGAAGTTTTTAATTACCCAGAACATTATAAAACTTTATCTAATGGCGAATTGGCCGACGCTGACACTGTAGATATGATTCTTGAAGGTGCAGCAGATTTTTGTGAAAACGTCCTTTCTCCTTTAAACCAGTCGGGTGATGAAGAAGGTTGTCATTTTGAAAATGGCGAAGTTAAAACCCCAAAAGGCTTTAAAGAAGCCTATGACCAATTTGTACAAGGTGGCTGGCAAGGTCTGTCTTATCCTGAAGAGTTTGGTGGTCAAGGCTTGCCGATGTCGCTTAACCTGATCAAATCTGAAATGATGGGGACAGCCAACTGGTCATTCACCATGTATCCAGGTTTGAGCATGGGCTGTATGAATACCATCATGCAATTTGGTACTGAAGAACAAAAAAATACCTACATGCCGCATTTAACTGCGGGAACCTGGTCGGGCACCATGTGTTTGACTGAACCACAATGTGGTACAGACTTAGGTCAAGTCAAAACCAAAGCTGAACCACAAGCAGATGGCACCTATAAAATTACCGGGACAAAAATCTTCATCTCTGCAGGTGAACATGACCTGACTGAAAATATTGTCCATATTGTGCTTGCTCGCCTTCCAGATGCACCTGCAGGTACGCGCGGTATTTCGCTGTTTATCGTGCCTAAATTTACCCCGAATGCTGATGGTGGAGTGGGTGAACGTAACCCTGTGACTTGTGGCTCAATTGAACACAAAATGGGGATCCGTGCTTCTGCAACTGCTGTTTTAAATTTTGATGCTGCGACAGGTTACCTGATTGGTGAACCGCACAAAGGTTTGCATGCCATGTTTACCTTTATGAACACTGCACGTATCGGTACAGCAGTTCAAGGTATTGCACATGCAGAATTGTCATTTCAGGGTGCATTACCGTATGCCAAAGAGCGTATGTCTATGCGTGCGCTATCAGGCAAGAAAGACCCTGACCAAGTGGCTGATGCAATCATTCACCATGCTGACGTGCGTCGTATGTTGCTAACGCAAAAAGCCATTGCTGAAGGTGGTCGTGCCATGATTTATCATGCTGCACAGCTTGCTGACAAAATGACGGATGCGCTGACTCAAGGCGACCAAGCAAAGTTTGAGGAATATGATGACAAACTGGGCTTCTACACTCCAATCTTGAAAGGTTTCTTGACTGAACTCGGTCTTGAAGCAGCGAACCACGGTATGCAAGTGTTCGGTGGTCATGGTTATATTAAAGAACATGGCATGGAACAAATTGTCCGTGATGCGCGTATCGCTACCCTGTATGAAGGTACAACCGGTGTTCAGGCGCTCGACTTGATTGGTCGTAAAGTTCTGCTTTCTTCTAAAGGCAAAGTGGTTCGTGACTATACGGCTGAAATTTTACGTTTCTGTGGTCGTCATGCACGTAACAAATACATGCGCCGTTTTGCATGGGACTTAACCAAGATTTGTGCACAATGGAACGCTTTAACTGTACGCATTATGCTTGCAGCACGTAAAGATCGTGATATCGTCTCTTCAGCATCTACAGATTTCTTGATGTTTTCGGGTTATGCGATGATGGCATATTACTGGGCTCAACAAGCTGCAGTTGCTTCTGAGAAATTGGAAGCGGGTAACGGCACAGAAACGCCTGAATTCTATAAAGCAAAAATCAAAGTGGCCGATTTCTACTTTGAGCGTTTATTACCTCGTACCCAAGGTCATGCCGAAGCCATGGTGAATCCATCGAAAACCATGATTTCTTTAGCACCTGAACACTTCAGCTTTGACTACTAAGTTGTAAAGTCTAAATTAAAAAAAGAGCACTTCGGTGCTCTTTTTTATACGCTACAATAATCTCAATGCAAGCTCAATTTTCAAAGGCATAGAATAATGAAAAATCAATCCGCTGGTCTTGAAGATGAAAAAAATATTTTCGATTCTAAGTCGCTTTTATCAGAGATATAGTGCAACTATCCCTCTAAACACTCATCATCTTGAACAAAATTTTGATTCTTCTTCTCCTCCCAACCTAGGTGATACTGCCCAGTCGATTACCCTGATCAGAACAGGACTGGGTAATGATCATATTATTCAAGGCTTAGCGCTCGATCATAGGCACGGGCTTTTGTACACCACGCATGTCGAGGGCACTCCTGAACAAGGCGTGATTAACAGATTTAAAATCCACAGCTCCAATTTATGGACTGCACAAGATGCTCAGAAACCTTCAGCCCTGTTTGGTCATCAAGGCATTGCTGTCGATCCGCTGAGTGATTGTATTTTTGCTTCTGCTGGCTCTGCCATTCCGAATAAGAGTTGGTATATGGTCAAATTTCAATATATGTCTAATGCAGGACCCAGCAATACTCAAGTGATTCAGGTATTTGATAAAACATATAACCAGATGACCAATACCATGCCTTCCATCACCCCCGATGGAAAATATCTGCTGGTACGAGGGAATAACTATGAAATGAATGTCATCCGTATTTTTAAATTAGATTTGATTAACCAAAAAAACTTAACCGATATTCGTTTCTTGTATGAAGATGAATGGCCTATTGATTCAGGTTTCACTCATGACAAATCTGCATTTCAAGGTCTAACTACTGATGGAAAATATGTGTATCTGTTAAGTGGAAATAAAAATAAAGGGCCTAAAAGAATTTATGTTTATAACCTAACAGGCAAATTGATTCAAAAAATGGATCATGTGACACTCGGTCATTTTGATACCTTATCCAATCCTGCCATTCAATATTGGGAGCCAAAAGGCCTAACGGTAGATAGTCAAAACCATCAGCTCTATATTTTATATACCATAGGCAATAGCGGCCAATTCTTAGGCCGTATTTATCGAATGAAAATTAATACATAAAAAAATAAAATTGGTAAAAGCTGAATATTTTCAATCGACTCGCCATTTAGATATAAATTAAAGATCACAAAGGTTTCTTTTTTAAAAAATAAGCACCATTACAATGGTTCGCACTCCAAATTTCCCCAGATACCCGCAAATATCGTTAATAAAAAAGAGCACTAAGACACTCTTTTTATCAAGCTTCGAACTTCAAATTCACACTCTATGAGTTGTCAAAATTTTGATTTTTATCCACTATTTTTATTTCATTAAATAGATACGCGTAAATACCCTTCACAAGCTACTCTAAATTTGAAAATAATGTTTTTGCGAGAGAATAGTTCAATTGAGGAAGTACAACAAGTTTTGTGAATGGCGGAAATTTTTAGTTCTTTTTTCAAAAGAAACAAACGAACTCCTTTTATACGATGCACAAATAGTAAGACTCCGCTGTGAACGCTTTTATTTTAGGTAATTCTATAGCTGAAGCTCATTCATTACTTTAGTTTCATCATGAACAGCAAAGCAGCTGCACAAGAACAAAACCACCTTATGAATATTTGAAACATGTTTCAAATATTCTCATCGCAAAACTCGTCAAATACCGTCTAATTATTTTGTTCCTGGCAGAGACATTAAGCTTTTAATCTTGCAGTGCAATGCATCTCATGCCTCAAACAGTTATCGAGGGCTTTATCGTGTATCCAATTTTTTCTTAGAGAGCAGTATCTTATTAAAGAAACTCTTCCAGCACTGAATTTAAAAACACATGCCCCTGCTCGGTACAAGACAAACGGTTTTGATCTTCAACCATGAGCTTTCTAGCACGTAATGAATTTAAAAGTTCATTTAAAGTAATCAAGTCTAAACCTGTACGCTCGTGATAAAGTTTTGCGTCTACGCCATTATTTAAACGTAAGGCATTCATCATAAATTCAAACGGCATGTCTTCATTTTCAATTTTTTTAAACTGAAGATGCTCAGCGGGAACTTTAGCCAAATAATCCTTTGGCAAACGGGTCTTTTGAAAACGATACACACCATCAGGCTGTGTTACTTTGCCATGCGCTCCCGCGCCAATTGCCAGATAATCACCAAATTGCCAGTAATTGAGATTATGTGCAGAAGGCTTTTCCTTACGCCAGGCCGAGACTTCATAATTCACAAAACCATTGGCTTTTAAATATGCCTCGCCCTGTTCCTGAATCTCTTCCAGCACATCTTCAACTGGCAAAACAGGTTGAGTGCGGAAAAATACTGTATTCGGTTCAATGGTGAGTTGATACCACGATACATGAGTAGCGCCATTTTCCACCGCCAGTTTTAAATCATTTAAAGCTTGCTCTAGCGTCTGTTCCGGCAAGCCATGCATCAAATCCACATTGATACGTTCAAAACCGGCATCACGGGCTAAATGAATCGCATTAATCGCATCATTATTACTGTGAATACGACCTAATTTTTTTAGGTGATCCGTATTAAAACTTTGTACTCCTATCGAAAGACGGTTAATCCCTGCTTCTAAATACTCCGCAAAAGGATCATGTTCCACGGTTCCTGGATTGGCTTCCAAGGTAATTTCACAGCCATCTTCAAAGGCAATAATGCTTTTAAGTTGCTCGAATAACCACACGTAACCTTTGGCAGAAATCAGTGACGGCGTCCCACCCCCAATAAAAACACTATGAATCTTGCGATTTTGGGCAAATTCAACCTGGGTGTTAAAGTCTGCCACCAAAGCTTGTAAATATTCCTGCTCTAAATCTAAAGACAGTTTCCCGTCTGGCACAGCATGCGAATTAAAGTCGCAATACGGACATTTACGCACACACCAAGGCATATGGATATATAAAGACAATGGAACAAGTGCAGGATTTAATTCAGCCAAGGAATAAGCTCAAAACAACAGAAAACGGGAAATATATTTTAACATGACTGCATCAAGACGCTAAAGAATACTGTGGATGATTGTTTTAGACTGAGAAAAACTCAACAAGAATACATACTTAATATGATGAAAATATCCAGTCAGTTACTTTTTCTGTTACCGCTTGCGATGGGTATCGGTGTTGCGATGAGTTTGCAAAACGCCTTAAATAATCAATTACGTGAATATTTACATTCTCCCTTGCAAGCTGCCCTTTTATCTTTTTTGGTTGGTACAATAGTGCTTGCCATACTGGTTTTTTTTCAATCCGCAGAAAAACCTCATTTTGCAACTTTAATCCAGATTCCCTGGTTTCTTTGGTTAGGTGGTTTTTTAGGCGTTTATGCCATCAGTTTGAGTATTTATGCTGTCCCTAAACTGGGTTTTCTCATCCTGACCGGACTGGTTATTTTTGGGCAAATCGCCATGTCGATATTACTGGACCATTTTGGCTGGTTTGGGACTGAAAAAACCCCAATTAACTGGCAACGCCTTTTAGGAAGTATGGTTATTTTCGTTGGCGTACTGCTTACTTTGCAACGCTAACGGTCATGATCTTTATTAATAAATAATGAGTATTTTTTGTGTCTAATGTCACTGCTTTAACGACAACAAACCGCTTTGAATTAAAGCAACTCTTTCATTTGATGATTCCCATTTTAATCACCCAATTTTCCCAAGCAGGTTTGGGTTTAATTGATACCATTATGGCGGGACATCTCTCCCCAACTGACCTTGCTGCCATTGCAGTCGGTGTAGGTTTATGGATTCCGGTGATGCTGTTATTCAGTGGCATCATGATTGCGACCACCCCTTTGGTTGCAGAAGCCAACGGAGCACGTACCCCTGAAAAAATTGCCACCATTGCACGGCAGTCGCTTTGGGTCGCATTTATTCTCGGAATCATTGCAGCATTGATTTTACAAGTCATGCCATTTTTGTTGCCTATTTTAGGCGTACCTGAAGCGTTACTGCCAAAAGCCAGCTTGTTCTTGCATGCCATTGGTTTAGGTATGCCGGCAGTGACGATGTATGCAGCGCTACGCGGTTACTCTGAAGCACTGGGCTATCCACGCCCGGTTACTGTCATTAGTCTGATTGCACTGGTTGCACTGATTCCACTGAACTTAATTTTTATGTATGGCTTAGGCCCGATTCCTGAACTGGGCAGTGCCGGCTGTGGATTCGCCACCGCTATTTTGCAATGGCTGATGTTTATTGCTTTGGCCACTTATGTTTTTAAAAATAAAGCTTACCGTAAAACCCAAGTTTTTGCCGCATGGGAAAAAATTGATCCATACTGGGTAAAACGTATTTTACAGCTCGGTTTCCCGATCGGTTTAGCCATCTTCTTTGAAGTCAGTATTTTTAGTACCGCAGCAATAGTTTTAAGCCCTTTGGGCGAAACCTTGGTTGCAGCACATCAGATTGCCATTTCCGTGACCTCGCAATTGTTTATGATTCCAATGTCGCTCGCAATTGCGCTCACCATTCGTATTGGTACTTATTATGGTGAGAAAAACTGGCAGGCGATGCGTAAAGTTCAGTATCTGGGATTACTGACCGGGACAATTTTAGCGCTTGCCACCATGGCACTGATCTGGTTCTTCCGGCCTGAAATCGTCTCGATTTACACTTCAGATTATGAGGTGGCACAAGTGGCCATGTATCTGTTGTTATTTGCGATTGCCTATCAGTTAATGGATGCATGGCAAGTCAGTGCAGCAGGTTGCCTGCGTGGCATGCAAGATACCAAAGGACCAATGTGGATCACCATGATCGCTTATTGGGTGATTGCCTTGCCTGTTGGTATTTACTTGGCACGCTTTACAGAAATGAAAGCGGCTGGAGTGTGGGTCGGTTTAATTGTTGGTTTAACTGTTGCCTGTGTGCTGTTATTAACCCGTTTATATCGGATTAATCACCGAATTAAAACTGCTTAACTATCTCGATCTCATTCCTTTTCTCATGAAAAAGGAATGAGATGAATAATAATATGAATAAAAAATAATCATAACCACTTCATCTCTTTAAGCTTCAAAAAATACTTTTAATTTTAAAAATTGCACAGTAAAAATGCAGCTTTTAACAATTTAAAGTAGGCAATATCAAGTTTAACGCCTATGATCATTAAAACACTTCTATGATGATCTTGAGGAATATCGCATGGCAAAAACGGCTAGCACACCCGGTCGTCGTTTTCTGAAACTTGCCACTATGACGGCGAGCATTGCAACTAAAACCGTCTCAAATTCAATCAAAAATTTTAATGCCGATGAAGAACAAAAAAATGCCTCTCGCAGTAAACTTTTTCAAGATATAGGTCTACAAATTGCAGATACCCTTGGCGAAATGAAGGGTGCAGTGATGAAAGTGGGACAAATTGCGTCACAATATAAAGACATTTTCCCGCCTGAAGTCGCGCGTGCCATTAGCAAATTACAGCGCCAGGCCCCTGCAATGCCTTTTGCTGAAATTAAAGCTCAAGTCGAAAAAGAGTTGGGTAAACCACTCGATCAAATCTTTAAACACTTTGATGAACAACCTTTTGCCGCAGCTTCTATTGGCCAAGTGCATAAAGCTTTCTTGCCGAATGGGCAACAAGTTGTGGTTAAAGTACAATATCCGGGTGTCGATGAAGCCTGCGAAAGCGATCTGAAACAAGTCCGTTTGGCTTTACGTTTAATGGGTGTATTGAAGGTTGATCGAAAATTACAAGATCAACTGTTCAAGGAAATTCAGGAAAGTTTAGACAATGAACTGAATTATGAAATTGAAGCGCAAAATTTAGAAGTGGCGCGTACATTTCATGAAGCTTTGGACAATAAGATTATTATCCCACAAGTCTATAAAGACTATTCTTCACGACATATTTTAACCTTGAGCTTGGAGCAGGGTGAAAGTATTGAAACTGCAAGTACCTGGTCCCAAGACACCCGTAATGAACTGGGTCGCCGTTTATTTCGTGCCATTGGGCAAGAGATTTTCTATTTAAAACGCTTTCATTGCGACCCGCATCCGGGCAATTTTGCGTTTCGTGAAGATGGCACCGTGGTTATTTACGATTATGGTGGTGTAAAAGTATTATCCGGTGAAACTGTACAGCACTTTAAGCATTTGATTCAGTCTGCCCGTGAAGGCAATATTGCGGAAATGGAACAACAGCTGGATGCCCTGCATGCCATTTCAGAACAAGGAAAATTCCCGGCTGACCTTTACAGGCAGTGGTTAGAAGTCCTAATGCGCCCCCTTAGCACCATGTACGATTTTGAAGAAAATTCCGCACATCATGATGGCATGGAACTACTTAAGCCTTCATTGAAATATTGGGATGTATTCAAGCCTTCGCCAGAAACATTGATGGTTAATCGTACCGTATCAGGTCATTACTGGAATATGATTCATTTAAAAATGCATGACAATCTCAATGACCTGTTTGATGAACTGGTGCCACCGCGTCAATAAACCTTTCATACAACCCAAATAAAGTTTCTGATTTGGGTTTTATTTGCCAAAGCGAAAGTTATGTTATAACATAATTAAATCAATAATAGTTTTGGAGTCAACTATGCGCGCTAATATCCATCCAGAATATCGTGAAGTCCTGTTCCATGACACCAATGCGGATGCCTATTTCATTATTGGTAGCACCTTACAAAGCCAACACACCAAAAGTTATCAAGGTCAGGATTATCCTTATGTAACTTTAGATATTTCCAGTGCATCGCATCCGTTTTATACAGGTGAACAACGTCAAACCAGTAATGAAGGACGTGTGGCAAGCTTCAATAAACGTTTTGCGCGTTTCAAACGCACACAATAAGTTAATATTCAGTTAAGCTGATGTTGTTATTTTTTCATTATTAAGAAGCCTAAGCCTCCTCCTCCACTTAGGCTTCTTTTTTTTATCTATTGTATTTTTATCAAAAACGTTCAGCTTTTATTTGCTGTGTAATAACCATTGAAACAAATAAAAACCCAATGCCAAAACCATCACTCCAATGATGACACTTGAGATCACATAGCCTAAAGCGAGTGTGGTCTGACCATGTTTCAATAACTGAAAGGTTTCCAAACCAAAACTGGAAAATGTGGTGAAGCCACCTAAAATTCCGACCATCAAAAACAGCCGTGCTTCATTTTGCAAGCTGGGAAATTTTTGACTATAAGCAAAGAATATTCCTGCAAGCAGGCAGCCAAAAATATTGACCCACCATGTGGTCCAGGGAAATACGCTGGTCGGTTTAAGCAAAAATACCCCTGCACTATAACGCAAACTTGCGCCAATCGCCCCACCCATCGCCACCAATAACCAGCTCATTTATTTCGTCCAATATCGGATGTATATAACATGTCTTATCTACACAACCCTGTTTTCATTGAACAATACTTTTGCATGAATCTGTATTTTTTACAAAGAAATAATGCTGAATAAAACACATAAAAATTGTTATAGTCTGGCGGTTAAATTGACTATTTGTATGGATTGAGAAAATTATGGCTCAAGATTTATTGGCACAACTTCAAGCAGGCGAAGCGAAATTTGCAGATGTGATTGCATATATTGAAGCCCGTTATAACCATGCGCCAACCGCATTCAAAAATGGGCAACAAGCCAATGCTGCGACTGAAAATCAGGGCAGTGCCAAAGTATTTTCTTTTGCTCAACTGAATGGTTTAGATCAGGCACAAACCTTAAGTTTATTCGCTGAACACTATGCTGCTGTATTAGCGACGCCTGATTCAACCGATCACCAGAATATTCGCCAGTTTATGCAAAATGGTTGGGATGGCATTCAGTTCGAAGGTCAAGCTTTAACAGCGAAATAAGTTTCTGATATAAGTCTTAGAATATAACAAGCCCACTTTACTTAAGTGGGCTTGTTATTCACCCCTTAGAAAAAGGTGAGTATTCTCGAAAAATCTTTCGAGTACACAAGAAAGCGATTTAAAAAGGATTAACCTTTTACTTTTTCAATCCATTCAATTGAACTGACGCGAAATAACTCGCAGGCACCATCTCCCGTATCGGTCGGGGTTAGAGATGAAGTCCAGACCAAATCTTTATCTTTAATTTCAACCAGCTCCCCGGTTAAACGTACCAGATCACCCCGTTTTACATTTTTAATTTGTTTGGCAATCTGTGGGTTTGCCGGAATAATATGCATATTTGACACCATCTGCATGGCTTGCTCTTTCGGTACCGGTAAACGGTCAATCTTCCAGTTCAGGTAACGGTCATACTGATTAACCGATATATGTCGTGCAATTTCAGGCTCCGCAAATAAGCCCCAACTTACCGCATAATCAATTGGAGAAAACTTGGCTTGCTCATCGCTGGTATAAATTTTTGAGCCTAAAATACGAAAATCACCTCTAAAAGATTGTAGCTTTTTAATTGATTGGTCTTTAGCAACCGGCGCTAAACCCTTAGCAATATTATGATCGACAGATGCGCTGGCGCTTACTTGTAACATGGTAGTTGCAAGTAAAACACTAAATAATAATTGTCTAGTCATCTGTGTACCTCAAAGCGAATTTCTTTATTTTCAATTTTTATCTTAAATCATGAAACTTAAATCACCATATGGACTTGGTAACAATATAGATATATTCAGTCACTTTTTTGTCTTATTAATTGAAGGAAATTTCTATTAATCTAAATAGATATAAAGAAAAATTAAGCGATCAATGATTTATAAATTTTATCAGCAACATATTTTCCCACATTTGCTTAATCAAGTGATGCAAACGCCAAGCTTGATGGATCAGCGTCGTGAATTACTGTTACCGATTTCAGGTGAAGTGTTAGAAATTGGTTTTGGAACCGGGATAAATCTGCCCTTTTATCAAAACATCGATACGCTATACGCACTCGAACCGAATCCAGATATTTATCAACTCGCTATTCAACGTGTGCATGAAAGTGCGATACATGTGCAGCATGTTCAGGCGAGTGCAGAAAAGCTGCCTTTTGCAGATAACAGTATCGAACACATTGTTAGCACCTGGACTTTATGCAGTATTGAAAATTTAACCCCAGCTTTAAATGAACTGCATCGGGTACTCAAACCGACTGGTACTTTACATTTGATTGAGCATGTTCAATATCAGGACAACAAGACACTTAAGCATTTACAGAATTTGCTGACTCCGCTGCAAAAACGTCTGGCAGATGGATGTCACCTGAATCGCAATATTGAGCAAGCCCTGCTGGATGCAAATTTTCGCTTTAAAGAACAGCATTATTTTGATGCCACCGGGATTCCTAAAATTGGCAGACGCATGTTCTTTGCCCGGGCTGAAAAAGCATAGTGATTGTTGCCCGGATTGAATCTGGGCAACCTGTTTAGCTACACTATATTAATCATCAAAATCGATACGAATGGTTTCAAAACGAACCCGGCCATCGCGAATGGCTTGAGCAATCGCTTGTTGCCCTTTGGTGAGTCGTGCGCTACCACTTTTAATATCAATCAGCACCACTTCTATATCCTCAGCTCGCCCTTCACCATCGCGTAAATCGGTATAGCCATCAAATACTACGTAATCGACCGGATCACCCAAGAATTTGGCATCACTGGGCAAGTATTGAAACTCAGGCATAATCGGTGCCATTTGCTCTGCCATTTTCCCTTTCAACACGGCGCGACTGGTATTTACACTACGCTTTTGTGCATGGATTAAAGCCTGTTGATGCTCTAACTCCAGCTCGGCAATATATTGTTCATACTCTGCTTTGACTCGTCCATTTCGGGTATTGCTTAAAATTAGTGTGGTTAATACCACGCCTATACACCCACCAATCAACATTGCCATCCAAATGGACATTATTTTTTCCTAATCCAAAAAAGTGCCGCCACATGGGTCTTTAAGACTTTTGTCATGTGTCATATTCGTCGCATCAAACAATGATATGCTAGGGCGGAGCAGAATAAAATCGTCAGGGTCATGAAAACAATCTTAATTGCAAATCAAAAAGGTGGATGTGGTAAAACCATTACCGCGATCAGTCTGGCTGCGGCTTTAGCACAAAAAGGTTACCGTGTTGCACTGGCAGATGCCGACAACCAAAAATCGACTTTGCAATGGCTCAAACATCGCCCTGACAATGCTGCCCCAATTCAAAGCCTGGACTGGCGACATGAAAAATCAATTGGTGATGCCCCTAAAAATATTGAATATCTGATTATAGATGCGCCGGGTGCACTTTCTGGTGAGCATGCAGAACAACTGATTGGGGAAGCTCACGCCATTATTACGCCCTTACAACCTTCATTTTTCGATATCGACAGCACGCGCCGTTTCTTAAAACATTTACAGGACATCAAGCGTATTCGTAAAGGCAAAGTACAAATTTTACTACTTGCCAATCGTGTTAAAGCCAACAGTGCCAGCACGAAAGAGATTCAAGATTTTTTCAATAAAATTGAACAGCAACCGGTGGCCTGGATTTCTGAACGCACTGCTTATAGTCAGTTGGCTATGCAGGGACTCACCGTGTTTGATAAAACACAAAAAAATTATTTAAGCATGCAAAACCAGTGGCAACCGGTTTTAAATGCCATTATCGATGATCCGACAAAATGGTTTTAGGGGCTTACAGGGTCTAGCTTGCCGTCCAGAAGCAGTGTTTGCTTATTGATTATTCACGAGAACTTACTCGGCATTCATTTTCGCGAGCTTTTTTTTCAGTTAAGATGGCATGGACCTTAGAAACAAATCAGTGAATGCAGTGCAACAGTACGCGCCAACATTACAAAAAGTATTATTATTTGGATTATTTTTCATCCTCCTTTTCTTGAGCTTTAACGTCCTCAAATACTTTATTGTGCCTGTACTTTGGGCAGCCATTATCGCCTATATGACCTGGCCTTGGTATCAATGGATTTATCGTAAGTCTGGTTCACGTGCCACCCTAAGTGCAACCATCATGATCAGTCTGATTATTTTGCTGATCGGTATTCCACTGACCTTCGGTATTTTCATGCTGCAACATGAAGGTCGAAATTTATATTATGAATTGCAAAAACAGGTGTTCTCAGGTCATTTAAATGTTCCGCAATTTATTCGCGATTTACCGTTTATAGGCAAGGAAGTCAGCCGAACCTTAAAGGATATCAATACTGATCCGAACAGTATTATACAGAGTGTATCCATCTGGATTCAGGGTCATCTCAATTATGGTCGTTTCGTTCTCAATGAGATTGGCAAAAATATTGTTAAGCTGTGTTTTGCGGTACTTTCGCTGTTCTTTTTCTACCGTGATGGTCAAACTATTCTGAACCAGGTCAGCAAGGCGCTGGAAATGATCATTGGCCCACGGGTTCATCATTATTTAGACACCATTTCTGAAACGACACGTGCTGTGGTTTATGGCGTCGGTTTAACTGCGGTAGCGCAAGCAGTATTAGCTGGTTTAAGTTATTTTGTTGCCGGCGTACCCAACCCAATGGTACTGACCATTGTGACCTTCATCCTGGCACTGATTCCGTTTGGAACACCGATTGCTTACGGTTCAGTTGCCTTATGGCTGTTCTCTCAAGGACAGACTATGGAAGCCATTGGAGTCATGGTCTGGGGTGTCTGTATTGTCAGTACTTCAGATAACGTGATTCGTCCACTGGTAATTTCGGGTGCAACCCAAATTCCATTCTTGCTGATCATGTTCGGGGTATTAGGGGGGATTGCCAGTTTTGGTCTGGTGGGCCTGTTTATTGGTCCGGTGATTCTTGCGGTGTTGCTGGCGATTTGGCGTGAATGGTTGCATGAAACCAATGAATTTGGGCCTTTCATGCTGCCAAAATCCACTATGGCGTATGATCTGGATGATGATAAAGACGAGTCCACCCCAGATAAAACTTAAGCTTAAAGTTTAAGAAACTCATACATTCAAATACTTAATTAGCATTGAGTTGCATCCGTCCCCTTGTTTGAATGGTCAAGGTCATAATAAAACATAAGGATGCAACTTAATGTCTTCTTCACTATTCAAATTAACGACACTCTGTACCGTTGCTGGTTTTGCAATGGTGGGCTGTGCAAACTCCCCGAGCTCATCTCATGAGGCTCCTCATCAGACGACTGTTCATGCGGTATCGGCCCAAGGTGTAGGTAAAGCCATTGGTACGATTCAATTCAAAGACAGTCCAGCAGGTTTAGTGCTTACGACTGACCTGGCTGAACTGCCACCCGGCCCACATGGTTTCCATATTCATGAAAAAGGTTCTTGTGACCCGGCTGAAAAAGATGGAAAAATCGGTGCGGCCATTGCAGCGGGCGGTCACTTTAACCCGAACCAAGCGCCTCATCACGGAACGCCACTTACCGGTCATTTAGGTGATTTACCTTTATTAAATGTGGATGCTCAAGGACACGCGAAGGTGACTTTGGTTGCACCGCGTTTAAAACTGGCCGACATTCAAGGTTTAGCGATTATGGTTCATGCCGGTGGCGATAACTATGCCGATCAACCTAAACCTCTGGGCGGTGGTGGCGATCGTATTGCCTGTGGCTTGATTAAATAATTAGCCTAAAAAATATAAAGAAAAAAAGCAGGTCAAAACCCTGCTTTTTGCTTCATACCTTGCTACATCCTTAAAAAACCAATGCTCTTTAACACCAGCATAAATTGACACAGCCCCTAAAAAAGCTCAGGCTATATTCACAATAATTGATCTTTAGAAAAATCGTGAATAGCCTGAAAGACTTAATTCAACGCTTTGAATCCAATTCCATTTTAATTTATTGCTTGCAGATTTTTATTGTCCTGACCGGAACCACCTTAGGCTTAGTGTTTTTAGGTTATGAGTCCTTAATTGTTCCAGTGACTTTGGGTGCTATTGCCACTGCCCTGACCGACTTTGATGACCGCCTGAGTATTCGTCTGCGCAATCTGATTTATGTCTGTATCCTGTTTTTTGGCGTCAGCAGCATTCTTGAATTTCTCTATCCTTATAAACTGCTTTTTATCCTGTATTTATCGCTATCGAGTGCCGCTTTTATTTTAATGGGTGCACTGGGACAGCGTTATGCCACCATTTCTTTTGGCACGATTTTATTATCCATTTACACCATGTTTGGACTGGGGGAATACAGCCAGTGGTATCAGCAACCCAGCTATTTTGTACTGGGTGCGTTGTGGTATGGTCTGACTTCGATCATCTTTTATTTACTCAAACCGACTCAAGCAGTCCAGGACAATTTAGCCGCCAATTTCAATGCCATTGCTGACTTACTGTTGGCTAAAGCCCGTCTGTTTGATCCCGATAATACCGACAATATTGAACCGCTACTGTATGAGCTTTCCTTAAAGAACAGTGAAGTGGTACAAAGTCTAAATATCACCAAAGCATCGTTACTGACCCGTTTAAAGGCATCGCGTGCCAATAAAAATACCATTTACTGGCTCAATCTTTATTTTTTAGCGCAAGATATTCATGAACAGGCGACATCAAACTATCTGCATTATGAAAATATTCATCAAAACTTTAGCCGTACTGACCTGATTTTTCGGATTCAAAAAAATGTAAAGCTGCATGCCTTATCGTGTCAGAAACTGGCGCACGATATTCTGACCCATCAGACTTATCAGTCGAATCCGGACACCGATCTTGCGATTGCCAATCTGGAAAATTCGATTCAATTATGGATTGAAGAAAATCCGCAGAATCTGGAAGTGAAAAATCTGCTGCTGATTTTGCGTAATCTGAAAAAAATTCAGGAACAGTTTTTAAATTTGAGTCATGAACAAAATAATTATCGTCAAAATTATTTGCAGCATCAGGAAAATCTAAATTTACTGGATGATGATATTCAGGATATCCCGGATTTATGGCTAAAACTGAAACAACATTTTACGCCCAATTCAGCGTTGTTTCGGCATGCAGTACGGATTGCCTTTGTTTTTGCGGTCGGTTATGCCATCTCATTAATGCCCTTCGCCAAAAATGGTTACTGGATTTTATTGACCAGTTTATTCGTCTGTCAGATCAGTTATTTCGCCACCAAAAGCCGCTTAAAACTACGTACTTTAGGTACTCTTTTAGGTGTCCTTTTAGGTATGCCGATTTTATATTTTGTTCCAAGTATTGAAGGGCAACTGGTTCTGACCATTATTTCTGGCGTGTGTTTTTTCTATCTGCGTTCCAAAAAATATGCCATGGCAACCCTTATGGCCACTTTAATGGTGCTGCTGATTTTTAATTTAAAAGGCGCAGGCTATGCCATTATTTTGCCTAGAATTGTAGACACCATTTTAGGCTGTCTGATTGCCTGGTTTGCGGTCAGTTTTATCTGGCCGGACTGGAATTTCCGTAATATTTCTAGCACCATCAAAAAAAGCAACCAAGCCACTTTGAACTATTTCGATGCGGTGGTGAAACAATATCAGTTTGGCAAAAACAACAGCCTGGATTACCGTCAGGCACGTCGTACCGCACACAATGCGCAAATTGAATTATCGAGCATGATTTCCAGTTTAAGTACCGAACCTAATCCAAATCAGGCGCTGATTCATGCGGCCTTTCGCTATCTGGTCTATAGCCACAGTCAACTCAGTTATGTTTCGGCTCTGGGCAGTCACCGTGAACAGGTGCAAGACGTGCAAGTGCTGGATTTAATGCTGTGGTGTAAAGACACGCTATTTGCCGTACTGTTACAGCAACAAGCTTTGGATATAGACAAAATTCAGCACAAGCTGCAAGACATTCAACACATGAGCACACAAGAAAATTTGTCTGAAAATTTATTATTGGCACTGAAACAGATCAGTTTATTACTGGAAACGCTGCCTGAATTTATAGATTTACACAGCCAACTGCTGAAGCAGGAAATTAAATAATCCGAGTTAAATAGTTGGTTATAAGTATTTGATATATTTTAAAAATATATTTATTTTTTAATTCCCTACCGCGGCAATACTCAGTAAACTCATGCTTGATTCTGATTAATTTAAGCATGAGCATGAATATTCAAACTTTACGTGTCATTGGTCTTTTAGAAGGTATTTCCTTTCTGCTGCTTTTGTTTATCGCGATGCCGATGAAATATATGCTGGATAATCCGATTTTAGTGAAATATGTCGGCATGGGACACGGCGTACTGTTTATCCTGTTTTTGATTGTTCTGTTTACCGTTTGCGAAAGACAGAAATGGTCGATTACCATGTTTATATTGGGTTTAATCGCATCTATTTTACCGTTTGGCACTTTTGTTTTCGATCGCAAATTAAAGAACTTTGAACAGCCAATCGCTGAATAAAAACTATTTCTTTAAGTTCAAGTGCATTCGTCCTCTCCTGCATTTTTGAAGGAGAAGACGGTGTGACCTTAATGTTTAAAACGCGCCACGCTGTTTACGTTCTTGTAAAATTTGTTTAAGCATCGCTCGAGGAAAACTAAACCACAGTGCAATTAAAATAAAACAGGCCACTGCATAAGCCCAAAGATGGTATTGCTCATACATTATCCGAACCAGTTCAATAATAATAAAGAAGCTGAACATCAACAGCATTGAAACGGCGGCTGCGACTGTACCTTTGGAAACTTCCGATGACATCAGCGCAAAACGGTACAGCACCGAAAAACTGATGCCTTCACCAAAGCTGATTAAAGTCATGCCTGCAATTAAGCACCAGATCAGAAAGTCCTGCCAGATCACTCCAGCCAGTAAAACCACGGTTCCGAGGAGCATAATCGGTAAACCCATGAGAACTGATTTTCCCAAAGCCAGTTTATCGATAATTTTAATCAGCACGATATTACCAAGGATTAATCCACCCAGTACCGGAAACTGTGCCAAGCCATATTGCATGCTGCTAAAGCCCAACTCTTCCACCAACATGACTGGTGAAAGTGCAATCCACAGCATCAACGGCATACTGACCATCGGTAATGCCAAAGCCATTCCCAAAAAGCGTTTATTTTTATAAACTTGTCTAAAGTCATCCAGAATATAACTGATCGGCTGTCTTGGAATGCTGACTTTAGTCTCCGGCATTTTTGCCTTTAACCCAAACCAGCTTAAAAAGGCCAAAAATGCGATACCAACGAAACCCCAATGCCAAGAGATATGATCAATCAGAAATGCACCGATCACAGGTCCCAGTAAGGGTGCAAGCAATGAAATATTGGCCATCAGTGCCATGACTTTAATCGCGTCGCGTTCTTCAAAGGTTTCCTGAATAGCCGCATAACCGACGGCGGAAATAACCGTTAAGCCAATGCCTTGTAAAAAGCGCAGCGCCAAAAAGCTTTCAATATTTTTCGTCAGTAAAATTAGTAAGCAGCACAGTACAAAAAATATTACGCCAGCAAGTAATACTTTTTTTCTTCCAAGTCTGTCGGACAATGGACCGAGTAACCATGCGACACATGCTCCGCCCAACAAGTAAAACGACATGGAAGATGGTGCCCATGAACTGGTCACGCCAAAGTCTTTGGTAATGGCAAGCATGGCAGGCTGAACCAAGTCGTTCCCGATATAGACAGAAAATTCAAACAGCACCAATGCCAATGGGAACATTAGCGTGGCACGGTTTAAGGTGGCGGTTTTAACTTTTTGCATTGTTTTTCTACATATATTTTAGGCTTGTGGGGCTACACACTATTTTTAGGGAGAGATGCGTCAGCCCAATGCCAAGCATTGAGTGTTTAAATTAAAGTTTGGGAAATACACTTAGTGCATAGTGACTTAAAACACCGTATTCACAAGGTGTCTAAAAAGATAAAAAAGTATTTCATGAGAAAATTGATCTCAAACAACTACACCTACTTGGTTGAGTAGGTATAGTTTAGCAGATAGAAAGTTAGGTGCGAATTAGGCCTCAGCTAATTTAGACAGCTCAACAGGTTCTATATTATTCAATTTAGCTATATCAGGATTTTGTTCAAATTTAAGCCAGCCTTTTTTCATCCATAACTCAACTTTATCTTTTTTTAGAATATCTAATAAATTATTTAAAAGCCGAGGTGCATCATTTCTATGAAAATAGACAGTTACAAGACATTGAACATTCGGCTTTTGATTAAATGAAAAGATTTCATTTATATAAGATTCATCTGATTCAGCTAATGAATGCCCCCAAATATAGATGTTAATATTTTGTTGACCAATAGAATTTGAATCAATTAATGACATCAATTTTTTATTTTCTCTTAAAAAAAGATAGTCAGTATTATTTAACAATTTTTGATGATATTTAGTAAAGCTGTAATTTTTAAACTTTTTTAAGAACTCATTTTTAAGATCGGAAATGCCTAGAACTAAGCTTTTACCTACACGACCATGTATGAATTCAATTTTTGTATCAGGTGTATAAAACCGATTTAGTGTTTGAGTATAATTAAATGATAAAATATCTAAGTACTCTATATCAAAAGTAAATTTTTCTTTGTTGATTTTATTATAGGGACTTAATTCTTCCACTATATTTACAAGATACCAATCAAAAAGCTTTATAAATTATTTAAATTGCGTTCAAGATCTTCAATTATTAAATGTGAATTAATATCCAAATCTAGTTTATTATTTCTATAATAGATCTCTTTCATAAATCAAAAAACGATCTATCTCTTGCGGATTATTTGTACCGAAGAATTTTAAATATTCATGCATAATTTGCGTATGAAATACGTCGATTCAAAAAAGCTTTCTGAAACACAGTTTAAGCGATATACAGGCATCTCTTGTTCAACCTTTGATTTAATGGTTGAACAACTGAAAATGAATGTCCCTGCTAAAGGTAGACCAACCAAATTGAGCATAGAAGATCAAATTCTTCTGTGCTTAAGTTATTGGCGTGAATACCGAACATTGTTCCATGTTGCAACAAGTTATGGTGTGTCAGAGCCAACTGCTTCAAGAATCGTTCGCCATGTAGAGGACTGTTTGATCAAGTCCAATCTATTTAATTTACCGAAGAATTTACCTAAAGGTGAAGGCATCGACTGGAAGGTGGTGATCGTGGATGCCACAGAAATTCCAATACAAAGACCTAAAAAAACAGAAAAAAAGCTATAGTGGCAAGAAGAAGGCACATACTTTCAAAGTTCAAGCCATCATTCATTATCAAACTCAGAAAATACTGAGTTTATGCACAAGTCGCGGTGCTATACATGATTTCGAACTCTTCAAACGTAACTTGAATCAGATTCCTACAGGTGCATTTATCCTTGCAGATAAAGGCTATCAAGGGATTTACGCAGTGTATCCGAATAGCTTATTGCCTCTAAAAGCAAAGAAGCGCTGCAAACTGGATCCTGAGCTAAAACTTTACAATCAAGAAATCAATAAAAGAAGAATTGTCATTGAGCATATATTTGGCAGTTTAAAAACCTTCAAAATCCTTGCCGAGCGATATCGTAATCGAGGCAAAAGACTAGGCTTAAGATTCAATTTAATTGCTGGAATCTATAACATGGAACTGAGTGAAAACTGACTTATGAAAGAAGTCTAATATTTCCTGTTAATTTTTGCAGTGCGAGTATTCTCATTTAATGAATCCAGTATTCCTAATAAAACTAATTTTTGAATACTTTTCTCTTTAAATAAAATATATTTATTTTGTTCTTTCTCAGTCCTACATAAAACTAATTCTTCTAATTTTTCATTAAATTGATAAATTTTCTCAGCTTTTTCACTGAAAATTGCTACTAAATCTAAAGCACTGGCAAATTCAGATTCAAAATCAATCCATGTTTCTATATTATTGACATGATGTAAAAAGAATCTAAACCATACATTTTCTTTTAGCTTTATTTTAAGCTCTTTGATCTGATCAACTGATATTTTTATTTGATCAGTTTTATACATAGCTTTTGTATAGCTAAAAAAATAACCTTCTTTTTTATACAGCGAGCCAAAAAGATCATCAAATCCCATATCTCCTTTCGATTCATCCCAGTTCTCAATAGCCTGCATCGCTAACATAAAATGATCATATTTAGTCGGTAAGTAATGCGACAAATCAAAACCGTTTCCGATAATCAAAATATTCATTGTTCTTATTCCCCCAAACGCAAAAAAGCGCATCAATCGATACGCTTTTTATGAGGCATAGCAGCCTAATTTTCAACCATAAATCAAAGATTTATTAAGAGCATTTTGCTTTTTGAAAAGCCTTGGTGTTTTTGCTACGCATACATTGATACGACTTTTCTGTATCAACCTTCTTCCAGTCGCCATTCACCAGTTTAAAACTATAAATCGTACGCATCGAGCGAACCGAATCATCTTTTAACCCAGTTTCAGTCACTTTCACTTGTGCAGCAGTCGGTGACTCTACACTATTAAAAAATTGACGAATTTCAACTGTTGCCGAGTTCTTACGCAAGTCAGGTCTTTCTTTCAAGACTTGTTGCAAAGGCGTATCTGATGAACCAAGACTGACTTTAGATGCTAATTTTTTTGTTGTTGCGCAACCCGTCGTCATTAAGCCCAAACAGATTATAGAGGTAGATAATAAACGTAACATTAGGAAATCTTCCCCATAAAAAAGACATGGCACATATGATGCCATGTCTTTTTTTCTGACTCGATAACAGTTATGTAGTCAACGACAAAACAACTTATTAGATCAAATATTAAAGATCAAATAATTTGCCCGGGTTCATAATGCCGTTTGGATCGAATACCTGTTTCAAAGCTTTCATGTATTCAATTTCTTCAGCAGAACGCGAGTAATCAAGATATGGCTTTTTAGTCATACCCACACCGTGTTCCGCAGAAATCGAACCATCATATTTTTTTACGGTTTCGAACACGTATTTATTCACCACCTGACATTTGGCAAAGAATTCATCTTTACTTAGGTCAGCAGGTTTCAAGATATTTAAGTGCAAGTTACCGTCACCAATATGACCAAACCAGCAAATTTCAAAGTCAGGATAATTCGCTTCCACAATGGCATCAATTTCTTTAATAAATGCAGGAACGTGAGTAATAAGCACTGAAATGTCATTTTTGTATGGTGTGAACGGCGCGATCGATTCAGAGATATCTTCACGCAAACGCCATAAGCTATGCACTTGGTCCAGGTTTTGGCTCATCACGCCATCAAGCACCCAACCCTGTTCCATGCAATGCTCGAAGATTTCCATCGCAGCATCCATGATTGGTTCAAATGGTGCTTCAAATTCAAGCAATACATAGAAAGGACAAGCCGTTTCAAATGGACGTTGCACATGACCATGATCCAGTACTTTCTGCATTGCGAGTTCACCAAAGAACTCGAATGCAGTTAAATCAATTTTCTTCTGGAATGCATGCAGTACCGGCATGATCGCATCAAAGTCAGGCACGCCCAGTACCATCACTTGTAAATCGTGCGGTTGACGCTCAAGCTTGATTTCAGCTTCAGTCACCAAACCTAAAGTACCTTCACCGCCAATGAACAAATGCTGTAACGCATAACCGGTCGCGTTTTTAATCATGCCTTTGTTCAGGCGCAGAATGTCACCTTTACCGGTCACAACCGTTAAACCCAGTACCCAGTTACGGGTCATGCCGTATTTAATAACTTTAATACCGCCTGCATTGGTACCAATGTTGCCGCCAATTTGTGAAGAACCTGAAGATGCAAAATCAACCGGGTAATACATCCCTTGTTCTTCAGCATAGTTTTGCAATTGTTCAGTCACTACACCTGCTTGTACACGGACCATACGGTCTGCAGGGAAGAACTCAAGAATCTGGTTCATCTTGTCCATGCTAACCACAATTTCACCATTCGATGCCACAGCACCGGCAGATAAACCGGTACGGCCGCCAGATGGCGTGATGGCAATATTGTGTTCATTCGCAAATTTAACAATCGCCTGCACCTGTTCTGTGCTAGATGGAAAAACGATGACTGATGGATTTGGATCAAAATGCTTGGTGTAGTCTCTGCCCCAGGCATCGAGACTAGCGGCATCTGTTTTAATGCGGTTTTCACCGACAATGGCTGTCAATTGGTTTAATAACTCAGGTGTTAAAGCGACTGGAGCATTCATCGTTTGCAGACCTAGCAAGAAATATACAAGTGGTGGATGGTCTATAGATCATTCATTTGTAAAAAGATTAACAATGGAATGGTGTCTTAGACTGGCGTGACCATAAAAGCAACAGCATGGCTGTAGCGGTTTTCACTGCGCAGCATTATAAGGCATTTTCCACTGAAACCCTGCGGAAATAAGCATTTTGACAATCTCGCCTTAAATATTACAGCTTTAGTTAGACCAAAATCTGTAGGGCACGGCGTATGTATTGTAAAAATACCTATGCTCTCCGTCATAAAGGAAATGTATATAGACCCTCCTCGTATGTTATCATATCGCGACTAAATTTGGCCTTTGTAGCGGAGCCGTAATGAGCCAACATCTTTCTCTACCTAAAGATAAAATTCGTTTCTTGTTGTTAGAAGGCGTTCATCAAAACGCAATCGACACATTAAATGCTGCTGGATATACCAACATCGATTCCCGTAAAACTGCGCTTGAGGGTGAAGCGTTGAAAGAAGCGGTTAAAGATGCACACTTCATCGGCATTCGTTCACGTACTCAATTGACTGAAGAAGTATTTGAAGCAGCCAACAAGCTTATCGCGGTTGGCTGTTTTTGTATCGGTACCAATCAGGTTAATCTGAATGCTGCGATGATTCGCGGTATTCCAGTATTTAACGCACCATATTCAAATACCCGTTCAGTAGCTGAACTGGTACTTGCTGAAGCCATTCTTTTACTTCGTGGTGTTCCTGCGAAATCTGCTTCTACTCACCGTGGTGGCTGGAACAAGTCTGCAGTGGGTTCATTTGAAACTCGTGGTAAAACTTTAGGTATCGTGGGTTACGGCTCAATCGGTTCGCAACTTTCAGTACTTGCTGAAAGCTTGGGTATGCACGTGATTTATTACGATGCAGTGACCAAACTTCCTATGGGTAATGCACGCCAAGTCGGTTCTCTTGCCGAGTTGCTTGCAAACGCTGACGTTGTATCTCTACACGTTCCAGACGTTCCATCAACACGTAACTTCTTTGGCAAAGACCAGTTTGCACAAATGAAAGAAGGTTCGATCTTCATCAATGCTGCACGTGGTACATGTGTGCTGATTGAAGACCTTGCTGATGCGATTAAAACAGGTCACATTGCCGGTGCTGCAATTGACGTATTCCCTAAAGAACCTAAAGCCAACGGTGAAGAATTTGTTTCTCCACTTCGTGGCCTGGATAACGTGATTTTAACTCCTCACGTGGGTGGTTCGACTATGGAAGCACAAGCAAACATCGGTTTAGAAGTTGCAGAGAAATTTGTGGCTTACTCAGATAAAGGTATGACTTTATCTGCTGTGAACTTCCCGGAAATTGCATTGCCGTTGACTGAAGGTAAACACCGTTTACTTCACATTCATAAAAACATTCCTGGCGTTCTTTCTAAAATCAACAACCTGTTTGCTGAACACGGCATCAACATCTCTGGTCAATCATTGATGACTAAAGGTGATGTGGGTTACTTGGTGATGGACGTTGACGCAACTGCTTCTAAAGAAGCGCTGGATACACTTCAGGAAGTTGAAGGTACCATCCGAGTTCGCGTATTGTTCTAATTTAAGATTTTAAAAAAACCACAGCATTCGTGCTGTGGTTTTTTATTTTTTAAGCCCAAAATTTAATATCCTGAACGGAATTGAATTTCGTGACAAAGCCATTCGCAACTGTTCGAGGCAGATCAACATTTCAGTAAATTATGTTTCTGCGATAAATAAAATTAGATGGAAACATTTGACGAGTTTTGCGATGAGAACATTTGAAACATGTTTCAAATGTTCGTAAAGTGGTTTTGTTCTTGCGCAGTTTTGCTGCTCATGCCAAAACCAAAGTAATAAAGTCTTTCAAGAAGGATTACCCGCCCCAATGGAAAGACTCCGTCGTGAAATTTATTCAATGTTTTTGAATATAAACAAAGGCTATGAATTTTTTACAGTTTTTATTGCTGATCTCCCGCTATTCGAGAAATCGAAACAAATTTAGTCGATGTTGAATTTTAAAAACACCCCCCATGTTCAGGCACTGCTGTTATTGCTGATTGCAATGATTAGCGTGCAGAGCAGTGGCTCGCTTGCCAAAATCCTGTTCGGTCAATTTCCTATTCTGACCGTTGCAGCCATGCGTCTGTTACTTGGCGCTGTTATTTTGGCACTTATTTTTAAAATCTGGCAGATCAATTTTAGACAGGTGAAGTGGAAAGCCATTATCAGCTATGGTATCGCTCTAGCTGGCATGAATGCCATGTTTTACCTGTCGATTAATCGTCTTCCCCTCGGCATTGCCGTTTCTTTTGAATTCATTGGTCCACTCAGCGTCGCGCTATATTACGCACGACAAAAATTCGATTTTGTCTGGGTTGGACTGGCCATACTTGGCCTGATTTTGTTGTTTCCGTTCGATCAGGTTTCCCAAAGCCTCGACTTAATCGGGATTGCTTTTGCACTAGGTGCAGGGGCTTGCTGGGCGCTGTATATCGTTGCCGGACAAAAACCTTCGGGCATTTCAGGTAATCATACGGTGTGCTTAGGCATGTTTATCGGCATGCTGTGTTTGATGCCTATCGCCCTATTTTCAGGAATGTCAGTCAACGTTTTTGAACCTTCAAACTTGATTTATTTTGTCGCCTTGGCTGTGCTTGCCAGTGCCCTGCCTTTTACGCTGGAAATGATTGCACTGCGTAATTTAACTGCGCTCAGTTTCGGCACACTGATGAGCGTGGAACCGGCGATTGCAGCATTATCAGGATTTATATTTTTAGGTGAACAGTTGTTATGGAATCAGTGGCTGGCACTTGCGACCATTATTAGCGCCTCGATTGGTTGTACCTATACTACGCAACAAGCCAAGAACAAGACTGAAGAAAAATAGAAAATTCATTATTTAAAATTCAAATCAGTCAGGCTGAATTTACGCGCTTATTTTTTAAATTCAAAGTTCTAAATTCAAAATATTTAAGGCCTTTCAACTCCTCAAAAATCAAACAGAATTGTTATACTGGCGCCATCTTTCCCAGTGGATTCACCTGACTCGGTGATCCTGCGTGCACCATGCCTAACTCCCAACTTACTGCCGTATTGTTCATGGTTTTATCCATGGTCGCCTATCAGATCAGTGCCTCATTTGCCAAACAACTGTTTGAAGTGCTTGATCCACTGACTGTGGTCACATTACGTCTTTCGTTTGCCTCTATTTTAATTGTGCTGATGTTCCGTTCCTGGAAAATCATCAAACGCCTGCCCTACCTAAAATGGAAAGACTTGCTGTTTTATAGTGGTTCTGTCTGTTTAATGAATGTGTTGTTTTATGCCTCTTTAGGCAAATTACCTCAAGGGATTGCAGTCGGCTTAGAATTCTTAGGACCACTGACCCTGGCTCTGCTTTCGATCAAACAAAAAACTGATTATCTGTGGGTGGGCCTGGCGATTTTAGGGGTTGCGCTGATGGTGCCGTGGCAAGATGCATCAGCCGATAACTTCTCTTATCTGGGTGCAGCATTCGCTTTAGGTGCCGGTATCTGCTGGGCCATTTATATTTATTTTGGGCAACGGGTAGTGCGGCAAAATATTGGCATGCATGCGCTGAGTATTGCTATTGTGCTGTCCGCCATGGTGATGTTACCGATCAGTGCAGTGCATAATCCAGCAGCGCTGATTCAGACTCAATATTGGGGACAGGCCTTGGTCATTGCCCTGCTTGCAACCGCGATTCCTTATACTTTGGACCTGATGGCACTCAAGCGCTTAAGTAAACTCAGTTACGGCACCCTGTCCAGTTTATCTCCTGCACTAGCTGCTTTGGCAGGCTGGTTATTGCTAAAAGAACAAATTACGCTTTTACAAAGTGTTGCCTTGCTTTGCATCATGCTTGCTTCGGTCGGTGTAACATTTAGGGCAAGTAAAAATAAAAATCCTCAACCTGACTAATCAATAGGTCTAAATAAAAAAGATGGCTTCAAACCATCTTTTTTATGTTGATCTTGTTTAAAGGAATTTAAGTCAAACTGTCTTTATTCAAATTTTTATATTTTTTATATTCCGCTAAATATTGCTGGGCTAAGCTTTCTTTTTGCTTCTGCTCCAAAATTTTACCCGCTTGCTGGAAAAAGCTATGTTCTTCCTCTTTCAAATGATGATGCACCTTATCAGAAAGCTTTTTGGCTATTGCGAGCCAGCCGGGATTGCTGAAATCAGTTTCACTCAGTTCTTCAATCATCTCATCCATTTCATGATGTTCTGCCAAAGCATGACGGGTAATATTCAGTCCAGAATCTGTCATCATGAGCGGAATATAAAAATAACGGTCTTCAGCCGTTTCATGGGCAAATAATTCATTCTTGAGTTGTTTAAACAACTCATGACGTTCTGGGGTATCCCCAGAAGTTTGCAGTAATTTTTCTGACAGTTCTCTTTGTATTTCATGACTCTGACGTAATGCTTCAAAAATATTCATTATGCTAATGACCTCTGGCTTTATGCTATATGATCAGGGCAAACTCTGATAAAAATGGGCAATTATGCCCATGCCGATTGCTTATTCTTATGCAGGAACATGCTCTAATACTGTTAATTTTTGTGAATGTTTTTATTAACTTGCAAACAACATCTGATAACTTAAGCGCAAAATCAAAACTGAGACTAAGACAAGAAAAAGAATTCGGATAAAGCCACTGCCATACTTTAAGGCCATCTTCACCCCCACCACTGAACCCGCGACATTGGCAACCGCCATCATCAACCCTAAACTGAACAGCACATGCCCGGTTGGAATGAAGAAACTTAAGGCAGCGAAATTGGTCATAAAATTGCCGATTTTAGATAAAGCAGAGGCATGCAAAAAATCGACTTTTAAATACCGAATAAAATAGAAAATAAAGAAACTGCCAGTACCGGGACCAAAAATGCCGTCATAAAATCCAATGGCCAATCCACCAATTCCGGCCAAAATCAGGGTTTTTCTGGTGATACTTTGCTGAAAATGTACTTGACCGAACTGCTTCTTCATAAAAGTATAAATAGCAATCACGATCAGCATAAATAACACAAAAGGTCTGAGTACTGCTTGTGGAATCAGGGTGACACAAGCCGCTCCTGCAAAAGAGCTGATAAAGGCAGTGACACCGATCACTGCCAGTAATTTCCAGGCCAGTTTGACACGGCGTAAATACGACCATGCCGCTGAGGCAGTACCACAAATGGAAGCCATTTTATTGGTGCCAAACAGTGTTGCTGTACTCATATGCGGAAAAGCATTCATGAGAGCTGGAATCTGAATCAGACCACCGCCACCTACTGCTGCATCTATCGCACCTGCAAAAAATGCAAAAAAAATCAGGCTGAGTATGATCTCAATATCCATGTAGCTTTATACCTATCTTGAAATAATGATTAGAGATTTAAAACCCGTTTAGGAACCAGACGTTTTTTATCGGTAATTTCAGCTAAACCCAAACATTTCTCACCATCAAAAACCAGTACTTCTGTGGCAGCTTCATGCTCAATATTGCTTTCCATACCACGGCTAAAATATTCTGCACGACCTTCAGGTGCCGGAACTTTAGGAAAATGATCCACAG
Organism: Acinetobacter sp. ANC 3781; assembly: GCF_004331285.1. Classification (GTDB taxonomy): domain Bacteria; phylum Pseudomonadota; class Gammaproteobacteria; order Pseudomonadales; family Moraxellaceae; genus Acinetobacter. The sequence goes on from NZ_SJOH01000015.1 coordinate 39,210, forward strand.
GTGCGTAAGCAGGCAATAATAAAGCCTCACGCTCTTGTTCAGTCAGGCTTTCCAAATACTCAATGGTATAACTTGGAATCAGGTCAAACTGACCGGTTTTAATCCGGTGCAGATAAGTTAAATGACCGAATGTCCCCAAGGCTTTGGCAATATCTTCACCCAACACCCGAATATAAGTTCCCTTAGAACAGGTAATATCTAAAGTCAGGCTATTTTCCGTAAAGGACAATAATTCGATCGCTTCAATGGTAATTGGGCGTGCTTCACGTTCAATCTCAATCCCTTGACGCGCCAATTCATACAATGGACGCCCTTCTTTTTTCAAAGCGGAATACATCGGTGGAACTTGCTGAATATCGCCTACAAAACCCGCTAAAACCTGTTGGATTTTTTCTTCTGTCAGTGCCGGAACAGCTTGCTCTAATAACCGCTCACCTTCAACATCACCCGTGGTTGTACTATGACCTAAATAAATGGTGGTGTGGTAACGCTTGGTCGAGTCGAGTAAATAGTGGGAAAATTTAGTCGCTTCACCTAAACAAATTGGCAACAATCCCGACGCTAAAGGATCTAAAGCACCGGTATGACCACCTTTCTGCGCTCGATATAAGCCACGCACTCTCTGTAAAGCAGCATTAGAACTAATCCCCAAAGGTTTGTTCAATAAAAACACACCGCTAATATGCCGGCGTTGAATCTTAGGTGAAGTCTTTTTCATAGCGAAAGAGCAAGCAAGTTGAAACGGATGACATGGTAACAACCGCTTGTCATGATTTACAACTTTTCTACGTTAGTTTTACATCTTTAATGGCAAATTTAAGTTCTATTTTTAGACTTATAAAAACAAATACAGGCAAAAAGGTTGCATAGGAAATGCAGAAATATAAGTTATGGATTATTTTGGCTCTTATTATTGTAGGTATTGGCGCATTATTATTTTGGCTCGCGCCCTCGCAATCTATTGCAGAAAAAATACGTACAGTACGAACGTCCGATCCTCACGCTAATAGCTTAACGGCAACGACGCCCGCAAACCTGGTTCAAGGCGGGGCTTTCATGAGTAAAAGCCAACAAGACACTGAAGTGAACTGTCAGTTACGCCTCGATGGCGCCCATCGTTTAATTGTGAATGAGCAAACCAGGAACTGTTTTGAATATTTCATTACCCAATATGGGGAAAAAGATCTCAAGCAGATTAAAACTGATTTCCAGGCTTATATCCAGCAAGCTTATAAAGCGCCTGCCCTCGCACAAATTCTAGATTTATGGAATCGCTATATCGATTACCGCGAAAAACTGGGTGATCTGTCGGCACCGGATATAGCTCAAGATGACCCCAAATATTATCAAAGCATCTTTGCCAATATGAAAAATCTGCGTAAACAACTTTTTTCTGATTACGAAATTGAAGGCTTATTCGGCATAGAAGATACTTATCATGAATATACATTAAGCCGCATGACTGTCATGGATGATAAAAATCTAAGCGAAGCGCAAAAAGCCCAAAAACTAAAAGATTTGTTCAATCAATTACCCGAAGACTGGAAAGAAAACTTAGAGCAGCTCAATAAACTCGAAGACTTGCGCAAACTTACCGCAGCCATTAAAGCACGCGGTGGTTCTACAGAAGAAATTCACCAGATGCGGATGAATCTGGTTGGCCCGGAAGCCACACAGCGTTTAGAAAGCTTAGACGGACAACGTAGTGACTGGAAAAACAAGGTCAATAGTTATCTGAAAGAACGCGACAATATTATCAAAAGCGGCTTGAGCGATGATGCCAAACAACAAGCCGTGCAACAATTACGGACGCAGCATTTTAGTAAACCCGAAGAACAACTTCGGGTAGGAACATTTGAATCAATTCATGATCAGGGAGGGAAATTACCATATAGCGAGTAATCGCAATGTAGCCATCAGGTGATTAGATTGATCATCTGATTGATGTACTTATATGAATAAAAACAAAAGTATTTAAGGATAAGGAAAAGTTGATGAAAACTTTAAAAAACAAAAAAGCGCTCATGCTTGCGGTGATAACGACTCTGACAACAGGTTTTACCGCTCAAATACACGCAGCAAAAGGAGTTTTGCAAATCAAAGAAACGGTCAAATCTGACTATGCAAAAACCAAATATCCCATTGTGATGACGCATGGCTGGCTGGGTTGGTCACGTATCGGCAATGATAGTTTCAATATTGATTATTGGTATCAGATTTTGCCCGATATGGCGCGTAATGGTTCGACTGTTTTTGCTGCACAGCTATCACCGGCCAATACCACCCAGTTTCGTGGTGAACAACTGATCACTCAAGTAGAAGAAGTACTCGCCATTACCGGTAAGAACAAAGTAAACCTGATTGGTCACAGTCATGGTGGTCCAACCGTACAATATGTAGCAGCAGTGAAACCCGGCTATGTCGCATCGGTAACAGGCGTGGGCGGAACATATCGTGGTTCTAAAGTCGCTGATGATATTCAGAGTAATCAAGCCAGCCGTACCGTGTTTAATATTGTGGGACAATATATGGTTGGACCAATCCTGACCTGGGCTCAAGCCAATCCTGACATCCCGGTTGACTTTGATGCTTCGATGAAGTCATTGACCGAAGCAGAATCGGCAAAATTCAATAAACGCTTCCCGACCGCTGCCTTAGCTTCTGACTGTAACAAGAGCGGTGCTAAAGTGGATAAGGGAATCTACTACTATTCTTGGGGCGGAACAGCCCAAACGACTAATCTTCTGGACATTGATACCATTCTGATGCAACTCGGGCCATTATCTTATGGCAACAAAGACAATGATGGTATGGTTGCCCGGTGCAGTTCCCATATCGGTCAAGTCATTCGTGATGATTACAACCTCAATCATACTGACCTTGCCAACATGCTGTTTGGTTTAAAAGGAATATTTGCTCCTGATCCAGTGGCCTTGTTTAGACAACATGCCAACCGCTTAAAGCTTCAAGGTTTATAAATCTGACTACCTTCCATTCATGCCCATAAAGACACCATTTTTTATGGGCATTTTCATATCCACACCTTGTTACAACTCTATCTTGCACCGGTCTATTAAATTTAGGAATCAAGCCCTTTATATTGAATAATTAAATTTGACAACTAAAATTGTCAAATAAAACAACTGGTTTAAAACAACAATATTTTGAGTACTTAATATGAAATACGGATTCTTCATTGCAGGTCTAATGTCGCTCAGTGCTTTTAGCCAGGTACAAGCAGGCAACGCCACCCAAGTCACGAGCAGCTCAAGCTCAAGCTACGCTAAAACCAAATACCCGGTGGTTTTTTCACACGGTATGTCAGGTTTTATTACCGTCGGTACGGACGACTTTGGACTGGATTATTTTTATCAAATCCTTCCCGACTTAGCACGTAATGGTGCGAATGTTTGGGCAACACGCGTCTCTCCATTTAACTCATCGGAAATTCGTGGTGAGCAGCTTTTACAACAGGTTCAAGAAATTACTGCCATTACCGGTGCCAGTAAGGTCAATCTGATTGGTCACTCGCATGGCGGGCCTACGATTCGCTATGTGGCCGGTGTTGCGCCGCAATTGGTTGCATCGTTAACTGGTGTTGGCTCGCCGAATGCAGGCTCACCAGTTGCCGATTTAATTTTGAAAATTGAAGGTACAGGTATCGAAGGTCCTTTAGCAGGTTTAGTCAACTTTTTCTCTAAAGCCATAATTTGGGCACAAGGACTCAATCCCAAAAGCTTCCCACATGACGCATTGGCCGGTGGTAAAAGCCTTACCCTTGCAGGTTCAGCCAAATTTAACAGTCAATTTCCACTCGGCCTGCCAACAAAAGCCTGCGCCGAAGGCAAAGCACTGGAGAACGGGATCTATAACTACTCGTTTACCGGTATTGGTGACGTGACCAATATCCTAGATCCTGATTCAGCCTTAAAAGTCACCAGTTTATTGATTGATGGCGGTAAAGAAAATGATGGTTTGGTGTCACGCTGTAGCGCGAAATTTGGTAAAACCATTCGTGACAATTACAACTGGAATCATTTAGATGAAGTGAATCAGGTACTCGGTCTAAAAGCTCTCTTCGCACCCGATCCTGTTGATGTCTATCGTCAACACGTGAACCGGCTAAAATTACAAGGGTTATAAAAAATAAGGGATTTATGCGTGATTGTGTAAATCCCTTTTTTTATCCTTTAAAAATAATTCGATTCTGAAAAGCAGGTATGAATAAATTCTTTCTCGCTTTGACCGTATTTAGCATGAAGATACTGCAACTAGCCTATTCTAATTCGATGCCAGTCTTATAATAGAACACTAATTTTACTGTATCGAATTATGCCGAGATCTGTTATTGCATAGTCTTAGGCATGGGTTTGAGCTGGATTTTAACTGCATTAATGATAGACAGTATGGATTTAAATTATTGATATCAAATTCTATAAGATTGAGATTGAAATGGGATAACAGGTTTTGCTGCGGAACTTTCAACCGTGACTTCCAATGAACTCCCTCCTAAACAGCTGTTAATCCCAGTCTACAAAGTTTTTAGCGCTTGCAGGTGTGGAGAAATTAAATCTACTTGCCCCTAGTCAAGACGATTCCCCCATTCAATATATCGAAGTTATCACATCCGATAAAGTTGTCGCCATGATAGGAGGCGTGGAAGCAATAAAAAATACAAAATTGGCAAATGGGTTTGAAGAAAATAAGTTTCTCGAGCCGCCTGCAAAAGTGATTTTGGTTTATTCGGTAGACGAATGGCGCTAATCCAGTTGAAGCCTAAACTCACAATCAATTATGAAACTTCAATGTAATCCTTAAGTACAGATGAGGTGAGTCATTTCTTTGCTCTACAACGCATGTTCGTTCAAGATCCTGTGGCAATTTACCCTCAGCATCCCAACTGCTTAAAACTGCAAGGTTGATAAAACTAAAAAAATCAGCCATAAAAAATGCGCCAAAAGGCGCATTTTTTTTACTCGTATAAAACTTAAAATTAAGCTTTAACTTTACGAGCTGGTAATTTTTCACGAATACGTGCAGCTTTACCAGACAATTCGCGTAGGTAGTAAAGTTTAGCACGACGAACGTCACCACGACGTTTAACTTCGATTTTAGCAACGATTGGAGAGTGAGTTTGGAATACACGCTCAACACCAACACCGCTAGAAATTTTACGTACTGTGAACGCAGAGTTCAAACCACGGTTTTTGATTGCAATTACAACGCCTTCAAAAGCCTGAAGACGTTCGCGATCGCCCTCTTTTACTTTTACAGATACAATCACTGTATCACCTGGTGCAAAAGCAGGGATATCAGTTTTTAATTGAGCATTTTCAATAACTTGAACTAAAGGATGTTTACCACTCATGTGGGAATCTCCAATGTGCGGGACAGAAGAGGTCTGTTACCGCTGGGGACAGAGGCTAAAGCGCATATCGACCCGTTTATCTTTCCCTTTACCACCTCAGTCTTCACTTCGGTCGATAAAGAGCCTGTTTAAAAATACTTAAAGTCGACTTTAAGTATTCGAATCTTTTAGCCATTTTTTTTGCTGCTTGGTCAACTCAACTTTCTCAACAAGCTCAGGCCTGCGATCGAGGGTTCGTTGATAGCGCTGCAAAAACCGCCATTTTTCAATATTTGCATGATGCCCAGACTTTAACACCTCAGGCACATCCAAACCTTCAAACTGGTCTGGCTTGGTATATTGTGGGCAGTCTAAAAGACCATCCACAAAAGAATCTTGAACGTGTGATTGCTCATCAGACATGGCACCCGGAAGTCTCCGAATAATACTGTCCAATAAAACCATCGCAGGTAGTTCACCGCCAGATAAAACGTAATCGCCAATCGACCATTCCTGATCAACATAGTGCTGGATCAAACGTTCATCGACACCTTCATAACGTCCGCAGAGTACAATCAGCCCGTCATATTCGACAAATTGCTGTACCGCAGGTTCGTTTAAAGTTTTGCCTTGTGGCGACATATACACCACAGGAACCTGAACACATCCTGCTTGCGCCGCAAGCTCTTTGGCATGCTGAATTGCCTGAGACAAAGGCTCAGCCATCATCACCATACCCGGACCACCGCCAAATGGACGTTCATCCACCCGTTTATAGTTGCCCGTTGCAAAATCGCGTGGATTAATACAAGTCACTTGTACAATTTCACGTTTTGCTGCACGCCCGCTAATACCGTAGGCCGTAATCGCTTCAAACATTTCAGGAAAAAGCGTAATGACTGCAAAAAACATCGCAGACTCCTCTATTTTCCTGCTGCGTTCATCCTTAAAGGACAAACTTTTAAATATTTAGTAATCTACGCCCCAATTAACGTAGATACGACCAGCTTCAAGATCAACGCGCTGCACCACATCTTTATGCCATGGAATCATACGCTCCTCGCTATCAACGCTGTCTGGTGTTGCGTGAACCACCATCACATCATTGGCACCGGTCTCAAACAACTCATGGATTTTACCGAGATTTACTTCTTGTTCAGCATCGTCCAAACCTAACACTGTTAAGCCTTTCAAATCTGTCCAGTAAAACTCATCCATTCCTGCTTTCGGAAGTTGCGATTTTGAAATCCAGACATTTGTGCCAACCAGGCTGTCCGCTGCCGTGCGATCGCTCACACCTTTTAAGCTGACAACCAAGCCTTTACCATGCGGTTTCCAGCGTTTTACATCTATTGTTTGCCAACCTTCTTTGGTCTCAATGTACCAAGGAAGATAGTCAAAGATGTTGCTCATGGGTTCTGTATTGGAATAGACCCAGAGCCACCCATTTAATCCATATGCTGAACGTAGCTGTCCAATCTGAATACGATCTTCGGGAACATTCTGTGTTGGTGTCATGGGTTACCTACTACTTAATTCGCAATAAATTATGCAGTAGCTGCAGCAGCTTTCTTAGCTTGAGCAGCTAAAGAAGCAACACGTTCAGACGGTTGAGCGCCTTGAGCAACCCAATGAGCAAAACGATCAGCATCTAAACGAAGTTTTTCTGCTTGACCTTGAGCTGTAGGGTTAAAGAAACCAATACGTTCGATGAAACGACCGTCACGCGCATTGCGGCTATCAGTTACAATAACTTGATAGAACGGACGTTTTTTAGCACCACCGCGTGCTAGACGAATTACGACCATGATACAACCTTATAGTTTTTACGGATTATCCCTGTGCCGACCATCGGCAGCATTTCAAACCCCTTTCATAGAGGGCAATATTTTACGTTATATTTACTTCGAAAGAAAGATCAAATTTTAAGTTGTACACAGTTTGAATTTATATTTTAGCGACCGTCCCAGTTAGAGGTGGCGGAAGGAACACAAGCTATACCACCATTTTTATCACTACCTTTAGTCCAACAGCGCTCTCCACGATGATTGAGAACAATATGACCATCTCCCAATTGTGCCGAACCGGATTTTGGTGTTGCTATGAGAGTCCATGTTCCGGCATTCACATTGGTTAAAGTTAGATCATACAGGCCCTGACCTGAAGTCGGAATAACAGCCGAAACCCCTATATCTGTCAAGGTAATAGGCACTGTACTTCCAGCAGTAGGTCCAGCTTTTAAGAAAGTAAAATTGGCAATTCTATAGCGCTGTAACTTGCTTGCTGTATCAGTCATTACCGCCTGAGCATCTATACGCTTTGCTTTACGTACTGACTCTTGATAAGAGGGATAAGCAATTGCCGCCAAAACACCAATAATAGCCACTACAATCATCAATTCAATGAGAGTAAAGCCTTTTAGATTTTTTACCATTCTTCACGTCCTGTAATTGTCGTTCCACAAGTCGCATCTCTAATATTGTTTGCAGTGATATTTGCAAGAGTTTTATTCTTGCAACGTGTTCCCATACTGGTCATCAAAAAGTTAAAGTTGTTTGTATCCGTACCTTCAGCGCGGATTACCCAACTCTGCCCAGCAGCAGCATTATTTGTAAGAGTTCTGGTGGTATTTTCCCCATCTCTTACAGTAATCCGGTATCTAATAGAGCTGCCGGTAGCATTGACCGGCAATATTAATGGATCAGGGATCGTCGAAAAACCCAAATAATTAAAGTTACGCGATTTCCAACGTTCAAGTTCACTGGCAATACGCTGAATTTCCTGCTGTGCTTGTGCAGCATTCGCCCTTCGTACATATTGCTGATAGCTTGGAATGGCGATAGCGGCAAAAATAGCCACAATCACCACCACCACCATTAACTCAATCAAAGTAAAAGCTTTCTGGGTAGATAAACCAATTTTCATGTATCACCCACTCTTATTTGATTAGAATATTTTTTTCATACCAGCGTTGAGGAATCAGGCACATTTGGGTTGCTTCTCCAGTCCCCCCACTACCTGTTGTAGTGACAATAATCCGTCCACCTGTATTGGCACAATAGTTTGAACTACTCGTAACTTTTTTATTATCATCTTGACTACCACTTCCCCCAGTGCCGCCACCACAATTACTTCCCGTACACTCAGCAGGTTTATCATTGCCTGTAGTGATATTTTGAATGCCAATACCAATAGGCGCACCTCTGCGTCGTCTACTTGAAGGATCTTCTACAGGATCTATAGCTTTACATTGTCCAAAAGGTAAACAGAACGTCGTCAAGAAACTTTCACCTTTTACCCCTGCACCACAATCGCCTGATATACCTGGTTTACTACTGTCAAATGTCGAAACATATAAACGATAGTTCATTGCAAGTGGTGTACCGAAGACTTTCTCACTTTGTAACTTATATTTATCACAGTCTGTCTTTGTACCGTCACTACCCGCAACACAATTATCAAATTTATAGTACCAACCATTGGTTGAATAAGGTGCGATAATTGTTGAATTACTATAACGGTTTTCTTCAGTTATTAATCCCAAAGCAGTAATGTCCTTGGTATTCCAACTGGTTGCAGACAATAAGTCTTTACGTGCCACATCTTTATCATAAATATTATAAATTGCATCATATTCGACTCCAGCAGTGCCCACAGTATAGTTTTGCAAAGGCTGACTACGGTTGCCGCTACCTACCGATAGAACGGCAAATATTGAACCTTTTTCATTATAAATTGAAAAGCTTGGCATATCGTAAAACCGGGCACTTTTACCATCGTTCTTGTGCAGATTGAATAATCTAACAGGCGCTTTGGCAAATGCTCCTAAAGCAGAAGCTTTATTATCTAAATCTATACGGAAAAGTTGTCCACTCAAGTCCCCAAAGTACAGATGATCAACCAAGTCATCACTATCCCGGTCTACTGCACGGATTTCACTCACTACGCTATACTTTAAGTTAGCATCATTTCGGCCAACCGGTGCGCTGGTTGCTGTTGCTGCACTGGTAGTTGCATTGGCACTCGCCCACCAAAGTAAGCTACCTGCATCAGAACCTTCAGCACTAAACATATACACGCCCGCGCCTTTTTTATTAATTTGATCATAGCTATCATTTTCATAGCCTTTTCCGTCTGTTCCTCCAGTACGGTCATAGCCACCACCGACAAACATCACCAGTTTACGTACTCCCCCCCAATTCACATAAGCCACTGTAGGTTTAGACCAACTTTCTCCCATATAACTTAGTGGCGTATTTGCACTCGCAGCATCTGGATTAATATGGAAATTCAACTTAGGAGAGTCAATATTTTGTAAATCCAGAGAATAATAGCTACGTCCTCCCATACGTAAGCCGCCGAAAGCTAATTGTTTACCTTTTTGATTAATGCCCTTACCTGTACCAACGGTAAGATTACCCGAACCATCAATCACATATTCAGTATGTACAGTCCATGGACCATCGACCCCGTAATAAAGGTTACTTATGCCGCCACTTGTAGAAGTATAGTTGCTAAAGCCTTCTTTTTGCTTATCCACCATTTCATTGGGTACAAAAGCAAATTTTTCTTGCCCGGTTAGGGCATCAACAACATGCAAAAGTCCTTGTGTCGTACCAAAAAGCACATAATCTTCACGACCTGTTGAACCAATTTTTTTAGTCGTTGCATCATAAGTTACTTTACCTTTATTGGTGACCAATACAGGCAAGGAATGCATGACTGCACCCATTTGACGTAATTCTGCACTTGCTGCTAATGAAGTGGTTGTAATACTGCCTGGATTAGCCGCATCGACGTTATAACCCAACAGACTCATCAAATAACCCCGACTTGGATCATCTTTATAGGTGGTATCTGTAAGATAATTGAGGTTAACTGTGCGCAATGCAGTATTAGTGCTTGTAAATGTTGCTGCTGTACCGGTTCCCGTACCCACGCGATTGGTGAGCAACTTACGCTGTACAGTTCCATTGGCTGCACGCAATTTAAGCTGTGACCAAGCACCACCTTTAGCAGCAAATTTTCTGCTGCCGATGGTATTTTCATCTGCATCAGCGATGGCGGTATTACTATCTACCCCATATGACCAAAAATCATACACTGCAGAAGTTAGTTTCCCATTAGCGTCATAAGTTGGTGTGATTAAGCGGCCACGACTATCATTAACATCTTTATTGCTTCTACCTTGCAATTTGCCTGATGTGCCAACCAGATATTTTTTCAGATTACCCACCCATAGGCTATAGTTCTTATCAGGTGTTGGCTGAAACTGTTGATAATAAGCATCATCCTGCAGTACTGCAGGGTTTAAGGCATCTTTTGGAATAGTCGGTGAACCTGTGGTGACAGAAGGTATCTCGCTTCCTAAATCACCTAAAAATGAATTGACGCTCTTTACAATATCTTCTGAACTGTTACCAGAGTACCAGCCACCTTCACCAATAATCCCCCAATACGCAGCTTTTTTAATATTATCTTGGCCTTCACTCCAATTAATCGTTCCTAATGCTGCAATATTCTCTGCTTGAGTTTTTCCTTTATCGAAAGAAGTTACTTCGTTAAAATCTGAACCAAAGCCCACTACTGCGGTTTTAATTTTTAATCCTAATGGGTTTTTTGTTGAATCCAGCAAATTGGCTACAAACTTATGCATACAATCCCAACTTGTAGCTGAACTTGTACAACTAGCAAAGGTAGAACTTTTTGAGCCTAGGGCAGTTTTCATCAGAGACCCAGCACTAGTATTATTGCTTGGCTCACCGTCTGTCAAAACGTATATACCTTGCCCACTACATTTTTTAATATCATTATCTTGAGTTAACGATGCAGGAGAGCTATATAAGTTTTTTGCGTCATTTTTTGTTTCGATATAAGAGTAAGGAAACCCGCTATCTCCTCCATCTGAATCAGCAATATTATTGTTATAATAATAATAATACCCATTAGATGATACTCGAGAATCATAACTTGGTAGACTTGTAGAATTACTAGAATAACTATTGCACTCTCCTGTTGCAGCCATATCAATACAGGGATAAAATTTATTTGTATTGGATGTTGTTGTATATCCAATAATTCCTTTCACCGAGCTACCCGTTCTGGTACCAAACAAATAAGCTGCAGTTTCAGCATAAGCATTTGCGGTGGGTGTCCCCCCCCTTGCGCCTAATGTAGCAATCTCATTCAGCAAAATCTGACGCTGGGTTATGCCATTCACTTTTTCGCCCAGCGGCCGCGCAGGAATCCTTACTTGCCCACGCGTATTATCCGCCGTTGTTGGCTGACCAGAGGCATTAAAACCTGTCGGGCGTGAATATGTCGATAGCCCAATCACTTTAGAATCATCTAATTTGACAATACCTTTCGATATATTTCCATATAAGAGATCAAACACGCCGTCTTTTAAACGTGTAATACGGTCGTAATATTTATCCGTCTTATTCTTTTTATAGTAATAAACAATATTTCCACTAGTAGAGGTCGTCATTTCACCTGCATCAGCAGGTAAATTTGCTATTGCAGTTGTGCAACTGCTGTTTGAAAGAGCACCATTAGTACCACATTTAAAATATTGTAGACTACTCCCTGAACCTATGCTTTTATAAAAATAAACGTCATTTTTCGCCGTACAATAGTAGCGTGTATAGGTCGGACTACCATTGTTGGAACTCACACTACTATTGCTAGAAACACTGGTTATTGAGGGAATATCACAAGCATCAATATTGCCCGTTAATTGGGGAGCTCCCATACTCCCCGAAATATCTAGCATAAACATCAAGGTGATTTGCCCCGATTTTGCTTCCTGATAAATATCAATATCACTGGCTTGAGTTACACTGGTCGCTATCATACTGGTACAAAATGCTGCAATACTGGCTGCAAACAATTTATGACGACAGGATGTTTTTTCGCTATTTTGAATATTGTTCATCTTGTTATTCCCCATTTCATATAAAGTCTTGTGCAATCATGTATTCAGTCACCTGCGTGGTAAACGGTACATTTAATTTTGCCAAGCAGTCTGTCACACTATCATCCACCCTCACCCCATCCTCATCCTTGACTGTAGAGGGTGTAACGCCCGATGGAATAGTGACTTCGCTCATATGTGAATTTAAACATGCATCTATCTTGGCAGCACTTGTTGTGGTGAGGGTTGGCATAATAGACACCGCAAATACTTTTACAGGTTTATTTTTCTCAAACTTTACCCCTTTTTCATCAGTGCCGTATTGCATGCCATAAAAGGGATCGTTGTCTAACTGACTTGAAAACTTGACTGAGACTTGAGTCATGGCTGCTCTACGGCCACTGGTAAAAAAATTACCGCTGTTTGCCGAAACACTGCAATACCCCTCTGTTCCCAAAGTATTATTGGTTGGAGCATTACCTGATTCCCATACCATCAAACTGGCACGATTAATATCAAAAAAGTTAGCTTCTGCACCACGAAAGCAAAATACCATTTCTTTATCTTTATTTGCGGCGCCATTGATATAACCAAACATGCCACTTGCGGTTAAACTCTGAATCAAATTTGCTTCCCGCTCAATATTAAAGAACGCTGCATCAGAGTTCTGCATCACTAACTGTTGTGCTTGGCTATTGGTGGCAACATTCAAAGAAATCAGACCCTGTTTAATGGCCAAAGTACCAATAACTGTAATTGCCACTAACATGATCATAACTACAATCAGTGTCGCACCGCGTTGAGATGAATAAGATTTCATTATCGATCCCCAAAAGTATTGCGCAATGCAATGGTTTGTGAAATCACTTGGCGAACATATTTTGGCGCATTTGCTGCTGGTGTTTTCACCTTAACCAACTGATCTAACACTTGAAAAGTCTGATCATTTGAAATGATTTCGTCACGGCTGACTGACTGGCCCGAACGCACTAAAGCGCCAATTTGTACGGATAAAATACGTGGACGAGAACCCGCTGCAATTGCCATATACTCATTAATAGGCAGATAACGATAACTGGTATCATTTTGCACACCTAGCAGTACTCTAAAATGGTCCACGCGTTTCATAATAATCTCACCGCCTGTACTGCCAAATAATCGTGTATTTAACGCTTGAGATGGTGCTCCACCTTCTACTCTCACCACCGCTGGCGTATCTGCTATGGCGTAGAACCCTGCTTCACAAGCTAACGCAAGCGGACTATTCGGCTCATTAGTCACAGCATTTGCATCCGCTCTTAAAAAGTAACGCTGAACAACCATTTGTTGACCAAAAGGTATACTACCACCTGGGTTTTTCACTCGAAATCTTAACTCTCGACCTTCACAATCATAACCACCCACCCAGTCATCGTCGGTATCTACTGTTGTGCCTTTATCATCTAAAATATATTGAGGTCGGTATTGGATAGTAAGTTGATCGCTTAATAGTGTCCCGCCTGTACTGGGTTGCACATTAGATACACCGGTCCAAGCAGGCGCAGTTCCAGCCGTCATGCCTTGGCTTCTTGATACCAAATTGACACCTGCACTATTTCCAGTAATGGTTCTAAACAGATTACTTAAAGGCCTAGCAGGACTAGAGGTATTATCTAAAGTGGCATTCGCTGAGGAAGTTAAAATCACACCGCCATATTGAGTTTCATCATTAGTACTGGCTTTCACTACGTTCAAGTTGGTTAAACGAATATCTTTAACAATGTAGTTCAAACCAAAATTAGCATTATCTTGTAAATCAGACATACCTGACTGTAAAACATAACTTTTCTGTCCTGTAAGAAATAGCATTGTTGCAGCAGCAGCGATCACCAACCCAAGTGCCAGTGCAATCATGAGTTCTATCAGCGTAAAACCTGCGTGAAATTTAGTCATATTAATATAACTCCATAATCAAACAGGTCGAGGCAGGGTTATACGCTGTATTATTGGTACAATCACCTTGCCCCGTACCATTTGTTGCACTCGTATCTCCCCATGCAACATAAACGCAGTTACGTCCATCGCTATTTCCCTGACACTCCATCACATTCATACTCATTCCTACTGACCTTGCACGTACAGTAACTTGTGCTACATCAAAATCTGCAAGTTCAGTCGTACTACAATTTGTAGTAAAGCAATTTTTGGCTGATACAGTTTGCTTATCCGGTGTCCCTATTTCGCTCATATAAGTATCTACAACACCACGGTTTATTCGTACTCTTTCTGCCAAATCTCTTGTAATATTAATAGCTTGAACACGATATCCACTTTCTGAAGTCGCCTCAACAGCACGATATTGCAGGGCAATAAAACCCAACACCCCAATTGCCAAAATCAACATAGCAACCAAAACTTCAATTAAACCCACACCATTCTGATAATTTCTTGTTTTCATTAACATGTCCCCTCTGTCACGTGTATTGTTCCCATCAAAGAAATGCTAATATTTTTAGATTTATTACCACCACTTTCATTACAAATAATGAAGGGCTTGCCATTAATATCCGCTGCAAAATTTTTCACCCCTCCACTCAACAGAAAGGTAATTTCGGTAGGAGAACCGGATTTTAATATTGCTTTATCTTGCGACGCCCAATTTAATTGTGTTGGGGTATCTGCAGCCAAAGAATTTAATTGAACTCTGACTTCTCTACGCTCTAATACAGCTTTAGAACGCGCATTATTAAGCTGACCTATCAACTCTTGAGTACTTCTATTCAAATTTTGTTTTTGTATTAAATTTCCAAAAGAAGGAGCTGCCATCATCGCAATAATTGCCATCACTGCAATCGTGACCATCAACTCAATTAAAGTGAATCCCTGATTTTTATTTATTTGCTGCATAGCTCCCCCGGATAACAAAACTTTACCCTATTAAAAATAATATCTCACTTAATTACAAATTAAACACATAACAGGATAAAAGGCATAAAAAAACAGATAATTGCCAAAATACAATTATCTGTCAATTTTTCAAAATTTTCAGAATGTTAACTCATTCACGCTTTATGCCTGAGTTACAGGAATACGCAACTCTTTGGGTAAACTGAAAGTAATATTTTCTTCACATCCTGCCAGCTCTTGCGGTGCTTCGGCACCCCACTCCTGTAAACGCTGAATGACCTGTTTAATCAAAATTTCGGGTGCAGATGCGCCTGCTGTGACGCCAATCTTAGTATTTTTATTAAACCAACTTTGATTAAGCTGATCTGCATTATCAACCAAATAAGCCTGCTTCCCCATACGCTCAGCCAGTTCACGTAAACGGTTTGAGTTAGATGAATTTGGTGATCCAACCACTAAGACCACATCACACTGTAGAGCCAAATCACGTACTGCATCTTGGCGGTTTTGCGTGGCATAGCAAATATCATCTTTACGCGGTCCCTGAATTTCAGGAAACTTTGCTCGCAAGGCATCAATCACCTTGGCAGTATCATCAATAGATAATGTGGTTTGAGTGACAAAAGCCACTTTTTTCGGGTTATGCACGACTAAAGCCGCTACATCCTGCTCATCCTCAACCAAATAAATTTCACCGCCTTTTTTTTTGTCATATTGCCCCATAGTTCCTTCGACTTCAGGATGACCTTCATGACCAATTAAAATGGCTTCAGTTCCTTCACGGGCATATTTGGTCACTTCAATATGTACCTTGGTCACCAATGGACAAGTTGCATCAAAGACTTTCAAGCCGCGGCGTTCAGCTTCGACCTGGACTGCTTTGGAGACGCCATGTGCACTAAAAATCACAATATTATCGTCAGGAACTTCATCTAGTTCATCGACGAAAATTGCCCCACGCTGACGTAAATCATCGACCACGAATTTGTTGTGTACCACTTCATGGCGTACATAAATGGGTGGATTAAAACATTCAAGTGCCCGATTAACGATCGCAATGGCTCGGTCGACACCTGCACAAAAACCACGTGGATTGGCCAATACAATTTCCATAAGACCCTCAATGTTCACTTGAATTTGGACTGAATAAATTAAAATAAATGCAAACAACCTACGAACAGCTATTTAGTTTACTGGCTGTCTGCTCTAAAATAGAGAAGATATTTTATCATATCAGGAAAAATATCATGTCGGGTCTCTTGTTTGTCGTTTCTGCTGCATCTGGAACAGGCAAAACATCTCTCGTTAAAGCCCTACTTGAGCGTGTGAATAATTTACATGTTTCTGTCTCTCACACAACTCGTGGTCAACGTCCTGGTGAACTCGAAGGTGTGCATTATCATTTTTCGCAGCAACAAGATTTTCTTGCTTTAGTTGGGCAAGGTGGTTTTATTGAGTATGCAGAAGTGTTTGGTAATTATTACGGCACAGCTCAAGCCACAGTAAAACAGCAACTGGCTAAAGGCCATGACGTTTTACTTGAGATTGACTGGCAGGGGGCGCAGCAAGTTCGCAAGCTTTTCCCCGAATCTAAACAAATTTTCATTTTACCGCCAAGCCAGTATGACTTGCGTCAACGTTTATCGAACCGTGGCACCGACTCTGTTGAAGTGATTGAACAGCGTTTAGATTGTGCAGTAGAAGATATGCAGCAATATACAAACTTTGACTATGTGATTATTAATGACGACTTTAACAAAGCCCTGCATGACTTAGAGTCTGTCATTATTGCTAATCGTTTGGTTTTATCCCAACAAGCGGCCCGTCATCAAGAATTGATTGAAAAATTAATTACTCCTGTTGAATTGTGATTAAAACTTGAGTATATAGGCAAAGCCTTTTATACTGCTCAGTCTGTTCAAATTTAATATTCAAACGAGAATTCTTATGGCACGCGTAACCGTTGAAGATTGTTTAGACCATGTGGACAACCGCTTTGAGCTTGTACTAGTGGCAAGCAAACGCGCGCGTCAATTGGCACGTCAAGGTATTGAACCAACTGTAGAGTGGGATAACGACAAACCAACTGTTGTGTCTTTACGTGAAATCGCAGCAGGTCATGTATCTAAAGATATTTTGAAACAACGTGATCAAGATTATCAAACGTCTAGTCTTGATCTTGCACTTTCTGCAAATAACTTGAATTTAGATGGTTTTTCTTTCCAATAAGAAAAAAATCTTTAAAAAGCCTAGTTTTTAACTAGGCTTTTTTTATTGGAAAACTTTTATATTTGCTCAATAACCGTTATAACATAGGTATAAAGGTGCGTTACTAAGGATGTATCTTTTTGATTTTTTTTGAATGAAAAAATTGACAAATCATGCCATATGTTTTTCATTAAAGGTCTAGCAATTTAAACTGTAAAACTGAAGTAGAAAGGTGTTATATGCCAGGCCCACAGGTCAGCCAAGCCAGACAACAACTGAAAATCATTATCGACGCTTACTTAAGTGCAAGCGATGTCGAGCGTGTGCTTTTGGCCTGTGATTATGCAGATATCGCCCACGACGGCATTACCCGTAAAAGTGGTGAACCGTATATCCTGCATCCGATTGCAGTCAGTAGTATTCTTGCGCATATGCGTCTGGATACAGAAACCTTGATGGCGGCGCTTTTACATGATGTGATTGAAGACACCGACTTTAATAAAGACGATATTAGCGAAAAGTTTGGACATACCGTTGCAGAGCTGGTCGATGGGGTGACTAAACTCAGCCATTCCAGTGATAAAGAATATAATAAAGCTGCCTCCTTCCGTAAAATTCTGCAAGCAACCCTACAAGACCCACGTGTGATTATTATTAAACTGGCAGATCGCTATCACAATATGACCACCTTGGAGTCGCTACGGCCCGATAAACGTCGACGTATTGCCCAAGAAACCTTTGATATTTTTGTCCCTATGGCCCGTATTGTCGGTATGAATGAGATGGCCGACAACCTGGAACATTTGTGCTATCAAAATCTCGATCTGGATATGTTTGATAATGTACAAGAAGCCTTGTTACAAACTAAGCCTAAACGCTGTGAATATCAGAGTCTGTGGGAAAAAAATCTTACTGAGCTGTTAAAGACCCATCAAATTAGTGGTCGGATTAAAAAGAAAAATAATAATATTGAGTTGTTGCGTCACTTTGTTAAAAATGACATTAATTTACAAGAACTCACCCACAGCCATGCATTTGAAATTATTTTACAAAGTATTGCCGACTGCGACCGCTTAGCTGAAATTTTACGTGAAAATTTTCAGATTTTGCGCTATGAAGATCATATTCGCCGTCCCTTACCTGGTGGCAACCAATCCTTGATGATGCGTTTAAAAGGTGAAAAAACCACGCTTTCTCTTACCCTTCAAACCGAGCTCATGCGAAAGGCAGCCCGTTTTGGGGTAGTTTTGGGTGAGAGTGCGCCACAAGCCTGTCGTTCAGCCATTCAAGCCTCTATGCAAAACCTGAATGTACTGGTTGATGGTGAATGTGCAAAAACCACATTTAGCGATTTATTAGATTATTTACATCAAGAAAAAATTTGGGTTTATACCCCGCATGGTCAGTTACATGAACTTCCTCAAGGTGCAACAGCAGTCGATTTTGCCTATTCAGCCAGTCTATTCTTAGGCAACCATGCTGTGGGTGCAAAAGTAAATGGTGAAACCAAGCCTCTTTCGACGCCACTGGTCAGTGGGCAAGTGGTTGAGATTATTACCGATGTTCTTGCAACACCAAATCCAGATTGGCTCAGTTTTATTAACACCCAAAAAGCACGCCGTGCCTTACAAAATATTTTGCGTGATCAGGATATTGAAGAGCAGCAGTTAGTGGGTCAGCAAGCCCTGAATCGTGCATTAAAACTCTTTAATCGCTCAGTAAAAGATTTAACCGAAGCCGATTGGATCGATATTTTGCAATGGCGACACATCGAATCTAAAGCGCAGTTATTTGAACAAGTTGCCGTAGGCGACTTGCTTCCGCAATTGGTTGCCAATCATCTGTTTGCACAAGATCAAAGTATAGAGACTCAGTCGTCGACCCGCCTGATTCAAGGCACTGACGGTGTCGATGTCAAATATGCCCATTGTTGCAACCCTGTGCTTGGCGATCCCATTCAGGGTCATTTATCACGTCGTGGACTCATTGTCCATCGGGCACGTTGTCACAACCTTCTACACGAACAACATCAACATCCAGAAAATATCATGCCTTTGCAATGGGCTTCTGAAGATGCCGATGATATTAGCTTTACCGCTTATTTAAGCATTGATATGGCGATGAATGATGAACAAATTTCTGACCTGATCTACCAATGCCGTAAAGAAAAAACCGGTGTAGAAATGGTGCATAATCATGAAGGCAAAACCTACGTCAATATTGTGGTGCATAACCGTAAGCAGATTGCGCAGATTATTCGTGATTTACGCATGCATTTTGGTTTTCCGCGCATTAGCCGTTTAGCTCAGCCTATCAACATTACAGAAGTATCTAAAGTAAGTTAATTCAAACCTATGCAACTTTTTTAACTGATATACGCTATGATGTATGAAGATAATATAAGGAGAAATCAATGTCCCGCCAAGTCATCCATACGGAAAATGCACCAGCAGCAATTGGTACATATTCTCAGGCAATTTTAGTTGAAAATACGCTGTATCTTTCAGGTCAAATTGGCTTAGATCCTTACAGTATGGAATTGGTTGAAGGTATTGAAGCTCAAATTCGTCGTGTATTTGATAATTTAAAGGCAGTCTGTGAAGCAGCAGGTGGCTCTCTGGCGGATATCGCCAAGTTAAACATTTTCCTGACTGATCTTTCGCATTTTCAATTGGTGAACCAGATTATGGGTGAATACTTTGCCCAACCTTACCCTGCACGTGCAGCATTAGGCGTGGCAAGTCTGCCTAAAGATGCCTTAGTTGAAATGGATGGCGTGGTTATTATTAATAAATAAAAATCATGCAGTTAAATGATTGTACAAAATACCACCGATCAGGTGGTATTTTTTTATTCAAAATCTCAATAAATAAGAATGATATTTTAAATGAATTTCATTGACAAACGATAACAATTATCAATAATATTACTTATCCTATTTAACTCTTGTGGCGAGTTGAAAATGTACGTGTGTTTATGTCGTGGTATTACTGATCAAGATATTAAAGATGCTGTAGCCAATGGTGCTGAAAGCTATCGTGAAATTCGTGACTTACTTGATCTAGGTACTTGCTGTGGTCGCTGCGCACCAGAAGCTCGCGCCATCATTAGCGATGAACTTTCAGAAATTGCTGCCCGTATATCTATTGCTGCCTAAACACTATAAGTCTAATTATAAAAGTTTAGTGATCGAAAGATCATTCTTCCTCCCCCGCTTATGACTCTAAGCGGGTTTTTCTTATCTTGTTATTCTAATTTTGCCTTTAACCGTTTTTGATTCCGATTTTCATTTGCCGTTCAATAAATTACTCGCCATTGTTTTGTGAGTTGTTTAAGATGGTTGTTTAAGAAAATTGAAATAATAATTTTTTGATTGCCCGATCCTTTGTGAAGGCAGAAATTATTGATGGAGTACTTACAATGAAAGGCAATCGTGATGTGATTAATCAGTTAAATCAGGTGCTCTTTCACCACTTAACTGCAATTAACCAATATTTCCTGCATTCTCGTATGTTTAATGATTGGGGAATCGAACAGCTTGGTTCTGCAGAGTACAAAGAATCGATTCGCCAAATGAAACATGCGGATAAAATTATTGAACGTATTTTATTTCTAGAAGGCTTACCGAATCTCCAACACCTTGGGAAACTGTACATTGGCCAACATACGGTTGAAGTTTTGAATTGTGATGTGCGTAAAGTTAAAGAAAATATTGAAGTCTTACAAAAAATAGTTGGCTTGGCTGAACAGGAACTGGATTATGTGACGCGTGACCTTGTGCAAGAAATTCTAGAAAAAGAAGAAGAATACTGGGATTGGACCACCACGCAGCTCGACTTGGTTGAGAAAGTTGGCATTGAAAATTATATTCAAAGCCAAATTTAATTCCAAAAAAGCCGGTTCAAATTGAACCGGCTTTTTTAGTTTTCGAAATCTTATTTTTCAATAGTGGGTTGAGCCAATGACGCATAATCCAGATCAACTTTACGTAATGTTTTCAATAACCACAGTTGATGTTTGGCTTCTTGCTCATAGCCATTGAAAGCCAAAACTTTGGCATACTTGATCAGGTCGTATTTAGTTGGATAGTTCAGCACTATTTCTTTAATATCCTCCAACTGTTGCGCATTTAGCTTGGTATAGGGATCCATTCGAATCCATGCAATACGTCGGTTAAACTCTTCTAATAAATAAAGTTGATCTTGATTGGTAATTTTCTCAGGCGTTTGCTCATAACGCATGGATTGATTCAGTTTGGGCACCATAACTGAATAATCTCTGACAATTAAAATCAGCAATATTAAAGAAATCGCATAACTCACGCGCATATAGTTGGGTGAAAGTGTAATGGTTTTAATATTGGCTTGCTGAGACTGAACCAGACCAATAATAAAACCTACTGGAAGTAGGAAATAGGCATAGTATTGCGGGAATTCCAGCATTGAGTGAATCAGCACAGCGCCAATCATTAAAATACCAATCACGGATTCAACCGAATTGACATGCTTGTTGAGTTGGTGGCCCCAATAGCCAAAATAGGCTAAAAATGGCAATCCAATCAACAGACCATTCCAGAGCACAAAATCAAGAATAAAATTATGTGCGCTACGAATCCACACAGGCCCTTGGAAGTGATCACTAACCAATGTATAAGCGACACTGGTCTGATTCCAGCCATAACCAAACCATGGGCGATCTGCAATCGCATGCAGCATCTGCTCCCAAATCGCTAGACGCGACATATCCCCGGTTGCACGCGCAATTACATCTTTAGTCTGAGCAATATTTGCATCGGTGATTTGCCCAATTAACTGAGTAACAGCAGGCAATATTAAAATGAAACCAATAAACAATCCAAACCAAGCTAAAGCGTAATACCATTTTAAGCGGATAAAACCTTTATATTGTTGATAAGCTCCATAAATTAAAATACAGCAACACGCCACCCATGAAGTTCTAGACTGACTTAATGCCAAAGCCAATAACATAATTAAAGAACACAGACAGGTTATCCAGATTTTTAATTTCTGTTTTTCATATAAATACAGACAGCCTAGTAATGACATAACCAAGAAGGTTGCCATATTGTTGGGTTGAGCAAAATTTGCATAGGGACGAACCGCATTTTGCATATTCACCATACCGGGAATATAAGCATCCAGTGTTAACCACTGGCAAATGGCAATAATTCCGGTCAATGTTCCCGTCATTAAAAATACACAGCTTAGCCCGGTAAAAACCTCTTCACGATCTATTTTTTCTACCGATAGGTTATAGCCAATGACTATACTCAGCCAAAAACCAAAGACAAATAACGTACTGGTCAAAGCTTTATCAAAGAAAAATAATTCATCAGCTAAGTATTGAATTAGCGGAATAATTGCCAAAAGCAAGAACGGTAAACTTAATACAGGGAGTCTAATTTTGTCTCTTAAATATATTGCAGCTAAGGCAAAAATGGATAAAAAGGCAAAAAGTTCACCAGTGTAAGTGACCCATGGGCGGTAATGGATAGGGAGAAGCCAAGCCAATGAGATAAAAACACTAGCCAGAAGGAACAAGAAGAATTTCATGAATAAATCAGTGAAAATAGAATGGGCATATGATAATAAAAAAGCAGATTAAAAGATAATCTGCTTTTTACGTTTATTCATCCCAAGGTCTTAAGTTGACAACACCTATAACTTTGCCTTGTTCTTTATTCAGCAGAACCACTAATCCAAGTCCTGTGGTACGAAGCGGCATCCATGAATTTGCTTCAGGATATTCCTGCAAAATTCTTTCAACATCCTGTTTAGGATTAAATTGCGTTAAATCATCTAATGCTAAGGCATGTTGATGCAGTCTTGTCCTTGCCAAAGATAAATCCGCATACGTGCTTGGCATTAACTGTGGCGCAGCCAAAATATTGTTGGGATTTTTGGCATCATTGACTGCGACCCACTTGAGTCCCATAAATGAATTCGACTGATACTGCGATTCTGCCTTTATTTGATCTTTACCATCTACGGCATTTGCAGGAACTACCTCAAATACCCAACCGGTTTGAACAATCCATGCAGGGCGAGACTGAGTAATAGCATAAACACCATAGCTTAATGCCATAAATTGAATAAGAATAATAATACTCAAGTCCATTTTTAAGGTTTTCTTACCTTCTTTATAGACCAATAGACTAAGTAAAGGTCCTAAAGTTACATCAATGGCTAGTAACATTAAAAAAATAACCGTGACACCTTCAGCATGTGCTAAAGGTGCTGGATACCATACTAAAAATACCAAAACCACCAATAACAACCCCAAAAAAATAGAACATGTTAAATGCCCTAAAAAATATCGAATTCCTTTTGAAGCTAACATACATTATATCCTTTGAATTATAAGACGATTACAAGCCTTTACCATATTTAAATTCGGTAATCATATTGTCATCTGTAATAACTTCTAAATCTTTATTTTTCTGATTAAATTTAATAACTTCATAAGGAATAAGGGTATTTTCAGTAATTACTTCTGCTGCCTTCTGGCATTGTGCTTCATTGGAAAATACAGCACTTTTTGTCAAAGGATCTTTAAGAAGACATAGGTTATTTTTTATTTGATTAAAATTAACCTGTTGTGGTTGATTAGCCCCAAGAATAAAAAATTTATACTGATACACATATGGAAAAACTTGGTGCGCCGTCACATAGGCATTCATAGATTGAGTCGTATTATAAAATGCTAATCCAGTTTTATTTAACCGATCATGAATAATCTGTATAAAATTCTGACTCAGCAAGTTAGAACCGTATGCTCGCCAATGCCACGTTGTATTCATTAAAATAATATCAAATTTTTTCTGATCATTTTTTTTCAACCATTTGCGACCATCATCAATCACAATTTCAATACGAGGATCATCTAAAATCCCTCGTACTTCGGGATACATTTTAATTAGTTCAATATAGTTAGGATTAATTTCAATAATGGTCATTTTTTTTATGTTAGGCATAAGACTAAGCACTTTAGCCCAAGAGCCCGTACTTAAACCAATCACTAATACATGTTCAGCCTGAGGTTTTAAAGCTGTCAACAAAAAAGCACGATCAATACCATTCGAATTATGAAAAATGTTTGTATTTAATTTTCCATCATAAACATTTGCCCCAAATACAATTTTATCTTTTTTGTCATCATATACTTGAATAATACCGTGCTTGTTTTCTAATAATAAACTTGGATAAGTATTTTCTTGATAACTGTTTTTCGAAAATTCATGAAAAAGTTTTTCCGGCAATGTCATTAGAAAAACAGGGAAAATCATAAACACCACATAGATCAGTTTTATTTTTTTATCGTCAATACACAAACAAGCAGTAACTAATGTCATTAAACAAATGAACAAATACACTTGTTGCGTATTTAGATAATCTAAAGCAACAAAACTAATTAACAATGGTGCTAAAGCACTACCAAAAACATTGCAAAAATAGACATTTGAAATTTGCGCACCTGTTTTAGAGGTCGCTGTTCCCACATGATGTACCATTGGAAAAATAATACCACGCACAGCAGCACAAATAACCACACACAATCCCAATACTAAAATAGAGGGTGAGAAAAAATAACTATATGCATATACCAATAAAATTAACAATATATCGGTTAATGCAGCAATAAAAAAAATCTGCCCTAAAAGGTTTAGTTTTACATTTTGATTGGTTTTACAGATTTTTTTACCAATTTGCGCACCAATAGCAATACCTATAAGAAATAAAGCCAATGTATAAGAAAAAGTTTGTGGAACAGACATGCCAACAAAAGAAATGAGGCGCATCCAAATAATTTCTTGCGCAAGACTTAAAAAACCACTAAAAAAAGAAATGATGTAAATAATTTTATTATTCGTCATGATTTTTACGTCCATATATCGCAAATATAAGCGCTGCAATAAAAATATTTAAACTTGCTGCAAGGTAAATTGTTTGTGACAACGTTAAATAATTAAATAAAATGAATCCTGTCGTTAATGCCCCCATTGCTGCACCAAGTGTATTATAAACATAGAGTGTTCCAATGGATTCACCTACATTTGCAATATAGCGATTAAAAAAACTGGTTAAAATTGGAAGCGTAGCGCCCATTAAAAAAGTTGGAAAAATAAGAAGTAAAAATGTTATGCAGCTCAGTATTAACAAACTGCTGTGTATAAATGCATCTTGTATAAAATAAATTAGACTTGCACTAAACAAACCAAAGCAGCCAATACCAAACTCGACTAAGCAAAAGATGATCAAAACATAGCGACTAAATTTATCTGCAATTCGTCCACCAAAATATGCTCCTACGCCTAAGCCTGCCATAAATACAGAAACAATCACCGTAATAGAGGTTAAATCCACTCCAAAACCAGTAAACAATAATCTTTGCCAACATACTTGATAAATTAATGCACTAAACCCAGATATAAAAAAAATAGCAGCTAAACCTGACAGCATTTCGTGTGTGTTTTTTTTCATTTTATTTCTCTACATAATCCATCAATTTTGGCATTGTCATAATTTATTCCCCCCGATACAAACCGTGGATAATCATTGAATTTTTTCAATAGACTGCGCTGTAATAAATCATCTTTTATAGAGATATCTGCTGCATCTAACAGCGTTGGAAAAATAGCAGTTTGATTGACTTTACGCTGACTATTTAATTTTAATTTTTCAATTTTATCGAAGTACAAATCTTGATAATCATTTGAATACCATGCAAAACTTGCTATTTCAAAATTACGTGCAGTTTCCAAACCATGACCACTTTTCGGGCATCCCTGATCAAATAAATCTTCTCCATGATCCGAGCTATAGAGTAGAAATGAAGCTGTATTTATTTGTTTATCTAAAATATTAATAAGTTGATTCAAGACATAATCGGTATACAAAATACTATTGTCATAGCTATTTACCAACTCTTTCTGAAATACCTGATCTTGCAAGCTATAATTCTTTAACTCCATCAAAGATGGTTTAAAATGGTCAAAAGACTGAGGATAGCGATGCACATAATTATAGTGACTGCCTAAAGTGTGTATGACAATAAATTGCTTTTTTTCATCACTCATAATAATTTTTTTAAACTCAGGAACAAGTACCTCATCAAATACACCTGCATCCTTATAGCTGGTTTTATTTAAAAAAAGAATTTTATCTGCTTCCTTCGCATAGACTGACGTGCTGGTATCAAAAGCTCCAAATTTCTGTTGTGTCGACAACCAATAAGTTTTAAACCCAGCTTCTTTAAAAGCAGAAATCATAGACTTTTCTGGAAAATCATACCGATATATATTTTTCTCTAATTTTCTAGTTAATATCATAGGAAGTGAACTGCGTGTTTCACTTGATATAGAAAGCATATCTTCAAAATTGACGAGGTTTTTTTGCTGGCTCAAGCTCGGATTTGTTTTTCTTTTATACCCATTAAGTTGCCAGTTTTCACGACGACTAGTTTCCCCAATCACCAATACATAAACTTCTTTATCCTGTATTTTCTTTTGTTGTTCTGCATAAAATTTAAATTTTTTATTTTTTTCAAAAGCCTGATTTATTTTTTTTTGTTCTTTAGCAAGATTATAACTACTAATCACTAAACCCAATGGATAGGTTTGTTTTAAATCCATTAGAAAACTATTTTCTTCTTCCACTAAAAAATTATTTCCTGAACTTCCAAATGCTGCATTAACTTCATTGACGACTGTGGCATTAAAACTATAACCCGTTAAAAAATACAATGTTCCCAAAGCTAATATAAGATAGCGACTCCAATGAAACCATACTTTGGGATGATAATAATTTTTATAACAAATATAAATGCAAAATATTAACCATAAAAAATAAGCGAATAGATAAAAATAAATATTCGCTCCTAAAAATTGTATAGTCTCTTGAAAATTTGTTTCCAGAACAATGCTGAGTAGCTGCTCATTAATTCCAACATGATAAATTGAAATATAATAAAGATATGAAGGAATCAGCGCTAAAAAAGGAAAAAGAAGAAAAGAATATTTTGTAGTTTTTAAAATAGAAAATAAATAAATAAAAACAAAAAAGCTAATCAAAATTAAATTTATATTTTGATGGTAAACAAACAAATATAAGTCAGGCAATAATAAGTACATAGGCTCACATAAAAAAAGCCCTCACTAGAGAGAGCTTTTTAAATTTAAAAATTAGGTAGAAGCTTGACAACCAGCTGGACGGTATTTTGCTTCAACAATTGTGAAACAGCGCCATGTACCATCTACAGCACGTGTCCATGTCAATGAGTTAGCTGTTGCTTTTTTCACATCAGCGGCCGCAGAGTTACCAAATGTAGCAACGATTGTTGCAGCACCAGTTGCAGCAGTAATTGTTACTTGTGGTACACCAGTGCCAGCAGCAACAGCTGTAGAACCATCTTGCTTATCACCTGTTAGCAAATTAGAACCTGTAGCATCTAATTGGCACTCAGTTGCTGCTGCACCAAGAGTTGTTTTACCATTTAGTAAACAATTATCTACAGCTGTCTTAATTGCTCCAGCTTCACCCATTACACGCGCAACTTGTGAACGAGCAATATAATTTTGATATTGCGGAATCGCAATTGCAGCCAAAATACCGATAATCGCTACAACGATCATTAATTCAATTAAAGTAAAACCTTTTTGAGCATTCATAACATTCTCCACAAATGTTTTTTGTTTATTTATAAGCTTTATAAGCTAATTTATAGTTAGCACTAACTGTGCCAAAATTGATTATAATAAAATTCACAGAAAAAACAGCAATTTGTAGAAATAAAATTGTTACAATGTAGCTTTATTGTTTAATTTGGTAAAAAAGTGACGTTTTACGTCACTAATCCACCTATTTTCTAGCCTAATATGATCGGATTATTACTCAATTCATTCTGCTGATCTATTGTTGACTGCGCATAAAAATTATTTAACACATCGCCTATATTAAATACGCCCGCCATAACGGCTTCCCGATATTGGTGTTTGGAAAGTTGTTCAGTCATTTTTTGGCAAATTTCATCCCAAACAGTTTGGTCGGTTTCTTTTTGAATTCCCCGATCAATCACAATTTCAACTTTTTGTTCACATAAATTTAGATATAAAAGAATGCCACTATTCAACTCGGTATCCCAAACACCCAGTTCAGCAAAAAGTTGTCGTGCACGCATTTGAGTATTTTGATAGTAGGCTTGATTTGAAGGAATATTTCCCTCAATCACCACCTGGATTTCTCCTGCATGTCCATATTCCGCTTCCATCACTGCCTGTGCGATTGCATATTGATCCATTTTATTAAAATAGCGTTTAGCCGCAGGCATATAGAAAAAATGCTTTAACCAGCGTTTAAAGCTTGGTTGATTCATTTCTTCCATTTTAGGTTGTGTGATAATTTCTGTTGTTTCTGTTTTAGTTACCATGATCCTGATGCTCCTCCCCCGCCAAAACCACCGCCTCCACCGCTATATCCACCGCCACCTCCAAAGCCGCCACCACGTCCTCCACCGCCACGACCTGCAGATGCTAAAAACAGCTGAAAAATAGTTTGCGCAATAGCCGTAATCAGTAAAAAGAAAATCCCACCGCCAATCAATAAACTGGTGACCAGTCCCGCTCCATTCACCAAACCCGCTACAGTTCCAGCAACGGCGGCAGTAGAGGCACTTAAAGGTTTACCCACAATAAACGAGCCAATAATTCCTGCAATTAAAATAAACAAGGCCGTACTAAAAGTTTTTTCTTTGGCTTGCTGTTCATGTAAAGCTTTTTCTTGACGCTCTTTCAGCTCTTGTGCAGCTTGCTGGGCTACTTCGGGATCCATATTGAGTACTCTTTCTATTTCAACCAGACCTGCATCAATCCCTTGAGCATATTGCGCCTGTTTAAAATAAGGCGTGATCTGATTTCGAATAATACGACTCGCCACAATATCGGGTATCACACCTTCCAAGCCGTAACCGGTCAAAATTTGAATACGATGATCATTTACTGCAATTGCCATCAGCAAACCATTGTCTTGCTTGGTTGAACCGAGTTGCCATTTTTCAGCAATACGCATGGCAAAATCAAAAATATCTTCTTGTCCTGTAGTAGGCACAATCACCACCCCAATTTGTGCCTTGCCTTGTTGATGAAGCGCTAGAATTCGCTGACTAATTTCCTGTTTCTGGCTTTCAGTTAATATATTTGCCTGATCTACAACCGGTGAGTTGAGCGTTGGCAGTCCACGAATCGATTCACCCTCAGCCATGTCATTGACAATTTGTGGCGATGAGACTGTTGTGTCAGTCGCCTTTTCTTTGGCTGCTTTCTGATTTTGAGAGGTCTGCTGCTGATCCTGAATGATTTTACTGGTAACGATAGCCTCAGCATTTTCATCTGTAGCCGTGGCGACTTCACTCCATGTCACTGAACTGATAAACACACCAAAGCAAACTAACATTGCTTGCAGCAAAGTTATGGATGAAAAGTATTTTTTATAAGAATCAGACATCAGCAATCCTTATTCAGCAATCAATGAATTAGTCGAAAGATACTTTAGGGGCATTTTGTGCACCTTGTTCAGCACTAAAGTTCGGTTTGGTATGCATCCCAATCACTTTAGCCGTCATAACCTGCGGGAACTGACGTGAATAAGAATTAAAGTCTTGAACTGTCGCAATATAACGGTTACGTGCGACTGCAATCCGGTTTTCAGTCCCTTCAAGTTGAACCTGTAAATCACGGAATTGTTCATTGGCTTTTAGATCGGGATAATTTTCAGAGACTGCGATCAAACGCGATAATGCACTGGTCATCTGCGCCTGTGCTTGTTGATATTTTTGAAATAAGGCAGGATCTTCCAAAACTTCTTTATCTACTTTTAATCCGGCGACATTCGCACGGGCTTGGGTCACTTCTGTTAGAACTTTTTCTTCATGTTTGGCATAACCTTTTACAACATTCACCAAGTTGGGTACAAGGTCGGCACGGCGCTGATATTGGTTTTGCACTTCAGACCAAGATGCTGTTACCGCCTCATCTTTGACCTGTAGTGTGTTATAGCCGCAACCAGATAAGGTTAAAGTACTTACAAGAGCCATAGTGACTAAACTTTTTTTCATTACGTTCATAAATTTATATCCTCTATATTTCTTTGTATTTGTTTAAATATTTTTATTGTAAACATATTTAGGCCGAGTTCTGTTTAATTTCAGTACTTCAGAGCTTGCATAAAAAAGGGCCAATATTTCTATTAGCCCTTGTGATTTGGTTACCTAATTGATTAAACCTAGTTTTAATTCATGTTGAAAACTTTTCATCTGGTAATCTTCTGCCAAATGCCTTTTCCAATAATTCACCATTTTGCTGTAATCAATTTCCGAAGGATGAAAATCAGTTTTAAAATAAGATAAGTATTCTGGCATGAGCTGTACAAACATCTTGCCGAGTAAATAAAGACCAAAAATATTGCCGCCAACTTTCGGCAAACTTTTACGTTTATCCTGTAGAAATAGCCGTGTGGCAGAATAAAAAGTAAGGCTAGCGAAACCTGTAGTTACGCTACGCATAATCATACGTCGAATTTTATCATCACCATACACGGCTTGATACACATCAAAAGCCACTGCACGATGCTCAATTTCTTCAATCGCATGCCACACCCAAAGCTTTACCGCATCATCATCTAAAGTGGCTAACACTTCTGGATGTCGAAGAATATATCCGCCCAGTAATGCCGTAAAATGCTCAAAGGCACAGGTAATCGCCAATTGAATTTTAGGATGTAAATTTTTGACATAGTCATTTTTACGCGCAAGCCATGCCTGAAAGCGATCTAAATTATAATCCTCACTCCGCCAAGCCTCATTAAACTCGGCATGGGCTTTTGAATGCATCGCTTCCTGCCCTATAAAAGCCGCGATCTGTGCCTGCAACTTTTCATCTTTGACTTGATCACGCACATTCCGAACGCTATGCACAAAGAACTGTTCGCCAATCGGAAACGTTGAAGAAAGTGCAGTCAGCAAATGTGACATTACGGGTGAATTGGCAAAATAGTGTCTGCGAATCAGTTTTGGGTTAAATTGCAGCTTTCTGACTGTAATTCCCATAGCTTTTGGACGATTTTGATATGATTTTTCTGTCGCCACTTGTTGTGTCATAGTCTTAATCCTAAAAATTGATCAGATAATAAGCACAGTATGGACAGCAATTTTTATGAGAGGTATGGCAGAAGCGCTTGTTGAATTAGCGAAAAGTTTCAAAAGTTTTTCTTCTAAAATTCTCCCTCTCCTTCTAGCAGACATGTTGTCGAATTCTCACAATTTACTTTTGAAATTCCGCCCTCTCTCTAACTCTCTCCCACAGGGAGAGAACCTCCATTACATTTACTACTTTCTCATTTTCTCAACATAAAAACCCGCCGAAGCGGGTTTTTAAAATTTATTTAAAGCTTAATCAGATGAGAGATTCTACTTATATATCCAAATAATCCAGAATACCTTCAGCTGCTTCACGACCTTCCCAGATTGCAGTAACCACCAGGTCAGAACCACGAACCATATCGCCACCGGCAAAAATTTTCGGATTAGACGTTTGGAAGCGGTATTGTTGCTTTTCAGCTGCAACCACACGACCCGAACCATCTAGACCAATATTTGCGCCTGCAAACCAGTCTGCTGGACTTGCACGGAAACCGAACGCTAAAAGTACTGCATCCGCAGGTAAAACTTCTTCTGAACCTGGAACTGGTTCTGGACTACGACGACCACGGCTGTCTGCTTCACCCAATTGAGTTGTCACAACTTTAACACCTGTGACTTTACCGTTTTCACCGACAATTTCAATTGGCTGACGGTTGAACATGAAGTCCACACCTTCTTCACGCGCATTTTTTACTTCACGACGTGAACCCGGCATATTTTCTTCATCACGGCGGTAAGCACAGACCACAGATTCCGCACCTTGACGAATTGAAGTACGGTTACAGTCCATTGCAGTGTCACCACCGCCCAATACAATCACCTTTTTGCCTTCAACGCTGACATATTCAGAAGCGTCTTTTTCCCAGCCTTGGGTACGATTCACATTGGCAATCAGGAAATCAAGCGCATCATGCACACCCTCAAGATCTTCACCTGCGAAACCGCCTTTCATGTAGGTGTATGTTCCCATACCCATGAATACCGCATCATAGTCAGCAAGAAGCTGCTCGATGGTGATATCTGTACCGATTTCAGTGTTTAAACGGAACTCAACCCCCATACCCGCGAAAATTTCACGGCGGCGTTTCATAACGTCTTTTTCCATCTTGAATTCTGGAATACCGAAAGTTAATAAACCGCCAATTTCAGGGCGTTTATCAAATACGACGGGTTTAACACCATTACGTACCAGAATGTCTGCACAGCCCAAACCTGCAGGACCTGCGCCAATAATCGCAACTTTTTTATCTGTCCATTTTACGTTGGACATGTCTGGACGCCAGCCCAAAGCAAAAGCGGTATCATTGATATATTTTTCAGCATTACCAATGGTGACTGCACCAAAACCGTCATTTAAGGTACAAGCACCTTCACATAAACGGTCTTGCGGGCATACACGACCACACACTTCTGGCAATGTGTTGGTTTGATGGCAAAGTTCCGCTGCCTGAAAAATACGACCTTCAGCAATCAGTTTTAACCAGTTTGGAATGTAGTTATGTACTGGACATTTCCATTCACAATACGGGTTACCACAACCTAAACAACGGTGCGATTGATTGGTCGCAATTTCCGCTGTAAAGGGTTTATAAATTTCCACAAACTCTGCTTTGCGGACAGTGAGATCTTTTTTCTCTGGATCTTGGCGTGCTACATCCAGGAATTGAAAGTCATTGTTTAGGCGCTCTGCCATGTCTCTCTCCGTGGGTAGGTGTAGTCGGTTTATTTATCCGCTACACCTGCCTATCAATCTGTTCGTCGTGGAATTATTGTGGATCGGCTTTGGTTGTTTTCAAAAGCGTTTGCAAATTAGCAGCTTTTGGTTTTACAAGCCAGAATTTACGGCTGTAATAATCAAACTCATTGCGGATCTTGTACGCCCAGGCACTACCTGTCTCTTTAATGTGTTCATCGAGGATACGAAGCAAGAATTCTTGATGTTCTTCCATCGCCTCTGTAGAGATACGGTTTAGCTCGATTAACTCATGGTTATAGTGATCCACGAAGTCATTATCCAGGTCAAGTACATAAGCAAAACCACCGGTCATACCGGCACCGAAATTATGGCCTACTTTACCCAGTACAGTCACAATACCACCGGTCATGTATTCACAACAGTGGTCGCCTGCACCTTCAATTACGGCAAATGCGCCCGAGTTACGCACTGCAAAACGTTCACCTGCAGTCCCTGCCGCAAAGATTTTACCGCCAGTTGCACCATACAGGCAGGTATTACCGATAATGGCAGTATTTTGAGTCTGGAAAGGAGAACCTTTTGGCGGGAAGATCGAGATACGGCCACCTGCCATACCTTTACCCACGTAATCGTTGGCATCGCCTTCAAGTTTGATATGCAAACCGCCGGCATTCCAAACACCCAATGACTGGCCTGCAGTACCTTTCAAATTCATGACTACAGGATGTGTTTCCATACCCAAGTTGCCATAACGGCGCGCAATTTCACCTGAAATACGTGCACCAATTGAACGGTCACAATTGACAACATTGTAGTTAAACTCGCCACTCTTACCCGCTTCAATGGTCGGAAGCATCTCGAGAACCATTTTCTCAGCCAATAAGCCTTTATCAAATGGCGCATTGCCTTGAACTTGGCAATATTGCGCTTTACCTTCCGCAGAAGGATGCGAGGTTAACAAAGCACTTAAATCCAAGTGAGCATGTTTATCGGTTTCGCCCGGTAAGACTTCAAGTAAATCTGTACGACCAATCAAGTCTTTCAAACTTGACACACCTAAAGCCGCCAACCATTCACGCGTTTCTTCTGCAATGAAGTGGAAGAAGTTGATCAGCATTTCTGGCTCGCCAATGTAATGCTCTTGACGTAAATGGTCTTGCTGAGTTGCTACACCAGTTGCACAGTTATTTAAGTGGCAAATACGCAGATATTTACAACCCAACGCAATCATTGGCGTTGAACCGAAACCGAAGCTTTCAGCACCTAAAATAGCCGCTTTAACCACGTCTAAACCTGTTTTCAAACCACCATCGGTTTGTACACGTACTTTGCCACGTAGGTCATTTACGCGAAGGGCTTGATGCGCCTCACTTAGACCCAACTCCCATGGCGAACCTGCATGATGAATTGAGGAAAGTGGAGAAGCCGCAGTCCCACCGTCATAACCAGAAATGGTAATGAAGTCTGCATAGGCTTTCGCCACACCTGCCGCAATGGTTCCTACACCCGGTTCAGACACCAATTTTACCGACACCATCGCTTGAGGATTGACTTGTTTCAAGTCAAAGATCAATTGTGACAAATCTTCAATTGAGTAAATGTCATGGTGCGGTGGAGGTGAAATCAGGGTTACACCTGGAACTGAGTAACGTAAACGGGCAATCAAGCCATTCACTTTACCACCCGGTAACTGACCGCCTTCACCCGGTTTCGCACCTTGCGCGACTTTAATCTGCAACACTTCGGCGGACGTTAAATATGCTGGTGTCACACCAAAACGACCGGATGCAATCTGTTTGATTTTCGAGTTACGGATGGTGCCATAACGTGCAGGATCTTCACCGCCCTCACCCGAGTTTGAACGACCACCAATGGTGTTCATAGCAATCGCAATCGCTTCATGCGCTTCCGGTGACAATGCACCTAAAGACATGCCTGCAGAATCGAAACGTGGCAAGATTTCTTCAACAGACTCTACTTGCTCTAAAGCAATTGAATTATCAGTTTTTAGTTTGAATAAATCACGAATCGTTGCAATTGGACGAGTATTCACTAATTCTGCATATTCTTTAAAATCAGCATAATCACCCGAACGCACTGCTCTATGTAATGCATTAATTACATCCGGATTAAATGCATGGTATTCCTTGTCGAATACAAATTTCAGCAAACCGCCTTGATCGATTGGCTTACGTGCTTTCCACGCATTTTCAGCCAATTTTTTAAGATCATTTTCAAGATCAGCAAATGTTGCACCCTGAATACGGCTTGGCACGCCAGTGAAGCATTTGTTCACGACTTCATTGGATAAACCAACGGCTTCGAATAACTGACCACCACGATAAGACGCAACCGTTGAGATACCCATTTTAGAAAGAACTTTGAGCAAACCTTTCTCAATCCCTTTACGGAAGTTCGCTTGGGCATGAATTGGATCACCCAACAATTCACCTTTGGCAATCAAGTCATTGATCACGTCATAAGCTAAATATGGATAAATTGCAGTGGCACCGAAACCTAAGATCACCGCGAATTGATGCGCATCACGTGCCAGACCGGTTTCTACAATGATGTTGGCATCGGTACGTAAACCCACTTGAATCAAGTGGTGATGTACTGCGCCTGTTGCCATGAGTGCATTGGCTGGCAAATAGCCTTCACGAATTTTCTTGTCTGAAAGCACCAGTAAAGTTTTGCCATCACGAATCGCTTGAGCTGCTTCCTCACAGATACGTGCAATCGCTGCCTGCAAACCTTCACTTGCCACATAGTTCAAATCGATGTCGGCAATTTCGTAGCCTTTACGACCCAAAGTACGCATCTGATGCATTTTTGAGTTTGACAATACCGGACTAGAAATGATCAGGCGATCTGCATGTTCAGGGCTTTGTTCAAATACATTCTGCTCACGGCCCAAACAAGTTTCCAATGACATCACGATTGATTCACGCAATGGATCGATCGGTGGATTCGTTACTTGTGCAAACTGTTGACGGAAATAATCCGATACATGACGCACCTGACGGGACAATACTGCCATTGGCGTATCATCACCCATTGAACCAACTGCTTCCTGACCGCTTTCTGCGATTGGACGAAGCAATTGATCACGTTCTTCAAAGGTCACCATAAACATTTTTTGTGAGGCTTTTAAGGCATCGCCTTTTAAGCCTTGATCACATAAATATTCTTCAAGTTCTGGGCTACCTTGTAAACGAATTGAGTTTTCACGTAACCATTCACGATAAGGACGCATTTTTTTCAAGTGGTTGCTGACATCTTGAGTATCAAGCAATTTACCCGTGAGGGTATCAATCACCAGAATTTGACCTGGACCAACACGACCTTTAGAAATCACGTCTTCAGGTTGATAGCCCCACACCCCAATTTCTGATGCAAGGGTGATGTAACCATTTTTGGTAATCACCCAACGTGCAGGGCGCAGACCGTTACGATCCAGCATACAGATTGCATGACGACCATCCTGAATCACCAGACCTGCGGGACCATCCCAAGCCTCCATGTGCTTGGAGTTAAACTCGTAGAATGCACGTAGATCTGCATCTAAAGTTTCAACGTTTTGCCAAGCAGGTGGAACAAGCATGCGTAGTGCACGGAACAAGTCCATACCACCGCCGACCAGAATCTCCAGCATATTATCTAAGCTTGAAGAATCAGAACCGGTACGGTTCACAATTGGATTAAGCTCGGTTAAACCAGGAAGTAATGGGTTTTCAAATTTCGGAACGCGTGCCATTGCCCAGTTACGATTTGCAGTAATGGTGTTAAT
Source organism: Acinetobacter sp. ANC 3781 (assembly GCF_004331285.1). Taxonomy (GTDB): domain Bacteria; phylum Pseudomonadota; class Gammaproteobacteria; order Pseudomonadales; family Moraxellaceae; genus Acinetobacter. The sequence continues at coordinate 76,264 of NZ_SJOH01000015.1, forward strand.
TTCACCATTGTGTGCAAGATAACGGAACGGCTGTGCTAAAGGCCAACGCGGCAAGGTGTTGGTCGAGAAACGCTGATGGAAGACCACAATGTGTGATTCCAGACGCGGATCTGCTAAATCGGTATAAAAGTCTGCAATTGCTTCAGGCATCATCAAACCTTTATAGGTGATGACAGTTGAACACAATGTAGTGACATAGAATGAAGAATCATTGCTCAGCAATTGTTCCGCACGACGACGCGCCAGGAATAACTTGCGGTTAAATTCAACTTCAGTGACACCCATTGGGCAATTGACAATAATCTGTTCAAATGCCGGCATCGATTGAAGTGCAATTTCACCCAAAGCCTCGACATTGGTTGGAATCACACGCCAAGCAAGGACTTTTAAACCTTCAGATTCGATTTCTTTGGCTAAAACCTGTTTTGAATGAGCTGCAATTGCCGGATCAAGATTTAAAAATACAGTGCCGACTGCAAAGATTTCGCTTAACGTGATGTCACTGAGTTTTTTTGCTTCTTCACGGAAAAATGCTTTCGGCATAGCCAGCAATAAACCACAACCATCCCCTGTCTTGCCATCTGCGGCAATACCACCACGGTGGGTCATACAACTTAAACTATGAATCGCGGTCTTGACCAAATCATGACTTGCATCACCCTGCATATGGGCGATTAAACCGAAACCACAGTTATCTTTAAACTCATCCGGTTGGTATAAACCTTGAGCGGGAGCTACAGTATTAGGCGATGGCATGTGCATAGCGTACCCTTCTTTCAACATGGCCCATAAAGCGGGCATCTAACAATCAAATATCTTCTTTGTGATTTAGTCCAATTTACTTACACTCAGATCAAGATTGGGCAGAATCATTTTCTCCACCACCTAAGATAATCGCATTTCATCTTCTGTGCATGGATCAATTACAAAAAAATTTGCTGGTTTTACGCACTCTTTTAAAGCAGGTAAATTCAGTAACTTCGCACAATCATTGAATCTTTTCGCGCCAAAATAGGGACAATTCCTCAATTCATGCACCAATAAAGCAAAAATGATGCCAATTCAAAAAAGAGGCAGCTAAATGTTTTAAATATAGAAATATTAAAGTTTCAAATGCTCACATTTATTTTATTGAAACAGTTTTTCGCACTATATTTGTGCATTTAAATATTTTTATAACTCAATTTGCTCTATTTTAGAACTCTATTTTTAATTAAATGGGTCACTAATTTCTTGTTCTGGTATTTTATTTGCTGAATTATTCTGGGGTTTTGCTTTTGGTGCAGATTCAACTGAAGAATGTGACTGCTGTACATCAACAACGTTCCCTTCTTCATCGCGACGTGTAACCGTGGTAGTGGTAGTTGATGCCTTCGGAGCAACCGCAGGTTCAGTCGGCTTGGATTTAGGTGGAGCCAAAAGACTCTCATCAATGCGAGGTAATGGTGCAGATTTTAAATTGACTGCATATAGTTTGCTATTAGAACCCATTTCATCTGCCCCCGTGTCATTGACCAAGGCAGCATAATTTTTGACATCCTGAACTTGAGGTTGAATAGACTTGGGAAACTGGAATGGCAACTGTTTAAGGGCTTGCTTTGCTTGATCGCCATTTCGGTAGATACCATAAAGCAGAACATATTGTTCAATTTGATTTTCACCACTTAGGCGAATGTAGAAAAAGTTTTTACGGTCGGACTGTTTTTTTAAAAAACTTCGAATCACATCCTCTTTAGTCACGCGAAATAATTCAATGGTAGAGGCACTTTTATTCTCAGTCACAAATTTAGTGCCACGAAATTCCGGTTCATAGCTGCCAGTATTTACCACGCGTGTAGTCATTTCTAAAGGACGCACCTCTTCTTGAAGTGCACCAAGAAGGTTGGTTGCAGCGACTTTTTCCGGTTGAATTTGCAATTCAGATTCAGTTTCAGCGGATTTTTCAACTTCGACCAAAGCGTCAGTATCGGTGATTGCCCAAAAAATAAGTGCTGCAAACAGACATACCAACCCACACACTAGCCAGATATAGTTTTGAATACGTTGCCATTGTGTACGGATGGTTGCCATGACTTATGCCTTCTCTTGATTCGCCAAAATCGCTTGTTTCATCAATTCCACATCAAATTCTTTGGTAATTACTGCCTGTCCTAAAGATTTCATCAGCACAAGGCGTAACTGTCCATTCAGCACTTTTTTATCATGTGCCATATAGGCGAGGAATTCATCCAGTGGAATAGCTGGGCATTTTACGGGTAAATGGGCACGCTGAATGATTTTTTTTGTACGCTCCAAATCTTTTACAGAAATCCATCCCAGACGTTGCGATAAATCTGCGGCCATCACCATACCGGTGGCTACAGCTTCACCATGCAGCCAAATACCATAACCCAAGTAGGATTCAATCGCATGGCCAAAGGTATGCCCCAAGTTAAGTAAGGCACGCTCACCTTGTTCTTTTTCATCATTGGCCACAATACGTGCTTTATGTGCACAAGAACGGTAAACCGCTTCAGCCAGTAACGCAGAATCTCGCCCTACCAAAGCATCCATATTTTCTTCCAACCAGATCAAGAAATCCAAATCTCCCAATAAGGCATATTTAATCACTTCTGCCAAACCTGCTGACAATTCACGATCAGGTAAAGTCGAAAGCTGCGACATATCGGCAAGCACCACTTGCGGCTGCTGGAAAGCACCAATCATGTTTTTACCCAAGGGATGATTAATACCCGTTTTCCCGCCCACACTTGAATCGACTTGAGACAGAAGCGTAGTAGGTACCTGAATGAAGTACACACCGCGCTGGAAACATGCGGATGCAAAACCAGCCATATCCCCGATCACACCGCCACCGAGAGCCAGAACAGTCGCATCACGATTAAATCCTGCTTTTAATAAGGCATCAAAAATCAAATTTAAATGTTCAATGTTTTTGTATTTTTCCCCATCAGGCAAAATACATGTTGCAACTTTTTTACCTAAAGCTTCAATCGCAGTCAAATAATGCTCTAAATACAACGGCGCAACCGTAGTATTGGTCACAATCATCACTTGCTTACCTTTGATATAAGGCTCCAGTAATGATTCTGGATTTAAATCACTGCCAATAAAAATAGGATAGCGGCGATCGCCAAGTTCAACATGTAGAGTTTGCATGAAATTAAAACCGTTAATTAGACTAAATCTGCTTCTTGAGAAACAATCATATGTAAGATTTTTTGAGCCAGATCACGTGCAGCCCCCTGATTCGTTTCAATAATGTAATGAGCAACTTCTCGATATAAAGGGTCGCGAAGGGCCAATAAATCACGTAACTTTTGTTCAGGATTTTCAACTTGCAACAAAGGACGGTTTTTATCCCGGTAAGTTCGCTGTAATTGAATCTCGACAGGAGTATAAAGATAAACAACAATTCCGCGTTGTTTTAAAAATTCACGATTAGGAGCTTGAGTCACTGCGCCCCCACCAGTTGCGAGAACCAGTTGCGAACGAGCCGTGAGTTCATCAATCACCATGGTCTCACGGTTACGAAATCCCTTTTCCCCTTCTTTTTCAAAAATCCAAGGAATTGTCGCACCTGTTTTCCGTTCAATTTCATGATCACTATCAAGAAACTCGCGTCCTAACAGTTCTGCCAAATGACGACCAACAGTAGTTTTCCCCGCCCCCATTGGCCCTACCAAATAAACATTTGGTAGGGTTTCAAACTCATTGCTTGGCAAGGAGTCACCTATTTATTCTGCTAAATTCAAAATATATTAATGATTTCTTGAAACACTGTCATTAACAATTCGTGGTGTAACAAAAATCAACAGCTCACTTTTATTATCCGTCTTTACATCTTTACGGAATAAACGACCCACGTAAGGCAAATCGCCAAGGAAAGGTACTTTAGTTTGTTGGTTAATAGTTTGCTGTTCAAAAATACCACCGAGTACAACTGTCTCACCATTATCCACCAATACATTGGTATTGATTTCATTTTTGTTAATGGTGTACTGCCCTGTTGGCGTAGCTCCGCCTATAGAGTCATTTTTGATTTGCAAGTTCATTTGAACTTTGCCTTCAGGCGTAATGCTCGGCGTAACATCTAAACTTAAAGTTGCATCAATAAATTCTGTTTTCGAAACAGCATTTGCGCCACCCCCTTCAGCAGACTGGTATGGAATCTGAGTACCTGATGCTACTTTTGCCTGTTGTTTATCAGCCGTCAAGACTTTTGGTGTGGAAATCACCTCACCATAACCATCTGCTTGCAATGCAGAAAGTTCTAAATCCAGCATAAAATCAGATAAACTAATTAAACCAAATGCGATACGACTTGCTCCTGTCGCTGTCACACCCAAGTCTACATTTAAATTATCTGGTCTTTGAATTGTATATTTCCCCTGATCATCCGGTGTTTTCAAATCCCATAAAGTAGTATCACTACCACCCACCAGCAAACTATTATTTTGATTAATCCCTTGCGACAGGATGCCCCATTTCACACCCATTTGCTTACTAAACTCAGTAGACGCTCGAACAATACGCGCTTCCACCATAACCTGTTTGACTGGAATATCTAACAAGTCGATCATTTTTCGGACTTTATCAATATTCTGTGCAGTATCGTTAATAATCAGTGTATTGGTACGAGTATCTACAGATACTGTTCCCCGTGGGCTTAATAAACTTTCACTAGAATTATTATTGTTACCACTACTGCCAGAATTAGAATTATTTGAAGATTTTGTCTGCGTAATCAGTCTTTCGATATCCGCAACCTTGGCATAGCTAAGTTGCATGTACTCTGTCTGAATTGGTGCCAATTTTACGCTTTGCTCTATCGCCTTCGCCTGCTCTTCTTCTGCTTTAATTAATTCAGAGACTGGCGCAATCCAGATAACATTCCCGTTACGGCGTTTATCTAAATTCTTGGTTTTTAGAATAATGTCTAGCGCCTGATCCCAAGGAACGTCTTTTAAGCGCAAGGTAATATTCCCTTGTACCGTATCCGCAGTCACCATATTGATTTCAGTGAAGTCTGCCAATAATTGCAGCACACGACGTACTTCAATGTCCTGAAAATCTAGAGAAATCTTTTTGCCGGTATAATTATTCGCGGCTTTCAGTTTAAGCGGATTTTTATCTTCAGGTCGTTTTAAACTGATCGTGAGTTTATTGTCCGCCTGATATGCCATATATTCATAGCTACCAGAAGTTTGAATGGTAATTACACCATTTCCACCATTATTATTTGCATCAATTGTAGAAACTGGCGTTGCAAAATCATTTACATTTAAACGGCGAGCCAAGTGTGCAGGCACTTTATTCCCTAAAGTACGTACGACAACTTTACTACCTTGCTGCTGCACATCAACCTGCGTGTTGGTGCCGAGCAAATCAATCACCACCTGCCCTTCGCCTTGACCACCGCGCTGGAAGCCAATATTGGAAATGCCTTGGGTTGATCTTTGACTTTGAGCCACTACCTGCTGCGGTGCAAATGCATTACTCGCAGCAGAATTAATTTTTAAAATAAACGTATTACCTTCTATACGTGTGGTAAAGGCACCAGCATCCGCCAAATTGACCGTCAAACGTGAACGTTGTGCATCCGAACTGACCTCTACAGAACTTGCTTCTTTGGTTGCAACCGCAATAGTGTTTTGCTTTAAATTTTGCTGTGCTTTATCAAAATCCAGAATCAGACGTGAAGGTTGTTCTAATTGATACGCTTGTGGCTGTGGAGGCAAGCCATTAAACATGACACGAATTTCTGTGCCCTGACCTGCAACTTGCATCGGTACAATATTGGTAATACCGACTTGTGCATTGGCAACTTGCATTACTGCGATTGCAACAGCACCCATAGAAAATTGACGGAACAAATGGTTCATTGTATTGCCATCCCCAAATATAAAATCTTTGAAACTGTTATTCATTTTTATTCCTTTAAACTTAAGGCGCTGGTCCAATTAATATCAGACTTCTTGGACGCTCTACATATCCTTCCCGTCCATCTGGAATAATTTCCATGAGATCAATTTGTGTTGGCGTGATATTCACCACACGACCATGATTCACACCCATGTAACTACCACGTTGTACGCGCTCTATTTCGCCATCTGGTGTTTGAATTAATGCCATGATCTGCCCAGCTTGGCTGCGCATACTGCCCTTCATATTCAAGGATTCAATGGCATAGCTTTCTAAAGGTTGCAACTGGCGTGACAAATTAGGATAGACACGCTTGCCTGCCATCACTCTCAATTCAGCAGCAAGCGAGCCCGGTAAAAATGGACTTTTCAGTTGGTGCGCTGCATAGTCAAATGTCGGTACCGGTGGAAAAACCGGTGCCGGTTCAATCGGTAATGGCGGTTGATTACGAATAATCGCCATCTGCTCATTGACCGCATCGATACGAGAATCACACCCCACCAATAACGAACCCAATAACAGGCTTAAAGTAATTTTTTCTATTTTCATTACTGTGCCTCTCCAGTTGTAGCAGGTGAGCTAGCAGTGCCGGAAGCAACAGTTCCATCAGCTGACTGGTTATTGTCTGTAACACCGATATAACGATAGGTTTTGGCTTTAACGTTATAGGTAATTTGAGGAATATCGGTTTTCTTCTCTTTATTTTCCGTAGCAGTAATATCAAAATCATGTAAAGTAACAATACGCGGAAGTGCGGCAATACCACTCACGAAAGAACCAAAGGCATGATAATCACCTGTTGCTTCAATAGAGATAGGCTGTTCAATAAAGAACTCTTGTTTTATTTCATTTTCTAAACGGATATTTTTAAATTTCAGTCCTGAATTTACGCCACTGACGTTAATATCTTCAACCAAGCCTGGAATTTCAGTTTCTTTAGGTAATTGTTCAAGCTGCTGATTAAAATTCGCTTCCATTTCTTGTAACTGTGCTTGCAACTGCTGCAAATTACGGAGCTTTGAATCCTTTTCACGAAATTCATTCAGTAAATTTTGCTCTTGAGCACTGGCATTGGAGATGGCTTCTATTTGTCCTTTAATCATCACAAAATAACCCAGAATACCAATCATCATGACAATTAAAATCCAGCAAGTGATTTTAACGGATAATGGCCAGCTCCCGTAATTATTCATATCCAAAGTATTGAACTGCTGAAGAAACTTATCCAACGTCATCTTCTTTTTAGGAGTAACAACACCTTCATTTGGGTTTAATTCATCAAATTCATCGAGACTCATTGTGCTGCCCCCACTGTTGAATTAGCTGTATTTTGTGGTGCTTCGGACGTAGTAGGTTGTGCAATTTCATCCAAGTCAGCAGTAATGACGAATGTACCATAACCTTCTTCAACACGCGGAACCACTGAACTAGGCACCTTATCTTTTTGTTCTTCAACAGCTAAAAAAGAGTTCATAAAGGCATTTCTATACCAAGCTGATGCTTCTAAATTACGCAAGAACTCTGCAACCGTGTTCGGACTTTCAGCTTTACCTTCGATGGTAAACTTATCCCCTGTACGAACAAATTTCGTAATATACAGATTACTTGGCGTAACGCGTGCCATTTCATCAATGAGACGAACCGCAATCGGGCGTTGTCCTTGTAAGCCTTGAATTAACTTCATGCGCTCAATAATGGCATTTCGTTGATCTTCCAAGCCTTCCAAGGATTTCAATTGTACATCAAGATTTTGATTGGTACTTGTAATCAGTTGATTGGCTTGCTCTTGATCCTCAAGTTTATGATCGTAATAAAACCACGCCAATGCCACCGCTAAAGCCCCGATTAATGCCATCCCAATACAAATTGTAATAAATTCTTTTTTTCTTTTCTCTCTTAGCTCATCACGCCAAGGGAGCAGGTTAATTCTCGCCATTAATCAAAACTCCTCAATGCCAAACCGCATGCCACCATGAGTGAGGAAGCATCATTCTCTATCTTTTTAATATCAATTTGTGGAGAAAAGCCCATTTGTAAAAATGGGTTGGCAATAGTCACACGATAACCTAGTTTTTGTTGGAGTAGCTTCGCGAGTCCCGGAATATTGGCATTACCGCCTGCCAATAAAATATGATCGATCTCGTTAAATTGTGAAGATGAGAAAAAGAACTGTAATGATCTGGCTGCCTGTTGAACCACTGCTTCTAAATAAGGTTCTAAAACTTCGATATCATAATCATCTGGCAATGAACGACTTTTCTTGGCACGCCCAGCTTCATCGAAAGATAAGCCATAGCGATTTTGAATTTCCTGAGTGAGTTGTTTCCCACCAAATACCTGCTCACGCGTATAAATCACTTTATTATTTTGCATGACTGATAAGGTGGTCATGGTATGACCAATATCTAAAATACCGACTGTATTTACACCCATAGGTAAAGTATCGGAAAACACTTGATATGCATTTTCAATAGCAAAACTTTCAACATCAGCAATTTTTGGTGTTAAGCCGGCAAGCTCTAAAACTTCAGAACGTGCTTCAACATTTTCAAGACGGGTCGCCACCAACAGCACATTCACCCGATTCGGGTTTGCCAGACGTTCCGGCAACACCTCAAAATCAAGACTCGCTTCATCTAAGGGGAAAGGAATATATTGCTCGGCATCCATACGAATCTGAACTTCTCGTTCGTCATCGGTCATATCCGCATCCATCTCAATGGTTTTGGTAATCACCATTGAAGTTGGAATTGCCAGGGCTGCAACTGTAGATTGGGTATTTGCCAGATTAAATGCTTTCTCTAATGCTTCCCCCACCGCCTCTGGATTTAATATATTTTTTTCGACAACACTACCTTCAGGCAAAGGCACTAATGCATAACTTTCAACCCAATATCTATTACCGCTTTTAACAGAAAGTTCTAACAATTTAACAGAAGTAGAACTAATATCTACTCCAATTAACCCCTTACTTGGCTTACGATATAACCTGAGCACAATATAATTCCTATTATTTTTTTATCCCCATCAAAAGTAACCTACTAATTGGGGTTGGTCTATAATTTTATACAGATACAATAACGCATCTAACAATCTGTATGTGTAAAGGCTATACTGACCGCCAATTAGTTTGCCATTAGCTCTTATTAAAACTTACTTGTTATGAAAAAGCTATCTCGTTCGGGACATGTTCATCCATTTTTTTTGATCATAATTATAACCTTGGTCGCAATTCCGATGGGATTCTATGGCATGTATCTCTATATTGCCCCATCTTTACCTAAAATGACCACTTTAAAAAAGGCGCCGTTATTAAAGCCCTTGCAAGTATATAGTGCTGATAATGAGCTTATTGCAGAGTATGGTGGCAAGTTATCTGTTCCTGTAGAATACAAACAAATTCCCAAACCATTTATTTCTGCCTTTCTGGCAGCAGAAGATTCCTCTTTTTTTGAACATAGTGGTATTAGTTTTAAAAGCTTAGGGCGAGCCGTCAGTGAAACCCTTACAGGATCGAATGTGCAAACGGGTGGTTCAACCATCACCATGCAAGTGGCAAAAAATTATTATTTAAGTCCTGAACGGACACTGAAGCGCAAACTGACTGAAGTTTTCCTGGCTCGAAAAATAGAACAAAATCTAACTAAAGAAGAAATTCTCACGCTCTATGTAAACAAAATTTTCTTAGGGAAAAATGCTTACGGGATTGCTGCTGCAGCGAAAATTTATTACAACAAAAGCCTGGATCAGCTCAGTATTGCTCAAATGGCAATGATTTCTGGCCTGCCCAAAGCACCCTCCAAATACAATCCTGTAGTTAATCCAACACGTGCCCTGGAACGTCGTAACTGGATTCTCGGACGCATGCTGCAATTGGGTTATATTAATCAGTCACAATATCAAAAAGCCATTGCTGAACCGGTTAATCTGGATATGCCTGATCGTGGTATTAACAATAAATTCCCCTATGTCGGGGAAATGGTTCGTTCTGAATTGGTAGAAAAATTTGGCGAACAAGCCATTGATTCTGGTTATAAAGTTTATACAACTGTCGACAGTAAACGCCAAGCCTATGCAGAACAGGCGGTGCAACAAGGTTTAGAGGCTTATGATCGTCGACATGGTTGGCGCGGTGCTGAAGCAAATGATAAACCACTGACTGAATTCAGTTCATACGCAAATACTTATCCTGCGAAAGTCATTAAAGTAAATAGCAATTCTTTTGATGCAATGATGCAAGATGGCTCTACCGTGACCGTGCCTTGGTCAGGGATGTCCTGGGCTTCTCCTTATCGAAATGCCAACAGTGTTGGTCCTGCTCCACGTCAAGCTTCTCAAATTGTTAAAGTTAAAGATATTATTCGGTTACGTCCTAACGATAATAAAACCTCATGGGCGCTGATTCAAACGCCTAAAGTTCAGGGTCAACTGATCGCAATCAATCCAAATAATGGTGCAATTGAAGCCATTGTCGGTGGATATAATTTTTATCAATCTAAATTCAACCGTGCCCTACAAGGCTGGCGCCAGCCTGGTTCAACCATTAAGCCTTTTGTATATGCTTTGGCACTCGAACGTGGTATGACGCCTTATAGCATGGTCAATGACAGCCCGATTACGATTGGCAAATGGTCACCCAGGAACTCGGATGGGCGTTATTTAGGGATAATACCTTTACGTCGTGCTTTATATTTATCTCGAAATACTGTGTCTGTTCGATTGTTACAAACTGTCGGAATTGAACGTACACGCCAGTTATTCATGGATTTTGGCCTGCAGGAAAATCAGATTCCGCGTAACTACACCATTGCCTTAGGCACACCGCAAGTGCTTCCAATTCAAATGGCAACTGGCTATGCCACCTTTGCTAATGGCGGTTACCGTATTCAGCCACATTTTATTGATCGTATTGAAGATGCTTACGGCAAAGTGATTTATCAAAGCAATCCAGACTATGCATGCATTGCATGTATCAATCAAAAAGAAGAGACTGAATCAGCTGAACCAGTGACCCCCGATGACGAAGTAATTCAAGTCACCAATCAAACCCTGCAAGCAGAAAAAGAACTGGCGCAACTGCAGCTAGATGAATCAAAAAGTAAATATCGCCAAGCACAGCGTATTTTAAAATCCAGTTCTGCTTATGACATGGCCAACATTCTACGTGATGTGATCCAACAGGGTACCGGCCGTGCAGCACTTAAAATTGGTCGTGACGATATTGGCGGTAAAACAGGAACCACCAATGATGCTAAAGATGCCTGGTTTGCTGGATTCAACGGCAAGCTTGTTACTGTAACATGGGTCGGTTTTGACCAGCCCACTACCCTTGGTCGTCGTGAATATGGTGGTGTAGCCGCTTTACCGATCTGGACCAATTTTATGGGTAATGCTTTGCAAGGCACCCCGGCAGCATGGGTGCATTTCGACAAAAATGCCAAAGCACCAACCAACCGCACCCAGACTGTGACGATTGGCGAACCGGTCAGAGAGGATCGCTCTTCCCCACCCTTGGCTCGCCCATTGTACCGTCCAGCGCCTGTTGTCCCAACAGTCGCACCTGAACGTGACTTTGACGATTTGCCTGGAGAAGAAATACAAGCTCCAGAAGATACCCCACAAAAACCAGCCAGCAATAGACCGGATGCGATTCAACAGCTTCTCGATGTATTTGAATAAAGCCATAAAAAGCCCTCAAATGAGGGCTTTTTATTTAGCTTATTTCTTTTTAAATAAATAAATCTGGAACTGTCCTTTTAACTTAAAGTGTTCGTTCTGCTCTAAAGCCTGACGACGCTCAGGTTTCGCTTTATAAGCATAAGGGGTCATGGCAATCAGGTTCTTCAAGTCCGTTTGCTGTACTGTGAAAGGCGCATCTACCACGCTTTGATCTACCAATTCAAAAGCATCTGCCAATTGATCAACAAATTTATGCGGTTCATGCGGATTGACTTCCTCAAACAAATCTTCACGCATCGCATATAAGTGTTCAGTTGCAGGAGTCACCACCATCAAATAGGCATTCGGCTTCAGCACCCGCAATATTTCCTGTTTGGGAATCGGACTAAATAAACTGGTACATAAGTCAATTGAAGCCTCTAAAACAGGAAGGGTTGCACCAGTTGCTACCACCCAAGTCACTTTTTTATTGAGTTTGGCCGCAACCTGTACGGCATTTTTGGCAATATCCACCCCTACACATTGCAGCACCTCGGCCTGCATGGCATTGGTGTAATAACCTTCGCCACAACCAATATCCAGCAGGTTTTCAATACGTAACTCACGAATTTTCTTGACTACCGCCTGTAGCAATGGCGCATAGAAACCGGCACTTAAAAATGCCCGGCGTGCCTGTACCGATTCCACAGTATCACCTGGGTTTTTACTATGTTTATGCTGTACCACATGCAAGTTGACATAACCCTGTTTTGACACGTCATAACTGTGGTTATTGATACAGCGCCATGTTTTCTCGGTCAGCTTGAGGGCTTCACGGCAGACAGGACACATCAGCAGATTCATATTTCTCTCCAGTGCCTAAAATCAGGCGATAAAAAAAGCCGGCAGATGTGGGAGCAAATGCCGGCTTTTCGAATATTTGCTTAACGCAATTTTAAGGTCATTAAGCCTAAAACCACCAGCATAATTGTGATAATCCAGAAACGAATCACCACCTGGGTTTCACGCCAGCCTTTTTTCTCATAATGATGATGCAGCGGTGCCATTAAAAATACACGTTTGTTACGCATACGCAGTGAACCAATTTGCAGGAATACCGAAATGGCTTCAACCACAAACACACCGCCCATAATGGCAAAAACAATTTCCTGACGAACCATCACGGCAATCGTACCCAACATTGCACCCAGAGATAAGGCACCGACATCACCCATAAATACTTGTGCCGGATGTGCGTTATACCAAAGAAAGGCCAAGCCCGCACCAATCATTGCAGCACAAATCACCACCAGTTCAGATGAATATTTCACATAAGGCATATGCAGGTAATTGGCAAAACGAACATCACCTGCAAGGTATGCAAACACCCCCAAACCTGCTGCAACAAGCACGATTGGCATAATCGCCAAACCATCCAGACCATCAGTCAGGTTAACTGCATTGGATGCACCGTTAATCACCAGATAAGTAAAGATAATAAAACCGATACCCAGCGGAATGGCAGACAAAGGGATACTAATATTTTTAAAGAACGGAATCAGCAGATCCAGCATATTGGCGGTATGCACAGGATTCGCCTGCTGCGTCGCAATCACATACAGTGCAATACCAGCGCCTAACGATCCCACAGAGGTCCAGAAGAATTTTTTACGTGCAGGCAAGCCTGCATTGTCTTTATAACGGACTTTAATCCAGTCATCTGCCCAGCCCACAGCACCAAAGATCACCATCACGCCAAGCACAATCCAGACATAGGGATTGGATAAATCTGCCCAGAGCAAGGTGGATATCCCAATCGAGAGCAAGATCAAAATCCCGCCCATAGTCGGAGTGCCCATTTTCTTGGCATGACCTTCAGGAGCAAAGGAACTGACTGCTTGGCCATATTTGAGTGCTTGTAGCTTGCGGATCATTACCGGGCCCAAGACCAGTCCAATGGTCAATGCGGTTAAGACACTGAGCAAAGCACGTAATGTTAAATAACGAACCACCTGAAACGAGCTGTTATAACCCGCAAGTTGTTCAAATAGCCATAACAGCATTAAATTTTCTCCATCAAATCAGCCATCAATGTTTCCATGTGGGTATAACGAGAACCTTTGAACAGGAAACTCATGGATTGAGGTTGATGTGTTTCAATTAAACTGAGCAAGAAAGGTAAAGCCTGTTCTTGGGTCAGGAAAGCCTGCATTTTTTTACCATATTGAGTACTACGTGCCCCTTCTTGTGTAGCAGGTGCAAACTCACCCACTGCCACCACAAAATTGACACCTGTCGCAACCAAATCTCGGCCCAACATATAATGTTGTTGTGCCGCGCTTGCACCTAATTCGCCAATATCGCCAATCACCATCACTTTCACCCCCTCTTGCTGAGCAAGCACTTCAGCTGCTGCACGCATCGAGGTCGGATTGGCGTTGTAGGTATCATCAATGAACAAATAGTTTTTAGCTGCAATAAAATTCAAGCGACCTTTGGCACTTGTCGCCTGTTCTAGACCTGTCACAATTTCATTTAAAGCAATACCAATTGCGAGCGCGAAAGCGGTCGCAGCAGTGGCATTCTGGACATTATGCTCACCGGCAAACGGTAGGTTGACCTGGCGTAGACCATTCGGTGTATTTAAAGTAAAACTGGATGATTGTGGATGCAATTCAATTTCCGTTGCAAACACATCACCATTTTCGCCAAAGCTTAATACCTGTTCGGTTTGTACGGCTTGACGGATCGTATCAGTAAAATCATCTGCAGCCGGTACAATCGAGGTACCGGTTTTGGCAATATGGGCATAAATTTCAGATTTAGCACGGCAGATGCCATCGCGTCCGCCAAACTCACCCAAATGCGCAGTACCAATATTAATGATCCCGGCAACATGCGGTTGCACCAGATTTGAGGTGTAATCAATTTCACCCTGATGACTTGCACCCAATTCCATCACTGCGTACTGATGTTCGGCACGAAGCTCTAACAACATCACCGGCACACCTAAATCATTGTTTAAGTTACCGCGAGTAATCAACGTAGGTGCCAAGCGAGATAAAATACTACCCAGCATTTCTTTAGTCGTGGTTTTACCACTACTGCCGGTCAGCGCAATTACTTTCACTTGTGAATTTTGCGCACGGCGATAAGCGCCTAAATGGCCGAGGGCCAAACGCGTATCTGCAACCACGAGCTGGCAAATATCTGCATCCACCGGATGACTGACAATGGCAATTTCGCAACCCTGTGCTGCAACTTGAGCAATAAAATCGTGTGCATCAAAACGTTCGCCTTGTAGCGCTAAAAAAGCATCGGCTTTTTCAGCATCACGGGAATCCGTCAAAATTCGTTTAATATTGCCTTGAGGCACTTTCTCATTCAACCAGTAACCTTGAGTGGCATCCGTAAGCTGTGCAGCTGTCCACGGCTCCAAAGGCACCGTACTGGTAGTCGATGTATGCATTTTTGTTTCCTATTGAGCCGGATAAGCTGAAGCTGTGGTGTGATGTTGGGTAGCAATTGCAGATTGCACTTCAATCACGTCATCAAACCAGTGACGCACGCCATCAATCTCTTGATAATTTTCATGACCTTTACCGGCAATGACCACGATATCGCCTGCTTGGGCTTTTTGCACGGCAAATTTAATTGCTTCACGGCGGTCATGAATTTCATGGACAGTATCAACTGCAACATTAATCCCCGCTTTCATGTCAGCAAAAATTTGTTCTGGGTCTTCCGTACGTGGATTATCTGAGGTAATCAAGGCAATATCTGCACCATTGAGTGCCGCTTGCGTCATCAATGGTCGCTTGCCCCGATCACGATCCCCACCACAGCCAAATACCGCCCACAATCGATTCGACACATGACGTTTTAAGGTATTGAGCACCTGAATCAAGGCATCTGGGGTATGCGCATAATCCACCACAAATAATCGGTCTGCGTCACGAATCACCTGCATACGACCTGGCGCACCTTTTAATTGTGCAACGGTTGAAATTAGTGTGGCAAGATCAAAGCCGGCTTGCTCTGCAGTCACTAAACTTGCCACCAGGTTTTCTACATTAAAATGACCCAGTAACGGACTCTGCACGTCAAACTTACCTTGCTGGGTAATCAGTTTAAAGTTTGCACCATTTAAGCTGTATTGAATATCTTCAACCTGATAATCCGCAGTTTGCGTGGTTGAATAGGTCAGAATTTTTGGTTGTGCTGGATTGGCTTTTACCGCATCAAGCATGACTTGGGCGTATTCATCATCAATATTGATAATCGCGACTTTTAAACTTGGAAGTTTGAATAAGCATGACTTGGCTTCAGCATACGCTTCAAGCGTGCCATGGTAATCTAAATGATCACGGCTTAAATTACTGTAGGCTGCAATTTCAATATCGCAGCCATTCAAACGGCCCTGTTCCAGACCATGGGAACTGGCTTCAATTGCAGCAAATTCAGCACCAGCTTGAGCATAGCCATGCAAGGCATTTTGCAGTTGCAAGGCATCGAGTGTGGTATGCGAAGATGCCTGCAGATTCGGCAGAATTCCGTTACCCGTAGTCCCCATCACTGCACATTTCTTGCCTTGCAACATTAGCAATTCGGCCACCAGTCGTGAAATGGTGGTTTTACCATTGGTTCCTGTCACCGCAAGAATTCGTGCTGCTGGTACAGGCTGAGTCGCTTGCAGATATAGTTTTTGCCATGTTCCCATCAAATGACGGACATTCGGTACAACCACACTGTTTTCCAAACCCAAATCGGCTTCACTGACCACAGCTAATGCACCATGTGCTAAAGCTGACTGTGCAAACTGCAAGGTTTTTTCCGGTTGAGAAAAACTATTCAGGGCAATAAAAATTTGCCCTGGTTCAACTTTACGACTATCTAGACCAAAGCCACTGAATGGCTGGGTCATCCATTCAGCGATTTTTGCGGCAGTGTAGAGCTCTTGAAATGTAAGGGACATTCATCACCTGTTACTGGATTTTGGGAGTATCTAAAGGTTTATCTAAAGGCACGTTCATTAGACGTAGCGATTCTTGCATTACACGTGCGAATACCGGAGCTGAAACCGTACCACCATAGTAAGAGCCTTGGGGATTTTCCACCACGACAATCATGGCCAAGCGCGGATCGCTCACCGGCGCGACACCTGCAAATAAAGCACGATATTCGCTGGTTGAATAACCTTTACGGTCAGCACGCAGTTTATGGGCAGTACCTGTTTTACCGGCCACACGATAGCCAGGAATGGTGGCACGTGTAGCGGTTCCGCCTGGCAATGTCGCTGTTTCCATCATTAACAGCACTTGATCGGCAATTTTCGCATCAATGATTTGCTCACCCTTCGGTGGCTGTTCTAACTTATATAAACTTAAAGGCACCTTGACGCCTTTATTGGCAAGCATGGCATAAGCATCCGCAATTTGCAGCACTGTCGCATTCAGGCCATAACCATAAGCCATGGTACCTACTTCAGAGACATTCCATTTGCTTGGTGGCAAGATTAAGCCTCCACTTTCGCCCGGGAATTTCACTGCCGAACGCTGCCCCATGCCTACACGCTTATAAAAAGTCGGCAAAGTGGCATAAGGCAAGGACAATGCAAGTTTCGCAACACCCACGTTAGATGATTTCTGGATAATGCCACCTAAAGTCAGTGCACCATAGTTATGCGTATCGCGAATGGTATGGTTACCAATGCGCATACTACCCGGTGAAGTATTCACCACCGAATTTGCAGTATATTTACCACTTTCCAGAGCCATAGCGACAGTCAAGGGTTTCATGGTTGAACCCGGTTCAAATGAATCGACTGCACCCCGGTTACGCATGGCATCTTTATTGCCTAAACTTTTTTTATCATTCGGGTTGTAAGACGGCCAACTGGTCATGGCCAGAATTTCACCCGTTTTGATATCTACTGCAATGGCAGTCGCTGAACGGGCGTTATTGGCCACTCCGGCAGCGGTTAATTCACGGTACATAATATATTGAAGACGTGAATCAATACTTAAGGTGATATTTTCCCCCGCTTCAACTTCTTTAATCACTTCCGGATCTTTAAAACGGTTGCCTTTTTTATCACGGACGATCTGCTGTTCACCATCATGACCGGATAAAGCAGTATTTAGCTGCATTTCCAAACCTTCAATACCAGTGCCTTCACTATTGGTTAAACCAATAATTTGTGCATTCGGCTGTGGCTGCGGATAGTAACGTTTATAGTTTTTTTCAGTATAAACCGCCTGAAACTCGCGTTTTGCGATCAGTTCAGCTTGCTGCGGTGGAATTTCTTTTTGCAGAACCAAATAGCGTGAACGTGGTTTATCGTTCATTTTCTTTTTTAACTCGGCACGATCAATTCCAACCGCATCGGCAAGTTCGTCCAGGTTTAAGTTTTTATCCGGTAATTGACGTTTTAATTTACGGTTATTTGGATCTTTGGCCAGTTCGGCAGTAATCTCATCAAACTGTTTTTTAGCTTCAAAATAGTCACGCGGATCAATCACCACTTTCATGACTGGGGTACTAATGGCTAATGGCACACCATGACGATCATAAATCACGCCACGCATTGCCTTGACTTTTTCCGTTCTTAAAATGTTGGCATTGGCTTTGTTCTGTAAAAAGTCTTTATTGATGACCTGCACGTAAAATGCACGCGCCACTAAAGCCAAAAAGCAGAGTAAAACCACACTCCACATCAGATAAAAACGCCACATATCCACGCTAAGGGTATTTTTATCACTAATAGACTGCTGCTTTTTACGCACTTGCTTGTTTCTCTTGTCCACCATATTACAGCTAGCCTTATTTTTTATCTTCTGAAGTCATTGGTAAAGAAATTACAACCGTCTGCGCTGCAGGTGGCGAGTACATTCGCAACTGAGTCACAGCACGTGTACCAATTTGCGCTGTTGCACCAAAGGTTTGCTGCTCAATAAGCAAACGCCCCCACTCTGCATTCAGATCATCCCTTTCCCGATTAAAGGCACTTAATTCACGGTAATCATGACGATATTCAAAAACCTGAAAAACCACCATAAGGGCACTAAAAAACACCAATACCAGTAAAACGACATAACTGATGGTTTTTTTCATCGCTAATTTTTCTGTTTTCTTTTCAACAACTTCAGTTTTCATTATTCGCCTTTCGAAGCTAATCGTTCTGCAACTCTAAGCCATGCACTACGTGAACGAAAATTGGCTTTAATCTCTTCTTCACTGGCACGTACACGGGAAATTTTCTTTAACCGACGAGTATCTTCCCGTTCTTGTGGCATACCCCAACTGGTATCTTCCGCTAAAGTTGATTCTTTTTGAATAAACTGTTTAATTAAACGGTCTTCTAGCGAGTGGAAACTAATCACAGCTAAACGTCCTCCAGTTTTTAGCACATCCACCGCTTGCGGCAGGAAAGCTTCAATATCTTCTAATTCTTTATTAATGGCAATACGAATGCCTTGAAAAGTTCGGGTTGCCGCATGTTTATTTTTTTCCCATTTAGGATGGGCAACTTTCACAATTTCAGCCAGTTGTGCTGTCGTTTCAATATAACCCGCAGCTTTAATGGCTTTGGCAATACGACGACTATAACGTTCTTCACCATATTGAAAAATAACATTGGCTAAGGCTTCTTCTTCAATATTAACCAGCCATTCCGCTGCAGTCGGACCTTTCGAATTGTCCATACGCATATCCAGTGGCCCATCTTTCATAAAACTAAAACCACGTTCAGCCTGATCAAGTTGCGGAGATGACACGCCTAAATCTGCCATCACGCCATCAACCAAACCAATGCCACGTGCTTCAAGCTCTTGTTTTAAATCTGCAAAACTGGCATGAATAATTTTAAAACGTGAATCTTCTTGTTCTAGTAGTGCCGCAGTTTCTAAAGCCTGTGGATCTTTATCAAACCCATATACACGTGCATTTTCATCTAATTTAGACAGCAATAAACGGGTATGCCCCCCTCGGCCAAAGGTACCATCGACATAAATTCCTGTATTTCGATCTGCCAATAAGGCATCAACAGTTTCGTGAAGTAATACAGAAATATGCGACATAAGGGTTCAATCAATACTGTGAAAAATGTAACTGCACATTATTACCTTGTTTTGATAAAGCTCCAAACGACTTTTTGTAGGGAAATATTACTTTTCATAGGGAAAACCGTTTTTGGATTTATTCATTCCAGATTTAGCTCATATTTAATCTGAACTGAGATCATTTTAAATAATACATCTGGTCAGAATAAAAAAGCCTCCCAACTCAGGAGGCTTTTTAAATCACACAGCAAGCATTTATTTACGTGTGTTATAAATCTGATCGAAAGTTGCCCCATTCACAAAATGATTTTTTTGTGCCTGAGCCCAACCACCAAACACTTCATCAATGGTGAAGGTTTTAAGTTTAGGAAATTGTGCAGAGTATTTCGCTAACACTTCCGGATTACGTGGACGGTAGAAATATTTTGCTGCCATTTCTTGACCTAATGGTGAGTACAAGTAGTTGATATAGCCTTGAGCTAACCACTTGTTCCCATCTTTTTCGACATTTTTATCCACGATCGCCACTGAAGGTTCAGTCAAAATTGAAATAGACGGATAGATAATGTCGAATTTGTTTTTACCCAAGGTCTTTTGAGTCACGAGGGCTTCATTTTCCCAAGTCAGTAACACATCACCAATGCCACGTTCAGCAAAAGTCGTCATTGACGCACGTGCAGCAGAATCCATCACTTTTACGTTGTGGTACATTTTGCCGACAAAGTCTTTGGCTGTAGCGTCGGTACCACCCGGTTGTTTAAGTGCATAACCCCAAGCGGATAAATATACCCAACGCGGCAAACCGCCCGTTTTAGGATTTGGGGTAATGATTTGTACGCCCGGTTTGGTTAAATCAGACCAGTCTTTAATATGCTTTGGATTACCTTTACGCACCATAAATACGATGGTAGAGGTATAAGGAGCAGAATTATGCGGGAACTCTTTTTGCCAACCCGGCTGGATTTGACCTGATTTTACAATTTCTTCAATATCGTTAGCTAAAGCCAAGGTCACCACATCAGCTTTTAAGCCATCCACGACCGAACGCGCTTGTTTACCTGAACCACCGTGCGACTGTTTAAAATTTACAGTACGACCAGTACGTTCTTTCCAGTAAGCACCAAAGGATTTATTGAATTCATCATAAAATTCACGGGTTGCATCATAGGAGACGTTTAAAAATTCGCGATCCGCTGCTTGAGCAGTGGTTGCAGTAAAAGCAATGCCGGTTGCCAGCAATGCCGCACTGAATAATGCTTTAAATTGAGTTTTCATCACAGTACAGACTAGTTATCTTCATTACTGCTAAATATATGAAATAAAATCATAAATCGCAATTCATACATACAATTTTAAACTTAAAAAAATACGCTCCTATTTATTCTAATTCATTGTTTTATTTATAAATAATTAAATAAAGCCCTTTATCCCAATTAAATGCCTTTTTGTGTTTTTCTTATGCAAGAAACGAATATGTTCTAATATTTGTTTCTTTTCATTCACCTAAATAACAACTTACCCCATTACTTTTTTTCAGCATAAATTTGGTCGAAAATTGCACCATTCACAAAGTGAGTTTTCTGTGCTTTTGTCCAGCCACCAAACACATCACCGATGCTAAACAGTTTGATTTTTGGAAATTGTGCCGCATATTTTGCTGCAACTTGTGAATTACGTGGCCGGAAGAAAGATTGTGCAGCCAAATCCTGTCCCTTGGGGGAATATAAATAGTTTAGATAACCTTTGGCTAAATTGCGGTTGCCATCTTTATCTACGTTTTTATCGACAATTGCCACCGAAGGCTCTGCCAAAATTGAAATGGACGGATAAACAATCTGGTATTTATCTTTACCCAACCCCTGAGTCGCCAGCAACGCTTCATTTTCCCAAGACAATAACACATCACCAATACCACGTTCCGCAAAAGTGGTTAAAGAACCGCGTGCCCCTGAATCCAGTACTTTCACGTTTTGATAAAGTTTTTTCACCAGCTCTTTAGCTTTGGCATCGTTACCGCCCGGTTGTTTCAGTGCATAGCCCCACGCTGAAAGATAAATCCAACGTGGTGCGCCACCGGTTTTTGGATTGGGCGTGATAATTTCTACCCCTGGCTTGGTTAAATCATTCCAGTCTTTAATATTTTTAGGATTACCTTTACGCACCAAAAATACTACGGTTGAGGTATAGGGTGCTGAATTATTAGGGAACTGTTTTTGCCAGTTTTTATTAATTAGACCTGCATTAACAATTTCTTCAATATCATTGGCTAAGGCCAAGGTCACCACATCGGCTTGTAAACCATCAATTACTGAACGCGCTTGTTTACCCGAGCCGCCATGAGATTGTTTGAAATTTACTTCTTGTCCAGTACGCTGTTTCCAAAACTCACCAAATGCCCGATTATATTCCTGATAAAATTCCCGCGTCGGATCATAAGAAACATTGAGAAAATCTTTTGCAGCGAAGCTGTGTGAAGTCATTCCTGCTAACCATACAAGAATTGTAGATGCTATTATTTTTTTCATGATTTTAAACTTGTACTGAATGATTAAAAGCACTATATAAATTTAAAATATTTTTAACAATCATATGATTATATTGTTTTATTGATTAAAAATCAGTTTTATGGATATCTATTAAAATGCTTTTATATGCATTTTTATGACTAAAATACTCACAAACTGATTTAAATCTCCATCTTTTGTATTAATCTTCATGCTATCTCCATAGTTATTTGATACAAAGTGGATACATTGAATAAGTTTCTTATCAATTTGTAAAAGAGTGTGACCTAGTTCTACTTTTGTATTTTTTTATGTGTTTAAATGGTATCACTAGATTAGAAAAATAATACCTACTAGAGAAATCCAGCACCAACCAGGGGGGATGTGGAAATGAAATATACACCGGTTCTAACAGCATTGAGTTTAACGCTGACTTTAGGTTTTATGACTCAAATTGGAAACGCGGCTGCTATTAAAGCTACAGATACCAAAATCAGTTTTTCACCTGAAAAATCTTCACTGATTGAAAAAGCGTTGCAACAACAAAAGCAAGGTTCGCAAACTTTTCGTAACGATAATGATTTAAAAGTGCTTACTGAAATTAAAGTTGCACCTACACAAAGCTTTTTTGCTTCTCAAAATCAAAAATTTACCCGTTTTGTACAAGTGTTTTTCCCGCAAAATAACTCTTAACTGAATATTGAATTTCTTGCCCTTTTAAGAATTTTAAATGAAGCCTAATCATTTCAATGTTGAATTTAACATTAAGTGATTAGGCTTTTTCGTTATAATACTTTTCATTCACATTCTGAAAAATATTGATTATGACGGTTCGTACTCGTATTGCCCCTTCTCCTACAGGCTTTCCACACGTAGGCACTGCATATATTGCCTTGTTCAACTTATGTTTTGCCAAACAGCATGGTGGGGAATTTATTCTTCGTATTGAAGACACCGATCAGCTTCGTTCAACCCCTGAATCTGAAAAAATGATTTTAGATTCATTGCATTGGTTGGGTTTGAATTGGTCAGAAGGTCCCGATGTGGGTGGCCCTCATGCACCATATCGTCAATCTGAACGTATGGACATCTATAAAAAATATGCTTTAGAACTTGTTGCAAAAGGTCATGCATTTTACTGCTTCGCAACGAGTGAAGAACTAGATCAAATGCGCGCTGAACAGCAAGCTCGCGGTGAAAGCCCGCGTTACGACGGTCGGGGTTTACTTTTATCTGAAGATGAAGTTCAACGTCGTTTAGCTGCAGGCGAAGCACACGTCATTCGCATGAAAGTGCCAGCTGAAGGTAGCTGTAAATTTGATGATATGCTTCGTGGCGAAGTGGAAATTCCATGGGCTCAAGTCGATATGCAAATTTTGCTTAAAACCGATGGCTTGCCAACTTACCATTTGGCCAATGTAGTCGATGACCATTTAATGGAAATTACCCACGTGATTCGTGGTGAAGAATGGATTCCATCTGCACCTAAACACCAGTTGTTGTACCAATACTTTGGCTGGGATATGCCTGCACTTTGTCACATGCCATTGTTACGTAATCCTGATAAATCAAAATTATCGAAACGTAAAAACCCAACTTCCATCAATTACTATAAAGATATCGGCGTGCTACCTGAAGCATTGTTGAACTATTTAGGCCGTATGGGCTGGTCTATGCCGGATGAAAGTGAAAAATTCACTTTGGCAGAAATGATTGAACATTTCGACATTAAACGCGTATCGCTAGGTGGTCCAATTTTTGATGTCGAAAAACTCAACTGGTTGAATGGCCAATGGATTAAAGCCCTTACTCCTGCTGAATTGTTAAATACACTTTTAGCTTGGAAATCAGATCGTAAGACTTTGGAAGATATTGCTGCTGCAATTCAACCGCGAATCAACTTATTGTCAGAAGCGGTGAACTGGGCTGGCTTCTACTTCAACCAGTTCCCACAACTGTCAAAAGAACAGTTTGAAAGCAAAAAACTGTCTGAAGAACAAGTGCGTCAGAGCCTGCAATTCGCAATTTGGCGTTTAGAAAGCTTATTTACCTGGAATAACGATACAGTCAGCCAAACCTTAATGGATCTGGCAAATCAGATGGAAGTGAAACTTCGTGATTTCATGCCTGCTTTCTTTATTGCCATTGCCGGTTCGACCAGTTCCACTCCGGTTATGCAATCAATGGTAACGATTGGGCCTGATTTAACTTTTGCCCGTTTACGTCATGCACTTGAAATTGTTGGCGGTCCGAGCAAAAAAGAAGCAAAAGTTTGGGAAAAACTCAATGAAAGCTTAAAATTGCCGAAAAATGACGCAGTTGATGAAGCATAAGTGATTTTATAGTTGACGTGTGGACGCAATATCCCTAATATTACGTCCACACAGACTGGGGTCATAGCTCAGTTGGTAGAGCGCTACAATGGCATTGTAGAGGTCAGGAGTTCGATCCTCCTTGACTCCACCATCTCATGTTTTACCTGTGTTGCCTCGATAAGTCCCTATCGTCTAGAGGCCTAGGACATCGCCCTTTCACGGCGGTAACCGGGGTTCGAATCCCCGTAGGGACGCCAAATTCAAAAAAGCCACTGATCTATTCAGTGGCTTTTTTATTGCCTAAGTTTTTATTTATCTTTTTTCATAGCTGTATTTTTGATTTCTGTGGCATTCCGATTAGAATAACCCATAGATTAGAATTGTGGAGTTGCAATGCAATACCGTTGCCCAAAATGCCAAAGCCCTAAAATTATGCCTGTTGCACAATCAGGTGGACCTGCAGTACGTCCAGTTGTCCCTAAAAGTTTAGTCTTTTTAATTCCTGCTGTTTTCATCTTATTGCTGTTGGTTTTAGTTAGTATTGCAATGTGGATTTTTGGGGATGGCGCCGGCACCACCCTTCAATCAGCAACAGTGGCAGTATTTGTGCTGTGCCTGATTGCAGGCTTTCTGTTCTACCGTGACCTGCCGGACTTTAAAATCTCGATGCAAGGTTTTATGCAGTCACAAAAGAAATGGAAATGTCGTGAATGCAACCACGAATGGGAAATTTAAAATAAAACTGCGTTCACATCAGCTCCATATTTATTCTTCGTGCTGATGTGAATCTTTATCATACTGATGAGGATTTCCTTGATGGTCGTCTGGATGACAATGTGAATGCGTCAAACATTCATCTTCTTCAATCTGCAGCGTCATTTCAGTAATAGCATGTTCGTGGCTTAGCATTTCCAAAGCTTGCTGATACAGGGCATTACGATCTGCCTGTGGCGCATATAAATGTACGGTCAGATGCACATTCTTCGAAGTAATCGCCCAAACCTTGAGTTGATGAATACTTTCCACATCTTTTAAACTCAGCAGATCATTGCGCAGTTTTTCAATATCAATTTCTTCCGGCACCCCTTCAAGCAAAATATTGATACTTTGTTTTAGTAAAATCCAGGTTCGAGGTAATACCCAAAAACCAATCAATACTGCAATCAAGGTATCTACCCAAACCCACTGGGTAAAATAAATAATTACAGCACCAATAAATACCCCCACTGAACCCAAAGCGTCACTCAAAACTTCTAAGTACGCTCCTTTTATATTTAAACTATCCTGACTGCTTGAAAATAGAATTTTCATCGAAATCAAATTAATAACCAAACCAATCAGCGCCACGCTCATCATGCCCAGACTTTGAATTTCCGGTGGATGGGAAAACCGCTGGTAAGCTTCGTATAAAATATACATCGCCACCACAAACAGCATAGAAGCATTAAACAGGGCCGCTAAAATTTCAAAGCGCTGATAGCCAAAAGTGCGCTTATCATCGGCAGGAAGTTTGCCTATTTTTATGGCAACAAGTGCGATGGCAAGGGCGGCGGCATCGGTAAACATGTGAGCAGCATCGGAGAGTAAAGCCAAACTTTGCGTAATAAAGCCTGCAATCACTTCAATAATTAAAAATGTGGTGGTCAGTACCAAGGCAAAGCTTAATTTCCTGGCATTGTTTTCGGTCACAACAGCATGACTATGATCATGCCCGTGATGGTTGCTCATGCTAAGACTCCTTATTATTTTTAGATAATTTAATTCATTACCCCTGTTTTAACATCCCCCTTAAAACTGACTTAAGTTTTATAGAATGAATAAAATATTTATATATTTTATAAGCCAACAATTACAAATTATTCATTTGAAAAATATTTAAAAATATATCGATTAAATGAATAGATATTACTTTATGCAGGAATAATACAAGAAGGCAGTGTAGGTTTTATAGCTCCTCAAATTTTTTACAAAGCAAATGTTTACCTCTACATATACTCTGATAAATTGGTAAATCCAACTCACGTAGATGAGTTATTCAATCTTCTTACTTTGAAGAAAATTCCATAAAAGCTTCCCCCGTTGAATTGCTTAACTTTACTCTAAAAAAATCAAGATACCGAAATGCAATATGGTATTACTTCTGTACAGCATTAAGGAAAGACAAAAAACACCGTACAAAATCGGTTTAAGCCAGTTAAATGATTATTTAAGTCTAGACCGTCTTTAGATTTATGCAGAAAAATGGTCAAAAAAGCTGTTAAGTAAGGCCATTTTGAGACGAAAGCAGCGTTATAACAAACTTTTAATAAATTAGCTTTTTGCTAAAAATTCCTAATAAAAAACCAGCCCGCAGGCTGGTTTTTTAATCATATAAAAACAATCAACTAAACGCCGATTTTTTTGTATTTTGAACGCTTCTGTACAGCAGCATCACCCAAACGTGACTGGCGATAGGCTTCATATTCCGCATAGTTACCTGCGTAGAATTCAGGCTGTTCATTTTCAAATGACAAGATATGCGTTGCAATACGGTCCAGGAACCAACGGTCATGCGATACCACCATTACCGTACCTGGGAATACAAGAATTGCATCCTCAAGTGCACGTAACGTTTCGATATCCAAGTCGTTTGATGGTTCATCCAGCAAAATCACGTTTGCGCCTTGTTGCAAGACTTTTGCAAGTTGCAGGCGGTTACGTTCACCACCCGACAAGCTGCCAACACGTTTTTGCTGATCTTGACCTTTAAAGTTGAAACGACCGATATAAGCACGTGATGCAATTTCGTAATCGCCTACCTTCAAGATATCGAGACCACCAGAAATTTCTTCCCAAACGGTTTTATTGTCATCCAAAGTATCACGCAGCTGACCCACGTAAGACACTTTAACGGATTCACCCAAGGTTACTGTACCGGTATCGGGTTGTTGCTCGCCAGTCATCATACGGAACAGTGTAGTTTTACCTGCACCGTTAGGA
>NZ_SJOH01000016.1 GCF_004331285.1 Acinetobacter sp. ANC 3781
CGGCGGGTAATGCTTCCGGGATTAACGATGGTGCAGCAGCCCTGCTGATTGCTTCGGATGAGGCGGTAGAAAAATATGGCTTAACACCGCGTGCCAAGATTATTGGCGCCACCGTGGTTGGTGTGGAACCCCGCATCATGGGCTTTGGCCCTGCACCTGCGATTAAAAAGCTGCTCAAGCAAACCGGTTTAACGCTGGAGCAGATGGATGTGATTGAACTGAACGAAGCCTTTGCCGCACAAGCCTTGGCGGTGACGCGTGACTTAGGTATTGAAGATGGCTCAACCAAAGTCAATCCGAATGGTGGCGCGATCGCATTGGGTCATCCGCTTGGCGCATCCGGTGCTCGTCTGGTGACGACTGCGCTGAACCAGCTGGAACAGACGGGTGGCCACTACGCGCTGTGTTCAATGTGTATTGGTGTCGGTCAAGGTATCGCTTTAATTATCGAACGTGTTTAATTATTAAATGCTCTTTCCTCCCTCCTTTTGTAAAGGAGGGATCGAGGGAGAATTAGGAAATAAAAATGCCAACTTTTAACTCTAATGGTGCTCAAATCAATTACCAAACCTTTGGTAATGTCAATAAACCGGCGATTATCTTTTCAAATTCGCTCGGAACGAATTATGGAATGTGGCAACCTCAGATTAGTCATTTTCAAAATGATTTCTTTGTGATTTGTTATGACACACGTGGTCATGGCGCATCTTCAGCGCCTCAAGGTCCATATACGCTTGAGCAATTAGGTCAAGATGTCGTGAATCTGCTTGACCATCTTAATATTGAAAAAGCTGTTTTTTGCGGTATTTCGATGGGTGGCTTAACTGGTCAATGGCTTGCTGTTTACAAAGCCAAGCGTTTTAACAAAGTTATTGTATGTAATACTGCAGCGAAAATTGGTCAGCAAGAAGCGTGGAATGAGCGTGCAGCACTGGTACGTGAACAAGGTTTACAACCGATCGCTTCAACTGCAGCCGGGCGCTGGTTTACAGATAAGTTTATTCAAAGCAATGCAGCAGAAGTTGAAAAGTTGCAAAATAGCCTGGCAGCTGGCAGCGCTGAAGGTTATGCAAGTTGTTGTGAAGCTTTAGCAAAAGCAGATTTACGCGAACAACTCAAAGACATTGCTGTGCCAGTATTGGTCGTAGCAGGTCAGCAAGATCCCGTGACCACAGTAGCTGATGGTCAATTTATGGTTAACCAGATTAAAAATAGTGCTTTATTTGAAATTAATGCCTCGCACATTTCAAATATTGAATGTCCAGATGAGTTCAATCAGGCGGTTCAAGAGTTTATTGCTTGATAGAAAAATAACACAATTAGCCCTCACAACTTTGTGGGGGCTTTTGTTTTTATAGCTGCTTAAAAGTAAAATTAAAGTGTTATGTAAAACTTATAAAAAGCTGAATAATTTATGATAAGTTTATCTAAATTAAAGACAGCGAACCGATAGAAATGCCAAAAATCGTGATTTTTTCCGATGCAGGAATGAGTGCAGAAAGTGGAATTAATACCTTTCGTGATCATGATGGACTTTGGGAAAATCACAAGATTGAAGATGTAGCGACACCGCAGGCATGGCAAAGAAATCCAGAATTGGTGCAGCGCTTTTATAATGCACGGCGCAAAAGTGTTTTGGAAGCACAGCCAAATTTAGCACATCAACTCATTGCCAAAATCCAGGACTTTGCAGAATGTGATGTCATTACCCAAAATATAGATGATTTACATGAACGCGCTGGCAGCCGGCATGTTTTACATTTACATGGCAATATTCGCTTAGCCAAAAGCTCTGCACCGGGGGCACAATATTCTGAGACCTTCTACCCTGTTCAAGGCTGGGAATTAAATCTGCAACGCGATAAATGTCCGCTGGGCTATCCGCTACGTCCGCATGTGGTCTGGTTTGGCGAAGCCGTCCCCGCTTATAAACACGCCATTCAACTGGTTCAAGATGCCGATATTTTTATCGTCATTGGATCCAGTTTGGTGGTTTGCCCAGTTGCCGGACTGATTCATGAAATACCTGCAACATGTGAAGCCTATTATATTGATCCTAAAGCTGATCATCTTCGTGTACCCAAGCAATATCATTTAATTCCCCAAACCGCGACTCAAGGTATGCAGATGCTATTTACCCAACTTAAAGAACGATTTCCAAACAAAACTTAAAACAAGAAATATTTTCTATTAATCTTACTGTGCATATTCAGACGAGATATAATTCAGCTCATTCAAACAAAATGTCAGATGAAAATGTTTCAGGGGAAAAAGTTAATTTGTTTTGATTTAGATGGCACCCTGATTGATTCCGTGGGAATCTGGAATCAAGTCGATGCAACCCTGATTCAGCAATTATCGAAGATTGAAGTGGATCTGAATACCATTCAGCAGCAGCGGGATATCCAGCTGAAAAACTTCAGACAATCTCCTGATCCATATTTGGAATATTGTGGCTATCTCAACGAATTTTATGCTTTTAAATTAACTAAAGCAGAAGTTAAGTCACGACGTTATAGTATTTCACGTTATTTTCTTGATCATATTGTTCAACTCAAACCTCAAGCCCACCTATTGATTGATGCGCTCAAACAACAAGGGATAAAATTAGCACTGACTACAACCACCAGTTTGTACAATATTCAGCGTTATCAAGACAACAATACCCTTATCAATAGTAAAATTGATTTCAAGAACGATTTTTCACTCATCTTAACCCGAGAAAATGTCGAAAATATCAAGCCACATCCTGAAGTCTATCTAACCGCACTTCAGCATTTTCGCTTTAAGGCGGAAGAATGTTTAATTATTGAAGACTCACTCATTGGTGTCGAGGCAGCGAAACAAGCCGGTATTGACGTTATTGCCATTTATGACCAATATTCGGCACATGAGTTAGAGGCAATTAAAGCTCAGGCAAATTATTTTGTGCAGGATTATGCCGAGTTATTAAATTCTATTCACGGGATAGAAAAGAAAAGATGTCGTGGCTGAACTAAAATACGGCATCGGCTATAGTCATTCAACTATTTCACTTTTTATAAATTGATTTTGAATCCACCAAATCTTCGGTTCTTCCGGTAGCTTTATCTTTTAACATATGGTTAATGAAATAATTGTCACCATTTTTGTTAATCATGAGTCAACTTTTAAGTTTTGAATTTTCTAAAGCATTTTCCAAGTACCCTAGATAACCTAGTGTTTTGGATCAATCTCAATAATGGCCTGCTCCTCCATTTTAATAAAGTTAACCAAGTTACTGTATGAACCAGAGTGGGAATAACTATCTTTAGTGAGGGAGAATGCTGCGATAACCGCCATATTAGTAAGCAGTAAATTATGATGACGCAGATTATTTTCCATTTCAGACAGGTGCTAACGATAGATTACTTCATCAGCGTTAGTCACTTTACGCCAGCCTGGATCGGCCTGATAGGGAGACAACGACGTAAATGGCATGCGCTTCATTTAAGCGACCAGCAGTTTTATTACTTAGACTTGCACTGATTGTCAGGGTAATTTTTAAAGGATGTTACTGAGCAGAATAGACCAAAGCCAAAGGAACAGTGTCGGCTTCATCTGTACCAGCAAACCCCATTGGACCTACTACAGCACTGTCTTAATCAATTCCTTTTACCATCATCCTAGCGTACTAGAATCATGGCATTTGTTGGGCTTACTGCTGGATTCATTGTGCCAGTTTAAATTAATTCAACCGCAATAGCAGTCGCTTCACCACCACCAATACATAATGCAGCAATACCTTTTTTGCCGCCAGTACGTTGCAATGCATGAATCAAGGTCACAATAATACGTGAACCTGATGAACCGAGTGGATGACCGAGGGCACATGCACCACCGTTCACATTGACCTTAGCTTCATCTAAATTAAAAGCATCCATAGCCGCCATGGTTACCATCGCAAAGGCTTCATTAATTTCCCAAAGATCAACTTCAGCAGCAGTCCAGCCGGTTTTCTTTAGAACTTTCTCAATTGCACCCACCGGAGCAATACTAAATTCAGAAGGATGCTGTGAATGGCTGGCATAAGCTAAAACTTTAGCAACAGCTTCAAGTCCACGTTCAGCTGCAATTTCTTCTGAAGTAATTACCAGTGCAGAAGCCCCATCGCTGATTGAACTGGCATTTGCAGCGGTAATAGTGCCATCTTTTTTAAACGCAGGACGTAAAGTCGGAATTTTATCGGCTTTGGCATTCAGGGGTTGCTCATCTTGCTCAACCACCACATCGCCTTTACGGCTAGAGACGGTTACAGGTGCAATTTCAGCCTTAAAATAGTCGTTCTGGATTGCAGTAACGGCTTTATTTAGAGAGCTGATTGCAAAAGCATCTTGTTGCTCACGGGTATAGCCTTTTTTATCTGCCATTTCTTGTGCAAGTATGCCCATCGAAAGACCGGTTTCCGCATCTTCCAGACCTTCCTGGAACATATGGTCTGTGGTTTTACCATGCCCCATACGGTAACCGGCACGGGCTTTTTCAAGTAAATATGGCGCATTACTCATCGATTCCATACCCCCTGCAACCACGATTTGTGCAGAACCGGCTTTAACTGCATCGGCCGCTTGCATAACCGCTTTCATACCCGAACCACAAATTTTATTGATGGTGGTTGCACCGGTCGAATCAGGCAAGCCTGCCTGGCGCATGGCCTGACGTGCTGGCCCTTGCTTTAAACCTGCAGGCAACACGCAACCAAAAATCACTTCATCAATATCTGTAGGCTGTAAGCCTGAACGTGTGACTACTTCTTTAATAGCCACTGCACCTAAATCTGGTGCTGTACATGCTGAAAGCGAGCCTTGAAAACCACCCATCGCTGTACGTACAGCATTCACAATAACAATCATTCTTTTCCATCCTCATTTATAGATCTTATCCACTGACATGAACAGAATACTCTACCCATGTCATTTCCTTTTGAAGTAAAGCATTGGTCTTAGACTTAAGATTGAGCAGTAAAGTAGTCTTCAGGTAACTGCATCATCAAGTTTGAACCGGCTTTAATTTGGGCAATATATGCAGTTAAGCCAGATAATATTTTTTCTGCAAAATACTGCGCCAAAATAAGTTTGTTTTGACAGAGTGCTTCTGTTTTAGCTTGAGCTGCTTGCGAGATTCTTGCAAACATATAACTAAAGCTCAGTAAGCCCAATGTATACAAGTAATCTACCGCAACCCCATTAGCAAAATCAGCTGGCCTTTCGCCTGTTGCAAAATAAACCGGGTAATCGCTTCCACTTCATTACATGCTTTTAAAGTCGCGGCTTTAATCGCAAGTGAATTATCTAATGTAGCAAAAAATTCACGAATTTCAGTGATATATTTCGTCATATTAGTACCATTCTTGCGAATGGTTTTACGGCCGATTAAATCCTGAGCTTGTACACCATTGGTGCCTTCATAAATTTGCGAGATCTGCAGGTCACGCACGCATTGTTGCATGCCCCATTCCCGGATATATCCATGATCACCAAACACCATTTGGGCATCAAGCACAGTATTCAATGCCGTATCGGTTAAATAGGCTTTGGTAATTAGGGTTAACAACGCTACACGATCCTTACTTTTTCACCGCTTCTGCATCGCTAGGGCATTTAGTGATATCCAGTTGCTGCCCCACATACATCGCAAATGCATGTGATGTTTCATTGTTGGCACGACCATTAAGGAGCGTACGGCGTACATCACCATGAACCAAAATTGAATCGGCTGGCTTCTAATGCTAGCTGAACAAAACCTCTTTTCTGTCATTTAAATTGACTTTGACTTAAGAAATTCATTCTAAAACCTCATCTTTAAATGTACGGTTAAAATACCGTTTGATCAGAATATTATTTCTTTGCGTTTAATCTGTGATTCCACTTTTTAGGGCTAAATAACAATAAAATAATTATTATCCAATTGGAATTTTATTGGCGATTATTGACCTCTCAGGTTCTCATTTATTGACTTTTAATTTTTGCTATGCACTTGAGCGCTATGAAATTCAAAATGGGGGTCAAATATAAATATCGAATTTTAAATATTAATTTTTACCAATTTCTAACCATAGTGGCATGGTCATAATAATTTTATTAGTATATGTTGAAGACGCTTTTTTAATGTTTGCTTGGAACAATTGCAATGAATACAGTACGCCAACAAAATTTTCTATTACGAAAAGAGAAAATTTTAGCCATGGCAGAAACGCTTTTGCTGGATAACAATCAAGATATTACGCTTGGAGAATTAGCCTCTGAACTGGATATTGCCAAAGGCACCATTTATAAACATTTTAAAAGCAAAAATCAGCTGTATTTAGAACTGATTATTTTGAATGAAAAAAGATTATTAGAAATTTCAAAAAAATATAAAAACAATATTAAAACCTATGTTTCACAGTACATGCTTTACAACATGTTAAATTCTAACCGGACTATTTTATTACACGTGATTGAAGACCGACTAACCAACAATGAAAGAAAATTAAAAGAATTATTTGAAGAATTATATCAGGTGCGTGAAGAACGGATTATTGAAATCAAAGACATGACCGATGAATATTTAACATCCTTAGATAGCGCCATGTCAATTCGCGATTATTTATCTTATATCTGGACCGTGACCTATGGTGCATCTTTACTCCTCAATTCAACCCATTATCAAAAATCCATTGGTTCTCGTGAACGTTTAATCAAGCTGTATATCAATCAGGCACTCATGACCCCGGATAAAATTTCTTCCGTAGATTAGTAAATCGATATGATTTAAATCATTATTCTTGTTGCTGAATCATTCCAGGCATCGAACCATCCAGTTCATTCATTTGGCTGAATAATTCATAACACATCTGACGCAGCCATTGATGACTGGTTTTGTGATGACAAGACATATGCCAATATTGTTTTACGGCATAGCTTGGAAAGGTAATCGGCGCTTCTAAAATTTGTAAATTGCCGCGCGACAATAACACTTTACTTAAATAATAAGGCACGGTTGCTATGGCATCGGTTTCCTGTACCACTAGCCCCACACCTAAATAGCTTGGTAAACGCATTAAAATATTACGTTTTAATTCTAAATTAAGTAACTCATTTTCAATATGGTAATGCCCCATTCCAGCATCAATATCGATATGGGGTTCACTGATATATTGTTCAGTAGTTAAACTGTTTCCACTCAGCCTTGGATGATCTTTAGAAGCAATCACCACATAATATTGTTCAAATAATTTTTGTTGATAAAAACCATTTTCCAAATTGGGTAAAAAACCAATGGCTAAATCAATTTCCCCATTGGCCATCTGATAACTAGTTTCTGAAGTAATCGCGCGTACATTCAAGCGAATATGCGAAGCATGTTGTTTTAAATACTGTGAAATTTTAGGTAATAACACCAAATGTGAAACATCGGTCATGGCAATGGTAAATTTCTGCTGCGAAACCGATTGATCAAAATCAATGGTGAAATTATTGATGATCTCGACCTTACTTAGTGCTTCACTGACCAAGGGAAAAAGCTGTTTAGATAACTCGGTAGGAATCATCTCATTGCCAATTCTTAAAAAAAGCGGATCATTATAATGCTGTCTAATTTTATTCAGAATATTACTGACCGTCGGTTGACTCATCGACAGATTTTCTGCTGCAACCGAAACACTTTTATATTTATAAATATAAAGAAAAACACTGAGTAATTTACAGTCAAGCTCAAACACTAATTAAAATCCTACTTGTTTTAATCCATAACAGATATACATCATCTGCTTTTTTAGTCTTATTTCCAATGCTCATTTATACCGAATATCGTATGAAACTGTAATTAGAACGGCAGTTAATTATATAAGTACAGGTAAGAATAAACCATTTTTTATTTTTTTGAATCAAGCGCTAAACTGTATATCTTTTCGCCTAAAGCTTCAGTAAGATCGAATTAAATGGGTGATAAAACAATAGAAATGTCACTTAAAACAAAAATGATATTCAAGAATAAATAACAGGAACAAGATCCTCTATGGAAAACCAGATGTTTGACTATATTGTCATTGGTGGTGGCAGTGCCGGCTGTGTTTTGGCTGGACGTTTATCAGAAAATCCAGAAATTTCAGTGTGTTTATTAGAAGCTGGCAGTCATGGCAATACATGGACGGTAAATACCCCCGCCGCAGCCGTGATCAGCATACCCAGCAAAATCAACAATTGGGCCTTTGAAACTGTGTCACAGAAAGGTCTAAATGGCCGTAAAGGCTATCAACCGCGTGGTAAATGTTTAGGCGGATCATCTGCCATTAATGCGATGATTTATGTGCGTGGCCATCAAAAAGATTATGACCGGTGGGCGGAACTGGGTAATCACGGTTGGAGTTATCAGGAGGTTCAGCCGTACTTCATTCGTTCGGAAAACAATCACGATATTCAAAATGAATATCATGGCAATGCCGGACCTTTATCAGTATCGAATTTGCGCACCGATAGTCCATGGCATGAACGTTATATCACTGCTGCGAAAGAACAAGGTTATAAAATTCTGAATGACTTTAACGGGGCCGAACAAGAAGGTTTAGGTGTTTATCAAGTCACCCATATTAATGGCGAGCGCTGTAGTGCGGCGCGTGCCTATTTATTTCCGCATCTGGAACGTCCCAACCTGACCATTTATACCCATGCCTCTACCCAGCGCATTTTAATTGAAAATCAGGTTGCAGTGGGGGTCGAGGTTAAACATGGAGGACAACTTAAACAGCTGCGTGCCCATAAAGAAGTGCTGTTAAGCGCAGGTGCGATGCATTCGCCGCAAATTTTAATGCTATCCGGTATTGGAGATGAACAGAAACTGGGCGAGCATAATATTGCCGTGACCAAACACCTGCCCGGTGTCGGTAAAAATTTCCACGATCATCCTGATTTTATTTTTAGTTATACCGTTAGTGATATTGCGGGTACTTTTGGCGTTTCGCTGGCCGGTACGATTGACTTGATGAAGCAAATTTCACGCTATCGTAAAGAGCGCCGTGGCATGCTCAGTACCAATTTTGCCGAGTGTGGCGGCTTTTTAAAAAGTACAGTAGATAAGGACATTCCAAATTTACAGCTGCATTTTGTTGTGGCCTTGGTCGATAACCACGCTCGTACTTTTCATGCCAGTCACGGTATTTCCTGTCATGTCTGCCTGCTGAATCCTAAAAGTCGCGGCAGTATTCAAATCAGTGGCCCAAGCATTGAAGATCCCCTCCTAATTGACCCGAATTTTTTTGATCATGAAGATGATATTGAAGATATGGTCAATGCCTATAAATTAACGCAACAACTGATGCATTCACCTGCCTTAAAAGCATTGCATAGAAAAGATCTGTTTTGTGCTTCGGTCAAAACCGATGACGAAATCCGGCATATTTTACGTGAACGTGCAGATACGGTGTATCACCCTGTCGGCAGCTGTAAAATGGGGGTTGATGATATGGCCGTGGTTGATCCGCAGCTTTGTGTCTATGGGATTGAAAATCTACGCGTGGTCGATGCCTCGATTATGCCCAATGTGGTCAATGGCAATACCAACGCGCCAACCATCATGATTGCTGAAAAAGCGGTGGATATGATACGCGCCAAACAGTTACATGCTTAACTCCAAAGAGAAGCGCATCATGCTCAGTCCACTCAAAATGACTTGAGGATAGATTTGAACCTGTTATGTAATATTTTAAAAGATTTAAAAGTATAACAAAGTGAGAATAACGGAATGATATTGAAAAATTCAAGTTACTCTCTCGCTACTGACAAAGGATATGTAAGATGTTGAATCATAAAATGGATCAAAGTGCAGATCAAAGTATCTGGATTGAGTTACAAGCATTATTCGAGAAGCAAAAACAGGCATTTACTGAAAACAGTTACCCGAGTTTAGAGCAGCGCAGGCAGCAGCTTAAAAATTTGCAGCAATTGATTCTGCAAAATAAAACCCAGATCAATGAGGCAATTAGTCAGGACTTTTCTAACCGAAGTCATTCGGAAACTGAAATGTTCGAGGTCATGACCAGTGTATTCGGCATTAAATATGCCTTAAAAAATTTGAAAAAATGGATGCGTCCAAGCAAACGTCATATTGGTATTCTTTTCCAACCTGCGACAGGTTATGTCTTGTATCAACCGGTTGGTGTGGTGGGGATAGTTGTCCCTTGGAATTACCCGCTATTTTTAGCCATCGGCCCACTTTGCCAAGCCCTTGCGGCGGGTAATCGGGTGATGTTGAAAATGAGTGAATATACCCCTGAATTTTCTGCCTTATTCAAGCAACTGATTGCTCAAGCCTTTCCTGAAGATTTGGTGTGTGTGGTCAATGGTGATGCAGAAGTTGCGCAGCAATTTACCCAATTGCCTTTTAATCACATCTTGTTTACCGGTGCCAGTGAAGTCGGTAAACACGTCATGCGTGCAGCAGCCTGCAACCTTACGCCTGTGACTTTGGAACTTGGAGGAAAGTCTCCAGCGTTGGTCTTGGCCGATGCCAATATTCGTGAAAGTGCACGGCGAATTGCTTTTGGAAAAGCCATGAATGCTGGACAAACCTGTGTGGCGCCCGATTATGTGCTGATTCCTGCGCACTTAGAGGCCCAATTTATTGAAGATTACTCGACAGCCATTCAGGAGTTTTTCCCGACACTAGACAATAATCCGGATTACACTGCCATTATTAATGAGCGGCAGCTCAACCGCCTAAATCGCTATATTGAGGATGCAACTGCAAAAAATGCGACTGTGAATGTCATTACTGACACATCTTCAGGTCGACGTTTAGCACATTATGTTTTAAGCAATGTCACAGATGATATGCAGGTGATGCAAAATGAAATTTTTGGTCCCTTATTGCCGATTGTGACTTATCAACAGCTCGATGAAGCGATTGACTACATTAATCAAAGACCGCGACCTTTGGCTTTATATTATTTTGGTTATAACAAACAAGATCAGCAAAAAGTACTCATGCAAACGCATAGTGGCGGTGTTTGCCTCAATGAAACCTTGGTTCATGTCGGACAGGAAGATCTGCCTTTTGGCGGTATGGGTACATCGGGAATGGGTCATTATCATGGCTATGAAGGTTTTATCACCTTTAGTCATGCGAAAGCCGTGTTTAACCGCCCGAAATTTAGTTTGATGTATTTGTTTTATCCGCCTTATGGCACATTTATTCAAAAACTGATTTTAAAACTGTTTATCCGTTAAGATTTTGTGATTCATACGTACTTAATAAAAAAGCTGAAGATCAACTTCAGCCTTTTTATTCTCAAAAAATTCGTGACACATTAATCGGCAGAAATATCTTCAAATAAAACAGATGATAAATAACGCTCACCGGCATCCGGTAAAATCACCACAATGGTTTTGCCCGCGTTTTCAGGACGTGCTGCCAGTTGAGCAGCTGCTGCCATTGCAGCACCACTTGAAATACCCACCAGAATGCCTTCATGAGTCGCTGTTTTACGTGCCCATTCAATTGCTGTTGCACTATCAATTGCAATGACTTCATCCACTAAATCTAAATCCAGATTTTTGGGAATAAAGTTTGCCCCAATGCCTTGAATTTTATGCGGTCCAGGAGTCAAAGGCTCGCCACGTTTGGCTTGTCCAATAATTGGAGATTCAGCCGGTTCAACAGCCACTGAATATAGCGCTTGATTTTTTACCCGCTCAAAATAACGTGAAATCCCTGAAATAGTTCCGCCCGTTCCTACTCCTGAAACCAGAATATCCACCTTACCAGTTGTGGCTTCCCAAATTTCTGGACCTGTGGTTTGTTCATGAATTTTAGGGTTGGCCGGGTTTTCAAATTGCTGCGGTAAATAATACAGTTCCGGTTGTTCAGTGGCCAAACGTACGGCTTCATCCACCGCACCCTTCATGCCTTTTGCAGGTTCAGTCAGGACCAGATTTGCACCAAATGCTTTTAACACTTTGCGACGTTCAACACTCATACTTGCAGGCATGGTCAAGGTGATGTCATAACCTTTTGCCGCAGCGACAAATGCCAGTGCAATTCCGGTATTACCACTGGTCGGCTCTACAATATGCATGCCGGGTTTAAGCAAACCTTTTTCTTCAGCATCTTTAATTAAAGCGGCACCAATACGACATTTTACTGAAAATGCAGGATTACGACTTTCAATTTTAGCCAGTACCGTTGCAGGTGAAGAAATTGAACGGTTAATACGAATTAATGGGGTGTTGCCAATAGACTCAGCATTATTACTATAAACCGCAATGCCTAAATTATTTGGTGTTGGAAATGCAGAATCTGTACTCATTTTAACTCCTTGAGCGATTTTTTGATTTTAAAGCCATACATTCATCATAAGTCATTTAGACCGTGAAGATAAGTTTTTCTATTCCATTTTTTTCGTCTTAACTGTCTGTTTAAGCCTAAAAAATAAAGATTTTTTCATCATATCTCAACTTGGTTTTTCTTAAGTCATTACAACTTAAATGACTTATTTGTCATCAATAAGATTTGTATTTATCCTTGTTATTGCACACAATATCCAGCAAATGAAAACAGATTTTAGGGAAGCAAATGTCTAATAAGGGTTATAGCCGATTCTATCGACAATTTACGCAGAAAATCCTTGATAAAATCGTGACTCCTCAAGTCTTGGGCAATACAGAAGAATTAGAAAAAAATATAAAAAATAAACACGACAAAAAATTAATTTGTTATGTATTACAAGATGCGTCACTCAGTAATACGGTATTAATCGACACTGAAGCGAAAGCGCGCAAACTGCCTTCAGTTTTTGCGCCATTAACGATTCAGGAATTTAAAGAAGATGACTCGATCCTGGCTTTAAATGTACCGAGTTCAAAAAATGAGGCTTATCACTATTCTGCCAAACTGATTCGGCTAATTGAAGTTTTAGAAAAATATCCTGAATACGATATTGAACTGGTACCAGTGACGGTATTATGGGGACGTTCGCCTGAATATGAAGACTCCTGGTTTAAGGCTTTATTTTCTGATGCATGGTCTACCCCATCCAAATTAAAACAGGCCCTGAATATTTCATTATATAGTCGTGATAACTATATTGAATTTCATAAGCCCATTTCACTTAAATCTGCCATGCAAAAAGCCAAAATTGAGCATCCGAATTTTTCTCCCGCCCATTCAATTGTTAAACAACTCAATAGCAATTTTAATAAACATAAAGAAGCAATTTTAGGCCCCGATTTATCTGACCGTCGTAATCTCATTAATAAGTTAATGAAGACTGAAACAGTTCAAGATGCCATTCGTAAAGAAAGTATTGATCATAAAATTAGTATGTTTGAAGCGGAAAATCGTGCCAAAGGTTATTTAACCGAGGTGGTTTCTGATTTTTCATATTCAACCTTACGTTTTGCTGAACTTGCCCTGACCAAGTTATGGACACAACTTTATGATGGCATTGAAGTACATAATTTCGATACAGTACGTGAGTTAGCCAAGGATTATGAGATTGTCTATACGCCCTGCCATCGCAGTCACATCGATTACTTACTGCTCTCGTATGTGATTTTTAACCGTGGACTCATGGTTCCGCATATTGCCGCGGGGATTAATTTAAACCTGCCGATTGTCGGTCAAATCATGCGTGGCGGCGGTGCCTATTTTATTCGCCGTACCTTTAGCGGCAATGAACTTTACACCTCCGTATTTAAAGAATATTTGCATAGCCTTTTATCACGCAACACGCCTTTGGAATATTTTATTGAAGGTGGTCGTTCGCGCACAGGATTATTGTTGCCGCCTAAAAAAGGCATGCTTTCGATGACGGTCCAAAGTCATTTACGCGGCGCGACCAAGCCGATTGCTTTTATTCCGACCTATTTTGGTTATGAAAAGCTGATGGAAGGGACTTCTTATTTAAATGAACTGAATGGCAAGCCCAAGGAAGCGGAATCGATCTGGGGCATTTTAAGTTCAGCGCGTAAAATTGAAAAAGTCTTTGGACAAGTGCATGTTAATTTTGGTGAACCCATTTTTCTGGATAAAATTTTAACCGCTAATCAAGCCGATCAAATTAAATTAAATATTGATGACGAATTACCTCAACCTGTGGTTCAAACTGTCAACCAGGTCGCAAATTCTATTTTAGAAAATATTAATAAAGCAGTGGTGGTTAATCCTATTTCATTGATCTCACTAATTTTACTTAATGCTAAAAATCATGCTTTAAGGGAATATGATTTAATCTTACAAATTGATCAATATCGTCAGTTATTAAATGAGGCGAAGTACGATCAACGAATGATGATGACGGAATTATCCAGCGCTGAAATTGTTCAATATGCTCAAAAATTAAAACAAGTTGAAAATTTTAGTCAAAATAATGAAAACTGGATTCGTGTGGCGGAAAGTCAAAAAATCCTGTTAAGTTATTTTAGTAATAATATTCTGCATTGTTTTATTGTTCCTGCATTAGTCGCCATGCTGATTCAATCTTATAAAAAGATCTCACGTCATTATTTAATGGATAGTGTTAAAAATATGTATCCCTATTTTAAAGAAGAGTTTTTCTTAAAATGGAATCTAGATGAATTGGAAAATGAGATTGGATTAATTTTAAATAGTTTAGAACAGTTGGGCTGGATTATTCAACAAGAAACCACGGTATCGATTGCGTTAGATGAACAGATGCAAAATAAGCTGTTATCACTTGCGCATCTATCTAGCTCTAGCTTGAATAACATGATCATAATTTCAGGTTTACTTAAGCAGTATGCTCCATCTCAAGCGCTTACGATGAAGGAGTTAGAGAAAATGGGCAAAACGGTATTGCAAAAACTTTTCCAGGCTCAAAAAATTCCGTCTGGTTATTATTTTGACAGTGCGACCTTAAAAAGTTTTATTTCCATACTTAAACAAAACAGTTTATTAAGTATTCAAGATACTCATTTTGTTCTCAGTGATCATTTTGAAGAAAAAATGTCGGCTATTTTCAATTGGTATGATCCTGATAATCGTCAAGCCATAATTGAAACACTTCATTTTAATGAAAAGGAATTAAAAGAATTTAAACAAACCAGTAAAAAATAAATTATTCACATCTAGCAATAAAACAAGGCATTTAACTGAAATTAAATGCCTTGTTTTATTGATATAAGAATATTTGATATTTAAGTTCATTAAAAACCATTGAAAATAGTGCTTTTTTCTCATGTATTCAACTATACAGGCATTATACTGCGTATATTACTGATGAGTAGTATGGAAATGCTGTTATATGAACACCGAGCTTGAAATTGCTTCTATGCATGATTCTATCGATATCGTTGTCACGATATTAAAATCACTCGCCAATACAGATCGCCTACTTATTTTATGCCATCTTGCCAAACAGGAACTTAATGTTTCGCAAATTGAAGAATTGACCCAAATTAATCAACCGACCTTATCTCAACAGCTGATGATGTTACGCAAAAGCGATGTCGTTTCCACCCGTCGTGATGGCAAACAGATTTTTTATTCGATTAAAGATGAAAAACTTGTTCAATTGTTAAATACTTTATACCAACTTTATTGCCCTAAGAATCTAATTTAGTTTTATTAATATCAGTAGATTAAATAGATAAAATGATCAGATTAAGACTTCTTAGCATTTTTTATGCATAATATATCTAAAATAGTGATTTAGCTTTAGATATGTCAGATTTAAATTCTCGCTTAACAAGATTATTGCCCGCTTGGCAATGGCTGCGCAAATATGACCAAGCCAAATTTAAATCAGATCTTCTTTCTGCGCTGATTGTGATTGCAATGCTGGTTCCGCAAGGCATGGCCTATGCCATGCTTGCAGGTTTACCGCCTATAATGGGCTTGTATGCCAGCATTCTGCCTATGATTATCTATGCGATGATTGGTGGTAGTCCTACGCTATCCATTGGTCCGGTCGCTATTATTTCCATGATGACCTTTGCCACTTTAAATCCATTATTTGAAGTCGGTTCTCCAGTTTATATACAAGCCGCCTGTTTACTTGCAGTGATGGTCGGAATCATCTCCTTACTGCTCGGGATTTTTAGATTTGGATTTCTGATTCAACTGATTAGCCATCCCGTAATTCAAAGTTTTATTATCGCTTCTGCATTACTGATTGCTTTAGGTCAATTCAAATTTCTGGTTGATATTCCTTTAAAAGCCAATAATATTCCTGAATTTTTGCTCAGCTTTTGGCAATACATTGGGTATAGCAATATTCAAACCTTCATTTTTGGCATGTTTGCCCTACTCTTTCTGATTTATCTACCTAAAGTTTTAAATTCCAATGCCATTAAAAGTCGTATTGGGTCGACAGCTTTTATCTCTAAAGCATTACCGCTGGTACTCGTCGTTGCTTCAATTGCTGCGGTTTATTTTCTAAATTTGCAAGAAATCGGCATTAAAACTGTTGGAGAAATCCCGTCAGGTTTTCCGCCTCTCAGTATGCCGTATTGGAATATGGACTTGGTCATCACTCTATTGCCGGGTGCTGCAATGATCGCCATGATTAGCTTTGTCGAATCCTTATCCATCGCACAAGCGACAGCATTACAGCAGCGCAGTC
The DNA here is from genome assembly GCF_004331285.1 of Acinetobacter sp. ANC 3781. Taxonomy (GTDB): domain Bacteria; phylum Pseudomonadota; class Gammaproteobacteria; order Pseudomonadales; family Moraxellaceae; genus Acinetobacter. The sequence continues at coordinate 16,577 of NZ_SJOH01000016.1, forward strand.
ATTTAAACAGCAACCAGGAACTCGTCGCCTTAGGTTTAGCCAATTTAAGTGCCGGTCTTAGTTCTGCCTTTCCGGTCACCGGCAGTTTATCTCGAACTGTCGTGAATGCAGATTCGGGGGCTAAAACACCACTGGCAGGTGTGTTTTCATCGCTGCTAATTGTGGTGGTCAGCCTATATTTCACTGGTTTTTTCCGTGATTTGCCTCTGGTTATTTTGGCAGCCACCATTATAGTTTCTATCTGGAAGCTGGTCGATTTCAAACCTTTTATTGAAACCTGGCGTTATTCAAAAGCAGATGGTATTGCCATGTGGATTACCTTTTTTGGCGTGATCTGCATAGATATCTCTACCGGTTTAATCATTGGTATTGTCTCCACCTTTATGCTTTTATTGTGGCGAATTAGTCGTCCCCATATTGCGGTGATTGGTTTGGTTGAAGGCACGCAACATTTTAGAAATGTACAACGCCGTCAGGTGCTGACCTCTTCTAAGGTGCTTTCTATGCGTATTGATGAAAACCTGACTTTTCTAAATGCCAATACTTTAAAAGGTTTCTTGATTAATGCGGTAAGTCAGCATAGGGACTTAGAACATGTGGTGATCAACTGTTCAAGTATTAGTGCGATTGACCTGAGTGCTTTAGAAATGCTGGAGGATGTAAATGCAGAATTTAAAAAAATTAATATCAAATTACATTTTTCAGAAATTAAGGGTCCAGTAATGGATAAATTACAGCATTCAAAACTGTTAAAACATTTAAGTGGTCAAATTTATCTGTCTCATTTTCAGGCCATGCAAGAACTTTCTCCTGAAGTTTTTTTAAATTCTTAAGATGTATATGTCCCGCTATAAATCTGTCTAGTCGGTTCGCAACAATCGACTGGATTAAATCTAAACAAGGCTTGGTAATCAAGAGAAGATTTTGAGGGAATTTCGATCTAATAAGGGAGTTTTAAAGTATATCTATAACCAGAATATTTAATTTCTATGAGTTTAAAAATATTTAAAAACAAGAATATCAACTTTAAAAATAAGTAGTTAGTTTTTATATAAAAATTAATTTTTAGCAGCAACTATTTTAGGTATAAAATGGCGAGCATATTTGTAAATTTTTTAGTCCTCGTATTTGTAACAAGGCACCTCTATGTTCACTGCTTTAATGCGTTTAAGTTTAGTCTCCCGAATTATTATCGCCATTATTTTAGGTATTGGTGTTGCTGTTTTGTTCCCTAATCTGGCTCCTTATTTAAGTCTGTTGGGTGACTTGTTTATTAAAGCGCTTAAATCTGTTGCTCCTATATTGGTTTTCGTGCTGGTTTTATCCTCCATTGCTAATTTTAAAGTTGGACATGGCGCTAAAATCAAACCAATTATAGTGATGTATGCTGTGGGGATGTTCTTGGCTGCGTTAAGTGCAGTGATTGCCAGCGTTATTTTCCCAAGTACCTTGTTTCTGGATATCCCTGCAAATACGGACTTACAACCGCCCGGCAGTCTGGTTGAAATTTTAAGAAATCTGCTTTTAAGTTTTGTGGCCAACCCTGTTGTTGCGATTAGTGAAGCGAACTTTATTGGTATTTTGGCTTGGGCTGTTGCTTTGGGTGCTGCATTCCGTCATGCCAATGACAGCACAAAAGTATTGCTCACCGACGCTGCAAATGCGGTAAACACCGTGATTCGTCTGGTGATTAATTTTGCCCCAGTGGGGATTTTTGGTCTGGTGGCGGTCACAGTTGCAGAAGCCGGCTTAAGTACCTTCGAGAGCTATGCCCAATTATTGGCCGTACTGATTGGCACGATGTTCTTTGTGGCCTTGGTGATTAACCCAATTATGGTGGCATTTGTGACTCGTACAAACCCCTACCCACTGGTGTTTAAATGTCTACGTGAAAGCGGAATTACTGCCTTCTTCACCCGAAGCTCTGCAGCAAATATTCCAGTCAACCTGGATTTAGCCAAACGTTTAGGCGTGAATGAATCTACGGCAAATGTGGCCATTCCCCTTGGTGCGACCATTAACATGGCCGGTGCTTCAGTCACTATTACGGTGCTGAGCCTGGCTGCTGTGAATACTTTAGGGATTCCGGTTGATTTCACCACCATGCTGGTTTTATCGGTTCTTGCAACTGTTTCAGCATGCGGTGCGTCTGGTGTTGCCGGTGGCTCTTTACTGCTGATTCCAGTAGCGTGTGGCTTATTCGGCATTAGTTCAGATATTGCCATGCAGGTGGTTGCGATTGGCATGGTCATCAGCGTTTTGCAAGATTCGACTGAAACGGCATTAAATTCTTCTACAGATGTGCTATTTACTGCTGCTGTAGACCGCGGTTTAGATTAAGATAGTCATTATTAAGAATTTTTCTATGACGTTATGCCTCTTCAAACTTTACCGCTTTGGGTTCAACTAGGTGCTTTTTTTCTTGCAATGAATGCGGGAATGATTAACGTCCTCGGGCTGGTAACCATTTTACATCAGTCCGTTTCACATATGACCGGTAATGTCAGCATGTTGGCCATGGCTTTATTGCACTGGCAACCTGAACAGATCGTTTACTTAGGCCTGGTTGTCCTGTGTTATGTAATCGGTTCATGTTATAGCGGAATAATACTGGGAAATAGCCACTTTAGCTTAGGGCGCCGTTATGGTTTGCCTTTAAGCCTGGTGGCTTTTTTTATTTTAGTGTGCTGGTTTCTGTTGCCCTATTTCCCACGCTATGGTTTGCTTTGGGCATGTGTGGCAATGGGTGTACAAAATGCCATGTTTAGTCATTATAAAGGCACGATTATTCGAACCACCCATTTATCTGGTGTTTTGACCGATTTAGGTTTAGCGTTAGGTTATCGCTTACGTGGTTTAGATGTAGATCGCAGACGAATTATTCTCCATTTAGCCATTTTATTTGGATTTTTCATCGGTGGCTTAATTGCCAGCCTGATTTATCCTTATTTAAAATTAGATTCATTCCTTATCCCTGTGCTGTTGAGTTTGACGCTTAGCATCGTATATTGGGTTATTTATTTTCGTTATCGACGTATTCAAGAGTAGTTTCGGAATTTATTATGGTCAAAAATGCATTACAGGCTCAATTGCTAAAAGCCGGTTTAGTCGATAATAAAAAGGCTAAAAAATTGTCTAAACAGGCAGTTCATGAACAACGTACTGGACAAAGCAACGAAGCTGAATTGAAAGCGAAAATTGCGCAAGATAAGCAGGAAAAACTCGCGAAAGATCAAGCGCTGGATTTAGAGAAAAAACGCCTGTTGCAGGGTAAAGAATTAAAAGCTGCCATTATCCAAATGATCAATCAGCACAAAATTCGCGATATCGATGGTGAAGTGTCTTATCAATTTATTGACGAGAGTAAAATCAAAAAGATTTATCTCAATCAACAAATTTATAATGCGCTGGTTTCCGGTTCATTGGTGATTGCCAAAGAAAGCGAGAGTTATGCAGTTTTACCGAAAGCCTTGGCAGATCGCATTAATGACAAAATGGAAGGCTTTATTATTGTGAATAATTCTGAGAAGAATGAGCAAATTACTGATGAAGAAGATCCATATGCAGCTTATGTGATTCCTGATGATTTGATGTGGTAAGTTTAGTTTTTCAGTAATTTAAAAAGCGATGCCAATATCGGTGTTGGCATCTCCTTCAAATACATAATACGATTAAATCAAATTTCAAAAATACTCATAGCCTGAGCTTAACTTTACTTGGTCGTTAATTCAGTTTGAATTCATGTAGCAAAAACGTTACCGCCTACAATGATAAAATCATAACTCTATAAACTATAAAGAATTTTTAAATTTCTATATTGAGGGTGCATTTTTGGAGCATTTTGCTTTTATCCGTAATATTCAAGATTGGTCAGATCAATATCCATGGTTAGAGATGCTAACCTCCCTAAGTATCCTGATTTTACTGGCAGTTCTCGCAAACTTTATTGCCAAACAAGTGGTGGTTCGGGGTATTCGCAAGCTCGTTTCAAAGATGAAATGGGCTAATTCGAGTATTTTTGCTGAACATAGCGTCATCAGCCGTATTTCAAATATTGTGCCTGCGATTGTCATTATGAACGGCATAGTGACGATTCCGCACATTTCAGGAAAAGTGGTTACGTTGGTCCAGATGGGTGCACAAGCCTTTATTTTCCTGACTCTGGCGCTGGCCATCAGTGAATTTTTAAGTATTTTTAACCTGATTTATCAGCGTAATCCAAAATCAAGAAATAAGCCGATTAAAGGCTATTTACAGTTGGTTAAGCTAATTATTTTTATTGTCTGTGGCTTAATGATTTTAGGGACATTTCTGAAAAAAGATGTCTTTACCTTGCTTGCAGGCTTTGGTGCCATGGCTGCCGTTCTGATGTTGGTGTTCCAAAATACCATTCTGTCTTTAGTTGCTTCAGTACAGATTTCATCTTATGACATGGTGCGTATTGGTGACTGGATTGAAATGCCTACCCTGAATGCAGATGGTGATGTCATTGATATGTCATTACATACCATTACCGTGCAAAACTTTGATAAGACTTTTACCACCATTCCGACCAACAAACTGGTGACGGATACCTTTAAAAACTGGCGTGGCATGGCCTCTGCTGGTGTGCGCCGCATCAAACGATCAATTTATATTGATCAGAGTAGCGTACATTTCATGACCGACAAAGAACAGCAGAAACTCAAAGAATTTCTATTGCTCGATCAATACTTAAACACCAAACATAGTGAACTGGAAAGCTTTAATCAGCAACTGTCGAATCAGGCATCCTATAATCAGCGACGTTTAACCAATTTAGGGACATTTCGAGCCTATGTGGAATTTTATTTAAATCAACATCCAGGTATCGCGCAAAATCAGTCTTTAATCATTCGCCAATTACAACCGACCAGTGAAGGTTTGCCACTGGAGATTTATGCTTTTACAAACACTACGGTATGGAAGGACTATGAGGCAATACAATCGGACATTTTTGATCACCTGATTGCAATTATCCCAGAATTTGGTTTGAAAGTTTATCAAGCTCCTTCTGGCGCTGATTTTAAGCAATTCTCAGCTGTTTCAGCGGTGATAGCAGAACCCAATCATCCATTGGTTTAAACTTTAAAATAAAGAGTTGTTGTATGAATTGAAATAACTCTTTATTTAAGAAAATCAATGATAAATTATATTTTTTATAAGTATTAATGAAATGTAATTAATTTAAATGCCAAACTGATTATGACTTTAAAAAACCCTCAAATGAGGGTTTTTTATATTACTTTTATTTTTCTTATTTTCTAATAAAAACAGTTTTAAAGAACTGAATTCAAAATTTTAAATGAGAACCTATATGACCTTTTAATTTAGGAATTTACAAGTTTTTACTGAGGTTGCTTCATTAAATTTGTATGTTGAAGATGTTGGTTGGGTTGATCCAGCTGTGGATTAGGTGGAGTATATCCCTTCTCTTCGTTAGGTCTTTGAGAGAATTCAATATGTAGGTTCGGTTGATCCAGTTGCGGATCTTGTGGTTGGTTATTCATGTTTAATTCCCTGTTCAGATGATGAATCTATATCGCGTGAATTTTACATCGCCTAAATTACGGTACTATCAATTTACTCTTTCTTTTGCTTTATCCTAGTCTAACTCTGTGTCAATTTCCTTCATTGTAAACCGGCATCACTTTATATTATTGATTCCCAACTAGACCTTTAAAATCACGTTCACAATTGTTACCTAAAACCACCGATCTTTAATATTAAAGTCATCCTTAAAAATCTCTTTACTTATATTTATTTCAGCATTATTTAATAGTGAAACTTCAAATTTAATATTGTTTAAGATGAGAACGATTAAATAACTACTGTAAAAAAATTAGGAATCCGGATTTTGAAAAACTTATTGATTAAGATGATCACGTAGAGCTTGAAAAATAGTCATCACTTGAAGCTATAAAAATATGAGAAAAAATATAATTCCGTTTCTTTCATGAAGACTGAATCAAAAAACCAACCCTTTTAAAATTAAAAAGATTGGTTTAAACGTGCTTGAGATTATAGAGTCGCTCTAGGGACGTAAACGATTCCATGCATCACGTGAGGCATGTTTAGCCTCTTCCCAGGACAGGCGGGATTCTGCTTTTGATTGTTCCCATTTAGAACGAAGATCTGGCTCTACATCTTCAAACCTTTTGGATGAATCATATGTAGATAAATCCTCATAACCTACACGATAAGCATGCCGATAATCGCGATCATAGTCCAAATCCGGATAAGTATTTTGCGAGGACTTATAATAGGGTTGATGAGCACTGTTTTCACGCCAATAGGTATCTTCAACAGTGGGATCTATCGCTTCACCTGCCGCACTGCCGGCTACACCACCCACTATCGCACCCACTGCTCCACCGACTATAGCTCCGATTGGGCCACCCGCACTACCGATTGCGGCACCTGCAGCAGCCGCACTTGCAGCACCTACACCTGTTCCTACTGGGTGTGGATCTCGCTCATCATTATTTGGATTGTTTTTAATACGATCTTCATCAGAATTTGCCATCTTTTTTCTCCTTATAACAGTATTGTGTTTAGAAAAATTGGCTGATTCTAGCCAGTTTCACTTATAAAGGTTCATCTTCATAAAAACGTTAAAATATTATTGCTCTAGTCCATCTTTAGCATGCTGGTACGGCTCTATGCGCTTGAGCTTATCTTGTGCATAGGACTAAGCAGTGTATTACTTTGCCCATTCTTTAAATTTCCCATATTTTCATTTTTGTTTCTTTCATATAGGGAATAAAGAATCACCGCAATGATTACAGCGACTATGACAGCGACTATGATTTTTACATCTTTTGAGTTCATATTATTTTTCCCTTTTGATGATGAATAGAAATAATGAAACTATAAATCTGGTAAAACTTTGAACACAGATAAAACCATGAATAAAGAATTAATATTCAGGAGCAAAAAATCAAAGTTTTATTTCTGTTGTTTAGGTGGGTGTTGTTGTTGGTGGTCGTTTTGTTGATTAGGTTGCTTTTGCAGATTTTGTTGTTGCTGCTGTTGATTTGATTGTTTTTTTGGATTTTGTTTAGCTGGTTCTTGAGTAGTCATTTACACTTACCTCCTATAATATTTTGGTCTATAACGCCCTCATTCTGACTTTATTCACTTTACTCTTTATATTTCATTCACCAAGTCTTCATCTGTTTCAATTTCATTCAATGTAAATTTTATAAATCTATATGCTTGATCCATAATTAAAACTTGAAGCATTTATTAACATTTATTACTAAAAGCATCATAAGATTTAAGCAATACACCATAAAATAAATCAATATTACACAATGATTCGCTATACTAATTTCTAGATACATAAAAGATAAGTTAGTGTTTTTATATTATTAATATATTTTTATTAAAATAGATCACTAAAAATATAACGTACCGGTTGTAGTCTTTTAAAGACTAGAATTTCTATCCAGCTTTATTTATGCTCTAAATATCCAGATAAGTAATGTATTTTTGAAAAAAGCGATAGCGCTATGAAGCACTTATTTAATCGTAGCAGATTCAATAACTCCCCCTCTAATTGTTAATTAAATATTTTTTAAAGAGCTCTATGAGCTGATGAATTCCTATAATTTACTTTCATGATAGACTTCTGATAAATAGTAGATTTTTGACTAAATTGAGCAAATTAATTTTGGATTTAGGCTTCCGGCTTTTATTATACCCATGAATCTTTATACCTTAACCGTTTTACCAAGTATGGCGCAATTCGGGCCTCAACCTGATCAGGTTCTAATATCTAGATACTTGTTTGCAGCTATTCAGAAGAGCCTTAAGCGTTAATATAGAATAGTGTTTATACTGTAACAATTGCATAATACTGATATTGAATCGTTTGAATAAATTGGAGCGTAACCCATGTTGCAATGGTTTGAAAAACTGGTCGATCCTTACCCATCCAAAGGTTTAAACGAACCACTTCCAACACGCTTCTTTCCTTTTGTATGGCAAGCTGCAACGGGTGTTCGCCGATATCTGCTGTTACTGGTGTTATGTACTGCGGGAGCGGCAAGTTTTGAAGCGGTACTGTATGCAAAAATTGGCGATTTGGTTAATTGGTTGAGCAAGAGTCAACCCGACACCTTCTTAGCAGAGCATTCGCAAAATTTGACCCTCTTGACAGGTATTTTGTTGGCCAATATTTTATTCGCTAGCATGCAATCCGTGATCAAGCATCAAATTTTATATAGCACCTTTCCCATGCGTCTGCGTTGGCGCTTTCACAACCTACTTTTATTGCAAAGTCTGGATTTTTTCCACAATGATTTTGCCGGCCGTTTATCGGCCAAAGTGATGCAAACTTCGCTTGCAATACGTGAGTTCTGGGTAATTTTGGGTGATATGCTGGCCTATGTGCTGATTTATTTTGTCACCATCAGTTTTGTTCTGGGCGCTATTTCTCCTCTGCTGATTTTGCCACTCATGCTGTGGTTAGTACTATTCATTACGGCTGCCTGCTATTTTATTCCACGTCTAAGCCAAATTTCCAATAAACAGGCCGATGCGCGTGCCGTAATGACCGGTCGCGTGACGGATGCCTATACCAATATTCAAACTGTGAAACTGTTTGCCCATGCGGGGCGTGAAAGTCAGTATGCCAAAGAATCCATGCAAGGCTTCATGATCACGGTGTATAAGCAAATGCGCTTAGGGGTGCAGTATGAAATCAGCATTAATTTACTCAGTGTGGTTTTATATGTAGGCGTGTTAGGGACAGCGATTTGGCTCTGGATCAATGGACAAGCTGAACTGGGTATTATTGCTGCAACGACTGCCATGATATTAAAGCTCAACAGCATTGCTGAATTTATGATGTGGCAATCTTCTGCTTTATTTGAAAATGTCGGCACCATTCAAGACGGCATGAAAACTATGGGCCGCCCGATTAGCATTCAAGACAAGAAAGATGCCAAGCCTTTACTGGTACAACATGGTGAAATCAAATTTGAAGATGTCAGCTTTGCCTATAACAATAAAAATGTGATAGATCATTTAGATTTAACCATCAAACCCGGTGAAAAAATCGGCATCGTGGGCCGTTCAGGTGCAGGTAAATCTACCCTGATTCAATTGTTATTGCATTTTTATCATCTTAACCAAGGTCGCATTTCGATTGACGGTCAAAACATTGAAGATGTAACCCAGGATAGTCTGCGTAAAAGCATTGCTTTGGTGACTCAAGATACTTCCTTATTGCACCGCACTGTGGCCGAAAATATTAAATATGGTCGCCCCCATGCAAGCGATGAAGAAATGTTTGAAGCCGTCCGTAAAGCTAAGGCAGAAGATTTTATTCCGCAACTGACCGACTTGCGTGGCAAAGCTGGCTATGAAGCCTATGTCGGTGAACGGGGTGTCAAACTCTCGGGTGGACAACGTCAACGTGTTGCGATTGCACGGGTATTTTTAAAAGATGCACCAATCTTGATTTTAGACGAAGCGACCAGTGCTTTAGACTCTGAAGTTGAAGCCGCAATCCAATCCAGTCTGGATGATTTAATGGAGGGTAAAACCGTTATCGCCATTGCACATCGCCTATCGACCATTGCCCAAATGGATCGTTTAGTTGTACTGGATGAAGGAAAAGTTGTGGAACAAGGTACGCATGATGAACTGGTCGCGCTGAATGGTATATATGCGCATTTGTGGCAAAGACAAACTGGCAGTTTTTTGATAGAACAACAGGCATTGAAGAAAAAGGAAGCGCATTGATGCTGTATTTAGAAGATATAAAAATCGGGGATCATTTCATTAGTCGTGAATATGAAATGACCTTGGATGAAATTAAACAGTTTGCGCATGCGTATGATCCGCAAACTTTCCATACTGATGAAGATCAAGCTAACGAGCATCCTATTTTTCAAGGTATTGCAGCCAGTGGTTGGCATACCTGTGCCGTGACGATGCGTTTATGGACAGAATGTTTTCCGATTGCTTATGGCCTGATTGGTTCAGAATCTAACCTGCGCTGGCCACGACCAACCCGTCCTGGCGATAAAGTTCATGTTGAGGTTGAAATTGTTGCGATTACGCCATCAAAAACCAAAACTGACCGCGCTATAGTGAGCTATGTAACTCAGGCATTGAATCAGAATCATGATGTGCTGCTTATCTCTACAACGAAAATTGTGGTCTTTAAAAAGGAATTCAAACCTGTCTAATTTACAGGCTTTGATAAATTGTCGAACAATTTTAATAGGATACTGTTTCTTTTCATGCCAATATGAAAAATCAACAAATATAAAAATGACTTAAGTGCAATGGATAGCGCATGAAAACGATTTCTCCAAGACAGGATCAGGGAATACCAGGGGTTTACGGTCTATTGCTCCTCGATGTAGTGTCACGCTGGGGCTATAATGCAGAAGCCTTGTTTACTCCTTTCCATTTAAGCAGTGAACAGCTGGCAGAGCCAAATTTTCGCATTCCAACCCCTGTTGCAAATGAACTGGTTAAACATGCATTACGTTTAACCGGCGAGTCGACGTTGGGTTTTCATTTGGGTACCCAAATGCGAATTTCCATTCATGGTTTTATTGGTTATGCCATTATGACGGCACATGATATTACCGATGCCCTGGTCTTGGCTAATCGCTTTATTCAGCTCCGTTTACCATTTTTACAGCTTTACTTCTCAACCTTTGGCGAGAAGGCAACACTGCAATTGCAATGTGATTTTGATATTGAGCCTTTAAGAACTGAAATTACGATAGCATTGACCTTTGGTATTGTCACCATGGCAAAAGCCTTAACGGGCTGTGAGGATTTATCTGGTGAAATTGATTTTGATTTCCCGAAACCAGCCGGTTTTGAGCGTTATATGGCAAAATTTCCATCGCATCATTTTCGTTTTGAACACCCCCATTTACTCTCAAGTTTTGATAAGAAATACCTGAGTTTAAAAATGGTCAATGCTGACCCCCTTGCCAGCCAGATTGCGATTAACCAATGTGAAGCTGAACTCTCGGCATTAGGTGAACGCCGTCGTTTGGCCATGCGGGTGCGGGATATTTTGACCAATTCAGAGCAGCATTATTTAAGTATCGAAAATGTCGCAGATCGACTGCATATGTCCGATCGGACTTTAAAACGCCAATTAGCTGCCGAAGGTACGTCATTTTCAACTATCGTAGATGAAGTACGTTATCGTCACGCAACATCGCTGCTTTCCCGAACAGACTACACCCTAGAGCTGATTGCAGATGAACTTGGCTATAGTGACGTGGCCAATTTTAGCCGGGCATTTAAACGCTGGAGTGGCCGTAGTCCAAGCAATTGGCGTAAAGATCCTTACTTATAAACTTTTTTTTTTAGCAAAAAACATGTATAAAACATGGCAAAAATGATTTGAATATTTTAAAGGAGTCATCAATGAATCACCCTTCAGAATTAAAGTATGCCAGTACTCACGAATGGGTCAAAATTGAAGGTGATCTGGTTGTTACCGGTATTTCCGATCATGCACAGGATGCTTTAGGGGATTTAGTCTACGTAGAAGCACCAGAAGTAGGCCAGCAAATTACTGCCGGCGAACAAGCAGGTGTGGTGGAGTCGGTTAAAACAGCTTCTGATATTCATGCTCCTGTTTCGGGTGAAGTAATTGAAGTCAATCCTGATCTTGAAGATGATCCGGACTTTGTGAATGATGATCCATATGGCAAGGGCTGGATTTATAAAATCAAGCCAAACAATATGGCAGATGTCGAAAAGTTACTTTCAAACAGTGAATATGAAGCAGGTTTATAATCCTGGTTATATCTATAAAAAATCAGTCTTTATGACTGATTTTTTTTATTTCAAGCGAACCCTAGTTAAATATATAAATACTGGATCTAAAATCACAATATGAGATTAATAATTAAAAAAATTAAAAATTAAACAAATTAATATATTTTATTATTGCTTCAGCTATACTTTTTAATAGTAATCATCTAAAATCTATACAATCTAACGATGATCTGACTTATCTTTATTTATTATAAAAACATTTTTCTAGCCTACAAAAATAATTGCCTCGATAAGCCTGATAAATCGTCTACTTCTTACGAATCTAGGTAAATTATGTCTCCTGCAAATACACAACAGTTATGGAATAAATCCTTTATTCTATGTCTGGCCAATAATCTATTCTTGTTTGTGTTTTATTTTGCCCAAACGACTATTTTACCTATTTATATTTTAAATGAGCTACATGGAACTTTAGCGCAAGCGGGTTTAGCCATGACACTATTTATGGCATCATCAATTGCGGTTCGTCCCTTTAGTGGTTTAATTATTGAAAAATTTGGACGTAAAAAAACCTTATACGTTTCCGAAGCCTTATTTTGTCTGTTTTCTTTTGCTTATTTATTTGCTGACAATTTAAGCTTTCTTTTAGTTATTCGATTCTTGCATGGAATTTGGTTCAGCATTTTAACTACGGTGACGGTACCGATTGCCAATGATTTCATTCCTGCACAGCGTAAAGGCGAAGGTATGGGATATTTTGTCATGTCTATTAATTTGGGTATTGTACTTGGCCCTTTGCTCGGCTTGACCTTAATCCAGCCCCTGTCTTATACCATGGTCGCAGCAATTCTAGCTGCTATTATCTGTATAGGCTTTATTTTTTGTTTTATGATTCCCATTCAGACAGAAGCCAAACCAGTGCTAACGAAAGGCAAACAGCGTTTATCTATGCAAGATTTTGTAGAGAAGAAGGCTTTGCCCGTGTCAATTATGGCCATGATCATTTCTTTTTCTTATGCCAGTATCATGTCGTTCATTTCAACATTTGCCGAATCAAAAAATCTGCTTCCCTATGCCAGCTTATTCTTTGTGGTCTTTGCAATTTCAATGATGAGCTTGCGACCAATCACTGGGAAAATTTATGATCGTAAAGGCCCCAACTATGTGGTTTATCCTGCTATTGCCTTATTTTCCATTGGGCTGATTGTTTTAAGCCAAATCAATACAGTGACTGGATTGATGCTTGCTGCAGTATTTGTGGGTATGGGCTTTGGTTCGGCTCAACCCTGCTTGCAGACCATTTCCATTCAGCGCTCACCCAAAGATCGAATTGGGCATGCAACCTCAACCTTCTTTACCTGTTATGACATCGGAATTGCGATTGGTTCGATCTTGCTCGGTGCGGTGATTGCTCACCAAGGCTACAGTTTTGCCTATCTCCTCTGTGCATTGATCACGGCATCAAGCTTAATTTTTTATAAGTTATTTGTAGATCGTAAACATACTGTAGCCTAAAAAGGCTATCTAGATGGGTACAAAACAAATAAGCATCCTCCCAAAATGGAATAATGCTTATTTTTATCATATCGTTGGACATTACTTGCCCATGACTCCACTAGGTTAGGTTCTCTTGCTTGCTTTCACTTTCTTCTGGATTACGTTCTTGCACCATGCTAAATGATGTTGCTGTACCAGCTACAGATTGATCATCTCTCGGACTTTTTAATTTGATTTGTAAGCGTAATTCATTCATGGAATCGGCATTACGTAAGGATTCCTCATAACTAATTGCACCCTGATTATACAAATCAAATAAGGCCTGATCGAAAGTTTGCATGCCGAGTTCACGGGATTTCTTCATGATTTCTTTGAGTTCATGCAATTGACCTTTAAGAATATTATCGGCAATTAAAGGAGTATTCAGTAAAATTTCAATCGCCGCACGACGTCCACGTCCATCTTGAGTACGGACTAAACGCTGTGAAATAATGGCTTTCATATTGGAAGACAAATCCATCAGTAATTGATTTTTTCGTTCTTCAGGGAAAAAGTTAATAATCCGATCAAGGGCCTGATTGGCATTATTCGCGTGTAGCGTTCCTAGACATAAGTGCCCGGTTTCCGCAAAAGCAATTGCGTGTTCCATTGTTTCAGTATCACGGATTTCACCAATTAAAATAACGTCTGGTGCCTGACGTAAAGTATTTTTCAAAGCATTGTGCCATGAGTGACTATCCACCCCAACTTCACGGTGAGTAATCATGGATTTTTTATGTTTATGTACAAATTCTACCGGGTCTTCAACCGTAATAATATGCCCTGCTGAATTTTCATTGCGATGATCAATCATGGCTGCTAAAGAGGTTGACTTGCCCGAACCGGTCGCGCCCACCACTAAAATCAAGCCACGTTTTGCCATCATCACATCTTTAAGCGATTCAGGTAATTTTAACTGGGCAAAATTTGGAATTTCAGCAGTAATGGTACGAATCACCATACCCACTTGTAACTGTTGTTGAAATACATTAATACGAAAACGCGAAACATCGGGAACGCTAATGGCAAAGTTACATTCGAGTTCATTTTCAAATTCCTGTCGCTGCTTTTCATTCATTAAACTATAGGCAAACAGTTTGGTTTTATCCGCTGTTAGCGCTTGTTGTCCAATCGGTTTCATCATCCCTTGATGTTTAATACTCGGCGGAAAATCTGCTGAAATAAACAAGTCTGAGCCACCATATTCCACGACCTTGGTGAGCATATGAAATATTATTTTACGCGCTTCTTCCAATAATTCCGCACTATACATATTTGTTCCCATTTAAAATTATTTCAAGTACCAAGCAACACATAGAGTGAATTGTATTTATTAACCAATCAGTTATTACTTAGTCTCAATTTTTATTATTCTGCCTAAAGAAATCATACCACTCAAATCTGTTAATTCTAATCAGTTAAAGAAATTGACAAAAAATGTATAGAGCATCAACAAAGTATTGTTCTAAATTTAAACAGATAATACAAAGGTGCTTATGAGCAACAATGCAGCCGCGATTAACGGGGCTGCATCATAAAATAAGCATGTTGGTTCAGAAATATTAAGCACTGCGCTTTAATTGAGAAATACGAAGTGAATCTACAACTTCTAATAAAAGTTGCTGTGTTTTATCCCACCCTAAACAACCATCAGTAACAGATTGACCATAAGTCATATTACATGAAATCTTTTGCTGACCGTCCGCCAAATGACTTTCTAACATCACGCCACGAACATGGGTATGAACGCGTTCATCTATAATGGTACGTAAAACTTCAGATTGTAATAAAGGGTTTTTGTGGCTGTTACCATGACTGCAATCAATCACTAAAGCAGGTAATTCCCCTTTGGTTTTTTCTTTAATTTTTTCAATTTCAGCCAATGCGTAGTTAGGCCCTGAATTTGCACCGCGTAAAATCAGATGGGCTTTCGGATTGCCTTTAGACTCTAAAATACACGGTAGGCCAGATTGACTCATGCCTAAAAATTGATGTGGATGTGCAGCCGATTGAATGGCATCAAGTGCAATTTGAATAGAGCCATCTGTACCATTTTTGAAACCAATGCTGTACGGCATGTGACTTGAAATTTCACGGTGAATTTGTGATTCGCTGGTACGTGCACCAATTGCACCCCAAGCCAGTAAATCATCGAAATATGCAGTCGCCATCGGGCTTAAAATTTCAGAAGCAAGGGGTAAACCCATTTCTATAATTTGTAAGTATAACTGACGTGATTTCTCTAAGCCCAATTGCATATTCGATGAACCATCTAGATTTGGGTCATACAGGAAACCTTTCCAGCCAATAGTGGTACGTGGTTTTTCAATATATGCACGCATAACCAGAAAAATTTGATCAGCGATTTGGCTTTGTAATTGTTGTAGTTTTTCAGCATATTCGAGTGCAGAAATGGGGTCATGAATTGAACATGGGCCTGTTACCACCATTAAACGATGATCTTTGCCATCTAAAATGTTTTGAATAGTTTGACGCTGCTCGGCAATTTGCTGAGCCAATTTTCCAGATAAAGGCAATTGTGCCTTCAATTGATGAGGCAAACTTAAAATAGTTTCTTTTTCAGGAGTTTGCGTTTGTTGTAAAGCAGTATTTAAAGCATTCATTGGTCTTTCCTGGGGACTTTTTCCAGTCCAATCTTTTATTTGAGCGTTATGGGTCTAACGGATTGCGAGGCAAGGGTCATTACTTGACTAAAATAAAACCAATAGAAGTTACTAAAATATGAGTAGTTTAATGTTTTCATGAAGTAACTCCAAAAGTATATAAAAAATAAAGCATAAAAAAACCTGATCAGGGTTGCCGATCAGGTTATAAAACTTGGTGGGCAACCATTTATTGCCCGAACGCATTCAGGCAACTATCTAAATTGCCAAAAATAATAACGTGCGTTTGAGGTGACTGGTTGCTTTAACATCTTTATTTCTTCAAAAAAGTATGTGTATTAAAATTAAAATACGCTGTATTCATACATTTGACAAGGGTTTTATACAAAATAAAAATACATAAATTGGTCAACTTTTACTTATCTATGGTTTAAAAAAACACCAAAACAATAAGCTTTGCTTTTTTTTCAAATTTTATAAACATGCCCCCCTCACTTTCTACTCAAACTTTTATGGCCCATTTTCCTTGATTCCGAAAATTCACAATGCGCCATTGAGCAATCTACTCATAGATTGATCTATTACGATAAGTTGAGAAAAAAATTTAATTATTAAATTTATGGACTGATGAGTAAGAGCTCTTTTCGAATTTATATGTAGACGAGATCGCCTTATGCAAAATTACTGCCTTGATCATTTAGCTTTGATTATGCAGCAGGGTTAATTTTTATTTTATAATTTCTCTCTTTTTTGTATAAATTAATAATTTAAGACATTAATAAGTAAAACAAAATTAGTTTTTTATGTTTACGGCTTGATATTTTGAACAGTTTTTTCAGTTACAAAAAAACACAATTACAGATTTAGGAAGTGATGTCAAAAATACAAAACATTATTTTATAAATATCATTACTTTATATTATAAGAAAACTTATCAATCTAAATTATTACGCAATACGTAATTAAATTATGTATTGAATAATAAAAAAGCCGCCGTATGATGAGAAAATAAATTAATTTTATCGTATAAGGTTTTGTTTTCGAGCAAAAACTCGAACGATAAAAGAGTATCAGGCAAACGGATTTGTCATAAAAATTGAACTGATTAATATGATTTTTCTTGTTTGTTTAAAAGTGAATAGGTTAAAAACAGGCAATAGGATTGCTTTTAATAAAATGAGGATGTTGTATGAATAAGCTAGCCAACCCTTTAGAACTTTGTGGATTTGAATTTATTGAATTCGTGTCTAAAGATGGAGATCTAGATGAAATTTTTCAAACCATCGGCTTTAGCAAAGTTGCCAAACATAAATCGAAAAATGTGTATTTATGGCGTCAAGGCAACATTAATATCATTCTCAATTATCAGCCTGAATCTTATGCAGCGTTCTTCTTTAAAGAACATGGTCCCTCTGCATGCGCAATGGGTTTTAGGACCAAAGATGCCGCGAAAGCATTTAACAAAGCTGTTGAATTGGGCGCAGAACCGATTTATTCAAAAATCGGCCCAATGGAACTAAATATTCCGGCGATTAAAGGCATTGGTGGCTCGCCTATTTTCTTGGTCGATCGTGATATTTATCAAAGTGATTTTATTTTCTTTGATGATATGAATTCGCATCCAGTTGGAACAGGCTTAAAAGAAATCGATCATTTAACCCATAACGTCTACAAAGGTCGTATGCAGTATTGGTCAGATTTTTATGGGAAAATTTTTAATTTTCAGGAAATTCGCTATTTTGATATTAAAGGTGAATATACCGGTTTGACTTCTAAAGCGCTCACTGCACCTGATGGGAAAATCCGTATTCCCCTGAATGAAGATTCTGACAAAGGTAATGGTCAAATTGCTGAATTCTTAAACGAGTTCAATGGTGAAGGCATTCAACATATCGCTTTTATTACCGATGACCTGATTGCGACTTGGGATAAGTTAAAAGCCTTGGGTGCCAAATTTATGACGCCCCCTCCAGCCACTTATTATGACATGCTTCCTGATCGTTTACCGAACCACGGCGAACCGACTGATGAACTTCAAAAACGCGGTATTTTATTAGACGGCAATACTGAAGGCGAAGACAAACGTCTGTTATTGCAAATTTTCTCGGAAAATATGTTGGGTCCCGTATTCTTTGAGTTTATTCAACGTAAAGATGATGACGGTTTTGGAGAAGGCAACTTTAAAGCATTGTTTGAATCAATTGAACGCGATCAAATCAAACGTGGTGTACTGGATATTTCAAAAGCCTAATCGCAGTGTGAACATTTAAGTTGTCCTTTATTTTCATGCGCATACATTGAGTATGTGCATGGAAAATATACATCTTATTTAAATATTTTAATAAAATTTCTGATACTGCTCTGATGATTGCATAAAATAAGAATTAGAAATGATCACAATCATCCCGATATAGAGCACTATCTCAGCACGGATGAAGATAGAAAATGCAGCAAATTGAACAAGGAAACCTGAAAAAAGGTTTAAGTAATCGTCATATCCAGCTGATCGCATTGGGTGGTTCGATCGGTACAGGGCTATTTCTCGGTATTGCACAAACCATTAAGCTTGCTGGTCCATCGGTTATTTTAGGTTATGCCATAGCCGGACTGATTGCTTTTTTAATGATGCGCCAATTGGGTGAAATGATTGTAGAAGAACCCGTCAGTGGCTCGTTTAGTCATTTTGCTTATAAGTACTGGGGCAAATTTGCCGGCTTTATGTCTGGATGGAATTACTGGGTTTTGAATATTCTGGTCTGTATGGCAGAACTCAGCGCGATTGGTCTTTATATTCATTACTGGTGGCCGGAAATTCCGACCTGGGTTTCAGCACTGGGATTCTTTATTTTCATCAATGTAATTAACCTTTTACACGTCAAATTGTTTGGTGAAATGGAATTCTGGTTAGCCATTATTAAAGTTCTGGCCATTATTGCAATGATTGCTTTTGGTAGCTATTTACTGGCAAGTG
Source organism: Acinetobacter sp. ANC 3781 (assembly GCF_004331285.1). Taxonomy (GTDB): domain Bacteria; phylum Pseudomonadota; class Gammaproteobacteria; order Pseudomonadales; family Moraxellaceae; genus Acinetobacter. The sequence goes on from NZ_SJOH01000016.1 coordinate 35,495, forward strand.
GCAGTGGTGGCACCCAATCCAGTCTGCAAAATTTATGGGAATTAGGCGGCTTCTTCCCGAATGGTGTCATGGGATTGGTCATGGCAATGGCGATGATTATGTTTGCTTTTGGTGGCATTGAATTGGTGGGGATTGCGGCTGCAGAAACGGATAATCCGCAAAAAACCTTACCTAAAGCGATTAACCAAATCGTTTACCGGGTCCTGTTATTTTATATCTTAAGTCTAGTGATTATTTTATCGCTTTATCCATGGAATCAAATGGCACAAGGTGGCAGTCCTTTTGTTCTTATTTTTGATTCTCTGGGCAGTCAAACCGTCGCAACGATTTTAAATTTTGTAGTGCTGACTGCGGCTGTTTCTGTATATAACAGTACCAATTATTGTACCAGCCGTATGTTGTTAGGCTTGGCTCAACAAGGAAATGCACCTAAAATTTTAAGTAAAATTAACACGCGTGGTATTCCAGTGAATGCGGTTATGATCTCTGCATTTTTTACATTAATGTGTGTGTTGGTCAATTACTTATTTCCTGAAAAAGCGTTTAGCCTGCTGATGATGCTGGTGGTTGCAGCGATTGTGATTAACTGGGTGGTCATTTCATATACACATTTGAAATTTAAGAAACATAGAATTGCGATGAATGCACCAACGCAATTTCCAAGCATTGCATACCCTTTTACAAATTATGTCTGCATTATCTTTATGTGCGGCATTTTGCTGATTATGAGCCAAACCCCTGATATGCGCATTGCGGTACTGATGATTCCCGTCTGGATTGCAGTTTTGTCGATTGCCTATTATTTTAAAAATAAGAAAATAACCGATCCTCAATTGGCAATAAAAGATAAAATGCGCTCTGTTCCGAAGGCTTGATTTGTTTACTACATATAACGAAGGATGTATTCATGTTCCACCATGTTGATACTTATGCAGGTGATCCGATTCTTTCTCTAATGGAAGAATTTGGAAAAGACCAACGCTCTCATAAAGTTAATCTAAGTATTGGCTTGTACTACAATGAAGACAATATTGTTCCTCAACTCAATGCCGTTAAAGCGGCTTATAAAAATATTGAAGCGAGCAATGATCAGGTCAAGCTCTATTTACCTATGGATGGCTTGAAATCTTATAATCAAGCTACTCAAGCGCTCGTTTTGGGACAAGAAAGCCAAGCACGTCGTGATGGTCGTGCTGTGACCATTCAAACTTTGGGCGGTTCTGGCGCACTCAAAGTCGGTGCAGATTTTCTTAAAAAATATTTTCCTGAATCTGATGTTTGGGTCAGTCAACCGACTTGGGAAAATCATATTGCCATCTTTAATGGTGCTGGTCTGCATACGCATTTCTATCCATATTTTGATGCAGCAACCAATGGTGTCAATGTGCCAGCGATGCTGGAAAAATTAAAACAGCTTCCTACTAAAAGTATTGTGCTGTTACATCCTTGTTGTCACAACCCGACAGGTGCAGATTTAACGCCTGCTGAATGGGATCAAGTGATTGAAGTATTACAGAAACGGGATCTGATTCCATTTTTGGACATTGCTTATCAAGGTTTTGGCCAGGGTCTGGAACAAGACGCTTATGCCATTCGCGCTTTAGATCAAACCGGGATGAATTTTATTGTCAGCAATTCATTCTCTAAAATTTTCTCTCTTTATGGCGAACGTATCGGCGGTTTAACATTTGTCTGTGATGATCAAGCTACTGCACAAAAAGTGTTAGGACAATTAAAGGCAACAGTACGCCGTATTTACTCAAGCCCTCCAACCACAGGCGCTTTGTTGGTTGATAATGTTTTGAATAATGCCGATCTGACTGCTCAATGGGAAGCTGAACTGAAAGAAATGCGCGAACGTATTATTAAAATGCGTCAAATTTTAAATGAAAAACTAAGCCAAGCCTTGCCTGAGCGTGACTTTAGTTATCTGGTCAAACAGCAAGGCATGTTTAGCTATACCGGTTTAACGGCTGAACAGGTTGATATCTTGAAAGATCAATACGGTATTTATTTGGTACGTAGTGGCCGTATGTGCGCAGCCGGTCTAAATTTAAATAATATTGATTATGTCGCAGATTCAATTACAGAAGTGATTAAGGCAACTGCTTAAACCAGCTAATATAAAAAACGGGCAATATGCCCGTTTTTTTATATTGCAGAAGATTAGTCTTTGAAGATTAGTCTTTAAAATTTACTACGGTACGAATTGATTTACCTTGGTGCATCAAGTCAAAAGCTTCATTAATTTTGTCTAACCCCATGGTATGCGTGACAAAAGGTTCAAGTTGAATCTCGCCTTTCATTGCATCTTCAACCATACCCGGAAGTTGTGAACGACCTTTCACACCACCAAATGCTGTACCCATCCATTTACGACCGGTTACCAATTGGAATGGACGAGTCGAGATTTCCTGACCTGCACCCGCTACTCCAATAATTACGGATTGTCCCCAACCTCGGTGTGCACATTCAAGCGCAGAACGCATGACATTGACGTTACCAATACATTCAAACGAATGGTCTACGCCCCAACCGGTCATTTCAACAATCACTTCTTGAATCGGTTTGTCATAATCTTTAGGATTTAAGAAGTCTGTCGCCCCAAATTCTTTCGCGAGCTCGAACTTTTCCGGATTGGTATCAATCACCATAATCCGACCGGCTTTGGCTTGACGGGCGCCTTGTACAACTGCAAGACCAATACCGCCCAAACCAAATACGGCAACCGAGTCACCGGCTTGAACTTTTGCAGTATTATGTACTGCACCAATTCCTGTGGTTACGCCGCAACCCAATAAACAAACCTGTTCTGGATTTGCTTCCGGGTTGATTTTCGCTAACGACACTTCTGCAACAACGGTATATTCACTAAAGGTTGAACAGCCCATGTAATGATAAATCGGCTGACCGTTATAAGAAAAACGTGTTGTTCCATCCGGCATTACACCTTTACCTTGGGTTGCACGAACAGCGACACACAGGTTGGTTTTTCCAGATTTACAGAACAAGCATTCACCACATTCCGCAGTATAAAGTGGAATCACGTGATCGCCAGGTTTAACACTGGTCACGCCTTCTCCCACCTCCACCACAATACCCGCACCTTCATGTCCCAATACCGCAGGGAAAACACCTTCAGGATCATCGCCAGATAAAGTGAATGCATCGGTATGACATACGCCGGTATGAGTGATTTTCACCAGAACTTCACCTGCTTTGGGTGGAGCTACATCAATCTCAACAATTTCGAGGGGTTGACCCGGACCAAATGCAACAGCAGCACGTGATTTCATGAATTAATCATCCTTTATAGGGTTCTTTAACAGATGAGCTACAGTAACCGCTTTTTATTGTCCGATTCAACCTTTAACATGATGATAATATGTACTTATAACTTTATGACTTTATAATAATTATGCAGATTAGATCATCTATTCATGCTGTCTTGTTTTCTTTTACAGTACTCATACTGACAGGATGCAGTTTGCCGATGAATGAATCAAAAAAACAGCCTCCTATTCAGGTTCATGCTAAACACTGGTTAAACGGTTCAAATGTTGACACACAAATAGCACAAGGTCTCACTGCTTATTTGACTTTGGATGATGCGTTTATCAGTATTGCCTCAAGGCTGCATTTGATTAATAAAGCGCAACATAATCTCGATTTGCAGTACTACATCTGGGAAGATGATTCGATTGGACACCTGATGCTGGCAGAGCTTTTAAAAGCCGCAGATCGTGGAGTAAAAGTTCGATTACTGATTGATGACCAGAACGGAACAAAACTCGATTTCACCTTAAAACAACTGGCGAAACATCCAAACTTTGAAATCAAACTTTTTAATCCATATAAATTCAGAAAGTTGCGCGTGATTGATTACGTATTTCGTCTAAAAAACATTAACCGCCGTATGCATAACAAGCTGATTATTGCGGATGGTGCGATTGCGGTTACTGGCGGGCGCAATATCAGCCGTGAATACTTTGATGCCAGTGAAAATTTCCAGTTTACCGATATGGATATTTTGTTCTATGGAAATGCAGTCAAAAATGCTAATCAAGTTTTTCAGGACTTTTGGAATGATGATTTAAGTTATTCTACCGTGCAGTTACTGGGCACTGCTCGACAAGAGCAACTCTCCAAATTACGCAAGTTTTATCAACTTACCGCCTTGCAAAAAGATCAGCTCAAAAAACGAATTGAATTGGCCGAAAAGCAGATCAATCAGCACTTAAAAGACCGTCCCATCAATTGGGCTAAAGCACATTTTATTGCAGACTCGCCGGATAAAATTCGTGGAGAAGCATCAGGTGATCAACTGATTTATCGTCAGATGTTAAATATTATGGGTGAGCCAAAGCAACACCTTGAGCTGGTTTCCGCCTATTTTGTCCCGACCAAAAAAGGTACAGAGTATTTAACCCAACTGGTGAAGAACAATGTGGAGGTTCGGGTACTGACCAATTCATTCATGGCCAATGATGTTCCCTTGGTACATGCTTTTTATAAAAAGTATCGTCATGATCTGCTGCAAGGCGGGATTAAACTTTATGAGTTCAAACCTTATATTGAACGGCATAAACGTACTTGGTATGAAGTGGTCACAGGTAATGTCATTCCAGCTAAAAATAAAAATGCCTCTAGCTTGCATGCAAAATTTTTTGATATCGACGGCATGGTGTTTATTGGTTCATTTAACTTTGACCCACGTTCAGCCAATTTAAACACCGAAGTGGGATTGGTGGTTGAATCAAATCTACTTCAAGATCAGATTTCAACCTCACTAGATCAATATTTACCGCAAATTGCTTATGAATTAAAACTCAACTCGCAAAGTGAAGTGATTTGGCTGGATCATCAAAAAGATGGATCTATAGTTAGATATAGCCAAGACCCTGAAAGTACGAAATTTCAACGTTTTGCCATGAAAGTAGTGTCTTATTTACCTATTGAATGGATGATGTAATGACAAGTTAATGACACTTACATCCATAATACCTTTTTAATTCCCTTGGTCTTTTGGTTTGTAAAATATGGTTGATGATTTAAATCAATAGAACTCGGTACTTATTTAATTAACATTATGGTTTTGACTTATACAAGATCGCATCTCATTTATACATATTTTAGATCAATCAGTACAATGGTTTTACTCATTTCCTGATTTGATTTAACATTGCCTTCTTTCGAGTTTCTAACTCACATTCTCCCTATCGTGATCATCTGTAATGCAATTTTTTGATTTAAGTCGTCAATTTAATTTGATTGATATTTTAGCGCCCAACAAAACATTGAATGAACTTGGACAACAAGAATGGTTTTTAGCTCAAGTTCGTGTGGAATATGATTGCCTATCAGATTCTGAAATTGTTGAAGGTCAGGCTGTTTTGAAATCCAGTGAAAATATTCAACTGGAACTGGAATGGTTAATTCAGGATACCGGTGCAGAATTGCAGGTTTTATTTAAAGGTATTGAAACTGAAGCCAATGAAGAAACCTTGCTCTTGGTTAAAGGCGCTCAAATTGTAGATCGTGACCGAAATAAAATTTCTGCACAAGCTTTAAGTTTATGGATTAATGGCGCCTTACTACCCATGCTACCGAATATCCGCCGTGAAATTAAATCCCGTTTAAATCTATGGGACTATGTTGAATATGATGGATAAGTGTTGAAATCTATTCAAACGGATTTAAACAGTTTCATTTAATTTTTGAAGCTCGATTTTGGTATGAATGACCAGTCAGATAGCTAAAACTGTATTTAAATTTACTTTATCTTATTAAAAATAATAAAAAGGAAAATCAAAATGAATCTACAACAATGGCAGTATATTCGTAAAATAGTGAATGACGCTCAAAAAGCTGGCATGCACTGCTCTATTGCACAGTAGATGCACAGTTGCAGCCGACCATCACACCGATTGGTACTTTATTTCTTAGAGAAAGCCAAACCGATTTTTTCTTTGATAGTTATGCTGAGTCTTTCAAAGAAAATTTGCCGTAGAATAATAAAGACTGTATTCAAGCGATTAATAGCAGCCGGTTATTTTGGTTAAAATCTTTATTGAAAGGTGAATTTAGTGATTATCGGGGTGTGCGACTTTATGTCGAAATTGGTGAACTACGCCCTGCCATGAATGAAGAGTTAACTCAAATTGCAAAACGTATTCAAATTCTGAAATGGAGCAAAGGTAGCCAGTTAATCTGGTCTGATTTTACCCAGGTCCGGGATTTTACCGTTCATTCTTTTAGAGGGGTAAAATATCCCAAAATGATGCCTTTCAATCAAGAAACTTACTTATAGTAAGCCTGTTTCTTTAAATAACTGGGCATATGCTTCGGCTTTCTTTTCAACTGCTAAAGGATAAGCTCTTGAAGATGAAGGCATGCGATATAAAGTTAATTCACGATTTGCGAAATTAGCTTGAGAAGACTGTCCAATTTGCGGTTTTTCAGTATGCTCTGGCATAGAAAGCATGAGGGTGTCTGTCGCTTTATCGCCCGTGGTCATAATGCTGTGACACGCCGGAATCTGTTGTAGCAGTTTGGCTAAATCAGTCGGTTTGGCTATTTGCAGGAATTTATCCGAGGCATTGCCTTTTAAGCGAACAATTTGATATGCCGTGTCAAAAATTGCAATGCCTTTTTCAGTCAGAAAATCTCGGATTTGTTGTTCTTTAAAATTTTTATTCTTGATATCTAAAAAGTATTCTTTATTCCGAAAGAAAACCAAACCAAAAATTTTCCACATATCATTCTGATAGTTTGGATAATAAAATTCCATTTTCCAACGACTTTTGGGTGGTGGAAAGCTGCCCATCATGAGCAACTTGGCATTTTCTGGTAGAAATGGTTTAAGTGGATGAGTTTCAATTTGCAGTTCAGTGCTCATAACAGCCCATTTATCAATCTTTAACTTAATTTAAAACATTTGACGGATTTTATCTGCGATTTGTTGTCCCCAAAATGTATAGATTTCCTTACCAGGATGAAAACCATCCTCTGCCATTTCTAAATTAAGCATTTTAAATCGTTCCAAATCATACTCGATCAATTGCATATTGACCTGCTGCTGCACAAATCTTTCAAGAGTTTTGTTCATGCCTTTGGCATATTCCCCCAATAACCATGCCAAGGGATTGGGTAAAGCTGGGAATCTATTCATTGGCGGTACGCTAGAGGCAATAATCAACTCGGGCATGAATTTCTGATTAATTTCTGCATAAAGTTTTTGCTGTTTTTTAATTCAGTTTTTAGGTGGCGTCAGTTTGGTAATGTCATTTACTCCTACAGAAGTAATGACAACATCAAAATGTCGAAGCGACATATTTTTGACAGTTTTGATTATTTCTCCAGTGGTATGCCCTGTTTTTGCTTCAAGCCTATAACTGATTTCGTATTGATTTTTTAATTGATTCAACACGGCACCTAGTAAAGCATCCTTCTGAGTTTCCACCCCGACACCTGCCGCAGCAGAATCACCTAAAATTAAAATAGACAAGGGCTTTCCTGTCCCGATAATCCCATGACGATTGCCATCCGGTTCTGGTAAGCGCAAGGTATTTTTTTTGACTGCATTGCCTTGAATAATCAGTGATGGAATAAGGACAATAGTCGAAATTTTTAAAAACATAACGGATACAAGTCACGGAAATATTCTGAGCAATATACAATTTTAGCTTGTTAAAATCATTGACTCAATGGATGTAGGACGCAAAAATTAAAACAATATCATGGTCTTAAAATATGAAATATTATTCTATTTTGCGGTATCACTATATTACATCACAGCAATTCTCTTTGATGGTCAGTAATATGCTCAATTGCAAAATACCTCTAAATCTTTATCTATCTAAGTTAAATATGGAAAAGGGTCATATCTTTTGTCTATTTTCATTTTCCTCATCCTGAATTTTAAAAATTCTTTAATCAAAAACTTATCCTCTAGATAGAGGCTGAAGTTGTGAATCAGCGTGACGCTCAAAACGGTATTACTTGGTTCCACTTTAGGTGGAGCGTATTGGGGATTACAAAATGCTAAATGTATAGAGTATGATCATTTTAATGATTGGAATTTAGGGTCTTTTGATATCTGAGAAGAGACTTCTATTCAGTAAATATATTCTTTTAATTCTTTGTAAAATTCAGCGCTATCTATTTAGAATAAAAAATTAGCTTTTCAGTAAATTAATAAAAATTAATTCATAAAAAAGCTAAAGGACTCCATTTTTGGAATAAATTGTCTACGTTTCACACGGGATTCATATTAAAGTGATTCTAATAATTTAAATACGAAACTCTTATACTTTTATTATTGACTTGGTCAAGAGTAATCAATATGGACTATTGGAATAGTGTCTTTTTAATTGCAATCATTGCAATAGTTGGTCTTACCGTTATCACATTAATCGTTGGCTGCAAAATTTGGAAAAACCTTATAGTTACGCTCATAATTTCTACCCTGATCAGCTTTCTGGTTTTATGCACGATTAGCTTTTTGTGGAAACAAGGTATCTATATATCATGGAACAATAATAACCTTTTGAACCAGGTATTGACTGCTGAAATGGGACTCATGAGTTTTGTTGTAGGTGGAGTGAGTACCTTTATTATGATGTTAGGAATTCTGATTTCTAAAAATAATAGATAATTTTGTCACTTATTGCGATCTTATAACTGCTCTTTTATAGGGTTTCAGTATCTGCTAAATATAAATCACTGTCTTATAAATATATTATTTTTATCAACATAAGCTCTTAAAGTTTATTAAAAAATAAAAGGCGCATTCAGCGCCTTTTATTCATTAGATCCTCAACCCAACTTATTTATCCACTTTAAAGGCAATACTTTCATGGCCAAACCCAGTGGCAACCATGGCCATTGTGGGACATAAGCTTTGACCGGTACTTTTTCAATGGCTTGAGCAAGTAAATGGGAACCGGTTTTCTCATCTACCTCAAAAGGTAATTTCTTCGCGCCTTCATTCAGTTCGGTACGAATATAACCCGGGAATATGGTGCTGACTTTAATGGGTGTATTCATGAGTTCAGCGCGTATACCTTCAGCCAAATGTGCAACCCCTGCCTTGCTTGCACCGTACGCCGTTAAATGTTTAGGCATACCACGCATCGCACTCATGGAGGAAATCATTACCAGATGACCTGAATTTTGCGCACGGAAAATTTCAACAGCCGCCTCACATTGCGCTAAAGCAGAAATAAAGTTGGTTTCTACTGTGGCACGGTTAACCTCAAAATTTCCCTTACCAATACGACGACCTTCCCCTACGCCCGCGTTTACGATCACGCGGTCAATTGTGCCAAAGTCTGCTTTGAAAGCTTTAAATACTTCAAAGACTTGATCGTAATTAGTAACGTCCAAAGTTTTTGCAATCACTTTGATACCATATTTACTTTCAAGTTCTTGTTTTAAAGTTTCAAGACGTTCCAAACGACGTGCGCAAATCGCAAGGTTATAACCCTTTTGTGCAAATTCACGTGCCATACCTGCACCAATTCCCGAACTTGATCCGGTAATTAATATTGTTTTTGCCATGATCTATTCCTTTTCCTATTTTTTTTAATCTTAAATCCATGTCAGTAATTGAGAATCTGCTGCTTTAATAAAATGATGTTCATTTAAACTCAGTAATTGCGGCTCGTTTCCAACCAAACGTAATGTCGTCATACTAGTGTTGGCAATTGCCCAATTCAATGCAAAAGTACGATTTGCATTAAGTTCGAGTAATTTTCCTGCAGCCACTGAAATCACACCACCGGATGTAAACACCACCGCATAACGAGGCTTGGTTTTTGCCAGTTCATCACTTAAATTTTGCAGTGCTGTTTCTACACGGCTTTTAAAATTTGGCCAAGATTCGTCATATTCATGGTGATAATCTCCCCCAGTCCAGCGTTCAATGGCACCTTCGAAAATTTTGGCTAAATACGCACGTGGATTGGCTTCATTTTCGACATCCTGTTTTAACAAATGTGGTTCATTAAAACGCGGTTCATACTGGGCAAAAACCTGTTGATGATTAAACTCATTCCAAGCATTGTTAGTGATGATGTGGGTATCAGGAAAACATTCAGCCAAAGCAAGATTGGCGGTTTGTTGATGGCGCTGCATCGAACCGGCAATGACATACGGTTCTTCTTTCAGAATCTGATTAAAATACTGACCCAATAATTTTGCCTGTAATTCGCCATTCGGTGAAAGTTTGTCATAGCTTTCCGCACCAAAGGACGCCTGTCCATGACGAATCAGATAAATCGTGGTCATTTTACTTTTCCTAAAATTTCCTGAAGTTTTGCTTTATATTTTTGCGCAATATCATTGGCTTCGAACTTTTGTTTACCAATCAGTTTTAATGCACGAATATGCAAGGCATGAATCACGATCCAAAAATCCTTAAATGCGGGATTATTGGTTTGTTGATGATAATAACGATAATAAATTTGCTGGGCAATCACGGCTAAACGGAAAATGCCGAACACTTCATAAAAAGCCCAGTTTTCAGTTTGAAGATCCATTTTTTTTAAATAGTAATCGACCACTTGTTTACGGCTAAACATACCTTTTAAATGAGTGGGCTGACGACGTGTCGATTTAAAAATCATATTATCAGTATCTTCGACCCAATAAGCCAAAGCCGAACCCAAATCCATCAACGGATCGCCCAAAGTCGCCATTTCCCAATCCAGCACGCCAATTACTTCAGTGGGATTGTTCGGATCTAGAATCACATTATCAAAACGCCAGTCATTATGAATAATACAGGTATTGGTATCGTCAGGAATATTTTCTAATAACCATTTACGCACAAATTTGAATGAAGGGACGTTGAGGGTATGCGCTTTCTCAAAACGTGCATCCCAGCCTTCGACCTGACGACGACAATAACCGTCGCCCTTGCCGAGTTTTTCAAGTTCAGTCCCCTGATAGGGTACTTGATGCAATTCGATCAACTTATCAATGACATTGACACACAGCTTATTGACTTCGGCTTCGCCAAACTGCAATTCAGGCGGTAATTTTGCCCGTGGGATAATGCCTTTAATACGTTTCATCACATAAAAGTCACAACCAATCACCGATTCATCCTGACACAGCGCAACCATTTCTGGCAGTACAGAATAAAAAGGTGAAAGATGATGTTGAACATGATATTCACGTGCCATGTCATGGGCAGATTTGGCTTTGGTGCCTTTGGGCGGACGACGCAAGATTAAATCGGCATTGTCATATTTCAAACGGTACGTCCAGTTCGATGCACCCCCTGAATATTGGGTGACAGCGACCTGACCGTGTAGATCAATACCTTGTTGCTTAAGCCAATTTTCTACAGCGACCGCATCCAGTTCTTCACCTTCACGGACCTTTCCACCAATATCAATAACTGACATGATTATTTCCCTAAATCATCAATTTCAAAAGACTTCTTACTCTCCTTATTTACACCTTTTTCATTTTCCATTGATAGGAAAATTTGCATGAAGTTGTAAGAAGTCTCATCTACACGCTAGATTTTTAAATCTTATTTACGATGTGAACCATAACCATGTTTGGCCAGTTCAAGTTTGGCAATCATGCCTTTATGCACTTCATCAGGACCATCAGCCAAACGTAGACTACGTGCTTGGGCAAAGAAACTTGTCAGTGGTGTATCACGGGAAACACCTGCACCGCCATGCATCTGGATCGCCATGTCCACCACTTTTTCCAGCACACTGGGCGCAACCACTTTAATCGCAGAAATTTCACTCAAAGCAGCCATATTGCCTAAAGTATCCATTTTATAAGCAGCATACAAGGTTAAAAGTCGGGCTTGATCAATGGCGACCCGCGCTTCAGCAACGCGTTCCAGATTACCGCCCAGTTTTAAAATTTCTTTACCAAAAGCAGTTCGAGTCATGCCACGATCAATCATTAATTCTAATGATTTTTCCGCAGCCCCAATACAACGCATGCAATGATGAATTCGGCCAGGGCCTAAACGACCTTGTGCAATTTCAAAACCTTGCCCAGCACCACCAATAAAGTTGGCAACTGGTACACGGACATTATTGAAGCTGATCTCGCCGTGACCATGTGGTGCATCATAATCACCAAACACCGGTAACATGCGTTCAATTTTCACACCCGGATTATTAATAGGCACTAAAACCATAGAGTGTTGATGATGTCGGTCTTTGCTTTCATCTGGCGTGTGTGCCATAAAAATGATGATTTTTGCATTGGGATCGCCTAAACCTGACGACCACCATTTACGACCATTTAAAATAATTTCATCACCTTCTATCACTGCGGTAGCTTGCATATTAGTTGCATCACTTGAAGCTACTTCTGGTTCCGTCATACAAAATACAGAACGGATTTTTCCTTCAAGTAATGGCATTAACCATTGCTGTTTTTGCAGTTCACTACCATAACGCCATAACACTTCCATGTTGCCACTGTCAGGTGCATTACAGTTAAATACCGTGGGTGCAATTAAACTGCGTCCTGTCAGTTCAGCAATATGGGCATACTCCTGTACAGATAAACCCTGTCCTAATACAGGATCAGGCAGAAACATGTTCCAAAGCCCCGCTGCTTTGGCTTTACTTTTTAGGACTTCGATTTGCACGGGCCATTGCCATGTTGTCCAGTTACCCCCCTGATTTAGCGTATGAACATCATTCCAAAACGCTGTTTCAACAGGTTCAATTTCATTTTTAATAAAAATTTTGGTGCGTTCTATAAAATCTTGTGCACGTGCTGATAATTCAAACATGGCAACTTCCCTCTAAATATTTTCATCACTGCTCTTTACAACACCTTAGCTTGAAAAATATTATGAACAAAATGATTTAATTCAATAGAACACTATGAACAATATTCATAATAAAAGTACGATTGGTAGTACTGTTGATATGGCAATTTTCCACCGTATCGATATTAATTTATATCCACTTTTTATTGCGATTTATGAGCAAAAAAGTATTTCCAAAGCTGCACAAATTTTATGTATCAGCCAATCTGCGGCCAGTCATGCTTTACAACGCTTAAGACAAAATTTACAGGATGATTTATTTGTCCGTGCAGGCAGTAAAATGTTACCTACTCCCTTTGCGGAACAAATTTATCCTGTGATTAAAAATGCTTTGATTGCAATTCAAGGTATTTCACTACAAAAACAAAATTTTGATTCAAGCATGGTGCAAACTTTAAAAATTGCAGTGCATGATGAAATTGAACCGATTATCTTCCCTAAACTGGTGAAGCATTTTCATCAACTTGATTTAGCCATTCAGTTTTCCAGTATTAAGCTAGACCGTAAAAATGTGGTTACTGATCTTGCTACTCAGCAAATAGATTTTGTGATTGATTTAGAAAAAAACTTTGGAGAAAAAACTCAGTTTGAAAAACTGGTGCAAGACCAATTTGTGGTATGTACTCAACAGCAAAGCATGACCGAAGATATTTATCTGGCCTCACCACATATTGGCGTTTCATCACGACGTACTGGGGTTTTGGTTGAAGATATTTATTTGAATCGAAAACAACTTTCCCGTCATATTTTTTTACGTTGTCAACATTATTCAACTGCCTTACAGATTTTAAGTCAACAATCTCAAGCCATTCTTACCATTCCTAAACATATATTGGTTCATTTACAATTGGCAGAGGGTTTGAATGTTTTTGATATTCCAGTTGAATTACCTAATCTTGTTATGGGGATGTATTGGCATAAGGATCGTGAATTAAATTCACGGCATAAATTTTTACGAAGTGAAATTTCTAAAATTTTTGCTTAGGCTATTTTAGCAAGAATGATTTATTTAACTTAGGCTATTTATCCACGCATCTATAGTCTTTCAGCATTTAGAGGAAATGCTTAGGCTATTTTTAATAGTACAAAATGAAACACTAACTGTTTAGCTTTTAAGCCGTACAAACTCTGGCTTTCACCTACAATGATCCATCTCCTAGCTGTGTCTATATATAGCTAATTTTTAAGGATTTGGATTATAACTTTGTTGCATCTCTCCCCTACCTCGCAAATTGTGCTGGGGCTATTAGCCTTATGTTTTTCCTATTATGTGCTGCATAAAATCACCATTTATTTAAAGAATTTATTTCAGCCGTTTAAGAAAGGTAAAAAATACTGGTGCCGTGTGAGTGCAGTAAGTGATGGCGATACTCTTACCTGCTACCGTTTTAATATAAGACGCTCTGAAACCAAATTACGCTTTGCTTATGTGGATGCACCTGAATCTAGCCAAAGCTATGGCAAGGAATCCCAGCGCTTGGTCCAAAGCATGGTAAAAAATAAAATGGTTCGGGTAAAAATTACCGATATCGACCGTTATGGACGCTGTGTCGGTGTGGTATATCGCTATCGCAAGAATATTAATGAAGAGATTGTTAAACGCGGTGCTGCATGGGTATATGAAGAATATATCAAGGATAAAAACCATTTGCGCTATATGCTGGACTTGCAAAATAAGGCCAAAAAACAGAAAAAAGGTTTATGGAAAAGTTCCCGCCCTGTACGCCCGAGTGTTTATCGTAAACAGGGCAAATAATATTTTTATAAATTTGAATATTAAGATAGATGTATATAAATTTTAAATACATATCAAAATTAAAATAAATTTTTATATCAAACGCGCTAATTCATTTTGTATGAGTTGGCGTAATTTTTTCATGCATAATTTAATTTCAGTGTCGTTAAGTGAACTAAACCCCAGTACAAAACCATATTCATTATCATATTCATAAAACTGGCTTAGACGGGTAATGGCAATATTATGTAGTTCTGCACCATTGACCAAAGCTTGCTCCAATGCATTTGGAATCTCTGCTTTAAAATAACATGCAACCTGCATACTCGGATGATGCTGTTTCACAAAACAGAATTCAGATAAATAGAACTCAAAACAACTCATAAACGTTTGATAACGCTTTAAATAGAGCTGTTGCATCTGTCTTAAATATTCAGCGTAATGGCCGCGTTGCATAAAATTTCCAAGCAAAACCTGAAAATATTGGGACGGCGCACTGCCATCAATATAATTACGATAACGCTTAAAAGGCTCAATTAGAGCTTTGGGCAAAATCATATAAGAGAGTCGTAAACTTGGTAAAATATATTTACTGAAAGAGCCAAGATAAATCGTCCGTTGATAAGGATCAAAACCTAAAATGGCAGTATTTCCTATTTTATTTAATAACAGTGCATCATAATCATCTTCAAGAATATAACTATTATTTTTTTCTGCGTATTCAAGAATTTGCTTTTTTCGTGCTGTACTCATTTGAATACCACTCGGATACTGACTAGCAGGTGTTACATAAATTGCTTTTACATCGTAAATATTGGCACAATCCTGTATTTTCAATCCTTCAGGATCTAAGCCAATACATTTTAAATCCAGATTCATATGCTTAAAAAGTTGATAGGCATTGGAATAATATGGATTCTCCATAATAATTTTATCATTCGAATTGAATAGTACCCGTCCACACAGATATAAGGCTTGCTGGGTACTATTCACAATAAGCACTTGTTCTGCAGATATTTGAGCATTACGATTCAAATTAATATGTTGGGCAATTTGCTGACATAATAAATCATCACCTGCAGTATTATCTTTTAAGAAGATATTTAAACCATACTGGTTTAGCGCATTTTTTTCTGTTTCGTACCATTTTTTAAATGGGAAATTACGTATTTCAGGCATACCGTCAGCAAAAAAATTCAGGTTTTGATCAAAAAATAAATTCTCTAATTGTTCGGTATTTTCCGGAAGTCGATATTCAACCGTTTCAGATGGTAGCTGTTCTACTTTTAATTGTGCTTTAATAAAAGTGCCTTTCCCTTTGATTCGTTCAAATATTCTTTCTTGTTCTAATTGGGCATACACTTTTTCAATGGTATCACGTGATACCCCTAAGTATTCGGATAAAAATCGTGTGGATGGGCATTTAAAATCAGACTGCAAATGTAATTGTGGCAAGGTTTCTTTAATGGCTAAATATATTTTAGTTCTTAATTTATTCTCATTATTCTGTGCAAGATTTTGATTTAATAACTGGATAAATTCATTTTTTTTCATTTCATAACCTGCACGTATCCTGCTTATTTAGACAACAATTAAAAACGCCTTATCGAAACAAGGGAGTGTCTTCAAAAAACTTAATATTAAGAGTGAATTATCTTTTTGAGCGTGTACCTTTGTTGCTTCAGGCAGCCTCTTCTGATGTGAAAGCATATACTGTGGTTCATTGCTTTTTGCCAAGAAGAAAAAACTAAGGAATATGCAGCCTAACAGCAGAATGATTCACAGCACCAAATATGATAAGGGTTATTTAGCTCATTCATTAGCATATCTCAATTTTGATTCAAGATTGTTTTTAAAGATGGTTTCGGTAAATTCACCAAAAACAGATAATTTTTCAAAAAGATGTTCGCTGTACATCAAATCATCAATCAAATGCGCTGCATCATTTAATTTCATATGAAACTGACGACTGACTAAAGGTGCATTTTCATTTGTGATGTTTTGACAAACTCGTGCTAATTCGGGAGTCTTTCTTTTCCAGAATAGTGTTTTAAAATCAATTTCTGTCAAATTAAACTGTTTTTGCTCCAGTAATATCTCATCAAGCTGGACTTGAAATAGACTTTCTAACTGTTGTTTGGCAGCAGAATCCATTCCACTCTGCCCGATTATGGTTATATGCTGACAAGCAGGATCAAGTAAGGCTTTGGCTAAAGCATACATTTTAAACTCAACCGCATTAAATTCACTCGGCACCAAATCCAGACATAAATTCATTTCAGCAATGGATTGCTGATTTTTCAGTTCTAACGCATCAAGACGAAAATAATGGGTATAGACCTGTTTAACAATATTCTGTCTGGGGGCAATATAAATCGTATTCTGATTCAGGATAGCATGGATAAAAGGTGTAAATAAATAACTTAGGCTATTTTCTAAAGTGGAGCTTTGAAGGATGTAATTATGGGATGATTGCTGCATAGATCGGGCGGCTAGACTTTGCTGAAGAATGGCATCAAATTCGTCAAGAGTATGAATTCCCAGTCTTTGCAGGATTTTTTCCGAATCAATTTGATTCAAATCAAAAAAATCTAAAATAAATTGGAAGCTTAGACTTTGCAGCATGATCGCCTCGGACAATACGCACTATAAAATGAATAAACATAATATAAGACTTGAACTACAATGAAGTGGTCTGCGTTATGACAAGCAAGTGGTCTGTTTTTAGCAGACCGCTTTTAAAGTAACTTGAGTTGTTGATTAGATATAGGCCAATTGAATCAAGAGCCTGAATGCACCCGCCACTAGAACTAAAGCGAAAAATCCACCTAGCCACAACACAATAAACCACTGGGTTTGTGAGAGTTTCATATTCACTCCTTAATGATAGCCTTTATCACCAATCCGGACTTTATCGCGGAATACCCAATAGGATAATCCTGTATACATCAGAATAATGGGAATCAGCAGTAGCGCACCAATTAAGGTAAATAACTGGCTACTCTGTGGGGCGGCGGCCTCCCAGATGGTAACGGATGGCGGGATGATATAAGGCCATAAACTGATGAGAAAGCCGGTATAAGCCAAAATTACCAAAGCTAGAGTGTACATAAACGGGCTAAGTTCTTTGCGCTGTTTACAGGCACGTAAAGCCATAAAGGTAAACACTAAAACCAGAATCGGGACAGGACTAAAATAGGTGAGTTGTGGTTGACTAAACCAGCGTTCGGCAATTTCCGGATGAGCTAAAGGCGTATAAATACTAACGCAGCCAAAAATAATGAATAAGGCAACAATCATCTTCGGCATGATTTGGTACATTCGACTTTGCAAGTCGGCATCTGTTTTAAAGATGAGCCAGCCACAGCCCAGGGTGGCATAAAGCACCACCACGCCTATACCTGTAAAGACTGAAAATGGGGTTAACCAGTCTAAACCGCCACCGGTATATACGCCATTTGTGGTTTTAATTCCTTGAATGTACGCCCCTAGAATAATGCCCTGTAAAAATCCGGTTAAAATAGATCCTCCAATAAAGGCCATATCCCAAAAATGTCGGTTACGTCTGGATTTAAAACGGAATTCGAAAGCTACTCCACGGAAAATAAGCGCCACCACCATCAGAATAATGGGCAAGTACAGTGCAGAAAGTACCGTTGAATAAACCAGAGGAAATGCAGCAAATAATCCGGCTCCTCCCAACACCATCCAGGTTTCATTGCCATCCCATACTGGAGCAACAGTATTCATCATCACATCACGTTCTTGTTGACCTTTAAAGAAGGGAAACAAGATGCCGATACCTAAATCAAAACCATCCAGTACCACATAAATCAGTACACCAACAGCAATAATTACAATCCAGATAAAAGATAAATCAATCATTTGTCATTCTCCTGGTGGTTGTCGAGAGGCTGACCATCCAGCTCTTCATCGGTACTGCCCAATGGACGATGCGAAGCTTGAATAACCTTTTCTTCGCTATGTGGTACTGAATGAACAAATTCCGGACCTTTATGCATGATTCGCAACATGTAATAAATGCCAATACCAAAGACCACGCAATACACCACTACAAAAATAATCAGGGTTAATCCGACTTGTTCTGCCGACACTGGGGATAAGGCATCTTTAGTCCGCATCACCCCATAGACAACCCAAGGCTGACGTCCTACTTCTGTGGTAAACCAGCCCGCCAACATTGCGATAAAACCAGATGGCCCCATAATCAGTGCAAAACGGTGAAACCATGGACTTTCATAGAACCTGCCAGTTTTTCTGAGCCACAAACCTATTAGTGCTAATAACAGCATCAACACGCCCAGACCGACCATGATCCGGAAGCTCCAAAACACAATGGTTGAGTTTGGTCGGTCTTCAGGTGCAAATTCTTTCAAGCCTTGAACTTTGCCCTGCATAGAATGGGTTAAAATCAGGCTTCCCACATTTGGAATACCTATTGCATATTTCGTTTCTTCTGCCTGCATATCTGGAATACCAAATAAATACAAAGGCATGCCTTCATTATGATTGGTTTCCCAGTGCCCTTCTATCGCCGCGATTTTCGCCGGTTGATACTTTAAGGTATTGATCCCATGCATATCTCCAATCAGAACCTGCAAAGGTGTAAGAACCAACAGCATCCATAAGGCCATGGAAAAAGACGTTTTTACCAAAGCATCACGGCGACCTTTGATTAAATGCCATGCTGCTGTGCTGGCCACCAGCAAGGCTGAGACCAAGAATGCAGCCATTGCCATATGCGCCAGGCGGTATGGAAAAGAGGGATTAAAAACTATCGCCAACCAGTCTTGTGGAACGATAATGCCATTTTCAATGCTGAAACCTTGTGGGGTCTGCATCCAGCTGTTTGAAGATAGAATCCAGAACATGGAAATACAGGTTCCGACTGCCACCATGACAGTTGCAAAGAAATGTGCCCGAGGACCAACGCGCCCCCAGCCAAACAGCATAATGCCCAAAAATCCGGCCTCCAGAAAGAAGGCACTCAGCACCTCATAGGCTAAAAGTGGTCCTGTAACACTACCCGAGATTCGCGAGAATTCGCTCCAGTTGGTTCCGAACTGGTAACTCATGACCACGCCTGAAACCACCCCCATACCAAAGGCAATCGCAAATATTTTAACCCAAAACTTAAACAGGTCTTGATATACCGGGTTTTGAGTTCTGAGCCAGCGCCATTCTAAAACAGCAAGGAAGCTTGCAAGACCAATCGAAATTGCAGGAAAAATAATATGAAATGATACGGTGAAAGCAAATTGAATTCGTGCCAGTTCAAGTGCGGTTAATCCTAGATTCATAACATCACCTTTTTTAATTCGTCGATATGGTGAGTGAACACGCAGATACACAATCGCGTTATTTTTTTGTTTTGACCTGTTTCAGAATACTCTCGAAACTTCAGCAAAGTATGTTGATTTATTATTTCAGCATTATTTAAAGGACTTAAAATTTGGGCCCAGGCTGTCTTTTTCCTCATATATGAAGGAAAGAAATAAATATTCATGGCAATCTCTATAAAAATGGTTCATTAGTTTCATGTCTAAAACATGGCATCCAATTTTTTATACAGATCAAGGTGGAGCTCGACCCTGCGGTATTAAAAACAGCCGTTGTAGCTCAAAATAAACGTATTTAAAGCGCTGTACAAATACCAAAAAACGTACCTGTATCCGCTCTATCACTGTTTTAATAGCAAAATCAGGATGCAGAACCAGGTCGGAATAAACTTTGCAATATTGACATTGATGATTATGTGCATGATGTATAGGGTCATGCTGATAAGAAAAATAATGACCTAAAAATTCTAAATGATATTTTGTTTCACGAACTGGATTAGAAGTATCGACCTGATCAAATGAAGGTGCAATTAAATGATGGGTCATGGATAGACAGACCGGAGTAATATGATATTTTCCCGGCAGCAATGGCTGTAAATATACAGCAAGCTGTAAAAGTATTATTGCAAAAGCAAGCAGCAACCCATTACGTAGAAGCAAAATTTAATCTCAAACCATGTTTACCTGGCGATTTATTAGAAGCATTTAAGAGCAGAATTTAAATTCCATACCCTTCAATTCAACTTCTATCTACCTTCTAGTTTATAAAAAAGTATTTTCAAGGTGGTCTGAATATATTTAAGTCATTGGTCTTTTTTTGTCTAGAAAATTTATTTTCAACCTGATTAATACTTGAATCATCTTATAAAGAGGCGTAAAGTTAAATTAATTTAGTTACCCTGGCTAACTATAATGTCACCTCAACTTAAATTCCGAGCTTCATTATTACGCTGCGCGCGTCTCCTGAGTGATGAAATCAATACCATTTTATTGCCCCATCATTTGAATTATTCCTTATGGCAAGTGCTGTATGTAATTCAGTTAAAACAAGGCTGCACCTCGATCGACATTGCAGAGTATCTGAATGTCTCCAAGCCATCCATTGCAAAACGTATCCATGCACTGATGCAACTAGAAGTACTTGAACAAGTCGATACTGAAGACAAACGGCAAAAGAAACTGATCCTGAGTCAAAAAGGTATACAACTTTTTCAAATTTGCTCTGAAAAAATGGATGTTTTTGAACAGCAATTGCTCTTTCCACTAGATCAAGATATGCAAAAAATTACCCTGACTACCCTTCATACGCTTATGGATCATCTGCAAGATCTTAAATCAGGTACACAACCATGAATGAAAATGCCCCCTTATGGTCGAGAAATTTTATTCTTGTTAGCGCTATTAACTTTCAACTGGTACTGACCTTTTATCTGCTTGTAGTGGTGATCGTCGGTTATGCGGTAGCTGAACTCGGTGCAACCACGGCGCAAGCAGGCCTAGTCTCGGGTTTATTTATTGTCGGTACGCTAATTGGCCGTTTGTTTGTAGGCAAATTTCTAGAACGCTTTGGAGGTAAAACCACACTAATTGTGGGTTTAACCGGCTTCCTGATCTTTTCTGGCTTCTATTTTATGAAGTTCGATGTAGGTATGCTTTTACTTGTGCGATTTATGCATGGTTTTATGATGGGCATGGCCTCTACTGTTTTAGGAACCATTATTGCGCAAATATTGCCGCCAACTCGTCGCGGTGAAGGCATTGGTTACTACAGCATGAGCAGTACTTTGGGAACAGCGATTGGTCCTTTCCTCGCCATATGGATGATGCTGCACATTGGTTATGATTCCATTTTTATTGTTTCAAGCATTATCGCATTGAGTTGTCTTATAGTGGCTCTGCTGGTTCAAGTACCTAATCTTGCGCAACAAAATAACCTGCTTGATATTTCTGTGCCCGCTGAGAAACCCAGCTGGATTTCCCAATTTATTGAACACAAAGCACTGCCGATTTCTTTTGTTATGTTATTGGCATCTGTTTGCTATTCAGGTGTGTTGTCCTTTATCAACTTTTACGCCAAAGAAATTGATCTGGTTGAAACAGCCTCTTTTTTCTTCTTGATGTATGCCATTGCGATCTTGATATCGCGTCCCTTTACCGGTCCATTGCTGGATCGTAAGGGTGAAAATATCATCATGTATCCTGCTTTTATTATTATGGCAATTGCCATGGTTTTATTAAGCCAGGTACAAAGTTCGTTGATGCTTCTGGTTTGTGCAGGCTTACTGGGTTTTGGTTATGGCAATATTCAATCTGTTTGCCAAACTGTTGCGGTAAAAAGTGCCAGTATTGAGCGGATGGGTTTTGCGACCTCAACCTTCTTTATTTTTCTCGATGCAGGTTTAGGTTTTGGTCCTTATTTCATTGGTCACGCACTGGATTATATTGATTATTCACAACTGTATTTCTACAGCGCAATGTGTGTTTTAGTCTGTATTGTAGTTTACTATCTATTGCATGGCCGCAAGGCAAGCAAACGCCGATACATCTCTGCTTAAAAACAGGCATCTAAAAATAGCGCTGGTAGAAAGTCCCCTTTTACAAAAGCGGATTTAAAAAAAGAGAGATCAATCTGACCTCTCTTTTTTATTTTCTTTCTTGCAAAATCAACAATTATTTAAACACTTTAAAGCGCACTGCATCATCCATATAAGCTTTGTCTTTGGCTTCACCTTCGACTGAACCAAACACGAGCTGTGCCCGGAGTTTCCAACTTGCAGGAATATTCCATTCAGCATGTACTTGCTCATCGACAATCGGGTTGTAATGCTGTAGTGATGCACCTAAACCATCAGTATGTAAGGCAGTCCAAGTCGCGAATTGTGCAATGGCTGTAGAATGCTCTGCCCAAACCGGGAAGTTATCGGCATAAGATGGGAACTGCTCTTGCAAGCCTTGAATCACGTCCATATCTTCAAAAAATAGAACGGTACCTACACCGGCAGCAAAGCTATCCATTTTAGCTACGGTTTTTGCAGCAGCGTCTTCATCTTTCGCATAAGACTTGAGTTTTTCTTTCACAAAGCCCCAAAACTTTTCATGCTCATCATTAAATAAAATTACGGCACGTGAAGATTGCGAGTTAAAAGATGATGGACTTTGCTTAATTGCATGTTGAATCAATTCAGTTAAGTATTCTGGACTTTGTTCTACATTTTTACCCACTGCATAAATGGTACGGCGTTTATTAATTAAATCTAAAAACTGATTCGACATTTACTGAAATCCTTTGATATTTCCTCGGGAAGATTTGAACCAATCTGCTTACGCTGTTAAGAAAATGTGAAATATTAAATTTCATAACAATGAAAATGCAAATTTGTTACTGCCTTACCATATGCAATAATAATTCCAATATCTAGTACATTTTATTGATAATTAAATCTTTAATTTTTTATATAGAATCTTGCCTACAATTCAGTCAAAGCTTTTATAAACGACGAGGCTATAAAAAACCCCCAATATTTGGAGGATTTTTATACTATTAACTTCTATTTTAGAATTTAGCATTTAATATACTTTGTGATACTTTTTGCTTCCAGATATCACGTAAAGTTGGTAAATAGAATTTTTCACCAATTTCAACCAGTTCAGCATCAATTAATGCATGAATTTCGTGCATAAACAAATAATCCAATTCAACTGTTTTCAGGGTCTTATGAGCTTTGGCAAACTCTCTACGCTTTTGTTGCGCGGCTTTAACCAATTGATCTGCATAATTCTTATTTTTAAATTGAGAAATCGCATTTAGACGTAATTCAATCACGCCCCAGCCACTTAACAGTAATTTAAATAACTCAAAATCTTTTGTGGTCGATTCCCACGTCATTTCATCCAGATTCTCATCGTTAGGAAGCACCGGAAGCAGCAGCTCCATCACACTCGGAAAAATCTTTTTAAAATTCAAAATAAATTTAACAGGATGCTCACCAGGATAATCCTTAAATTGCACCTTTTTCTGAACATCTGTTAAATAAACATCAAGCATAATCAATCATCAGCAGTTAATCTCTCGCTATATTGTACGCATATATGCCACAGATAAAAACCACTGATGATCAATAGATCAGTGTTCAAGCCACTAGATGCTTATTTCACGTTAGCTGAAACCATATTTTCAGGGATCACCACGGCATCAAACTGTTCTGCTGTCACCAAGTTCAATTCAACTGCAACCTGTTTTAAGGTCTTGCCTTCTTTATAAGCTGTTTTTGCCACTTTTGCTGCATTTTCATATCCAATTACCGGGTTTAAAGCAGTGACTAACATGAGTGAATTATGCAGGAAATAATCAATTTTTTCACGGTTTGGCTCAATTCCCACAGCACAATGATCATTGAAACTATTACATGCATCACCCAGTAATTGAATCGATTGCAACAGGTTAAATGCAATCACTGGCATGAATACATTTAACTCAAAGTTACCCGAAGCCCCTGCAACATTAATGGTCGTATCATTACCCATAACCTGTGCCACTACCATGGTCATGGCTTCACTCTGGGTTGGATTGACCTTGCCTGGCATAATGCTTGAACCAGGTTCATTTTCAGGAATACGAATCTCTCCAAAACCACAACGTGGCCCACTGGCTAACCAGCGAATATCATTGGCAATTTTATTTAGACTGACTGCTAATGTTTTTAAAGCACCCGACGCAAATACCGCAGCATCACGCCCTGCTAAAGCTTCAAACTTATTCGGCGCAGTGACAAATGGCAAATCGGTTAATGTCGCCAATTCTGCCGCTGCTTTTACTGCATACTCCGGATGTGCATTTAAGCCAGTCCCGACAGCCGTTCCTCCTAAAGGTAGCTCATACAACCCTTCAAGTGCCTGATGTAAACGTTTCAATCCGTGGTCAAGCTGTGATACATAGCCACTAAATTCTTGCCCTAAAGTTAATGGTGTTGCATCCTGTAAATGTGTGCGTCCAATTTTAACAATATCTGAAAATTCCTTCGATTTTTCGTCTAATGTATCGCGTAAACGTTGTACTGCTGGAATGAGCAATTCGTTCATTTGCAGGCTGGCTGCAACATGAATGGCGGTTGGAAAAGAATCATTAGTGGATTGCGCACGGTTCACATGATCATTCGGGTGTACTGGCTTTTGCGAACCTAAAGGATTGCCCAGTTTTTGATTGGCAATATTGGCGATCACTTCATTACAGTTCATATTGCTTTGCGTACCTGAACCGGTTTGCCAGACCACCAATGGAAACTGTGCATCCCATTTCCCAGTAATCACTTCTTCCGCTGCATTGACAATATAATGTGACAATTCATGCGGAATTTGATCTAACTCGGCATTGGTGATGGCTGCCGCTTTTTTTACCAGCCCCATGGCCCGAATCATTGGTCGTGGTAAGCGTTCTTGCCCAATTTTAAAGTTTTGCAAACTCCGCTGTGTTTGCGCACCCCACATTGCTTCACTCGGAACTTCAACATCGCCCATTGTGTCGTGTTCAATACGTGTTTGCATCCTCAACCTCATTTCAATCTAGTTATATAACTTTAGCCAATTCATCTGTTTTGACATATTTAATGATCTTAATCAAATGTCTTATAATTATAAATGATTATTGTTTACATATAATTTTTTTAATGTCCTTTTAGTGTTTGCTGATAAAATCGCCAGGAATCTTCTATCATTTGGGTAATGGTGCGTTTAGGCTGCCATTTCAAAATTTCATGCGCTTTGCCTGTGGTTGCCCCAATCTGGTCTAATTCAGCATAAGTATAAAATGGTGCATCTATAGTTTTAATTTCGCTCTGGGTGACTTTGGCGACTTCGCTCAGTAAAGCACGAATGGACATATTCTGCCCTGCAATATTAAAAGCATCACAGGTATAAGGTTGAATTCTAAGCCATTGCAAAGTCGCTATAATGGCATCACAGCAATCCAACACATGTAAAAAACTGCGTTCGACGGTACGATCTAAGGTATGAGCTTGCTGACGTAACTCAATATAATCTCGTTGTTTGGCGGCAGCTTGCAATGCCAAGGGAATAATATTTTTAGGTAAAGGTGCCACGAACTCTCCTAACACCGCATGTTCAAAGGCACCTGCAATATTACTTAATCTCAAGATTGCAATTTTCCATTCACTGTCTGTTAATGCAGTATCTCGGATGATTTCTTCTGCCATTTGTTGCGACTTGATATAAGGATTCGGATAAGAATAGTTAAAAGGCATTTCTTCTGACAGGGTTGAACTTGACTGTCCATATACGGCCAAACTGGATAAATGGATTAAGGTTCGAACTCCTGTGCGCTGCATAGCACGCAGCAAACTCATAATGCAGCTCACATTATCGTTATAGTATTCCAGTGGTTTAAGTGCCGATTCCTCAATTGATTTAAAGCCTGCGGCATGAATGACCGCTTCTACAGAATATTGTTCAAAAACTTTGTTTAAAGCGGGTGTATTACGAATATCAATTTTGACAAATGGCACATACATACCGGAAATAAATTCGAGACGTTCTAAGGTTTGTAAACTTGCATTGGATAAATTATCAACAATAATGACTTCTTGCCCATGCGCCATGAGGCTTAAAGCAATATGTGAACCAATAAAGCCTAAACCACCAGTCACTAAAATCATTGTTTAGATACTCCTTATATTAATCAGTATCTTATATTTTATAGATGTATTTTTGGTGTCCTTGCTAACTTATCCACAGATACTATAAATAAAAAACCGACTCAAAATTTCTCTTGAGTCGGCTAGTCTGCAAGAGAATTATAAGATTATGTTAAAGGCTTAGAATATTTCATGTGTTGCAGTTATGACTATTAACTGTTGTTATTTATGATAAGAGATAATTACTCATTGAGTAGTTTTTATTCAGACGATTCTTCATTAATTTTAAATGAATTAAGACTATTTTTATATTAAAATGGTTAAAGCCCCGACTTGAGAGCTTTTAAAAAGTCGATCTGATTGAATAATCTTATATTGTAAACTTCATAGTTTTGCGTCATCTGTATTCTGCAAGAATTTTAAGAAAAATATCTAAAAGCTTTAATGCTTGTGTAATTAGTCTTGTAAAAATTTCAATTAAACTTGTCTATTTTCAATATATTCTCTGCTTATAAAAATATACTTCGATGGTTTTTGACGTTCTAACCTTTACTGTCTAATTTAGACAGAGGGCAATACAACAAAACAATATTTAAAAATTTTGTCATGCTAATAACAATAAAGAGGGTTTTTATTGTCAATAAACCAGGACGGAAATAATAATGAGCAAAATCAACAGACTAAACAGGCAGATTTAATCTCTGAAAGTGCTACAGTTTATACTGCAGATACTAAGGATGTTGAAGCTCAGGCAGGTGCGGAAAAAGATGGAAAAATTGTTTATATGAGTAATGATACCGGGCATAAAACATGGCGTGATTAAGATACACGCGTGATCAACTTACAAGGTAAAACTTTATTGCCAGGCTTTATTGCTACTCATAACCATGCATATCTTCGTGCAGAATCGATGTATTGGGTAAACTTAGCAGCGCCGAGTCTGGAAGGTTATAAACAAGAAACTCAAGCCTTTTTAGCCACACGTCCAGATACTAAACAAATTCGTGGTGTCGGTTGGAATTTGAAATATATTCTTGAATAGGCTGAGGCAACAGGCCGTTCTCCAACACAGTTAAAAACTGTTCTAAGAATAAAATCAGGACATAAAAAAAGGCGCTAATTGAGCCTACTTGAGTTTTCAAGCCTGTTTCCAGTCTTCAATTAATTTCATTTTAAAGTTTCCTCAAGTTGTGTGATTTTTTCTTTCATGAGTGATTTGAATAATGGATGAACCAACTCAGATGCATGCGGCGATAAGCGAGACTCTTGAGTCATTTCCTTTCCTGTAAGCAATAAAAGAACATCTAAGAAGTGGACAGACATAAAAAACCGATCTCATTTGGGTTGGCTTACATTTTCTAGATATAGGTACAAATAGTTATTGTGAGCAAAATTGTTAAGAACCATCATGCTTGCATTTTTCATAATTCCATTCGACACCAATGGGTAGTTGGAAAACATATTTCATAGGAAATATGTTTTCCTCTTTACTTTCCGGTCCAGTGAAATCAAAAACCCCGGTGTTAGGTCACTGGGATTTTCTTTGGTTAATATAGGTTTAGGGAGTAAAAAAGCAGCCTAGGGTGCCTTATATGCAGTCTTAACTAAATTATTTAATTTCAGATTCTTCAATATTTTTAGGTAAATTAAGACTGACTTTGAAATTTCCAATTTCATTCTCACCTCCCCAATCACCATATATTAATGCTGTAACTTCAATTGCTGCATCTTCAGATAAGTTCTTATTATTTAATAATTTTAGAAATTTTAGAGCATCATCGTCGCTCAAATACCCCACTTGAATATCATTAATAAGTACCATAACTGCATGTGTATATTCAGTATTGGTGAAGTCCTTAACCAAAAGCGCAGTAACCACTTTGCTTACTGAATTTTCAAGCTTTGGGCCTACTATTTCAACTAATGGCTCTTGGTGATCTCTTTCACCAATAACGCTATGGGTAAATTTATTTTTTGAAACTTTTTTAATTTCTCCACCCAATTTAAATTTAGTATGCGCGCCTACCATAACAAAAGCAGTGACAGCTATGATTATTACTATTAAAAAGATTAGCCCCATAATTACTACTCTTTTATTTGTGCGATTTGAGTTTATGAATTTAACATAGAAAAAAATGATTTTTTTTAGCCCCTAAGGAAGCTTCTTAGGGTATTTGTGTTTCTAAATAAATTATTCTTATTTGGACACATTAAAAGTAACCAATTTAAAAGAAAATTAACCAAAAAAATCACTAGATAATCGCGCTTACATAAACTTGTAGCGCTCTAACCAAAAGCTTGATTATTTTACATATGCAGACATAGCTAATACTCAATCAGATAATTTTCTTCTTTACTCTGAATTTAAGTTTTAGAAACATAGAGGAAATTCAAATGAAAAAGTATTCAAAAATTCTATTACTCACCTTAACTAGTTTTGTGGGTACAATAGCTATAGCAGATGAATCAATTCCACCAGAAGCTACTGCAGCAGCAGAAGCCCAACAAGCTGCCCTGGATTACCAACACCAACAGGACAATCAATCTAAAACACCGAATGAATAAATTAAAGCCCTCTATTTGAGGGCTTTTTTAGAGCTAAATAAACTAACTCCATCTTCGCTTGCAGGTGTTATTCCATGCAAACTCAAAGTTTTCCGAATCTGTAAAGCCTTCTATAAGAACAATATTGCGATCTACCATAATGAAACGTTTAAAGCCAGTGTAGGTATCGCGCTTTTTTATGTAATTAACCTCGCCACATACCCCTAGTTGATTCCGGAATATTACTGAATCTGGGCCTGGTAATGATTTTCTAAGAAAATTTCTTGACTCTTCTTGTTGCCTTTCTTCTAGCGCTCCAAGAGTAGATATTTGATTATCTGCTTCAACTTTGCTGCAACTCGCCATACCTACTGCAAGTGACAGTAAAATTTTCTTCTTCATAGTCCTTCCTTTTCTTGACGGCTCACCTTACCTTTATTTTTCACATAAAAAAACCACTCCGAAGAATGGTTTTGTATGGTTATGTTTACACTAATTGAACATTTGCCCCAATTGGTAAATAACCAACATAAGAGCAAGAGCTGAAGATGATGTCGCAAGCATTTCTACTTTATTCATAATGATTCCCTCCTGCTTTTATTGTTCTATTGTTATACATCATAATAAGAATTGTTATCAAATTCAAATGCAACAACACGTAAATATTGGAAGCTTATTCAAGCATTAAAGAACCTCCTGGAGGAGGTTTGTTTTTAGAAGTTGTATCGAATACCTGCTTTATAGGTTGGCATTTCATTGCCTGATAGATCAAAGCCCTTCTCATAAGCATTCTGCGGACTATCAAGCGTAACTTTGTGCAACGCTCTAAATTCACCATCTTGAACAGGTGATCGAATCACGACTTGCTGAAGTTGTTTCACCTACAATCTTTTTAAGGTGGTCATCTACTGTTTTAAGCACATCAATCGCAAAATTAGATGGTTTGTTTTCCAAGACATTTATACTACCTCAACCTTGCCTACTCTTATTTCATAAATAAGAGTGCCATTCTCTATAATGGGATTCCCATGCACTGCTTGTTTATGCTTTATGAAGTAGCCTTTATTTGTGTCGCAAAACATCACATGTAGTATCTTAATGCTATCCAGCAAGACCTTTTTAACTCTAGGCTCGGATTGCTCCACATCAGCATGATAAATACCATCTGTATGCATGGCTTAGTGTATTAAGTTTTGATCATTGATGTAGATCATCAGTTTCACTCTCCTGAAACATCGCAAAAAAAATCCTGAGCGATACGCTGTATTGAGTAAGCTTCAAATTCAACACTAGGTTTTTTCTCACCCATGAGTTTTTAACTCTTAGCCAAATATGCACAGCTTCATGCAATAAAAGCTTATGAACTTCGATTAGTGTTCTTTCGCTGCAATCACCTAATTGGATAATGCAATGCTTACCCCCATCGTAATAATTAACCTGAGTCCCTGCACCTAAGTGCATAAACTCTTGTGTTTCGGTCAAATCGTCAAACAGCAGGTCGAATTGATCTTGATTACAAGCTAGAGTGTATTTTGAGTGTACAAAAGGTGAAATGTATCACTCCAGCACATAATTATTGCTGATCATAAATTTCAGCCATTAAAAAACCCACCGAAGTGGGCCTAATTCAGTTGTGATGTGAGTTTTTGTAGAAATGTATCGAGCTCATCTTGAGTTTCAAAAGAAAGAGTTAATATATGGTCATTTGAAAACCCAATATTTAGTTGTAACTTCATTGCCTGAAGATTATTTGCTGTTGAAAGATTTTCTATAAGCCTAATTTTATCTTTGTTGATAAAAATTTCCGACCTGTTGTACGGGACAATATATTTCATAAACATTGTTATTTATTCTCATATTTATATCAAAATTAGTTCTAACATATTTACATCACAAGTCAACAATCTACCCAACTCTTATAAGTTGGCAAGCCAAATACTTCCGGTCGGATCAGTCCCAATATTTACCACCTTAAACTCACCTTTACCAGTAATCAAAACATCAATGATCTGCGCAATGCTCGTCGTGTCATTCTTCTGCAAGATAGCCTTGGAGTCTGTCACCGACTCAAATTTTGATATTTAATCAACTCATCACAACAAAACTGCAAATCTTTTTTAGCTTGTACACGATCTGTCATGATTACCCCTAAGAAGAAAAGAAAAACCCCCTTAACTTCGAGCATGCAAAGGAAATTTATATGCCGTAATACATCCCGCAAGTTTGGAGAAATTATTTAATCATCTTTACGCATTCTTGGATATATCCACGCTCATGATCGTAATCAAACTCATAAGCATGAAGGCAAAATAACTTGCGTAGAAATTGGAGCATGACTTTTCTCCTGACAAAAAAATACCTCCCGAGGGTGGGAGGCAAAACTAAAAACCAGAAACTACAGCGATAGATTCTGCGCGTATTCTATACACCATTAATTCTCAATCATTGGCAAAATATGCCGAAATTTAAAAATTAAATTAATTAAATCAGTTCATTATAAAAAATTAATTTATGATTTATTAAATATAAAAAAGCCCGATCAGTGACCGAGCTTTCGTTGCCATATAAATCTATTTTTTTGAATTCTTCACTTCAAACTGGTATTCATCTTGAGTAACCTTGATTTTAATATTCTTGTATTTTCGTTTATTTGGATCCATTGCCGAGCCGGCAACTTCCTCAAAAAAGTTACGATCATTCATTAGCTCGCCATATGCTTTATAACCTAACAAAATCTTTTCAGGCTTTTTTCCGTTAACTGCTAACGCACTAAGAGTTTCTTCTAATTTTTTAACAGTTAAGATTGTCATTTTAATTAAAGCTCAAAACAAAAAGTTATTATCGCTCAATTTTATGAACAAACTATGTCAAAAAAGCCCACCATTTGGCGAGCTTCAATCTGTCTATCCCAGTCTAACTTTAAGATAGGCGTTTGGCCCAAGAATTATTTAACTTTTCTTAGGCAGTCGCGACACACCTTAATATCTTCATCATTTTCGGTATGATCAAACTCAGCAATACCATGACACCCAACGAAACATAAGATAAATCGGAGCATAAATTCCCCCCTTTAGGTATGTGGATTAACTTACTGTTGATGAAAATAAAAAGCCTACTTAATGCTGCTAATCAAGTGGGCTTTTCAATTCACATTACATTGTTTTAATTGTTAAGTTTTTGGAATGACTAAAATATATCACTAAAAATTCAAATGAAAAGTATAGTAAATACAATTGATATGTTTGGAGATGTTTAACTTAAGTTATTATTTATTAACAACTTGATTGGAAACCAATCAAATATGAATTTTAATACCTCTGGAATATCATTAATTTTAAAATCATTGTCATATTTAGCTTTAACAAATTTAGATAAATTATCAAAATTTCGCTGATATTTTTCCGCCATTTCATTAGCTGTTTTTATTTGGTCAGTAGCATCAGTGACAATTAGTAATAACCGTGATTATCTTTCCTTAGCTCTTCATTCTCTTGTGTTGTGGCCACCAATAGTGACCTTATCTCTTCCATAGAAAAAACAGTCATGATAATAATCCATTATTTTTTAAAGAGCATAGCAATTCTAAGCATTAAAAAAGCCCACCTTTCGATGAGCTTTCTATACTAATTATATCAAGATAGAGCTAATAGGAGGTTTCAGCCCCCTCAGATAGTGTCTTCAGACTATCTAACTTTTCTTGTTGAGAAAGGTTATAAACATGGAAACCGGTAAAGAGTATAAGTGCTAATAGTACTCCGCTTAAAATCATAATCCTTTTGTAATTCACTTAGGATTCATCTTGATTTAAACATGGACCTTACTCATGTACATGCACGAACAGAATAATTCCGACTGCTTATATTCAACTTCTTCAGGAACATCGATATTGTAAAATTTAGCATCGGATTCAGCCAGTTTTGGTGGGGTAATCCATTCTCCCGAATAAAAATGATGTAGCCACCCCTCTAAATCAAAACGTGACCAATCTACTGAATGTAAAATATGTTGCTTTGCTACTAGTACTCATCGTTATAAATCCCCTACCATCTTCTCAATTTGCTGAACCGCTAAACCTGACTTCATTTTTTCTGTAAAACGTATTACCTGATATGCGCCTTGGTCACACTGTCTATGGAGCAAGGTAAAGACCTCTTTGCTGAAAACCTTAAATCAGGTGAACTCGAAAAATTAACTTTAGAAAAATACGTTGCCAAGCCCTGGATCCACCAAAACTTTGATCGTAAACGTGCTTTTCAACGTCGCAAAGCCTTCGCGATTAGTATGCAAAGTTCACCTATTCCATTACATGAACGTCGTGCGTATAAAAAACGCCTGGGGCTTAAGGGGAAATAACATGACTAATTCTAATAATCAAATTCAAAATCCTGCAGAACACTCTTATCATGTTTTGCAGCAAATCCAACTGGAACTAAAAGCGCCTAAAAGCAAATGTAATTTGTTTGGTAATTATACCTATCGTAACTGTGAAGAGATATTTGAAGCAGTTAAGCCATTCCTGCCGAAATACCACTCCACACTGATCATTACTAACGAGGTACAGGAAGTTGGATCAGTAGTTGTGGTAACTGCAAATGTGATTTTCACTGATTCCAATGGTAAAGAAACTGTAGGAAAAGGAAATACAGGTAATATCATTCAGATAAAATAAATGCCTTGATACTTTTATGCCTCAATAAATCTATAAAATATTGTTTTTAAATAACTATTATTAAAATATTTTTAATATGAAGTGCTGAATTATTCAGATACTACGTAGAATCATTGTATACTACCTTTTTCTTATGAAGTTTGGATGCATCAACATTGGATTGGGCATTCCTCAAGTGAATTTCGATGAGTACCTTATTACTAATTACCTCTGCTCCAACCTCGATCTATGCCTGGCATGCGCTAGGTCTGGCACAGGCCTTACACGCTAAGAACCAGACATTTCGTGTATTTTTCTATCAAGACGGTGTTTTTTTGGCGAACTCCTTACAGTGGGTTCCTGACGATCAACGTCATTTGACGAAAGAATGGCAAAAGTTAGCCATTCGCTTACCGGTTTGTGTGAGTGCTGCCTTGGCACGTGGTATTACAGATGTGGAAAATGCGAAACGACATCAAATTAGTCAACACAATCTTGCACCAGGCTTTGAATTGATTGGACTGGGTGAACTTGCCGATGCAGTGCAATCCGCACAACGTCTGATTCAATTCTAAGGCGTTATTTTCAGGAATTTGTGGCTTTTAAAAGGTAAATTGTGTGAAATCTGTACTCGTTATTTTAACTCAAGCCAATCTTGCCAATTTACAAGTGCATGAAAGCTTGTCTGCCACGATGGTACTGGCGACTTTTGGTTGTGAAGTCAAAGTCTTGCTGCAAGATGCAGGCTTAAGTTTACTCAATTCAGAACTGCAATTTGAACAGCTTAAACATGCCTTTAAAATTGCCTCCAATATGGTCGACAGCTTTGAGTTTTACGATCTCACGCCTGTCTTGGTGGAAAAGAAACTCCAGAACTCACACTTCGTTGCTCAAGCTCAACAGGATATTGAATTTATTGAACTAAATAGTGAGTTTATTCAATTTTTTGATTTTGTGCTGTACTGGTAAAGATGAAGAGTGAAATGATCATGTCAAATAAAAGCTTATATTTAGTGCAAAGTAATTTTTCAGCTACGCCATCGGTACTGGCAAAACTAGAACAACTTTACAGCCCTGAAGATACCGTTATTTTAATGGGTGAATCTGTATTGCAGTTTCAACAGCCTTTCTTGCAACAAGTGAATTGGGTGTATGTACTAGAGAACGATGCTGAAATTTTAGCGGGACAAAAGACAGAGAATATGAAAATTATTTCTTATGCCGAATTTGCCGATATTTGCCTGTCTCACACCCGCTGTATACGTTTAAGTTAATGTGAGATTAATGATGAATTTAGAACTCGATCAAGATGGTCACTTAGTCGATTACACCATTTGGAATGAAGCAATTGCGCAAGAATTGGCAAATACTTTAACTTTAGAACTCACAGCATGGCATTTTGAAGTCCTGCATGCGGTACGTCAATTCTACCAACAGTTTGGTCATTCACCTGCGACGCGACCACTGATTAAATTTCTGATGAAAACAGTCAGTTCCGACATTAATAATGCTGTGTTACAAGACAAATTTAATACAGGTTTGGTGGCACGTCATTTAAGCCGTCTGGCAGGTATTCCAAAACCACCGAATTGTCTATAAAGATGATTGATTCAGGTTTAAGACGGTATTTTATGCTGTTCTAAATAATTAAAATAATCTTGGGTCAATTCGGGTTTAACTTGCTTGGCATGAAGGGTTTCATTACATTCGGAACACACCAGTCGTGGTGTTATTTTATGACCGCAGCTTTTATGGGTATATTGCATCGGCTTTCCGAAGCCCTCATTCATCCATTCATCTGCCCAGTTGGCCATCGACATTAAAATCGGATAAAGCGCCAAACCCTTTTCAGTTAAACGATATTCATAACGTTCTTGTCGTTGCACGTAAGGGGTTTTGACTAAAATATCATTTTCAACCAGACGTTTTAGACGATCTGACAGCACATGACGGGTTACACCTAAATTTTGTTGAAAGGATTCAAAACGGCGTGTGCCCAAAAAGGCGTTCCTTAAAATCAGCAATGTCCAACGATCACCAATAACCGATAAGGTTCTGGCAATTGAACACGGCTGTTCTCCAATATCATCCCATTTCATAAAGAAAAATCATCAACAAAAAGTTTAACCCAGAAAAGTTACCGCATTCATCTCAATATTGAAAGGCTTGTAATCTGAATCTACAAAATATGAAAACAAAAAAATTATTATATTCAGCTTTTTAGAATGATCAGTTTAAGTTCATCATTCCCTATAGAACCTGTTGTTTTATAGGTGATTGAATGATTAAAAATGAATTTCATCCTGATTTTCTTCAATAATTTTTAGCCAGGCTCGGGTCGCAGGATTCATTGCAACCGTATTATTCCAGGCCATACTCAAGGTCCAATTGATATTAGGATTTTCCAATATACTGACATTATATTTTTCTTGATCCAGTTGTTCACAATAGGTTTTTGGTAGCAATGCGATTCCAACATCCGATTCCACCATTTTGGCAATAAAGTCCCATTGACTGCTTTTACACACCACCTTGGGTTCAAATCCGACATAGTGGGCTGCTTGTATAATCATATTATTTAAACTAAAGGTATCGGCATACAGTAGAAATGACTCTTCTTTCAGTTCAATTAAAGAAACTTTTTCTCTATTCTTCCATTGCGTATCTCTACGTGAAAGTAAACATAAAGGCGAATCAATAATCGGAATGCCACTTAAAATCGGTTTTAAATGCCCCAGTAAAATCCCGACATCTACTTTTTTTGCCAGAATGGCATCTTCAATACCTGTGGCACCAACCTCTAAAAAACTTAATTCAATATTAGGATATTGCTTGTGAAATTTGGCAATTAGGCTGCTAAGTAATGCCGATCCTACCGGTGGAAGTCCGATGGTTAATTTACCTTGTTTCAAATTTCGCACTTTAGCCACGGTTTCAAAAATACGCTGTTGCTCTTGCAATATCACTAAAGCATGTTGGTAAATTTGCTCCCCCATATAAGTCAAAACGACATCGCGTTTTCGACCTGCTTCTCCCTTATAAAATAAAGGCACGCCAATTTCTTGTTCTAAAGCATGAATTGCCTTACTGATGGTGGGCTGTGTGACACACATTTCTTCCGCTGTACGTGTGAAACTTTGCAGTTGCACAATTTTAACGAACATGCTCAAGCTCTTAATATCCACAAAACATTCCATTTAGGCATAATCTTTTTTTTATTATTCATAATATAGATAGTCGGTCAAATCTAAAATACGACCAAGCTTTTATCTCTTGTTATTATGTCTACCTCTTTACTCTCTCCCAAACTGCTGCATATTGCTCAAATCATTCTGCAATTGAGTTTTTTGGTCATCATTTGGTGGGTTGCTTCAGTTATACAGCACACACTCAATTTACCTGTATCCGCCGGTGTGATTGGTCTTTTATTGGTTTTATTAGCTTTGCTGAGCGGTCTATTTAAATTGCAATGGATCAAAACAGGTTCAGATTTTATTTTGGGAGAACTGGTCTTATTATTTATTCCCTGCGTCGTCGGCATCATTAAATATAAAGAGCTGTTTTTAACCCAAGGCTGGCAACTTATTCTTGCGGTATTTATCGGCACGATTTGCGTAATGCTTGCAACGGCATATAGCGTCTATTTGGGTTTTAAACTAGAAGCGCGTTTAAAGCAAAAACATAAGCATCATTCTGATCCACTGCTAAAACAGGGAGAGTAAGATGAACCTGGTTGCTATTCTCTGCTTTATTATTACGTTAATTGGTTATGTGCTGAGTAAAAAATTGCATCAAAAATATCCCTATATGCTTTTAGCGCCTGGAATTTTTGTGCCTTTTATCATCATGGTGCTGATGGTCATTTTTAATGTCTCTTACGACACCTACATGATGGAAAATAAATGGATCATATGGATGCTTGGACCTGCAACCATTGCTTTTGCCATCCCTATTTATGAATATCGCAAAGTCATTAAAGAACATGTGCTCTCGATTAGTTTGGGTATTGTGGTAGGAATGATTGCTGGTGTGATGAGCGCATTCTATTTGGCAAAGTTATTCAGCTTTAATCAAGAAACCACTTATAGCTTAATGGCACGCTCTATTTCTACACCATTTGCCATGGAACTGACTTCAAATATTGGCGGTTCAGTTGAACTGGTGATTTTATTCACCATGATTACCGGTATTGCCGGTGTTGCTATGGCTGATATGATTCTGCTTGCCTTAAAGCTAAATTCACGCTTTGCGCAAGGAGCAGCTTTGGGTAATTCAGCACATGGTTTTGGTACCAGTAAAGCCTTTATGCGTCATCGCGAAGAAGGCGTTGTTGCCTGTTTAACCATGGTACTTGCGGGGGTATTTATGGTGTTGTTGGGACCTGCGATTATTCGACTTATCGTGACTTATTTATAATCATATACAGTTGAACCTCAAATCAGCGTGATTCTATATCACTGAATCACGCTGAATGAAGCAAAAATATTTAAAGCCAAACCACAGGAAAATAAAAACCAAATACAGCCAGACTCAAAACACTCACAGCCTCGCAAATTTCAATACTTGCTCCGACTGTATCACCAGTAATGCCACCAATCCGCTGGATAAATTTATGCCGTAAATATATTAAGGTTCCTATAAATATCATTGCAGTCAAAACACCCACCCATGCAAAATATGCAGATGCAACCAAACACAAGGCAGATATGATTACTGAACCCGTTTTAGGAATAAATTCAGCAATTGAAGATCCTAAACCTTTTTCACGCACGTATTGAGTAGTCAAAAATAAAAATAGTGGTGCTAAACGACCCAATATCGGAAATAAAAACAGGGCTGAATAGAGTTGTTTTTCTAATAATACATATAGTGCTGACCATTTAATTAAGCACAGAATAATTAAACTTAAAACCCCAATTGGCCCGCAACTAGGGTCTTTCATGATTTTTAAAGTGCGCTCTTTATCACCAAAACCACCGACCCAGGCATCTGCAGTATCGGCTAGACCATCCAGGTGTAAACCACCCGTCAACCAAATCCAGACCACTAAAATCAAACTGCTTAGCAAGATCACCGGCAATGCATGCAGCACCGTGGCGATGGCAAATAAAATTGTACCAATCATCAAACCAATCAATGGATAAAACAGTAAAGATTGACCATTTTGCTGTTTGCTCGGCATTTCTTTCAATTGAACCGGAAATGTCGTTAAAAACTGCAAAGCGATAAAAAATGCTGTCATTACGGCAATTCCTTGAGCAAATGGATTGAAGCATCTTCATGAATTGCAAAGGAATTGAGTTGCCCCAATTCTGCTGTCATTTTTAAAATATCATCCACTGAATGATTTAAAGCGATACATTTTAAAAGTTTAATCACACCGCCATGCGTCACTACTAAAGCATGCTGCCAACCATTTTCCAGCATCTGTCGTTGCATTTTTTCAAGACTATTAAAAATACGTTGATAAAAATCCTGCATGTTTTCTGCATTGGGTGGGGTAAATTGAGTCGGTTGTTGCCAAAAATTTGCCAGTAATTCAGGTTCATTTTCATAAATGACTTGGGTCGATATGCCTTCCCATTCACCAAAATGCATTTCTTGCAAACCTGCATCGTAAAAGAGAGGTCGTTGCTTTTGATCCGCGACCGATTCTGCAAATAAACGACAGCGTTTTAAGGGCGAAGTAAAGATCACATCCCATTGCAGCGGTTTATGCATAGAATCGGGGTTAATAGCATGCCAAGACTGATCTATGGTTTGCTGCATCTGCGACCAACCCAACTCGGTTAAATCGTCATCTGTAGAACCGCGCAAGGTATGACTTAAAGTCGTTTCACCATGGCGAAGCAGATCAATCTTGAACATGTTCAATATCCTGTTGAATCCTCTTAGGATTAAACTTTTTCGCCAATAACGGCTGCTTCTGCAAAAGTGGCCATGTGGTTATGCAGACTGCATGCCAGTTTAATCACGCCTAAAGCAGCCCCGGCACCACTACCTTCGCCTAAACGCAAGTTCAGTTTGAGTAATGGATGTTTTGCATTCAGTTCCTGCAATAAACGGCGATGTCCATATTCTGCCGATTGATGTCCAAACAGCATCCACTCACGAACTGCAGGATTTAAACGTACCGCCACAAGTGCTGAAACTGTGGTAATAAAACCATCGATCACCATAGGCAAACCGAGCTGTGCACAGCGAATATAGGCACCCGTCATTGCTGCAATTTCCAAACCACCGACTGCGCAAAGTGCTTTAAAGACATCTTGATCGACATAATCTTGGTGTAAAGCAACAGCCTGGTTAATAACATTTTTTTTATGAATCAATTGTTCTTCACAAATACCCGTACCCACACCTGTAAGCTGTTCAGCTGGCTCATTCAGTAAAAAACAGGCGACTGCTGATGCAGAACAGGTATTGCCAATGCCCATTTCCCCAGCGACATAAATAGATACGCCATAAGCCACGGCATCTTCTACACTTTTACGTCCCAGATTCATCGCTTCAATACATTGCGCTTCAGTCATGGCAACTTGTTTGGCAAAGTTGGCTGTTCCCGGAATAATGCAATGACGTTCTACGCCTGCATATTCATAGGCATCACCCACAGAACCGCAGTCAATGACCTGTAATTTGGCATTATATTCTTTGGCAATCACGCTGATACAAGCACCACCGGTGGTGAAGTTTTGCAGCATTTGACGTGTCACGGCTTGTGGATAAGCAGAAATATTTTCTTCCATTACGCCATGGTCACCGGCAAAAATCGTAATCCAGGGCTGGTCTACATTAGGACGTGAATTGTCTTGCAAACTTGCCAATAGCACTGCAGTATTTTCAAGTTCAGATAATGAGCCTGTGGGTTTGGTCAGTTGTAATTGACGTTCTTTAGCCAGTTTTTTTGCTTCCACACTTGGCGTTTTACACGCATCCAACCACCAATTCATTATTTATTTCCTTTTAAAATCATGGGAAAACCCGCAACACAAAATACAACTTTATCGGCAATTTGCCCCAACTGTTGATGCAAACGCCCGGACTCATCCACGAACTTGCGGCTGATCTCGCCCATTGGTATCACGCCTAAGCCTGTTTCATTACTGACTAAAATAACGTCTGATTCTAATATCGGTAAAATATCCAGCAGTTTTTGGCATTGGTGCATCTGTAATTCAGGATTTTCATGCATCAACAAATTGCTCATCCACAAAGTCAGGCAATCGACAAGAATCACTTGATTGGGTTGATCAAGCTCGATTAAACAATTGGCCAGATATAAAGGCTCTTCAATCACAGTCCAGTGCTTTGGTCGTTGTGCTTGATGATGATGAATACGTTCCTGCATTTCGGCATCGAACGCTTGTGCGGTTGCAATATAAGTTACAGCCACACCTGAATCTTTTGCGATTTGTTCCGCAAGGCGACTTTTACCAGAACGTGCGCCACCTAAAATGAGTTGCATCATACGTCACCCAATTGAAATTGATGAAATGGATAGAGCTGACCTTGCAATATTTTTGCGTTATATGTGCCAAAAGTCAGTTGGCCGACTGAAAATTCAAAGCTTTTTTGTTCGATGCTGTTTATATGACTAAAGATTAAATCACTATTAAAATCTTGATGATACAAACCTAAAGTCAAATGTGGACAATAGTCGAGCGGTGCAATTTCATTGCAACTTTGTCCAAATAAATGACGCAATTTTAAAAGTACATCATTTTCATCAATAATTTCGACAAATAAGGCACTTTCAAAACTGTTGATACGGCCTGTTTTTAATTGAATTATATTTTGAGAATCATCGGTTAAGTGTCGAATATGTTGATGCATCTTTTCAATAGCAAAATCATCATCCCAAACTGGGTTTTGTTCAGTGAGGAAGCCACAAATAAATAAAGTAATGTGAAATTGGCGGGTATTTGGCGTGTATAAAAAATCTGAAAAAACCGAACGCAGCTGATTTAAATACTCTAATAATTCTGGATGCTGAATTTCGATATACCATAACGAAAAATGCTCGCGTCCGCGATGCCATTCAGGATAATCCCCTGCAAATGTAGGAACAACGGGCGTAGAAGGCTTTAAGAACACACATCAAATCACTTTAAATTCAATCACCTTATTAAAGCATGAATGATATTAATTTTCTCGAGGTGTTGATTTAGTAATATTCAACCAACAATGAATTATATTCAGCTTTTTAGATACTTAAATCGTGTCACACACATCGTTGCTTCATCAATAGATCTCCAAAATCCAACTTAGAACTATAACTTCATAAAGAAATTCACACCGGAACTGAAGATGGCTGCATATTCTTTTGATAACACAGGAAATAAACAGCAAGAAGTACAAACATTATAATTAGCAAATAAAATGGATAATCGCTATGCTACTGATACAAACCGGAACTGGCCAATGGACCAAATACAATAAAGCCTGCATTGTGCTGATTCATTATTCAATTTAAACAAATTTTATTTTTATACACGCAACAATACCGACCTAATGGATTTTTTCCATTTTATATTCAACCCATCTTTACTATTAAGACTTGTTCTGAATACAATGCTTAGTTTTAATCTTGATCTAAAATATCTGCAAATTGTGCCCCCAAGACTTTGACTAAATCTTGTGGTTTTACCCCAATATCTAAGCCTCTTTTGCCACCACTGACATAAATTTTGGTTAATGACTCGGCAGAACCATCTATCACAGTTTTTAAGCGCTTTTTCTGTCCGACTGGACTAATCCCACCCACCAAATAACCAGTTAAGCGTTCGGCATCTTTCGGATCTGCCATATGTAATTTTTTAGCCCCTACCGCTGCAGCTATTTTCTTCAAACTTAATTGATGTGCAACCGGTAAAACAGCAACATAGAAATTTTTATCATCGCTCACCAATAAGGTTTTAAAGACTTCTTTGACTTCTAAATTTAACTTTTCAGCCGCTTCTAATCCAAAACTTTTTGCATTTACATTGTGCTCATATTCGTGGATAGAAAATTCGATTTTATTTGATTTTAAAACTTTGCAAGCAGGTGTCATTTTTCGGTTATATAAAGAACTGGAGCGCTAAATTATATGCTTTTTCAAAGTCAATGTTTAGCATGCTTAGGCTATTCTTAGCTTAATTTATCTTCATTTTACTTTATCTGTGAATCAAAGTAAGTTATAAAATAAAATGCTTTATATAATTGCCTATAAGTTAAATAATGCTATTTGATAAAATTTTGTATTTTGAAATGAAATAAAAAAAACCACAAAGTAGAACTTAAGCTTTAATTTTCACTCAACCTTGAAGCTTGTATATTTTATTGCCAGAAGCTCTATCTCAATGTAGAGTTCCCTTTCTCTTTACCCTATTCACTTATAGAAAATATTCCCAAATAAGGTAACCTAGACCGAAGCCAATGAATGAGTAAAGTGTGATGATGAAAAATACAAAACTCGCTTTATTTTTCTTTTTTAAAAAACTCATATTGAACCTCAATGCCTAGTCTAAATTACATCATATTATCGCACTAATTTAGAGCATATTGAATATTAATCATTTCAAAAAGAATGATCTGCTATAGCATCCCTGTATCTGTGCTTTAAGGCCAAGAATATTCTAGCTACTCTTATCTGGAATCGAGATGAGAGAAAGCTCTTCTGAATCATTGTGAGCTAAAACCTTCATAATTGATTAAAAGTTATGTTCAGAATTTTTCGCAAAAATTAGGGATATTTTTTGCCTTGAAAAGACATGGAACATCGAAGCAAGCTTTAATTTGATCAAATAAAAATTAACTCTAGTGACAAAATATTCCTGAAATAACTAAGTGGCCTCATAATCGGATTTTCGCCTAGTTCTTGCTTAGACTTAAATTTTTAAGTAGTTCATATTTATCGTGTAAGCACGATAGAATTGAATGATACTATCTTCTTAATTCCTATTATATGCAGGTAAAGCACTATGCGGCCTTGCTTTCTCCTTTTTTTGTGCTGACCTTAAATAAACCAATAGCTCCTCATCTTTACTTAAATCAATAACCGATTTATATATCTATCCAAGAAATCTACGCAAAAGATACACTGTTTTCAGTGTCCTCAACCTATCTTATAAAGGCAAATCAAATAATAGAAACTTTAAAGGATGCCACGATGAAAACTATTCCAATGAAGAAGATGATCAACTGTATTGCTGTTAGTAGTGTATTGAGTTTTACTGCCTTTCAAACTATGGCGGCAATGGATCAGCAACCCACACATGACAGCAAAAATCCACCCAAAATGTTGCATGACAATCATGAAAATTTAACTGATAGTCAAGTGATCAAAGTGTTAAGTACGGCTAATAACGGTGAGATTAAGCAGGCAAAAACTGCTTTGCCAAAACTTAAAATGGATGAAACCCGTAAATATGCTCAACTGATGATTAATGAGCATTCAGCGAATGAGAAAAAAGGCCAAGCGTTGGCAAGTCGTCTAAAGTTAACTCCACAAGTGAGCAACCTCAGTACATCATTGCAAAATGATAGTGATAAGATGGTGAATAAACTAACTCATTCATCAGCAGCTGACAAAGACTATATGATGACTCAAGTTGAAGTACATCGTAAAGTTTTAATGACTATTGATAAGCAATTGATACCAAATGCCAAAAATTCAGAATTAAAAAATATGCTGATTCAAACTCGTACTGCAGTTAC
Source organism: Acinetobacter sp. ANC 3781 (assembly GCF_004331285.1). GTDB lineage: Bacteria > Pseudomonadota > Gammaproteobacteria > Pseudomonadales > Moraxellaceae > Acinetobacter. Next base: position 79,953 of record NZ_SJOH01000016.1, read on the forward strand.
CAAGCATTTACAAATGGCTGAACAACTCGTTAAAAAGATGAAATAACATAAAATTATAATATAATTGTATAAATATACTTAAAAAAGCCTAGTTTTAATCAGCTAGGCTTTTTTAACAATTTATCAACTAGGCTTTCCTTCAAATAAGTTGCTTGTTAAGCGCTCTACTTTATTGTTCTTTATTCAATAAACGATCAAGCACGCCAAATTTCTTGAAAATTTTCGCACGGCGTTTCGGATGAATATTGGCTTTATTTAAATCGCCTTCGTAATGATCAAATACACGTTTATCCATCATTTTAAACCATAGCGATGGAATTAAAGCGGGCAATAACATGGTTGCATAACCACTTGGCAATTCAGGTGCTTCATCAAAGTTACGTAATGCCTGGAATGGACGTGTAGGATATGCATGATGATCTGAATGACGCTGTAACTGGTACAAAAACAAATTTGTGGTAATGTTATTATTATTCCAGCTATGTTCTGGCATGGTACGCGTATAAGTTCCGTCTTGTTTTTTATCACGCATTAAACCGTAATGTTCAATATAGTTAATAATTTCAAATAAGCTTACCCCATAAAAAGCCTGTGTTACCAAATACGGAATCACATCTTTACCAAACAGTTTCAACATGGTGGCATGAAAACCTGCACTCATCGCCCAGCCTTGAAGCAGTTCATTTTCTTTGCTAAAAAATGATAAACCTTTGCGTTTTAAACGGTTCTTTTCAATTTCAACCGCTGATTTAAGACCCCCAAATACCGTTCTTGGCCAAAACTCATAGAAGGTTTCCCCCATTTTAGAAGATGCCGGATCTTCAGGTGTTGCAGCACGTTTATGATGCCCATACGGATGCTCAACCCGAAAATGGTTATAAAACAACGGCATTAATGTGGCATGAGAAAAATAGTGATCTTTTTTATTCGGTCGATGGGACAATTCATGGGCAGTATTTACCCCAATGCCATTAATTGCTCCCATCGAAATCCCCAACAGGAGCTGATCGACAAAAGAGGTATCTTTACGACTCACCACATAGCCTGCAAATAGATTGGCTGCCATTTGCAAAGGAATAAACAATTTCACAATACGGTCATAATAAGGATCGTTAACTAATGAGGTAATTTGGTCATCGTTTGGGTTATTACTGTCTTTACCTACAATTGAATCGATACTGGGAATAATCACATGCAGTAATAAAGGCCCTCCCAAAGCAAATATTTTTTTCGTCAATTTAGGACCAAACTGATAGCCGGCCAAAATACCCATACCAATGACAGGTAAACCTGGACTTAATAACCACCAATAGCGTTTTTTATCCAGTGCTAAACCTGACGCAGTTGGAAGGGTTTGAATTGTTGTTTGATTTAAATTTACTGGTGCATTCATGCTGACGATCTTCCCTATTTTTTGTTCTACCGTTATATTTCTAGAAATGGGCCATCAAGAACAGTTTTAAACGTCCAAAAAAGCTATGCAAACGTCCTTGGCATTAATAGCCAATATTTGACCTAAAAACACATGCTTGAGTGAATCAAAGCTTTTATAATTTTACTAGATGATGACAGAACGATAAGACATGGATGCTTTAAGTAAAATTTTTGATGATATTCATCTTAATAAATCTGAATATATTTATTTAAAACCGCAAGGTGACTGGGCCTATTCGTATCAGGAACAAGATGCCATGATTGGCTATGTGGTTCTGGTGGGCAAGATGACGATTCAACTGAATCTTCATACTCAACTACATGTTGAAGCGGGGGATTTGGTGCTAATCCCATCAGGGCAAAACCACTCTTGCCATAAAAATAATAAAAGCAATTTGGTTGAAGCCTTAAATATTACTGAACTTTTTGATCGAAAAAGGCAGGAAACCATCGAGTTTGGGAGTACAAGTGGTGAGCCTGCGCTCATTTTAGCGATTCGTTGTCATATCGATACGATTATGGCGCGTCCTCTACTCAATGCCCTGCCCAACTATATTCATATTCATCATATAACCGGCAGTACCGCACCGGAATGGCTACAAATTGGCTTACATTTTTTAGCAGTTGAAGCCTATCAAATTCGGCCGGGTCGCGACAAAATTCTGGATCATTTGGTTAGTATTCTATTTATTGAATGTGTCCGTGACTACATCGCGCAATTAAAGGATTCTAATAATTGGCTTAGAGCTTTAGTGCATACCGAACTGGCGAATGCTTTGGCCGCTATTCACGGCAAACCGGAACAGGCTTGGACAGTGGAAAGTTTGGCAGAACAATGCTGTATGTCGCGCTCAAAATTTGCCCCTTTATTTAGCAATATTGTAGGTGAAACACCGTTGGCATATTTACAGCAATATCGTTTCCGTTTGGCATCACAGCATTTACGCGAAGGACAATTGTCGATTCAGCAAATTGCCCATCGCGTAGGCTATTCTTCAGAAACTGCATTTAGCCAAACCTTTAAGCGGCTGTTTGATTTGACCCCAAGCCAGTATCGGCAACAATTTCAGTAAATCATTCTGGGTTGGGTATGTTCACCGGATTTAAGATATTCAGAATGGCTTGAACGGGATCTTCGCTATTTCCGGAAAGTAATTTCTTGTGCATGGTAATGTGCTGCATGGCCTGAATTTGTGCGATTTCAACATTCATCAGTTTTTCAATTTCAATAGCCAAATTTTCTGGCGTTGCATCACTCTGAATCAATTCTCGAATAATTTTTTTACCGGCAATAATATTGGGTAAAGAATAATAAGGAATTTTGATCAGGAATTTGATCACTACATACGTCAGCCAATTCAACTTATAGAACGTCACCATCGGACGATGTAATAACATTGCCTCTAAAGTTGCCGTTCCTGATGCCAAGGCCACAATATTTGAGGCATTCATGACTTGACGACCAATTTTCGATTCTGTCTCCGTATTTTCCATCAAGCAAACTTTAGCGACAAAATCAGCAGGATATTGTTGCAGCAATGCTTCAATCTGCTGCTTGCGTGCATCATTAATCGCAGGAATCAAAAAAATATATTCAGGATGCTTTTGACTCACGATTTTCGCTGCATCAAGTACCAACGGCCCAAGTCTTTCAATTTCACCACGGCGGCTGCCCGGTAAAAGTGCGATATGTTTATGTTCAACATTTAACCCCAGCTCTTGCTTAGCTTCAATCAGAGGATTTTGCAAAGGCAATTGACTGGCAAGTGGATGCCCCACAAACGCGGCTGGCACATCAAATTTTTTATAAAAAGTTTTTTCGAACGGAAATAAACACAGCACTAAATCAATGCTGGCTTTAATGCCATGTACCCGTCCCTGACGCCATGCCCAAACTGAAGGACTGACATATTGCACAGTTTTAATCGGTAAATTTTTCTGTTTTAAGCTTTTGGATAAGCGCAAGTTAAAGTCTGGGGCATCAATTCCGACAAACACATCGACCGGCTCTTTGGTCCAGGTCTCGACCAGCCCATCACGTACCGCAAACAGCTTTTTAAGATCTTTTAGAACTTCAACAATTCCCATCACCGATAAAATATCCATCGGATAATAACTCTTGAAGCCTTCTGCTATCATTTGAGGGCCACCAATGCCTTCAAATTCGGCATCAATTCCTTGCTCACGAAAACTGCGGATGAGTTTAGCACCAAGCGTATCTCCAGACACTTCCCCGACCACCATACCGATTTTAAGCTTCCGATTTTGCAAGACTTTTACCCTCTGTAAAATTATCAAGATTTTAACATATCCATCTATTTTAAATCTTATCTGTAGCAACAGATGCATAAATTAATAGCGCTATATCGATTGAACACCATCTAAATTATCATTTTCCTACTAATGATCAATCTAAAATACCAATTACCTCAATATTGAGGTTAATCTCAATTAACATTAATATAAATGATAATCACTTCCATTACCATATAGAAATGCACACAATAACTCCCCTTTTTTCCCATAATTTCAAACTTTCACTTCTCAGCTTGGCCCTATTTGGCGTGCAATCTAGTTTTGCTGAGGAGGTACCAACTTTATCGACCATTCAATTACAAGCTCAATCCGCTAATACCGAAGAGAGTTCAGAAAAAACTAAAGCCTATATCGTTAAAAAAAGCAGCAATGCCACCAAGCTCAATCTTGAAACCAAAGAAACACCGCAAACCATTAATGTCGTGACACGACAACAGCTAGATGATTTTGCCATTAGTAATACGCGTGATGTCTTACGTAATACCCCCGGTGTCAGCGTGAGTAGTCAGGAAACTAATCGTACGTCCTATCTCTCTCGCGGCTTTGAAATTTCCAATATTCAGGTCGATGGTATAGGTTTTCCCTTGGAAGGTTATAACTATAACAACAGTAACCCGGATACTTTCTTGTATGACCGCGTTGAAGTCATCAAAGGTGCAGATGCCTTAAGCAATGCGATTGGTGACCCCAGTGCAACGATCAATATGGTGCGCAAACGCCCTACCCAGGATGTACAAGGTTCTGTTTCTGCCAGTTATGGATCTTGGGATACCCAGCGTTATGAAGCCGATGTTTCCTCTGCCTTGACGGAAGATGGACGTATTCGTGGACGAGTCTTCGGTTATCAGCAGACGGGGGATTCTTACCTCGATCATTACGCTCAGGAAAAAAATGGCGTCGGGGTGATTGTAGAAGCGGATCTGACTGATTCAACTTTACTGAGTGCAGGTTATAGCCACACCAATAGCAAATCGGATAGCAATAACTGGGGCGCAAATCCTCTGATGAATAGCAGCGGTGAACAGCTTGGCTATTCACGTTCATATAATTACAGCCCTGAGTGGACCTATTGGGATAGCAATATTCAAAATTATTTTGCAGAACTCAAGCAACAGCTTGGCGGTGACTGGGAACTCAAGCTGAATTATGATGAAACTCACATCGACCGTGATGCAAAACTGTTATATCTTTCTGGCAACCCGGGTAGTGACAATACCTCGGGCATTTTTTTATGGCCAGGCAGATATATAGATGATAATAAAGAGCGCCAAGCCAGTATCAGTGCTCAAGGGACATTCCCCTTATTTGGACAACGGCATGAAGCAGTCATCGGCTACAGCTGGGCAGAAAACCAGGTAAATGGCTTGGGCTATGCGGGCAGTTACACCAATCCTTTGACTACCGATTTAGCCAGTTGGACGCCTGCTGAACCCACTTGGGAGATGACCCAGACCAGTGGTGAAGCCCATATGCGGCAAAACCTGCAAAGCTATTACGCAGCGACGCGCATTCATTTTAATGATGATTTGAAAATGATTTTGGGTAGCAACTACGTACAGGCAAAAAGCAAAGGCCATAGCTATGGTGCAGATGCCTATTATGATGAAGATAAAATACTGCCTTATGCCGGCCTGACTTATAATTTCACACCTGAATATACGGGCTATATGAGCTATAGCTCGATTTTTCGCCCTCAGACCACCCGGGCTTTGGATGGCAGTTTAAATAAACCGATTGAAGGTGAAAGCTATGAACTTGGAGTAAAAAGCTCATGGCTAGATGACCGATTGACTGGCTCAATGGCCATTTTCAGAACTGAAGAAAGTAATTATCCGCTGCGAAATTCAGATGGTTTACCGATCAATCGTAAAGTACAGGTCAGCGACTTACGCTCGCAAGGTTATGAATTTGGCTTGGCTGGGCAGCTTAGCGATAATCTGAATGTTTCATTCGGTTATACCCTGTTCAGTCTGAAAGACCTGATCAATGGAGGTAAAGCCCGAACCTACAATCCAGACCAGATGTTTAACTTACTTACGACTTATACCGTCCCGCAGTTACCGCAACTCAAAATTGGTGCAGGCGTACAATGGCAGGACAACACTTATCTAGATGTACCTGAAGCCACCGACACCGCTGGTGTAATTACTCAAAATGCCGGAATCATTCGTCAAGACTCCTACGCCCTGATTAATTTAATGGCAAGCTATGAGATTAATGATCAGTTGTCGTTACAAGCCAATGCCAATAATATTACCAATGAAAAATATTTATTTAATTTCCCGGATGCACAAGGTTTCTATGGTGCACCTGCAAACTATAGCGTAGCAGTACGTTATAAATATTAATCTGTAACCCTGAACCTAAGTTAAAACTGACTTAGGTTCTTTTTTATCTGTTTCATGCGAGTGAATGCTCATGATTTCCAGTACCGTTCAATATCGCTTTGCTGTGCTCTACCGCTTTATCATCGCCTTTCTGCTCGGTTATGCTTGCACCGCATTGTTAGCCAGCAACTTAACGGTACTGTTTTATCTTCTATTTTCAAAAGCAGAAGCGATCTATCTGGCAGCATTCATCAGTATTTTATTCTTTGTCAGTTTTGTCATTAGCAGTTTCTGCATTCCATCTTTACCTAAGTTAAGTTTGATCAGCATTAGTTTGGCTACTGGTCTGGCTGCTATTTACCGGATCGCAGGTTAAGTCATGCAAAAATCGATACGTCAATCTATGGCTTGGTTACATTCATGGACAGGTCTGATTTTTGGCTGGTTATTGTTTGCCATCTTTTTGATGGGGTCGCTGTCTTATTATCGTCATGACATTAGTTTATGGATGCAGCCCTCACTTGCCCGCATCCAGGTTAATCAAGATACCGCAATACGCACGGCATATCAGTATTTAGAACAACATGCGCCTGATGCCAAGACATGGTTTATGAATGTCGCGAACCAGCAAAAACCGGTAAACCAAATCTATTGGCAAAGCTCCGACGGCGCTTATGAAAACAAGACTTTAAATCCAAATACAGGACAAGAGCTGAATCTGGCACAAACACAAGGCGGAGATTTTTTCTATCAACTCCACTTTCAACTGTTTGGCGTGCCTATTTTAGTTGGCCGGTTAATCGTTTCACTGGCAGCATTTATCATGCTGATTGCTCTTATTTCCGGGGTTATCACCCATAAAAAGATTCTGACTGATTTCTTTACATTACGTGCATTTAAAGGACAACGCTCTTATTTGGATTTTCACAATGTCAGCTCTGTTATTGCCTTACCCTTCTTTCTAACCATTACTTTTACCGGCTTGGCCATTTTCTTCTACTTATATTTACCTTGGGGTATGCAGAAACTTTATTCTGAAAATAATTTTCAGTATTTCGAAGAAATTAACGCTAAAATTACTCCTAAAATTGAAAACAACTCACCTGCTCAAATGCAATCTATTCACAATTTGATGCAACCGCTACAACGTGAATGGGGAAAAACTGAGTACAGCACCATCCATGTGAAAAATCCAAATACCGAACATGCACAAATTACTTTTACCGAAGCTAAAGATCACTCGATTACCCGTAATCAGGCACAAATCACCCTGAATGCAATCACGGGAAAAAAATTATCCAGCACTAAAAATGATAGTGCGATTGCCACACTTAATGCCGGCGTATATGGACTGCATATGGCAACCTTTGCCCAACCCCTGCTTCGTCTGGCGCTGTTTTTTTCGGGTTTACTCGGCTGTGTGATGGTGGCATCAGGTTTACTGCTCTGGAGTTTAAAACGGCAATTACAAACTAAAACTGAAAAATTCCATGTTGGACATTATCTGGTGCAACGGCTGAATATCAGTGCAATTGTAGGCTTGCCGATTGCGGTATTGGGTTACTTTTATGCAAACCGGATCGGCTTACTAATTCAAAGTTCACAAAATTATGAAGTGATGAGTTTTTTTATCATTTGGCTGAGCATTTTTGGAATGAGTTTATGCATTAAAAAACAATATCTCTGGAAAATAAACTTGGGGATTTTTATTGCTTTGGCTTTCTGTTTACCTGTTTTTAATTTTTTATTTCTTCTTCAGCAAAACCTCATTCCAAACTTTACAGGTTTTTGGATATTTTTTAAACTTGATTTATTTATTCTTATTTTCGGTTTATTAGCCATATTTCTTTATAGAAATATCACTCCTATTCAGCACAAAGCGCAAAGCAGGATAAGAACCAAACTTAAAATAGTGGAACCTGAACATAAAGAGGAAGGCTGCTGATGAATATTCTCTTTAGTTTTCTGTTCATTCTGTTAGGCGTTTGGGGTTTATATCAGGTCAGTGAAAAACAAATTAAAAAAACCAGACTGTCTAAGTGGTCTATTTTGCTCGTATATCCACAAACTACACGCGTTGTTTGCCTGCTTTCATTGATACTAGCGCTATTCATTTTTATACAAAAAGAAGGTGCTTCAATCGGGTTTGTCAGTTTCTGGATATTTTCCACCCCGCTGATTTTTATCTTTATTTTATCTATGAATGAACTTAAATCTTTTCAGAAGTAACAATACCTGAATTTAAATATGAAAAAATTCAAATTAAATTCTGTTTTCTAAGAATAGCTATTTTTCTATTTCATTTTTTTGCATAAGCAAATCAATAATCAAGACAACGACTTATATGAAAAAGTCATAACATAAGCACGTTTTTTGATATTTGGCATATAACCATGTTTGGTCCACTGGAATTTATTTTAGCAGGTGTTTTGGTCGGTTTCTGTGTTGGGATTACGGGTGTTGGCGGTGGTTCATTAATGACCCCCATCCTGATTAGCCTGTTTAGAATCGAGCCTCATATCGCGATTGGTACCGATTTGCTCTATGCCGCAATTTCTAAATTCTGCGGATCTTTAGTTCATGCAAAAAAAATGAATATTGTCTGGCCAATTGTGATCTGGCTTGCAGTGGGAAGTATTCCCGCCTCGCTTGCAACCCATTGGGTTTTAGACACTTATCTTAGCCACTCAAGCAGTTATAAAGCTGTTTTGACCATGGTATTGGGCTTTATGTTGACCTTAACCGGTGTGTCAATTATGTTCCGTAGTCACATTGAACGCTTCTTTAACAAATTCCGTAAAAATGAAGCTTTGGATATGACTCAAGATTTAGAAAAGGTCAATTTTCGGGCAAAAGACAAACGTGCGTATATTGTGATTATGGGCATTGTACTGGGTATATTTGTGACCCTTTCTTCAGTCGGTGCAGGGGCATTTGGCATCATGGCACTGGTGTTGATGTTCCCGAATTTACCGATGATTCGTATTATTGGTTCCGATGTCGTCCATGCCGTGCTTTTGACTTTAGTCGCAGGACTTGGACACATGAGCTCGGGTAATGTAGATTTACATTTACTTGGATGGTTGTTAGTCGGTTCAATTCCTGCCATTGTGGTTGGAACTTTAATCAGCTCTCGTCTGCCAGAAAAAATTATCCGTAAGATTCTGGGGATTACCTTATTCGCCTTAGGCATGAATTTCATACTTCATCCGGTAAAAGCAAAACCTGTAGAAAAACCAGCTACAGCGCAAGTGATCATTATTGAAAAATCGATGAAAGTTTAATTTAACTATACGATTCATCACTTTTTTTTGACCTATATATTGATCTTTTTTATAACATGGTGAACATATATTCGTGTTATATTCAGATTGAGAATAAACTTTTGTATGATCGAACCAGTGACGGCAATGAATACACTACAGTCAAATCCTATTATCCAATCAGACATCGACGACGTGAATGTACAAAGCATTCAGCCTTTGGTAACTCCTGCTGAATTAAAAAAAGAGTTACCTCTGACTGAACATGCCTATCAAACCGTACTAAAAGGTCGTGAAACCATTCGCAATATCCTTGATGGGAAAGACAATCGTCTATTTGTAGTCATTGGTCCTTGCTCAATTCACGACACAGTTGCTGCACATGAGTATGCAAATCGTTTGAAATTTTTAAGCGAAAAAATTAAAGATACCCTTTATATTGTGATGCGTGTTTATTTTGAAAAACCACGTACCACTGTTGGTTGGAAAGGTTTAATCAATGACCCCGACATGAATGACTCTTTCAATATTGAAAAAGGTCTTCGCATTGGTCGCCAGCTTTTGGTTGAACTGAATGAAAAAGGATTACCTTGCGCTACTGAAGCACTTGATCCGAACTCACCGCAGTACTATCAAGATTTAATTTCATGGTCAGCAATTGGCGCACGTACTACCGAAAGCCAGACGCATCGTGAAATGTCTTCAGGTTTATCCTCACCTGTAGGCTTTAAAAATGGTACAGATGGTGGTTTAACAGTGGCTACCAATGCCATGCAATCAGTTAAACACGGTCATAGCTTCCTCGGTCTGAATGATCAAGGTCAGGTTTCTGTCATTCGTACTAGCGGCAACCAATACGCACACGTGGTGCTTCGTGGTGGTAATGGCAAGCCGAACTATGATGCAGGCTCTGTGGCAGAAGCTGAGAATGCTTTAGCCAAAGCCAAAGTCAGCAACAAAATCATGATTGATACCAGTCATGCCAATTCAAACAAAGATCCATACTTGCAACCGCTGGTATTGAAAAACATTACAGAACAAATTCTGGATGGTAACAAGTCCATTGTTGGTCTGATGGTTGAAAGTCATCTTAAAGGCGGCCGTCAAGATATTCCTGACAATCTGGATCATCTTGAATATGGCAAATCAGTGACTGATGGCTGTATCGATTGGGAAACCACTGAAAAAGCCCTGCTCGATATGCATGAAGCCCTCAAAGACGTTTTATCAAATCGCTAAGAGATTTAAAACGCCATCTAGATAGATGGCGTTTCTACTTTAACCTTAGGAAAATTTTCTCTCATGAATGAAATTGAAAATGCATTGAGCCACATCGAAAATTTCCAGTTTATTCACGAACATTTATTCACGTCAGCTCAGCCTTCTGCTGAACAGTTGAAACTGATTAAAGAATACGGCGTGACGACTATTGTCAATCTGGCATTATCTGATGCAGAGCAGCATTTACACCATGAAGATAAGATTTGTCTGGATTTAGGCTTAAATTATATTCAGTTTCCCATTTCACCAGACACCCCTTCGGATGATCAATGTTTACTGATATTAGATCTGCTCAATCATTTAGTCCAAGATCAAATGGTCTGGGTTCACTGTAGCAAGAATTATCATGTCAGTTGTTTGATGTATTTATATCGTCAGTACTATATGGATATGGACATGCCTACGGCGCAGGAACTGATGCACAGCATTTGGGAGCCGAATGAAACCTGGACAGGTCTCATTCATGCAGTAGCCCTACAACTGCAAGGTCGCAAGGGTACCCAAGAATTACAGCAGTCGTTAATGCATCCAGATCATTTTGGCTGATGTGAAATTAACACGGTTGCGGTCGATAAAATTCCTTCCTGACGTCCGGTAAATCCTAACTTTTCTGTGGTGGTTGCCTTCACACTAATTTGGGTAACATGTACATCCAGAACATCTGCAATACTTTGACGCATTTCCAGATTATGTTTTGCCAGTTTTGGGCGTTCACATGCCACGGTAATATCGGCATTATTTAACACATAACCGCGGTCTAAAATCAGTTGATAAACATGTTTAAGCAATCCCCGGCTGTCCGCTCCCTTGAATTTTGCATCGGTATCTGGAAAATGCTGTCCGATATCTCCCAAAGCCAGCGCACCCAATAAAGCATCACATAAAGCATGTAATACCACATCACCATCTGAATGGGCTTTTAAGCCTTGGGTATGCGGAATTTTAATCCCTGCTAAAGTGACAAAATCACCTTCTTCAAAAGCGTGTACATCCATTCCCTGACCAATTCGAATTTGTGCGACCACTTTAAGCATCCTTAAGAAATAAATGATTGAAATATTGTATTTACGCTTTCTATTTCGCTATAGTTACAGCAGCGCAACATAGTGAAATTATAAGCGATCATGCTGGTGAATACCGAAATTAATCTCATTAAAACATTATGCACATTATTCAGTATTGGCTGTTTGTGCTCAACTTTGGCTCATGCTCAAAAAATTGACTGTTCTAGTCCGAATACGTCGTCAATGAAACAGATTTGTGCCGAAAGTTTTACCGAATTGCGGGAAAAATTGACCAATCACTATATGACTGCTTTTTTGGTTAGTGATGCACCGGTTCAGTTATTAGAAGATACCCACACTTTATGGTTTAAGCGTTTAGAGCAATGTAAAAGTTTAAATTGTTATAAGCAACAATTTGAATTGCGTACTGATGATCTGAATTTTTATACCTCGTTAAATCAGAGTTTAACTAATCATTATTTAAAATTTGAAAATGGGAAAATTGCCAGTCAACCCGTACATTTACAAGTCCATCAACTCACTAAAGACAGAATTAAAATTGAAGGCATCGCCTACCGCAACCCGAACAATAAATTAGAAACACAAACCATTCCTTTCTTGGCCTATACAACACCCGATAAGAAAAGTGAAATCATGGATAACGAACATGATTGCAAATACCAGTTTGATTTTAATAAGGCCATTTTATCGGTTAAAACTGAGCAAAAAGGCTGTGAACGTTTTGTAGGTGTCTATCGGATTTATGATTAATTATTCTAATATAATGAGTGATTTTGGAAATTAAATATTAGCGCTTTTTTATTGCTTAACATACAGATTCATTTTTTGCCTGATCAAATCTAGAGCTTGTACATATTTGGGAGGTAAATCTGGAAGGTTATATGCATTAATATTTTGCCAGAAAAACTCAAAACGATGCCCATAATCGTCTAATGTTTCATAACTCCATTGATCCTTTAAATTTTGACTTAAGGTATCACAAAAAATAAAATACCACGTTTGATTGCTTATTTGATGTGATCCCCAATCATAACAATGTTGTTCTTCCACAACGATCCCCGATTCTTCATACAATTCACGTATAGCTGCCTGAAAAATTCGTTCTGATCTCTCAATTGTACCTTTTACAAGCTGAATACCCGCTGTCGGATGTTTGAAAAGTAAAACTTCCAATATTTGATTTTTTTTCCGAAGAATTACTGGACAAACTTTGTTCATTATCTTACATCTCACGAAAATCTTTTGATAATCATATATTAAACTGGCAAAAAAAATGCAACATATCACGTTGCACTTTTTAGTTTCTATGTAATTAAACCGGATGTTGCGAAGCCACTTGCTGACTAATCATCACCGCTGTCGCCGCAGACAAAGTCCAACCTAAATGGCCATGTCCAGTATTATAAAAAACCCGTTCACGCTTTCCACGGCGTACAATCGGCATCATATTGGGCATCATTGGTCTTAAACCTGCCCAAGGCACAGCATTTTCAGTACTGATATTAAAATTTTTATTCACCCAATCAATTAAGGGCTGAATTCTATCTGCACGTATATCCCGGTTATAACCATTAAATTCTGCCGTTCCTGCAACGCGTAAACGATCTGCCCCTAAACGTGAAGTCACAATTTTAGAACTTTCATCAAGCAGGCTTACCCATGGTGCATTCTTGATGCTGCCCTCATCATTCAAATCTAGCGTAATTGAATAACCCTTGACTGGATATATATTGACCCGATCGCCCAGTAAATTTGCCAAGTGACAACTTCCGACACCGCCACAAACCACTACAGCATCCGCTTCCAAGGATTCAACTGAAGCTGCATCTAGATGCATATTTTCATTACTGGCATGGTAAAGCACAGTGATCCCATTGGGATGATGTTTTACATGGGTCACTTCCATACCAAATATATATTTCACCCCATATTTTTCAGATGCTTCGGCAAGCCCTTTGGTAAATTTATGAATATCGCCTGTGGCATCTCCGGGACAATAAAAACCGCCATAATATTCACCCTTCAAACTTGGCTCTATGCTTTTAATTTCGCTCGGTGTAATTGCAATTCGCTCTAGACCACCATTAATAAGCAAAGTATTTACCCGAGTCGCCACTTCATAATCCAGTTTGCTATGGTAAAAATGTAGAATTCCACGCTTTTCCAAATCAAACTGAATATTTTCCTGTTCAGCCACAGCAAATAAACGCTCACGGGCTAATAGCGCCATTTTCACAGTATCGCGAGTGTTGGCTTCGTAATTTTTAATATTGCCAAGAAACTCTATTAACCAGCCATATTTATGCACATCAAATGAAGGGTTAAGTAATAGTGGTGCATTCTTATTGGACATCCACTTGATACCTTTCAGTACCGTGGCTTTTTGATTCCAGACTTCTGCATTACAGGCAGAGAGCTGTCCACCATTGGCAAATGAGGTTTCCATGGCGGGATATAAATGTTTATCTATAACGGTAACTTTATAACCCAATTTCGCCAGCTCATAGGCAGAAGTAACACCGGTAATGCCTGCCCCGATCACAACGATATGACACATACGACACTCCCTGGAAATGTGTATACATTTCTTCTGAGCCCCATCTTTCATGGTTACCTGAGAGCTTCGATCATGACGTTAAAATTTTAACGCTGACCATCCCCTTCGGTGAGCATATTTTCTTATATGCTTCTCTCCAGATTTTTGAAATTATTACAGTCCTTTTGCCTGAGAGTTTCCGGGGTCGTTGCTCCTTCGGCGTGTTCACAGAAGAACATCTCTCCTGCAATAATTTTCTTATATTAATATGAGCAATTTTTATACCATGCGCGAGCACTAAATTGATTTATTTGTTAAGCACAGTTATTGCGATATAAATAAATATATTTTTTAATTACTTAAAATTATAACCAATTTAATTCAATGGTATAGCTTAGGCTATTATTTTAAGGTTATGTACTGTTTTGAGTGCTTAACTTATACTACTGAGCACCGACTTTGACATCTGTTGTAATTGCAAATCAATCAAGGGTTGTCCTACATTGGCATGAATGGGATAAGGTTCGGTATGCTGCTTTTTAGCATAGCCACACCGTGCATAATATTGAATCAGTTCTGTTCTGCTATCCAGCACCCACATTTCATAATGATTTAATGTAGGACAGTGTTCTATTGCCATTTTCTCAGCATATTTTAAAACATGTTTGCCAATACCCTGATTTTGAGCTGAAGCTACACAAAACGTTCCAATTTCTATATGATCTGCTTTGAATGTTAAGCCTATACATACCACCAAATGTGTTTGCACATCTTCAATAGCTTCAGCTATAAACAGATAGAAATTCTCTTGTTTTAAACTTTGCAATAATTGCTGTTGATTGATTCGATCTCCAGCAACAATATCTTGTTCACTGGTCCAACTAGAACCAGTATTCTTGCAATATGCCTAATTAATCAAGCCTATTAGGTTGTCGATATCATTTAAATTTCCGGTTCTATATCTTAATGAGTTCATTATTTTTCTAAAAATTTGAATTAAAAGAAAATTATCACAAAGTATCATCGAGTAAAATTTTAGCAATAAAAAAACCAGACTTAAAGTCTGGTTTTTTATCATTAAATCTCGTAGCCTTAACGAGATACTTAGATTTAAATCGGGGCAAATGGCGCAATGACATCGACATTTTGTGCACGATGGCGCATGCAGTGATCCATCAACACAATCGCAAACATGGCTTCTGCAATTGGTGTCGCACGAACACCGACACACGGGTCATGACGACCTTTGGTCAATACGTCCGTATCTTCTCGGCCGATATTAATGGTTTTACCCGGCGTGGTAATACTTGCAGTCGGTTTCAGGGCAATCGCCACACGAATGGTTTGACCACTGGAGATACCACCCAAAATCCCGCCGGCATGGTTGGCCAGGAAACCTTCTGTAGTCAATTCATCCCGCGATTCATGACCAAACTGTTCTGCAACAGCAAAACCATCACCAATTTCCACACCTTTAACAGCATTGATGCTCATCATGGCATGCGCGATATCCGCATCCAGACGGTCAAAGACTGGCTCGCCCCAACCGACTGGAACATTCTCCGCAAGAATTTCTAGTTTCGCACCACAGCTTGTACCTTGTTCACGTAATGAAGTCACTAAAGCTTCAAAACGTGGCACGGCATCGATATCACCACAGAAAAATGGATTATTTGGAACTTCATTCCAATCTAATTTTTCGGTTTTTTCCGTACCAATTTGTGTGACATGACCACGAATGTTAATACCAAACTTTTCAGCCAGATATTTCTTTGCAATTGCACCGGCAGCCACACGCATCGCAGTTTCACGTGCGCTTGAACGACCGCCACCACGGTAATCACGGAAACCATACTTTTGGGTATAGGTATAATCAGCATGACCGGGACGGAAAGTTTGCGCAATATTGCCGTAGTCTTTGGATTTTTGATCCGTATTACGAATCAATAAACCGATGGATGTACCTGTGGTTTTACCCTCAAATACACCTGAAATAATTTCCACTTCATCCGGCTCTTTACGCTGGGTCGCGAATTTAGAGGTACCCGGTTTGCGGCGGTCTAAATCTTTTTGTAAATCTGCTTCAGTCAGTTCGATCCCAGGCGGCACACCATCGACAATTGCCATCAGGCCCACGCCATGAGATTCACCACAAGTCGTTACACGGAACAGTTGTCCAATACTATTACCTGCCATGTTCAAAACTCCTTATGCTTGAACAGATTGTACAAATAAATCACGGTATTTACGGCATTGCTCTGCGGTTAAAGCAAAAATACCCGAACCACCTTTTTGGAAAGTTAACCAATGGAAATCAACCGTATTAAAGTTTTGCTTCATTGCCCATTCAGAATTACCCACTTCAATGACAATCAAGCCATCTTCAGTTAAGTAATCTGCAGCTTGCGCCAACATTTTACGAACTAAATCCAAACCGTCCTGACCTGCAGCAAGTGCAAGTTCTGGCTCATGTAAAAATTCAGCCGGTAAATCAGCCATGTCTTCTGCATCCACATACGGAGGATTAGACACGATTAAATCGTATTGATTTTCAGCAGGAATTTTTGCGAACAAATCTGATTCCATCAATGCAACCTGATATTGCATATTGTGATGTTCAGCGTTAATCGATGCCACTTCTAAAGCTTCTTTAGAAATATCGGTTGCATCCACTTCAGATTCAGGGAAGGCATAAGCTAATGCAATCGCGATACAACCCGAACCGGTACACATATCTAAAATACGACGCGGCATTTGCGGATGATCATTTTCAGGAAGATTGTTTAACGCTTCACGCACCAGACCATTTTCATCGAGGCAATAAGGCGCAAAGCGTTGATTAATCAATTCTGCAATCGGTGAACGTGGAATAAGTACACGTTCGTCTACGTAATAAGGTTTATCGCAGAAATATGCTAGATTTAACAAATATGAAGTCGGCACTTTTTCATTGATACGACGTTCCAGCAAACTGATAAATTCTGCTTTTTCACTTGGTAACAATTTGGCATCTAAAATTTCTGGATTTGCGTTCCAGTCCAGTGCCAGTGTTTGCAATACTAAAGCCGAACTTTCTGCAAAAAAGTCTTCTGTACCTTGACCTAAGTGTGCATCGTATTGACGTAGAGCTGAAACACCAAAACGGATAAAATCACGAATAGTTGTTAAGTTTTCAGCGGCTTCCTGTAAATGTTCAGGGCTAATTGTCAGTTGATCCACTTAAGGCATCTCCAAGGTGAAATTTTTTAAAACGCCTTATGATACCTTGTTTTATTGGTTTTTTATAACGTTTCAAGCAGATTAAAAACAATAATCTATAAGCGATTTATTTAATTTGATAATAGTAAGCACGTTCCATCGTCATTTCCAAAATACATTTTTCCTGTTTGACTTTAAGCAAGCTCGAGGTCACTTTTAAATAGCATTGCTGATTAACACGTTTTAACCAAAGTTGATGTTGTTGCTCGACATTACTTTGGTTATTTCCACTGTTTTTTAAATAATTTTTATAATATTTATTGAGGAGTTTTTCCTGATTTTTCAACTCTTTCTCTACACATTTTTTGACTGTTTCAGTTTGACCATAAGATGTGTTAAGACATTTGTTATATTCGTCAGAATATCCTTGTGCTAAAACTGAAGTTGAACCCAAAACAGCCATACTGAAAATCACTGGCATTAAAAATCGCATCATATTCCCCTGTCTTAAATGACTCAATTTTAAATAATATTCATTTTATTTATTTAGGAATACTACAACAAAGCTGTGAAGATTCCTATATCACCGCAGTTCAAGCCAACGCACAACAAACATTGCAACATTTTGGCTATTGAATCTGACTAAAATGACCTTATATAGTTCTCATTATTTTCTAAATACTTCTTGTTATGAGCTACAAGCACAATAATTTAATGGCAATGCGCCAAAACTACTGGAATGATACCCATTCTGCCCAAGTTGAAAGCGAGAAACAATTTTTTCAACAAGTCTTAATCGAAAATACAATTTATCCCACACCCTCCGAAGATGATGCAAAATATCTGTTTTTCAGTTTACCGAGTATTATTATTGTCAAAGGTTATGCCTTGGGTTTTAAACATGGCACCGTGCAAGCCATGATTTTTAAACATCTTCAAACTCATAAAACCATATTGCAGCACAAAAGTGACATTAAAATTCAATTCCGCATGTAAATATTCGTCCAATTTATATACAGCACAATTTTAGTGTGGATATCCTTCTCAACGCTCATACCGGTGCGAGTAACTCATTTAGTTCACTCATGTGAAAAGCGTTTCCCTCTTCTAAGACTGAAGCTTTTATGGGAAATAAATTAAATATTAGACATATTAATGCCCTGTACAGCAGGTTGAACTTTTTTAATACGTGAATACACGGTAATATCCGCTACAATTAATTATTCTGCGACTTGCTGATTAAAGGATTTTGTTTAATGTCAGATCAGAACGATAAGCTTAAACAACTCAAAACCTCCTCTATGGATCGACGTTTATCTATCGCTAAAGCATCCTTACTGGCAGGAACGCGATGGGCCGCCTCGAGTGCGACCACCATGTTTTCCAGTGAAGCAGAAAAAGAAAAGAAACGTAAAAAAGCCATGAAAGAACAGGCAGATTATCTTGTTTCTGAAATTGGCAAACTCAAAGGTTCTATCGTTAAAATTGGGCAAATGATGGCGCTTTATGGCGAACATTTTTTACCTGAAGAAATTACTCAAGCACTGAATACTTTAAACAACCAAACCATCGCTCTTGCTTGGCCTGCAATTAAACAGCATCTAGAACAACAACTGGGTTCTAAGCTCAATGATTTAACGATTGATCATGAACCACTCGGTACTGCATCTTTAGCTCAGGTACATCGCGCGACACGCAAATCAGATGGTTTGGAAATTGTACTCAAAATCCAATACCCAGGTGTAGCGGCCGCCATTGATTCAGATATGAGTCTGTTTAGAAATATGCTTAAATTGACTCGCATAGTGCCACAAACACGTGAATTTGATCAGTGGTTTGATGAAGTTCGTGAAATGTTGCACCGTGAAGTAAATTATGACATTGAAGCTGCGACCACGCGTCGTTTCGCTGAGCGTTTAAAAGATGATCCACGTTATATCGTGCCGCAGATTGTAGACGAATATTGTACCGATCAAATTTTATGCATGACTTTTGAACGAGGCGTACCAATCAATAGCCCTGTCATGTTGTCTCTGCCTCAAGAACGTCGCAACCAGCTCGGTGAAGCTTCTCTCGAGATTGCGGTACGTGAAATTTTTGAATGGGGTGAAATGCAGACCGACCCAAACTTTGGTAATTATTTAGTTCGTTTGGGCAATGGTTTAGATAGCCAAGATAAAATTGTCCTGTTAGATTTTGGTGCCATTCGTCAATTTGATGAGCACCTGCTGAGTGTTGCACGCAATTTGATTCAAGCCGGTTATCATCATGATCTTGATGAAATGGTTCGTGCCATGACAGGTTATGAATTTTTTGATTCAATTCCGCAGAGTATTAAACCAGATATGGCAAAAGTATTTTTACTGGCCACTGAGGCCTTTAGTACAATAGCAAATAATCCGGACTTACCTTCAGCTGTCATGGATGAGCAGCAACGTTATGACTGGAAAAAGAGCCAGTTGCATAGTCGTGTGATGCAACGTGCCTCTAAATCCATGGCATCGCGTTATTTCAGCGTGCCACCGAAAGAATTTATGTTTATTAGTCGTAAATTCATTGGCGCATATACCTTTATGACCGTGATCGATGCAAAAACCAATGTGCGCAAAATGGTCGAAAATTTTTTATAGTGACTGCTGACTAGGATGACATTTTTGTCATTCTAGTCAATTTTCACTTCCCAACCCGCTCTTATAATGATTAAAAATAAATATTATTCAATTATTTAATAAATTTAAAATTCATTTCAAACCACCCATCCAAGTCAATTTAAATTGTCAGCCACGACATAGTCATTTCGATCTCCCCATGTCAGCATAAAAATACAAAGAATCGAAAATTGATGGACGATAACAATGACCAATATGGTAAATAAGGCACAAGGATTTGGGCTATCACTGATCACTAAAATTGCAGGTAGCGAGGTTCTTGATCAACTCAAACTACGTAAATTTATTGAAAAATCTTTATATCAAGGTTCAAAAATTGGTTTTAAAACATTAAGTAAAACCCAAAAGGTATTTAAAGCAGATTCTCATGTCAGCAAGCAACGTTTACCGAATCAACACAAAGCATTATTTGACTTAAACCTGACTGAAGAACAACAAATGACCTGCGATGTGATGGATCATTTTGCATCAGAAGTGCTTTATCCATTGGCAGCTCAAGCTGACCAAGATGAAAAGTTTCCCCTAGCATTGTGGCAACATGCAACAGACTTGGGACTAAATTACTACGCACTTCCAGAGGCTCTGGGTGGAGTGGCAACCGAAAAAAATATTTTAAGTAATATCCTCATTGCTGAACATTTGGCTAAGGGCGATTTCAGTTTAACGGCAGGCTTACTTTCAACCTTTAGCGTGATTAATGCGATTACTCAATGGGGTTCTGAAAAAATTCAGTCCACCTATTTACCTGGTTTTGCAAATGATGCGGATATTCACGCGACATTTGCGATACAAGAAGCAACCGCTGCCTTCAATCCTTTTAAGCTAAAAACCAAAGCGAATTCAATTGATGGGAAATACACCCTTCATGGAGAAAAAACTTTAGTTTTATTGGGGGAAACTGCCGATCTATTTCTGGTAAATGCTGAACTGAATGGCTCACCCGAAGTTTTCATCGTAAAACGCGATAGCAGCATTACCGCAAAAAAAAGTCCAGCAATGGGCCTGAAAGCTACAGAAACCGTGACATTACATCTCAATCATACCCCAGCTGAATTATTAGGTGATGATGACTTTAATTATTTTGCTTTTTTAGATTTAGGGAATTTAATGTGGTGTGCGATGGCTGTGGGAACCTGTGAAACAGTAAAAGCTTACTGTATTCAATATGCCAATCAACGTACAGCTTTTGGCGAACCTATTTCACATCGCCAAAGTGTGGCTTTCATGATTGCAGATATGTCGATTGAAATTGATGCCATGCGTATGTTGATTCTAAATGCTGCCAGTCTGGCTGAGGCAGGCCAACCTTTCCATCGGGAAGCCTATCTAGCACGTTTACTTTGCGCCGAGAAATCCATGAAAATTGGTACCGATGGGGTGCAAATTCTGGGTGGTCACGGATTTACTAAGGAACATCCGGTTGAACGTTGGTATCGTGATTTACGTGCTACAGCTATCTTACAGTCAGGCCTACATGCTTAATTTATAAAAATAAGGAATTATGCAGATGAATTTACAAAATCCTAAAAAATTTAAAATGTTGATTGATCAAGCTCATGAATCAGCTTTAAATGTATTACGCCCCATTTCACGTAAGTATGACAAAGCCGAACACCACTATCCTAAGGAACTCGACATGTTTTCCTCACTCATTGATGGCATGAATGAAGGTGGCGAAGGCATTAATGCCGGAGCTGCTGTCGGAAAACGTGGCAACACTGAAGTCGGCAATAAAAATGGCGTCAATATGTCTACAGTACTTGGAGTGATCGAGATGTGCTATGGAGATACCGGATTATTACTGAGCATGCCACGCCAGGGTTTAGGAAATTCTGCCATTGCAGCTGTGGCAAATGACGAACAGCTGGAACGTTTGAAAGGCACATGGGCCGCAATGGCGATTACTGAACCCGGCTGCGGATCAGATTCTGCTGCCATTCATACTACAGCCACAAAAGACGGTAATGACTATATCTTAAATGGCGAAAAGATTTTCGTAACTTCTGGTGAGCGTGCAGACTCGATTGTGGTCTGGGCAACTTTGGATAAAAAACTTGGACGTGCCGCTATTAAGTCCTTTGTCGTTCCAAAAGGAACAGCTGGCATGAAGGTAGAACGTCTGGAGCATAAATTGGGGATCAAAGCATCCGACACGGCTGTCATCAGCTTTATCGACTGCCGAGTACCTGCAGAAAATTTGCTGGGGCATGCTGAAATTGATATTGCCAAAGGTTTTGCAGGTGTAATGGAAACTTTTGACAATACTCGTCCTTTAGTTGCTGCAATGGCGGTCGGTTGTGCAAAAGCCTCTTTAGAAAGAATTAAACAAATTTTTAAAGATCAATTAGATGAAAATTATGCTACTCCTTATTTGCAAACCTCTTATATTGCAGCACAAATTTACCGGATGGAGGCGGAGTGGGAAGCGGCTCGCTTACTTACCATGAAGGCAGCTTGGATGGCAGATAATAAAAAGCCCAACTCACGTGAAGCTTCCATTTCCAAAGCAAAAGCTGGACGAATGTGTAATGAAATCACTTTAAAATGCGTAGAACTTGCTGCAAGTGTAGGTTATAACGAAGAAGAGTTATTGGAAAAATGGGCACGTGACTCGAAAATCCTCGATATTTTTGAAGGCACACAACAGATTCAACAACTCATTATTGCCCGTCGGGAATTGGGCAAGAGTTCAAGTGAGTTAAAATAATATCTCGCTTTTTCAAAGCATAAAATTGGCCAAAAGATGGATTTTTATCAGATATAGCGCTATAAAAATCCATCTCTTTTTATTTCTATATATTTAAGCTTATGTATCAAGTTAGACCTATTCAAGCACAAGATAATGCTGAAATTGCACGTGTTATTCGCGAAGTTTCCAAAGAGTTTGAACTTGCTCCTGAATCAGGTTTTGCTGTAGCTGACCCCATTTTAGATGACTTATACACGGTTTATCAGCAATCTAATGCTCAATACTGGGTGATTGAAAATGAACAGGGTGAAATTTTAGGTGGTGGTGGTTTATCGCCTTTAAAAGGGGATCCTAGCATTCTAGAAATTCAAAAAATGTACTTTCTGCCCGAAATACGCGGTCTAGGATTTGCTAAGCAACTTCTGGAAAAAGCCTTTCAGTTTACTTTACAGCATGGTTTCCAATCTTGTTACCTAGAAACGACCAAAGAACTTTGGCAAGCAGTCAAACTTTATGAAAAATTGGGTTTTGAGTATCTAAATCATCCCAAAGGTAACACTGGACATAGTCATGCATGTGAGATCTGGATGGAAAAACGATTGTAATTTTTCTACATTTTCAAACCTGTCTCAGTTGTAAAATAATACTTTTTAAAGTGAGATCTTCTCTATTAACTCAATTTATTTATAAATCACGTCAGCATTTACTTACACAGAAAGTATTTATTGACGCCTATGCTAGAACTAGTATGCACCTTATGATTAAAAGATCAGGAAGCAGGATGTTTCCATAATAAAAACAATTAACGATATAAGCAGGAAGGATAAGGGTAAAACAGGAGTTATACCTTGCAACTGATATCAAATAAGCCCCGTTATGATGATAGGGCTTATTTTTACCAAGAATTTTCAAACCTTAACAAGAATAAGCCAAAATCTGTACAGCTTCATCCGTTCAGCTTGTTAAGGTTGAATATTCAATAAGTAATTCAGGATCACTAACATGTCTAAGAAAGCATTATTTATTACTTCTAATGTCGGCGTAGAACAAGATGAGTTGATTAAACCATTTGAATTTTTACAATCAAAAGGTATTGAAGTGATTCATGCCGCAGAAGAATTAAAGGATGTTCAAACAGTTAAAAGTGATAAGGAACCTACAACCGCTTATACACCGCAAACAACTTTATCTAAAGTTTCTCCAGAGGATTATGATATTTTAGTAATTCCGGGTGGAACGGTAAATGCAGATACCTTACGTTTAAATGAAGATGCTCATAAAATTATTCAGCACTTTACTGACAATGCAAAACCGATTGCAGCCATTTGTCATGGGCCCTGGGTATTGATTAATGCCCAAAGAATTAAAGATAAAAATTTAACTTCTTATAAAAGTATAAAACTGGATTTAGAAAATGCCGGTGCAAATTGGGTAAATGAAGAAGTCCATCGTTGTAATACCAATAACTGGCCTTTAATTACTTCTCGATGCCCAGATGATATTCTGGCATTTAATCAGGCAATTTTGCATGAGATGGATTGATTAAATATACTAAGAAGATCAGTTCCATTAATATAATGGAACTCGTTCTTTCATAAGTTTAAAATTTTAATCACTCAAAGATCAACTTATAAAAATACTTCATAAATCATTTGAATAATACAAAGCCTTGGCTCTTGACTCGCTCTGCCCAGACCACTAGCATAACTTCAATAAAATTTTCTTTGGGTTTCTAACCTTGTTAATTACGCATCATTTATCGAGCCTACGTTTAAAACTCCCTTCTGTTCATTTTTTTTCATTTAAATCAATAGCTATCGTCATTACTACTTTAGCTTTTACCGGTTGTACTTCCTTTAATGGGGGCTCAGTCGCTAAACGATCTGCTAAATTATCTACAGGTATTCAAAAAGCATATGCTGTTGCGCCAGATACTGCAAATCGTGTATCACCAATGATTATTCAAAGTGCAGAAAAATATGCTGTCGATCCCTTACTATTAGCGGCTATGATTCGACAAGAATCTAGCTATAGAAACTATGCTATTTCACCAGCTGGTGCTGTGGGCCTCACTCAAGTAATTCCACGTTACTGGCAACAGATATGCCCAGGTGATTTAAGTGATGAATATCATAATATTAATTGCGGAACGTATATTCTAGCCTCATATAACAATAAAGCGGGAAGTTGGCCTAAAGCTCTTGCTTATTACAATGTTGGACCTACAGGCTATAATTCTAACCTTAAGATGAAAAAACAAGGTGAAAAATATGCCCAACAAGTTAAACAACACCACACTACCTTAAAAGATGCTTTATAAATTAATCGAAATCCTCCTATCAATTAGATAGGAGGCAATTCTGCTTACTTATTTAATCTCTTTTGCAGACTCTCTGTAAGCTCTAAAACCTCAACAACCATATAAGATTCTGCTCCGTTGTAATAAACGAGAACTCGTCCATAACCCTTATTAGCAAAAAAACACCACCTTTCTTTCGAATTTTATTAGCTGGGAATAACTAGTTTGAAGTTTGCCTACTCCTCGAATATTTCACTTGCAATTCATAATATTCATGCTCGCTTAAGCACTCCACTCCCATAAATAGAGTAAGATTCAAGACTGCATTTTTTAAATTTATTGGCTTTTCTTGATATTTAATACTTTTTGGTCATAGGATAAGATTCTATGATCCAATCGACTTTCTATCCTACAATCCATAAAAATACACTGATCACTATATGATCATGTAGTAGCACCTCAGGTTCACCATTGATTTGTTCCATTGCATGTAATTTTCACATTTTATCTGGAATCTACTTATAGCTTGCATAGTATCTTCAACTATTCTACTGCTTATACCACTGCATATTTTGCTCAAATCTTATTTTTTAAATATTCAAGAAATCTGCTGCTTGTTATATAGTTAAATGATTTTAATCTTACCCTCTTTTTTTGTTTTAAATATTTTGCATTATTCCTTTTAAATACTAAAAATTTAAAAAAAATAAGGAATTGTATATAAAACGTTTTTTCTTTTCTGGCTCTTTCAGTGATTATTTTTGAGGCATAAAAAAAGCCCCGCTATTGAGCGGGGCTTTTGGAATAATGAGCTGGCGATGACTTACTCTCACATGGGTAACCCCACACTACCATCAGCGCAAAGAGGTTTCACTTCTGAGTTCGGGAAGGGATCAGGTGGTTCACTCTTGCTATTGTCGC